>NZ_JBLTIO010000002.1:0-464423 GCF_057319745.1 Rickettsia sp. MAE-05
CGACCTAAATAATTTTGCTATTGCACTTAGCATACTAGTATATGTAAATCTCTTAAAAACCGGAAAATATTTGTAAAATATAGGAGCTGCCGGTACATGATCAAATACGAATAATGCAGCTAAACATTGAAAAATAAAAATATATAAAGGAGTAGGGTTATAATTTAACATTATAGGAAAAAAAATGAGAGAGGTAAAAAATAGATATAATTTTACCTTTAAGATTTTTAAAGGATGGATTTTATAGCTAATAAATGCAAGACCGATAATACCGAGTAAATCTATTATAGATACCCAAAAATTTTGATTTATAATTTGATTCGGAGTAAAACCACATTCTCTTTTTAATATATCAGCACAATATATATACACGAAATAAAAACACGGAGGTCTAGCACATTGGATAAAGAAATACCAAATAGAAGTGGCGTTTGGAACTTTTTGATCTAGAATATCTTTGTCAATTTCTTCAAGCGTAATATTATTTTCTTGAAGTCTTAGTTTTAATTTATTTTTTTTATTTGAAAATGCCTCTGCTTCTTTTAAACTAGTCCTCGCAATAGTACCTACAAAAGCAATAGTTGCACCAACAAAAAAAGCTATACGCCAACTTGATTCATGTTGATAAATATTTTGATTAGTAAAAATTGATGCAATACCTAGTGCTACCGTCGTGCCTACGGCAGAAAATACGGTTATAATTGCTACTAACGGATATTGTATAGGAGGAGATGTATTTTCGGTTAAATACAGCTCTGCACCTCGTGCTTCTGCAGTTGCCGACATACCTTGAATTATACGACATATAGTAAGAACCCAAGAGGCTGTTATACCTATCTGTGCATATGTTGGCATACTGCCTATAATCACACAAGTAATAGCCATTAATAGAGTAGTTAAAACAACTACAATCTTACGTCCAAAATGATCTCCTATATATCCGAATATTAATGCTCCTATAGGTCTTAACAAGTAGGTAGAGCAGAAAGAAAAGGCAGTAAGCAGCGAAAAAGTGAAAGGATCATATTCCGGAAAAAATAAATTATTTAAAAGCACCGCCATATGCACATAAAGCATAAGGTCAAAATACTCTAGAAATGTACCTATAGAAAGTAATCCGACAGCTTGTTTTTGTTCTTTATTTAAACTTTTTTGTTCTTTTTCGTAGCCTAACATAACCTTTATATATAATTAGATTGCAAAATAAGCTATACTTTTTTGGTTAAAAGTCAATAAAGGATTAAGAATTTTTAATAAATATTGTTACAAAATATTTAGGTTCTGTACAATTTTGATTAATGATTATAATTATGAGATATTTTTAAGCGAAAATTAATAAGATTTTTGCAGGAATAGTTATTCATATTTCAAAAAAATCTGATAATTTGCAGCTAAAAAGAGCCATAATTATGATTATTAATTAAAAGTGTACAGGACCTAGGTTCCGTAAAGTTATCTAGCTTAAAATCTTCAAATTATCTATTTTTCTCTGAAAGCTTTAAATGCAGTATCAGTAACGGGATCAAGTAAATATCTAAGTAGTGTTCTAGTACCGGTTACGATTTGTACCTCAGCTTGCATACCTGGATGTAGCTCAAGATTTTTAACTTTAGCAACTTTGTTAAATTCATCCATATCAATTTCAACTCTTGCAACATAATAATTATCTTGTTGTTGTCCTGGATGCTGTCTTTCATCTTGTACGATATCGGGTGATATGCTTACTACTTTACCGGTAAATGTTGGAGTCGTTCTTGATTTAAATGCACTGAAACGTATTTTTGCAACTAGTCCCTCATGTACTGAGTCAATGTTTTTTTGAGATACCTTTGCTTCTATTATTAATGGATCATTAATTGGTGAAATTTCCATAATAGGTTGTCCGTGACTTATAACACCGCCTATTGTATGATATTTTAAATTATTAACTATACCGTCAACAGGTGATCTTATTATCACACGATTAAGTGAATCCGTCAGGGAATTATATTTTTCTTTAAGAGAGGCTGTTTGTACTTGAGCTTCACGAAGCTCTGTTAAAGTCCGTTCAGTATATTTATTTTGTTGATTTATAATTTTAATTTGAGTTTCGGTAATAGCATGGCGTATCCCTGCTATTTCGGCTTCAGTTGTTGCAACATCGCTTTTTGAAGCGGCAACTTTTGCTTCTTGGTCTAATAAAGCTGCTTTTTGTACAAAGCCTTTTTCTTTTAACGTTCTTAAAGCTTTTAAACGGTCTTGATAAACTTCAGCAGTTTTTGAAGCGGCAACTTTTTTTGCTTCTAAACCTTCAATTTTTTTCTCAAGTTGAGCAATATTTTGATGTAATGCATCTTTCTCTGAGTTATATACTTCTTTTCTAGATCTAAATAAATTTTCCTGTGTATGAATTATTTTAGCTACTTCCGGTAAATTTATATCCTGCATTAGAAAATCAGAGAATTCGATTTGTTCTAAATTATCACGTTCGGCAATTAAACGATTTTCAGTTGCTAAAAAATTACGGTACTGACCAAGAATATTTTCATGTTCGCTTTTTATTCTAGTTTCTTCAAGCTCTATTAACTTATCGCCTTCTTTGACTTTGTCACCTTGCTTAACGTAAATAGCATTGATTATTCCACCTTCATTATGTTGAATCGTTTTTTTATTTGTGCTTGGTATTACGATACCGACAGCTACAGCACCGCTATCAAGAGGGGCAAGAGCCGCCCATAATCCGCCTATTAATACTAAAAAGATAATAACATAAATACCGAAAAGTATAGGTGACCTTGCAGCTTGGGCTACGTTATTACGCTCTTTATCTGTTTTTTTGGTAGTAAAATTAACAAACCTGTCAAGCTTTACTAATAAGAACTCTATAACGTGAGAGGTTTTCTTTAATGTAGTATTTATTAAAGCTTTACGCTTAGAACTTTGACCTTTAAGGTTTAATGAATCTTCGCGTAAGGACAATAATTGTTTCAATTGTTCCGGAGTAATTTGAGGTTTATTGTGTTTTAAGTCCTGCATAATATTTAATCATTATTATTGGTGTTTTTCGTCATTGCGAGAAGAAACTGTAAGTTTCGACGAAGCAACCCAGTAAAAAAAATCTGTAAATCAGATTTTTTTAATTATTTTTTCTGGATTGCCGCGTCGCTTCGCTCCTCGCAATGACGATTTGGAAGCCATGCGGTAATACCATTAATTATTAATATGAATTGTGCCGCTTTTTAAAGTTTTAAAGTGTTTTTGAATCTCTTCTTCCGTTCCGTAAACTGCAACGGCTCCATCCTGTAATATTAGAATTTTATCAACAACGGATAATACGGAAGGTCTATGTGAAATTACAACGACTGCTATCCCTTTAAGTTTTGCTTGTTTTAAGGCACTTGCAAGGGCAACTTCACCTGCCTCATCTAAATTAGCATTAGGCTCATCTAAAATGATGAGTTTTGGATTGCCGTAAAAAGCTCTAGCAAGCCCGATACGTTGTCTTTGACCCCCTGATAGATTAGAGCCTGCAGGACCGATATCAGAATCATAACCGTCAGGGAATCTTAATATCATTTCATGAGCTCCGGCTATTTTAGCTGCTTCAATAACTTTTTGCGGATCGACATCTTCTTCCATTCTAGCTATATTTTGTTTAATACTACCGCTAAAAAGTTCTATTCCTTGGGGAAGATAGCCAACATGTCTACCGAAATCGTCTCTATTCCAACGGTAAACTTCTGCTTCATCTAAACGTACTGAACCTGATGATTCTTTCCATACCCCGACTATGATTTTAGCTAAAGTTGATTTTCCTGTAGCCGAAGGACCGATAATTGCTAAAACTTCGCCCGGTTGTACTGCAAAACTAACGCCTTTTAAGATATATTTCGGTACGGGAGGTTGTGGTAAATGTTTCGGTATAGGATGAGCATAATAAATATTTTCAACAGTAAGATGACCATCAACGTTCGGAATTGGCATCGCTTCATCTCTAGAAGAATAAGTGTTAAATAAATTATTAATGTTTTTGTATGATTTAATAGCACCGCTCATACTTTTCCATAAATCAATAGCATTATCGAAAGGAGCAAGAGCTCTACCGACTATGATAGAACTCATAATCATATTACCGGGCGTCATATCTGCACTGTGAGATTTTACAACAATGTAAGCACCGACTCCGGTAACAGCCATCTGCATTATGTTACGGATAAACCTTGAAAAGTTAGAAATAACACCGTTACGATAGCTAGCAACTGATTGTTTATCAAGTGCTAATATGTTAAATTTATGCCAATTTTTTGTAACATTTTTCATCATTCCCATTGCCTCAATTGTTTCTGCATTTCTGTTTGCAATATCAGCTTGTGTCATACCTTTTATCGAAAATTCGGTAGCTTCACCGAGCGTTTTATTAGTAGCGGCAGCGTTAAAGAAAGCGGTTGAAACTATGATAACTGCACCAAAAACGGTAATAAGACCGATATATGGATGAATTGAGAAAATAACGGCAATATAGATAAGGCTCCAAGGGGCATCGAATAAAGTATTAATTCCGGTACTTGTTAGGAATGTTTTGACAGCTTGAAAATCACGTAATAATTGGCTAGAACCCATATTTGCTCGTGTTGCGGCTGCAGAAATTGAAGAAGCAAAAATTACGGGAGCTACTGTTCTATCAAGCCATTCTCCTACCTTTATAAGTGTAAAAGAACGAGCAATTTGTAATAATCCGTAAACAAAATAGATATATGCGATTATTATTGATAAAAATAATAATGTTTGTAGATTACCGCTTCCAAGGACTCTATCAAGAACTTGCAAGGAGTAAAGAGGAGTAATTAACATTAGTAAGTTGATTACAAAAGCAAACCAAAAAACTATCCAAAAAGCCGTTCTACATTGACCTAGAGCTATTACTAGAGGGTTTTTTTTATTTAAATTAGTATTTTTATTATCCATATTAGTTATATTATAAATAAGTGTTAATTAATTCTTCAGCAATTTGAACGCTGTTTAAAGCTGCTCCTTTACGTAAATTATCACATGTGATCCATAGATTTATCGTATTAGGTTTACTTACGTCATTTCTAATGCGGGAGACATATACGGCATCTTCGCCTACCACTTCAACGGGCGAGATATAAGCAAGGTCATTATTATTAGAAATTGTAACAATTCCATCTGCGTCTTGTAATATTTCTTCAGCGATGTTAGCGTCCATTTTGTCGTTAAATTCTATGTTAACCGATATAGAATGACCGATAAATACCGGTACTCGCACGGAAGTAACACTAGCTTTAAAGTGATTGCCCATAATTTTGTTTAGTTCAAAAGCAATTTTTGCTTCTTCACTTGTATAGCCGTCTTTATTTAAATCACCTATATGAGGAAAAAGATTAAATGCAATCTGTTTTAGAAATTTCTTAGGATCATTCTCTCCAAAAACATATTTAGATTTTGTTTGGTCGTAGAGTTCGTCCATTCCTGCTTTACCTGCTCCTGATACTGATTGATAAGTAGATATCACTACTCTTTTAATCTTTATTTCATTATCTAGCGGTTTTAATGCTACTGCAAGCGGAATTACTATACAGTTAGGGTTAGCTATGATATTTTTAGTATTAAACTCTGTAAGTGTTGATAAATTAACCTCAGGTACAATTAACGGTACTTGATTGTCAACTCTAAAAAGTGAGGATTTGTCGATAACTACACAACTACTAGCAGTAGCTTTAGGTACAAATTCTTTTGAAACTTCTGAACCGGCACAAAAAAAAGCAATATCGATATCATCAAAATTTAAATTAGTTAAACTACTGATTTTTAGTATTTTTTCTCCATAACTTATTTCTCGTCTGATAGAGTTATCTGAAGCTATAGCATAAATTTTATTAACGGGAAAATTACGCTCAGCTAGAATATTTAGAGTTTCACGCCCTACATTTCCTGTAGCTCCGATTACTGCAATATTGTATTTTTTAGTCATTTATTTATTAATCCGATGAGTTTTTCGCCTCCGATAATATGGAAGTGAAAATGAAAAATAGTTTGTCCCGATTTTTCGCCTTTATTAGTTATTAAACGATAACCGTCTTTGTCTAGCCCTGCTTCATTCGCTATATCGGAAATTTTAGCAAAAAAATGTTTTATTTCGTCTATTTGAGCTTTAGAGATAAAATCCGCATAATCTATATATTCGTTTTTAGGTATAACGATAATATGTACAGGTGCTACGGGTGCTATATCTTTGAATGCTAAAATTTGTTCGTCTTCATAAATTATTTTTGCCGGAAGATTTTTATCTATAATTTTTGCAAAAACATTTTCTTTGTTATACATCATTTTATTCCTGTTAAAGGCTTTATTGAAGCGAAAATCGTCATTGCGAGGAGCCGTAGGCGACGCGGCAATCTCGTTCAAATATCCTGAGATTGCTTCGCCCTGATTACTGCGTAATTCTTCTCGCAATGACGTAAATTAAACAAGCATACTACGTGCTAAAAATTTCAATTCAGCTTCAATGCTAGAGTTGGCAATTATTATATCTTCTAGTCGGTAATTATTTCTTTTTAAATAATTTTCTCTAATATCTGAAGCAAAAAAGCCAAAGCCTAATATTAAGACTATCTTAAATATAAACTTTAACTCTTCGATATTAATCGCCGTAACGATTATATTCGCTATTACGGCAATAGCAACAACTAACCACATTTTATGGTATAATGCCCAAAATATACTTAAAAGAGCAGCTATCCATGAAAAGCCTTCTTCAATAACAATAAAATTATTATTTTTTTGTGTAGAGTTAATGTATATTGCGTATATATTCATTATTTAAGTTTAAGCCTTGAAAATTCAAGGGACAATAATTAATTAAACCTGATTAGTCAAGTATACTCTGATGATTTCAAGAATTGCTCTTTGTTATCTTCATGGATTCACGTACTCACTTATTAAGTATAAGCTGCGTGCGTTCACCATTTGATAACAAATTCAATTCTTGAAATCATTTGAGTATATACTAAGATAGAACTTCAAAAATTGGTGACAATGTTCTACAAGAGCTGCGGTACGAACTATATTAAGTAACGGCTTTCGTTCCGAGGACTTTGAACTCCTAGCTCTTTTTGAAGCTGTGTCGAATAACTCTTCATTTTATTTAGGAGTAATTCAATATTATATAGTACCTAATTAACAACTTAATATCAATAAATTTTATATTATGTCAGATAATTTAGCCTTATACGGCACAACAATACTTTGTTTAAAAAAGAACGAAGAAATAATTATAGCAGCAGATGGACAAGTCTCGCATGGTAATACCGTACTAAAATCTACAGCACGAAAACTTCGGACTATAGCAAATAATAAAATTATTGCCGGTTTTGCGGGTTCTACGGCTGATGGTCTTGCGTTATTTGAAAAACTTGAAGTAAAGATAGAGCAACATAAGCATAATCTACTTAGAAGTGCAGTTGAGCTTGCAAAAGATTGGCGTAACGATAAATATTTGAGACGTTTGGAAGCAATGATGATTGTTGCTGATCGTAGTCATATATTAATTTTAACCGGTAACGGTGATGTCGTAGAGCCTGAAAATAATGTTGCGGCAATAGGTTCAGGCGGTTTATTTGCACTATCTGCCGCTCGTGCTTTAATGTCTTACGAGAACAATTTAACTGCTGAAGAAATTGCTTTAAAATCTATGAATATAGCTGCAGATTTGTGTGTATTTTCTAATCATAATATTATAATGGAAAAAGTTGTATGAAAGCTACTAAAACTACTTATAAAAAAGACCCTATGGGGCTTACCCCTTCTCAAATAGTTAATGAACTTAATAGATTTATCGTAGGTCAAGAAAAGGCCAAAAAAGCTGTTGCTATTGCACTTAGAAACCGCTGTCGTCGTAAAAGAGTAGAAGGTAATTTACGTAATGAAATAGTACCGAAAAATATTTTAATGATCGGTTCAACCGGTGTCGGGAAAACGGAAATAGCAAGACGCCTTGCAAAGTTGACTAATTCTCCTTTCTATAAAATTGAAGCAACTAAATTTACCGAAGTCGGATATGTAGGGCGTGATGTAGAATCAATAATTCGTGATTTAGTCGAAATAGCCGTTAATACTGAAAAAACTTTAGCAAAAACGGAAGTAGATATTAATGCACGTGAAAAAGCGATAGAGAGAATATTAGATAGTTTAGTAGGTAAAACTTCTAGTAGTGAGACTAGAGAAAAGTTCAAAGAAAAAATTTTAAACGGCGAACTTGATGATACGGAAATTGAAATTAGCGTAGCTGATACTACACCTGTCGGTGGTGGAAGTTTTGAAATACCAGGCATGCCTGGAGCATCTATGGGCGTTCTTAACCTTGGCGATATGATTGGACGAGCCCTTGGCAGCAGTAAGACTAAAACAAAAAAAATGCTAGTTAAAGATGCTATGGCTATTATTATACCTGAGGAATCAGAAAAATTAATAGACCAAGAAAAAATTATTCAGCAAGCTATAAATTTAGCTGAAAATGATGGGATAGTTTTTATTGATGAAATTGATAAAATAGCTTCGACCGGTAGTTCCGGAGCAAAAAATGCTGAAATAAGTAGAGAGGGAGTGCAAAGAGATTTGCTGCCTTTGATAGAAGGAACAACGGTTAATACTAAATATGGACCTGTTAAAACCGATCATATATTATTTATTGCTTCAGGTGCTTTCCATATTGCTAAACCTTCTGATTTATTACCGGAGTTACAAGGAAGATTACCGATTAGAGTGGAATTAAATTCACTTACCAAAGATGATATGATTAAAATATTACTTGAGCCTGAAACTAGTTTAATAAAGCAATATTCGGCACTAATAGGTACTGAAGACGTGCATCTTGAATTTGCTACTTCTGCTATTGAGAAGATAGCGGATTATGCGATCACCGTTAATTTAGAAGTCGAAGATATAGGGGCTAGAAGGCTGCATACTATACTTGAGAATTTGCTTGAGGATATAAGCTTTGAAGCTAGCGAAATGAAAGGCAAAAAAATAACTATCGATGATAAATTCGTAGAAAATCAATTATCAAAAATAATAACTAATCTTGACTTAGCTAAGTTTGTTCTATAGTATGTTTTTTCGATTGGTGATTGTTGCTTTTCGTCATTGCGAGGAGCGAAGCGACGTGGCAATCTCATCAAATCTCCTGAGATTGCTTCGTCGAATTACTATGTAATTCTTCTCGCAATGACGATTTGAGCTTCCAACAATACTTATCCCACAAAATAGCATTTGAAGAAAAATTTCATGATAATTCATATAGCAAGTCTAACGTTTAATGGAATTGATATTATCGATGTTGACGTGCAGGTACAAATATCACCGGGTATCCCTGCTTTTACTATAGTAGGGCTTGCCGATAAAACTATAGCTGAATCAAAAGAACGAGTTAAAGCAGCGTTATCTTCTATAGGGCTTGCACTACTTACTAAAAAGATTTTAATAAATTTAGCTCCGGCAGATTTAGTAAAAGAGGGAAGCCATTTCGATCTTGCAATCGCCTGCTCAATACTTACCGCAATGAATATTTTACCTGAACTTGAAATTGCGGAATATTTAATAATAGGAGAATTATCATTAGACGGTTCAATCTTACCGGTAAGCGGAGCTTTGCCTGCAGCGATTGGGGCTTCTGCTAGAGGTAAAGGTCTTATTTGTTCAAGCAAAAATAGCTCGGAAGTTGCTTGGTCGGGTAACGATAATATACTTGTTGCAGGTAATTTAATTGAACTAGTAAATCATTTTAAAGGTTCACAAGTTTTAACTCCTCCGGAAGCTAAATTGCAAGATGAACCAATAAATTATCCCGATTTTAAAGATATAAAAGGTCAAAAAAATTGCTAAACGAGCTTTAGAAATTGCAGCATCAGGAGGGCATAACCTTTTAATGGGTCTATGGCAAAAATAGATGTTAAGTGTAGATATTGTAACAACACAGAAGAAGTAATAAAGTCAGGATATTCAATTTCAAAACAACAGAGATATCAATGCAAGCGGTGTAATCGATATTTTCAATTGGAGTATATTAATAATGCATCTAAGCCTGGAGTTAAGGAGCAAATAGTAGAAATGTCAATCAACGGCTCTGGAGTTAGAGATACAGTAAGAGTATTAAAAGTGGGTATCAATACAGTTATCCGTGTTTTAAAAAAATCTAGTATTAAAAACAATAAATCATTCTATCAGTACAACAAAAGTAATTATTGCTCCTGAGATAGATGAACAATGGTCTTATGTACAGAATAAATCCAGACAACGATGGCTTTGGTATGCCTTGGATAAGATTTCGTTAAAAGTAGTTGCTTATACGTTTGGTACAAGATGTGATAGCACATTAGAATCATTACTGAAAAAACTAGAGAATTTCAAGGTGACTTTTTACTATACAGATGGATGGGGGAAGGCATGACCCTTTTAATGTTCGGTCCTCCCGGAACCGGTAAATCAAGACTTGCTGCCTGTCTTCCCAGTATACTACCTAAAATGTCTACAAAAGAAATTTTAGAATGCAGCACGATTACAAGTATCGCTGGAAAATTTTCAGACGGTAAGCTTACAAAAGTAAGGCCGTTCAGAACTCCGCATCATTCATGTTCGCTTGCTGCTATGGTTGGTGGAGGGGTTGGAAAAAAAGTAAAGCCTGGTGAAATTACGCTAGCTCATAACGGTGTATTATTTTTAGACGAATTACCTGAATTCCCACATAATGTTATTGATTCCTTAAGACAACCTATTGAAAATGGTGAAATATTGATTTCAAGATCAAGTGCTCATATAAAATATCCAGCGAATTTTCAGTTAATAGCAGCTATGAATCCTTGTAAATGCGGTTATTTGGGTGATACTTATAAAGAATGTATGAAAGCCCCCAAATGTGCTAGCGATTATCAAATGAAAGTATCGGGACCTATTATGGATAGATTTGATTTGCATATAGAAGTATCAAATATTAATATTTATAATTATGCCTTTATTACAGATAATTCTGAGGAAAAATCTGAAGATATAGCTGCAAGAGTCGAGAAGGTGCGTTTGATTCAAGAAAAGAGATACGAAGGGTATAATATTAAAACAAATAACAGGTTAGACGGGCAGTTACTAATAGATTACGCTATGCCGGCGGATGAAGGCAGAGATTTACTGAATGAAGCGGTAAATAAATTTCGTTTATCAATGCGTGCTTATAACCGAATACTTAGAGTCGCACGCACGATTGCCGATCTTGAGAATACGGATAAGGTCTTGAAAACGCATATTGCGGAAGCTTTGAGTTACCGTAAAATGGAATTTAATAATATGTAATTAGATAGGAAAATATGAGTACTATAATAAGTTTTGATTACGCTATAAAATATTTGCTTAAGGATAAAGGTGATTACGAGATAGTTGAAGGATTTATCTCGGCAATACTTAAAGATGCGGGTTATAGTCCGGTTAAGATAACGGCATTGCTTGAAAGTTGCAGTAATAAAGAAGATGATATTTTAAAATCTAGCGTAGCAGATGTAATAGTAGAAGATGAAGAAGAACATAAATATATAGTGGAAATAGATAAGTCCTATACAAATCTTTTTATGCATAAAGCTTGTTTTAATTCTAGTAGGTTAATAGTCGATAGTATTTATAAAAATGAAGACTACACTACTATAAAAAAGATATTTCATATTAATTTATTGTATTTTCCTTTTGCTGATATGAAAGCACCTTTATATCACGGTAAGACTATTTTTAGAGAAGTTGATAAAAAACATCCTATGAAATTTTCTTTGGGAGATATGAGAGGTAAAATATTCGATTTATGTGATGTGTTTCCGGAATATTTTGTAATATCAGTACCGTTATTTAATGATGTTATAAGAGATGAATTGGACGAATGGTTATATGTAGTAAAACATTCTGAAGTTAAGAAAGACTTTAAATCACCGTATATGAAGAAGGTAGCAAAAAAACTTGATATCCTTAAAATGACAACTAAAGAAAGAATTATTTATCGTGCTCATATGAGCAAAGGCTTTAAAGACCGCGATTATATAGTTTCTGCTGAAGAAAAAGGTAGAGAAGAAGGTATGGCAAATGGTATAGAAGAAGGGGAAGTTACAAAAAGTATAAAAATAGCAAAAAAGATGTTAATGAAAAAAAAACTCGATAGAAGAAATATATGAGATTACTGAATTATCTATAGAAAAAATAAGGCAGTTGAAAGCAGAAATTGAGAACCTTAAAAAATAATTAGCTTCAATGACAAAAATTTACTTTATAGCCGGTGAGATGTCAGGAGACTTTATCGGTGGACGCATAATTAAGCATTTAAAAAACAATCCGGGAATATATACCGCAGATACTTCAAAAGCCCCCAGTCAAATAGGTGGTGAGCCTACGAAGCCGTTAAAAATACGCGAGCATCTGAGGTCTTACAAAAACGACGTAGCCAATTTTGGGGATTCAACGAGTATACGGTTTGTCGGCGTTGGCGGTAGATATATGGAAGAAGCCGGAAGTTTTAAAAGCTTATTTCCTATTACTGCCATAAATTTAATGGGTTTTGTAGAAATCTTGCCTCATATTTTTAAGCTTAAAAAATTAATTGATAAAACAGTGGAGGACATAATAAATAGTAAAGCTGATTTATTAGTTACCATAGATTCACCAGGCTTTACTTACCGCACCGCAAAGCGGGTAAGAAAACTTTTACCAAAGCTGAAAATGATTCATATCGTTGCTCCGTCAGTTTGGGCATATAAAGAGGAAAGGGCAGCAAACTACGCCAAAATTTATGATTGTTTATTTGCTTTACTACCGTTTGAACCGCCGTATTTTACTAAAGTTGGGCTTGATTGTAGATATATAGGTCATCCGATCATGGAGCAGGAATTTTATAGCGATAAAATAGTTTTGCGTAAAGAGTTTAAAATAGACGAGAATGAGAGAGTTTTATGTGTTACTCTTGGAAGCAGAAAAGGAGAGATTCTAAGGCATTTACCGGTTTTTGCTTCTTCTATTGAAGAAATATTCAAGAGTTGTAATAATCTTAAAGTTATATTTACTCTTGCAAATCCTGCGCATGAGGCAATAATAAAGCCGTTTTTAGAAGATGTTAAGTTTAATTATTTATTTTCAAGTGAGAGACTTAAAACTTATGCCGTTGCGGATGCAGCTTTAGCAAAATCCGGTACTAATACTTTAGAAATAGCAGCTTCTGGTACTCCTATGATTGTGGCTTATAAAGTTAATCTTATAAGCTTTTTTATTATCAGGTTATTGATAAAAATAAAATATGTTACGTTGATAAATATTATAGCAGGTAGCGAAATAATTCCGGAATTTATCCAATTTAATTGCCGAGCTAGTCTTATTAGTAATAAGCTTCAAGAGTTATTATTTAATTCTAAAAAAGCGTATGAGCAGGTAATAGAAAGTCAAAAAATTTTGCAGAAATTAGGGTTTGAATCAAATCGATCACCTTCTTATATAGCTGCAGAAATTATTAAACAGGAGTTCTTAGAACCTAAAATAAAGTTGTTAAAAGAGAAAGATTAGTACTTGAACCGGTGGTCCACAACATTTTCTGAATTATAATAAACATTAATATTAATATAATAACAAAATATATTTCCATATTTTTTCTTATAGTATTAATTTGTTTCATTAAAATTTCTAAATCATTGGAAATTTTTTTGTATTCCTCATTGTTATCAGAACGCATTGTCGTCAAGAAACCGGATAAGTTTCCTAACTTATTTTGTAAAGCTTTTAACCTTTCCGTATGTTCTTCGTGTTTTAGATCGGTATTGTGATCTTGTATCATAATATATAATGCCCATTATAAGATCAGTATTAACGCCGGTATAGTAATATGAACTATGAATAAAGATTTATATTTTTCGTTTGTAATAAAAATTCTAACTTTTCATTTTACAGGAGTATACTATTGTTATAGTAAATTGGTTACGTTATTAATTTGTTGCTTGTTAGTCATCTAATTTTAATATTTTAATTACCAAATATTAAAACTATTGATTTATTTAGCAAAAGCTATATAATTTAAATTCAGCAAATATTTAACTTCAACCAAACTTTAAGTTAGTTTTACTATATGTTATTTCAAATGTCAAGAAAAAACCATATTTCGTGGTAATTTTTTTTATCAATATTTCTAAGTCTTATAAAAATAATAGTTATTATGTTAAAAAACCTATTAAAAACTAAACTTTTTTTAGTTATAGTATCTCTAACTATATTTATTACTTTGCTAAATTTTAGTATATTTTATATTTTTGTGGCGGGAAATCTTACTCAAAATAAAACGATAATTATTGAACCTAAATTATCCGTAAATCAAATAGTTACAAAACTTTATTCTAATGAAGTAATCAAATATCCGAGAATTTTTAAGGTAATTGCTAAAATTTATTCTATAAAAAGACCTCTTAAAAGCGGTGAATATGTGTTTACTCGTAATATATCGCCCCTGCAAACTTTAAGAATATTAGCAAGTGGTAAATCTATAATACATAAGATAATTGTCCCAGAAGGTACGGTGGTTGGTGAGGTTATAAAGAAAATTAATGAAGAAAGTCGATTACTTGGAGAAATAAAAGGGATAATACCGGAAGGTTTTTTAATGCCCTCAACGTATTTTTTCTCTTATGGAGATCAAAAAGAGCAGATAATCGATCAAATGAGAAATTTAATGTCTGCTAATTTAGATAAGGTGATGCAAAATCTTTCACCGGATTCTCCGTTAAAAACTAGACTTGAAGTATTAACGCTAGCTTCGATAATTGAAAAAGAAGCCGGTTCAAATGCAGAAAAACCTATTATAGCCGCAGTATTCATTAATCGTTTAAAGAAAAATATGAAGCTACAAGCCGATCCGACTGCTATATATGCTTTGACTGAAGGAAAATTTAAATTAGCAAGAGCTTTAACAAAAAAAGATTTATTGCAAGAACTGCCGTATAATACTTATTATATAAAAGGTTTACCGCCCGGTCCGATTTCTTGTCCGTCGTTAAAATCTTTAGAAGCAGTGGTAAAACCTGCTAAAACGGATGCCTTATTTTTTGTGGTTGACGGTAAAGGCGGACATAATTTTTCTAACAATCTTAATGATCATAATAGATTTGTTGAAACTTATAGAAAAAGTTTGATTAGAGTACCTGAGCCGGAAATTGACCCTGAAACACCATCTACTCGATGAACTTCAAAAATTGGCCCAAAGTCTTATAAGATCTGCGGTACTCACGTATTAAGTATACGCTGCGTTCCTCGCCTTATAGACTCCGTGCTCTTTTTGAAGTTGATCTTCGTATATTTTTATCCATTTAACGGATGTTATCATGAATAATACAGAATTTAGTAAAATAGCCGAAACAACAATTGCATATATAGCCGACAAGATAGAAGAGCAAGATAAAGAAGCAAGTATAGACGTAGATTTACAAGGTGATATATTAAATCTTGATACTGATAAGGGTATATATGTAATAAACAAACAAAGTGCAGCTAAAGAAATTTGGTTGTCATCGCCGGTTAGCGGTCCTTATCATTTTTTTTATGAACAAGGAAAATGGAAAAATAAAATAGGACTTGAGTTGATGGCTATTTTGACGGAAGAACTTAATATTAAATTTGATAATATATGAAAGATTTTAAAACTGCCGATAGTGCTGAAAAAGTTTATAATTTAATAGGTCGTGCCTCCGTATTGCAGTTTAGAGTAAATAGTCTATAATCCTCAAACAGTAATAAGAGAGAATTATAGTTAAGGAGTTATGGCAAAAATAGATGTTAAGTGTAGATATTGTAACAACACAGAAGAAGTAATAAAGTCAGGATATTCAATTTCAAAACAACAGAGATATCAATGCAAGCGGTGTAATCGATATTTTCAATTGGAGTATATTAATAATGCATCTAAGCCTGGAGTTAAGGAGCAAATAGTAGAAATGTCAATCAACGGCTCTGGAGTTAGAGATACAGTAAGAGTATTAAAAGTGGGTATCAATACAGTTATCCGTGTTTTAAAAAAATCTAGTATTAAAAACAATAAATCATTCTATCAGTACAACAAAAGTAATTATTGCTCCTGAGATAGATGAACAATGGTCTTATGTACAGAATAAATCCAGACAACGATGGCTTTGGTATGCCTTGGATAAGATTTCGTTAAAAGTAGTTGCTTATACGTTTGGTACAAGATGTGATAGCACATTAGAATCATTACTGAAAAAACTAGAGAATTTCAAGGTGACTTTTTACTATACAGATGGATGGGGGAGTTATGCTAGGTTATTAGACCCTAAAAAGCATATTATCAGTAAAAAATACACTCAACGGATAGAACGAAGTAACTTGAACCTTAGAACGAGATGCAAGAGGCTTGCACGTAAGACAATCTGCTTTTCCAAGTCATTGGATATTCATGATAAGGTTATTGGTACTCTTATTGAACGTATAGTTTTTTAATAGGCGTAACTGCAATATGGAGGCATGACCCAAAATCTTATATTCGTTTATCGGCAGGTAGGGAACAAATGTCTGATGAATTACAAGCTTTATGTATTATGGCAGGCGTTAATTCAATATTCTACGGAGAAAAGCTTTTAACCTCAGCTAATCCAATGCCTGAAAGAGACAATGATTTATTCCAGAAATTGGGAATTATACACTAATTTACCTTTATTAATTTTTTAATTATTTATTAATAATATCCATTGACACGCCCCAACATTTAAGTTATAATGTCGTCACGATTTAATTTTAAGGGGAAAAATCATGACAAAAATCTATACGGGTCCACAAACCTCAAAAAAAACATCTAGTTACTTTGATAGTGCTACAATTCATTTTCAAAATGCTACTAAAGCTGCGGCAGATTTTACAATGTATGCTACCTTAGCAACAGAACATGCTATTAATGTGATAGAGAATAGTGCAAGTGCTGTATGTTCTATTCAAGGTGTTATTTCTGATGTAAGTACTAATTATTCTTTTATATCTACATTTGCTCAAGCAACTGTAGCAAGCCTTGCAACTTTTGCTTATTACAATCCGCCTGTTCTTATAGGTGCTTGTGCTTTAGGAGCAATTGCAATTTCGCCGTACGATTCTATCAAATGTGCAGAAAATACAATAAAAGCAGGGATAGCTGCAGGATATGTAGCTTGTGAAACTGTGGAAGGTTTAATGGCGGGAGCGGCAGGTATAGTTTCTCTTATTGCTGATAATATCTACGGTGATACTGCAGAACTTGCCGGTGCTATTAATACTAATATGATAGAGTATTATAGCTAAAATATTAGACTTCTTGCATAACCTCCTTCTAAAGGTAGTTTGTACGTCAATCCGGTACTCGCATCCTCACGTATGTTTATATACGCTGTGGTGCAGTGCTACCGTGTTTCCTTCAAATTCCTCTTTATAAGATAGGTTATGCAAGAAGTCTATTGTTATACTCAATCGTCATTGCGAGCAGGCATTGTTGCATGTACCTGTTTATCCGTCATTGCGAGGAAAAATTGAAAATTTTGACGAAGCAATCCAGTAAAAAATTCTTAATTTACAGAATTCTTTTAATTATTTCCTGGATTGCCGCGTCGCTTCGCTCCTCGCAATGACGGTTAGGTGTCCACGCGAGCAATGCCTTGCGGGAATTACATAAAGAGTCACGCACTAGTTAACCGCTTTACTATCTCTTCCCGATCAATCAAAGGTAAAACTCCTGCAATTTCCGGTCCTGATTCTCTACCGGTTAAAGCAAGGCGAAGAGGCAGAAATAACTCCTTACCTTTCTTGCCTGTTATATTTGTTATTTCTTTAGTCCAAATACTCCAGCTATCTTTGGTAATTTCACCTTGCGGTAATAATTCTGCTGCTTGTTTTAAATATTCTTTATCTAAATTTAGAATTTTTACATTCGGAGTTTTATGACAAATCTCCCACCAATCTTTTACATCACGTAATTTTTGTAAATTGGGTCTTACCGATAACCAAAAATTTTCATCAATATACTCGGCATCGATTTCTTTAAGGCGGTCTTTTACTTCGTCAAAATCTAAACTTATTAATAATTTATGATTTAGTCTTTCCAAATCTTCTGGCTGATAGATAGTCGGGCTTTTAGAAAAACTACTTATCTCAAATTGATTTGCTAGCTTCTCCATTGATTTATAAGGTAAGATTTGTGCCGATGAACCAAGTAAACTAAAAAAGCTAGCAATTGCCATAGCCTCAAGCCCGATTTCTTTTCTAAGAGTTGCAATCTCAAATCCCCCGACTCTTTTAGAAATTTTCTCGTCTTTATTGATTATTAAACTCAAATGTCCAAAAGTTGGAGGAGTAGTATTTAAAGCCTCAAACATTTGAATTTGAATAGCGGTATTGCTAACGTGATCTTCGCCCCTAATAATATGAGTAATATCATAATCAATATCGTCAATAACCGAGCATAACATATAGGTCATACTACCGTCTGCTCTTATCACTATTGGATCGCTTAAAGCCTTACCGTCATATTTAACTTCGCCTTTGATCATATCATGCCAGCTAATAGGTTCATGATTTACCAAAAATCTATAATGCGGTTTTCTTCCTTGCTCTATATATTTTTGTGTTTGTTCTTCTGTTAGATTTAAGCTAGCTCGATCATAAATCGGCGGTAATCCCTTAGATAATTGAAATTTACGCTTTAATTCTAACTCTTCCGGAGTCTCATAGCAGGCATATAATCTTTTTTTGTCTAATAATAGATTTTTGATTTCATCATATCTACTTAAACGACTTAATTGATTAAATGTCTGATCCCAATGAAGATTTAAAAATTTTAAATCTTCTTCGATAGAGTCTTTATATTCCTGTTTACTACGCTCTAAATCCGTATCGTCAAATCTTAAAATAAACTGCCCGTTATGCTTCTTTGCATATAGCCAGTTAAGCAATGCTGCCCTGATATTTCCGACATGTAACATACCGGTTGGTGACGGAGCAAATCGTGTTATAACTTTTATCATTTTTACTTATTTTTTTAGTGTTTCGTACTATTTTCTCGTCATTGCGAGGAGCGAAGCGACGTGGCAATCCAGAAAAATAATAAAAAAATTCTGATTTACAGAATTTTTTACTGGATTGCCGCACTCCCTATGGTCGCTCGCAATGACGAGGGTGGCAATGCTACATCCTCTTACGCCTGTTTCTTTTCTAACTTCGCTTTATTATCTTCAATTAATTTCATCGCATCATCTAAGTTTAAATTTAGAAAATCATATTTTTTAGGTATTGAAATAAATTTACCCATATATTTTATGTAAGGACCGAATTTACCGTATCCTATCATAATTTCCTCGCCACTATCTTTATGAATACCTATTTTTAGCGGTAAGCTTAGAAGCTTTAATGCCATCTCAAGTGTGATGTCGTTTTGATTTAAGCTAGCAGGCACGGGGCTACGTTTTGGCTTTACTTTGCCTTCTTGTTCGCCGAGCTGAACATAAGGTCCGTAAGGTCCTTTTTTCAGATATATTTCTATCCCGTCTTTATCAGTGCCTAAAATTTTATTCTCATTAGGAGTAGCGGCAAAATCGCCTTCATTTTCGTTATTATCGTTATCGCTAACAATAGATTTTCTAAAAGTACATTCAGGGTAATTACTACATGCTAAAAACGCTCCAAACTTACCGAGCTTTAAGCTAAGCTCGCCTGTTTTACATGAAGGACAAACTTTAGATTCTGCATTATCACCGAATAAATGATAATCAAGGGCTTTCTGTACATAGCTAATAATCTCGGTGATTTTTTGCTCATTTACCGATTCAATATTATGGTTAAAACCGCTCCAAAAATTATTTAAAGCAGCTTTCCACTCAAGTCTGCCTGCTGCTATTTCATCTAACTCATTTTCAAGACCTGCGGTAAAATCATATTCTACATATTTCTTGAAAAACCCCACCAAAAATACCGTTACCAAACGTCCTAATTCTTCAGGCATAAATCGTTTTTTCTCAAGAGAAACATATTTTCGATCTTGTAAAACCGATAAAATACTAGCATAGGTCGAAGGACGACCGATCCCAAGCTCTTCAAGTTTTTTCACTAAGCTTGCTTCCGAATATCTTGGAGGAGGTTCTGTAAAATGCTGGTTCGGAATAATTTCTTTAGTTTTAAGCGGTTCTTGTTCTTTTAAAGGCGGCAGCATTTTATTTTCTTCTTCAGCCTCATCGTCCACACTTTCACGATAAACCTTATAAAACCCGTCAAATGCTATAGTTGATCCGTTTGCTTTTGCCAAATATTCTTTATTTTCCGAAGCTAAACTTGCAACTACCAAATCCATTATCACATTTTCCATTTGGCAGGCTATAGTCCTTTTCCAAATTAGTTCATAGAGTTTATAATAATCCTTTTCCAGCTTTTCTTTTAAGCTACCCGGCGTATAAGTAATATTCGTCGGCCTTATCGCCTCATGAGCTTCTTGAGCATTTTTTACTTTGGATTTATAAATTCTAGGACTAGTCGGTAAGTATTTATCCCCATAACTTTTATCGATTAACTTACGTATATCTGCTATTGCATCATTTGATAATGTAACGCCGTCGGTTCTCATATAGGTAATAAGCCCTATAGTTTCCTTACCTATGTCAACGCCCTCATAAAGTTTTTGTGCTATTTGCATAGTCTTTTTAGCACTAAAACCTAATTTTCTTGCTGCTTCTTGTTGTAGTGATGAAGTAATAAAAGGAGGTTGCGGTGTGCGTTTTTGTTGTTTCTTTTCTATCTTATCAACATGAAAATTTTGAGATTTTAATTTTTCGGTTAAATCTTTGGCGTCTTTTTCGTTAATAATTGAGAATTTTTCTAACTTCTGATCGTTTACGTGAGTCAATTTAGCAGTAAATAATTCATTATTACTATTTTGCATTTTAAGGCTAATATCCCAATATTCTTCCGACTTAAAACGCTCTATTTCATCTTCTCGCTCACATATTAATCGCAGAGCCACGGACTGTACACGTCCCGCCGATTTACATCCAGGTAATTTACGCCATAAAAGAGGTGAAAGGGTAAAGCCGACTAAATAGTCTAAAGCTCTTCTTGCTTGCTGTGCATTTACTAAGTTAGCATCAAGTTTTCTAGGGTTCTCAACGGCATGAATAATTGCTTTTTTAGTGATTTCATTAAAGGCTACCCTTTTAAAAAAATCATCGGATTTAACCTTATTTTTTTCTTTTATTACCTCTGCAACATGCCACGAGATAGCTTCACCCTCACGATCCGGATCGGTTGCAAGATATACTGCATCAGCTTTTTTTGCATCTTTAACTATGGCATCTACATATTTACCTGCTTTATCGGAAATATCATATTTCATCGCAAAATTTTCATCAGGTAACACTGAGCCTTTTTTAGAAGGTAAATCTCTAATATGACCGAATGATGCAATGACCTTAAACTCATCACCTAAATATTTATTTATCGTTTTTGCCTTTGCAGGCGATTCTACTATTACTAATTTCATCGATGGTTATTTTTCATTATAAAAATAATTATTCTATTATTATTTGCCCCACTCTTTACTATGTCATTCCTGCGAGGCATTGTTGCGTGGTCCTGCTTTTCCGTCATTGCGAGGAAATTACGTAGTAATTGACGAAGCAATCCAGTTAAAAATTCTGATTTACAGAATTTTTTTAATTATTTTCTAGATTGCCACGTCGCTTCGCTCCCACAACTGTCCGAAGTTCGAGGAAGCCTAGAAAACAAAGGAATTCTTGAACTTGGATGGGTCGTGCTGGTATAAAAGTATAATATCATAAGTAATAGCTCTTCGTAGTTGTTCAACAAATCTTTTTCTAGCTAACTTGAAACTATCAATATTATTTAGCTTTTTAAAAGTTAGAATAAGTAAAGCCGCTATTAATATTATATAAAACACTACCTTAATACCATTTATATCTCTAGAAAGAAAATGCTTAGCATTTAGGTGTTGTTTGATAAACTTAAAAAATACTTCTATATCCCATCTCATCTTATAAATATCTGTTATCTCAACAGCACTTAGTTCTGTTAGATTCGTTAAAAATACAAACTCTTTCCCATTAATCCGGTGTTTTGTTTTAATTAATCGAAATTCTTCTTTAATCCAATGTATATCTCTGCTTCGTAGATTTACTATATAATCTCCTAATATATCCAAATCTCTATCTGCTTCTAAACCTGCTTCCGCCTCTTGCTCATTAGACTTTATTATCTTGTAATTAACCTTATCATTTAAACGGGTAACAAACTTTATCCCTGCTTGCTTAAACTCTTGAAATGTTTTACGTGCGCTTATCCCTCTATCAAATACAACTATATCTTCCTTTGATAAACTTGCCTCTTCTATAGCGGCTTTAAGGGCTACATCCTCACTATTATCACTAGCTTTATCACCAAAACGTACGCTAGACGGTAGAGAGTCAAATCCTACACTAAATTTTATCTGATGCTTACTTCCTGTTGAGGTCTTAAAACCGCATTTTAACAATTTACTCGACAGCGTTACCAAAGTAGAATCAAATAATTCTATATTCTTTCCCTCATTTGATACTATATCTTTCCCTATACTCTTTCTTAAACTACTAAATATACTTTCATAATACCTATAATCAATCGCTTTAAGTCTATCTGATATTCCGCTCTTGCTTGCTCGTACTATGTTCCCTCTATGGTATACTGTAAATTGATGTTCTTCAAAACTCTCTTCTATCACTCTTAAACTTATCTTATCTTCTTCGCATATATTATATAGTAATATCTGAAACAATGACTTCCCTGTAAGCTTATGGTTTACCTTATCTATCTTATATTCTGCTCCAACTGACTCAAATAAACTGTCCGGTATTTTTGATAACAATTCTGAATATCTTACTACCATATATAACTCCTACTAAAAATAGAAATTATTTTATCACTACTCTACTTATTTTTCAACTTCGGACAGTTGTGGTCAAGCCACGGGATGACAGAGGTGAAACTGATCCACGTAACAATACCTCCTCGCAATGACGATTTGGTATACACACAGGCAATACCCAGCCTACAACTTACTCGGATCAAAGCTAAAATTAATCTCTTTCCAGTGATTAAAGCGTGCTTGGTCAAGATTTTCGATAGGGCTTGCCTGCCATACCGCTCTAATTGCATTATCCGCCAAAGCTTCACAAACACTAGCCGGAATATTAGGGCAGATTCTTTCTTTTACCTTTGCCTGCTCAACATTACCTGCTTTATCGAGCGTAATGCTAATAATGACTTTTACCTTATTATTGCCTCTAACCCCTGCAGGCACATTGCTCCAATGTCTTTCAATCTGTCTTTTTATCAAAGATGTTTCACTATCGGAAAGAGGCAGCCCGTCCGTATAAACCCCTTTAGCTTCTTTTGCATTATCAACTTTTTTTGATCTTTGATGCTTAGTGGATTTTACATTATCCCCTTCCGAAGATTGCTCTAAATTCTTCAGTAAAGAATCAAGCTCATCGGTTTTAGGCTCTTTTTTCTTTACTTCTTTAGGCTTCTCTTCGAGTTTTTTAACAACGGCTTTCTCTTTTTTTTCTTCGGTCTTCTTCTCTTCAGGCTTCTTTTTTTCCTCTTCTTTAGGCTTTTCTTCTTTTACTTCTTCCTTCTTCTCAGGCAACTCTTCTTTTACTTCTTCTGGCTTTGGTTCTTCTATAGGTTTTTTCTCTTCTATTTTAGGTTTTTCTTCTACCGGTTTAGTCTCAGGTTCTTTTGCTTTTTCTTCTTTAGACAAATCTTGCTGCGGCTCTTCTTCTTTTGGCGTGCTCCGCTCAGACTTTTTAGCATCTTCATTTTCTATAGGGGCTTCTTTTTGCTTTGTTTGAGTGATAATATTTGATTTATCGCTAACAGGTAACATCTCAAAAGTTATAGTTTGCTCTTCCGGTAATTTTTCAAAAAGCGATGGCATACCGAATAGAAAAAAATATAAAAGAAGTAAATGCAGAACGATAGAACAACTAAGGAAAACCGTAAAATTATCGTTACTTTTCATTATTTTTAATATTTGAAATAAGAGCTACACAAGAAAAGCCGGCAGCATGAATTTCAGCGACTATCTCAACCACCTGCCCATAAGAAACATTTCTATCGCCCCTTACAAAAATTCTAGTATCCTTTTTTTCTTTAGTGATATTCGCAAGCTTATCGGTTAAATGCGTTCTCTCTATAGGAGTTTCAAGCAGGAAAAGTTCGCCTTTATTATTGATAGTAACAACTAAAGGCTCATCCTGCCCTGAAATCGGGCTTGAATTTGTCTCGGGTAAATCCACATTTACGCCTGAAACAAGCATTGGAGAAGTGATCATGAAAATAATTAGCAGCACAAGCATCACGTCAACAAGCGGCGTAACGTTAATTTCGCTAACTACCGCTCTTTTACTCTTTCTATTACTTCCGGCAAGCTTTATAGCCATTACATTTTCTCCTGATCAATTGCCTTGGAAAGTATAGAATTTAGCTCGCTACTAAAATCTTCAATTTTATTATTGATAAGAGTAATACGGGAAATCAGATAGTTGTAGAAAATTACTGCCGGAATAGCTGCAAATAAACCTATAGCCGTTGCAAGTAAGGCTTCTGCAATTCCAGGAGCTACCACGGCAAGAGAAGTATTCTTAGAAGTAGCAATCGACTGAAAGCTGTGCATAATTCCCCAGACCGTACCGAATAACCCTACGAAAGGAGCACTTGATCCAACAGTGGCAAGGAAGTTTAAATTCTTCTCAAGCTTTTCGACTTCCCTATTTTGAGCTAGGTACATTGCACCCGTTATACGCTCTTTATGGTTATTTTTTAACGCATCGGAAAGCCCTTTTGTATTTAAGCTTTTACACTCATCCATAGCCGAGACGAATATCAAAGCTAGCGGATTATTAACCGACCTTTTTATGCTTTCATATAACTGTTCTAATACACTGCCCGACCAAAACACATTTTCAAAGCTCTTCATTCTTCGCTGCACTTGTGCTAGCTTAAATATTTTATCCAAAATAATAGCCCATGACCAAATGGAAGCAATAAGCAGCATCAACATAACCGACTTACCGATAATGTCGGATGAACTTATTAAAGAAAAAATCGATAAATGATCTTGCGTAACAATTTCTAAGCTATCGCTAATATTATTAATATCCGTACTCATAACTTCCTTGATAAATGATAGACGAAGTTTAATTTGGAAAAAAGCAAGGTATTTTGAAGCTTTTAACCGCAGCGTACATTATTTAGTACGTGAGGATTAAAAGCAAAAAATAACGTAGCCAATTTTTCAAATTAAACGAGTATATAAAATAATATATTCATATTTTACTTTTGTCATTAAGTTATGTGAAAAAATTTTGTCATTGCGAGAAAAAACTGTAAGTTTTGACGGGTCATGCCTCCATATTGCAGTTACGCCTATTAAAAAGCTATACGTTCAATAAGAGTACCAATAACCTTATCATGAATATCCAATGACTTGGAAAAGCAGATTGTCTTACGTGCAAGCCTCTTGCATCTCGTTCTAAGGTTCAAGTTACTTCGTTCTATCCGTTGAGTGTATTTTTTACTGATAATATGCTTTTTAGGGTCTAATAACCTAGCATAACTCCCCCATCCATCTGTATAGTAAAAAGTCACCTTGAAATTCTCTAGTTTTTTCAGTAATGATTCTAATGTGCTATCACATCTTGTACCAAACGTATAAGCAACTACTTTTAACGAAATCTTATCCAAGGCATACCAAAGCCATCGTTGTCTGGATTTATTCTGTACATAAGACCATTGTTCATCTATCTCAGGAGCAATAATTACTTTTGTTGTACTGATAGAATGATTTATTGTTTTTAATACTAGATTTTTTTAAAACACGGATAACTGTATTGATACCCACTTTTAATACTCTTACTGTATCTCTAACTCCAGAGCCGTTGATTGACATTTCTACTATTTGCTCCTTAACTCCAGGCTTAGATGCATTATTAATATACTCCAATTGAAAATATCGATTACACCGCTTGCATTGATATCTCTGTTGTTTTGAAATTGAATATCCTGACTTTATTACTTCTTCTGTGTTGTTACAATATCTACACTTAACATCTATTTTTGCCATAACTCCTTAACTATAATTCTCTCTTATTACTGTTTGAGGATTATAGACTATTTACTCTAAACTGCAATACGGAGGCACGACCCCGTATTTCTCAATATAATCATCATATTTACCTTTAAAATCAACAATATTTTTCCTATGTGAAAGAGCAATAATTCTTGTTGCTATGGATTTTGCAAAATCACGATCGTGCGTTACTAATATTACCGTACCCTCAAAATCAATTAAAGCTTTTTTAAGAGCTTCTCTTGACTCTATATCAAGATGGTTTGTCGGTTCATCAAGAACCAAAATATTGCTTTTTTCTAGCATCATTTTAGCAAGTAATAACCTTGCACCCTCACCGCCGCTTAGGCTTAAAATATTTTTATTTACTTCATCACTACGAAATAATACTTGTCCAAGCGTATTTCTAATAGTATTTTCCGTTTCCTTTTCAGATTGCTTTTTGAGCCAATCAATAATACTAATATTTTCATTAAGTAGCTCATGATGGTCTTGAGCGAAATAAGATATTTGTGATTCATAACCCCACTCATAACTACCTTGATCTGCTGATATTTTATTCATTAAGATTTTTAACAAAGTAGATTTACCAATACCGTTTGCACCGATAATAATAATTTTTTCTCCCCGAGATATATTAAAACTAACTTTATTTAATATTTGCTTATTCTCAAAATCTTTAGTTATTTGGTCGATTTTTAATACTAATTTTCCTGAATTTCTTAGTTGTTTAAATCTAAATAACGGACTAATTCTTGAGGATTTCTGTATATCCGGTAATTCTATTTTCTCTAACTGCTTTTCTCGAGAGGCACTTTGCCTTGCTCTCGTCCCTGCTCTAAATTTATCAACCCAAGCCTGCATATTTTCTATTTTCTTTTCTAAGAAATTTCTCTCACTTAATTTTTGAGCAGCTATTATCTGCTTTTCCTGAACAAAATTATCATAATTACCTGTATATAGTTTTATTTCTCCATAATCTATATCCAAAATATCCGTTGCAACATTATTTAAAAAAGTTAAATCATGCGATATAAAAATTAATATTCCCTTAAAAGAATTTTTTAAATAATTCTCAAGCCAATATATTGAAATAATATCTAAGTGATTTGTAGGTTCATCGAGTAGTAAAATATCCGGATTATTAAATAGACTTTGTGCAAGTAATACCCGAAGTTTATAACCTCCTGATAGAGCTGAAAGCGGCTCATAATGGTATTTTTCGGTTATTCCAAGACCTACAAGTAAACTAGCTGCAAAAATTTCAGCGGTATAACCGTCATTATCGTATATTACCTGTTCAAGTTCGCCAAGCTTATACCCATCTTCATCGCTACATTCTTGTCTATTTAATATCTCTTCTTTTTCCTGTAAAGCTTTCCATAACTCCTTATTTCCTGCTATTACCGTATCTATAATTTTAGTATTTTCATAAAGAAATTGGTCTTGTTTTAAACAACCTACTTTAGAGTTCTTAGGTATGTTGATATCACCGAAAGCCGGCTCTTCTTCCTTAGTCAAGACCTTGAAAAAAGTTGTTTTACCTGCTCCGTTAGCACCTACTAAACCATATCTTTTATTATTTTTAATATGCAAATTTACATCGGTAAATAGTATTCTTGCACCATAACTCATGGCTAAATCGTTTATAATAATCATATTTTTAGATGTCGTGGTTAAATTTAGGAATAATTGAAAAGGTTTTAGAAAAGTTATAAATATTTAATATTTCTTCAACAACTCAAGAACTTTTGCAAAATCTACTATATATTCTTCTTCTTTTTCTAAATCTTTAAGTTTGAGGCTATTATTTGCTTGTTCTTCGTCACCTATGAAAATAATAAATTGAGCATTTTCATTAAGAACGCGTTGTATTCTTTTAGCTATTTTACCTACGGGTTCTATAATAGTAGAAATATTTTGTAAGCGTAATTTATCTACAATTTCTAAAGCATAGCAAATATTATTTTCGCCTATAGGTAATACAAATACCGGCTTTACTTCAAATATATTATATTCCCGCATTAAAGCAATTCGCTCGATACCGGCAGCAAAACCGATAGCCGACACATCATCATTATTACCCATGATTTTAGCAAGCCCGTCATAACGTCCGCCGGCAAGAATAGTGGATTGACTCCCTAGCTTTTTCGTAGTGAATTCAAAAGCAGTATGACAGTAATAATCAAGCCCTCTAACCAAACGTGGATTTATACTATATTTCACGCCTAAAATATCAAGGTATTTTAGCAGCTCATCAAAATATTCTTTGGATTCATCGGTGTAATATTCAGATAAAATCGGAGCATCAGCTACTATTTTTTGATCGATTTCACTTTTAGAATCAAGGATCCGCATTGGATTTTTGATCAGCCTTATTTTGCTTTCTTCCGATAATTGATCTTTAAAGTCATTTAGATATTCTACCAGTTTTTGCTGATAAACACTTCTTGATTCACTACATCCAAGGGAATTCAGCTCTAAGATTGTATCCTGCTCTATTTCGAGTGCTTTAAGTATGTCTACTGCTAACTTCAAAGTTTCGGCATCAGTAATAGCTCCTTTAGAACCAATATATTCGTAATTTAGTTGGTGAAATTGTCTTTGACGCCCTGCTTGCGGTCTATCATAACGAAAAACAGGACCGGTAGAGAAAAGTTTAAGGGGTAGTTTATGCTGCAAACCGTTTGAAATGAAGCTTCTTATAATACCTGCCGTAAATTCAGGTCGTAATGCTACGGATTCATTGCTTTTATCTAAAAAACTGTAGATTTCTTTACTGATTACGTCAGAACTTTCGCCCATAGAGCGGTTAAAGACTTTGGTATACTCAAGTATTGGAGTACTCATTTGCTTATAACCGTACAATACTCCAACATCCCTTGCTTTGTTAATTATATAGTCGTGAACTTTATAATCATCCGGCAATAGATCTTTCATTCCTCGAAGTGGTTGCAGCTTTTCAGTCATTTGGTTAATTTTGTGGCTTTGTGTGGATACTACTAAATCGTCATTGCGAGAAGAATTACGTAGTAATTCGACGAAGCAATCTCAGGATATTTGACGAGATTGCCACGTCGGGACACGTCCCTCCTCGCAATGACGGGTAGCCCTTAATTCTGCTCTTTTTTCATAAAAAACGATCTTACAATATATAAAACAAATATTGTAATAAACCAATATATTAACGCACGACCTGCCGTTAATAGATTAAATTCACCGTCATATATTTGAATAAATAGCAAATAAGCACAAGCAATTAAAATAAACGGTACAATAATAAATACTAACGGACATTTAAAAGGTCTTTGTGCTTCAGGTAATCTTATCCTAAATAATACCACTATTATTGTGACGGTTATATAATCAATTAATGCTCCCATTGAAGTTAATTGCGTTAATAATTCCGTAGAACAAAATCCTCCAAGAATAGCGGCTAAAGAGGCAAATATTATAATCGTAATATACGGACTATCATATTTTGGGTGCAATTTTGCAAAACTTTTCGGTAGTAAACCGTCACGTGCAATAGCATAAAAAATACGAGAAGTACCGTAAATATTCATCATCAACACCGTCATCATACCACAAACCGCACCAGTTGCAACAATAGCAGAGCCAATCTTGCTATTATTGATAGTTAAAGCATAAGCAAGTGGTTGATCGTTATTTAACTGATCAAAAGGTGCAATACCGGTCACAAGCCCTGCCATTGTTACATAAACTATAGTAGTTAGAACAAGCGAGCCGATAATACCAATCATTATATCACGCTTTGGATTTTTACATTCCTCAGCTGCAGTTGCAATCGTTCCAAAACCTGTAAAAGCTAGGAATAAAATAGATGCACCTACTAAAACATTACTAAAACCGAAAGGCATAAAATTGCTCCAGTTAGTAGCATCGAAATGAGGAGCAGCAGCGAGTACAAATACAAATATTGCAGCCATTTTTATGAAAACTAAAATTGCATTTAGTCTCTTACTATCTTTAGTACCTAAATATAAAATAAATCCGATAAATACCGAGATTAAAAATGCCGGTAAATTTATTATACCGCCGTTTGTCGGTACGGTAGTTAATTCTTTCGGTAAATTAATTCCGCCTGCTGCTAATATTCCTTGTACGTAACCCGACCAGCCCGCAGCTACTATTCCTGCAGCAACACCAAGTTCTAATATTATAACACTACCGATCATCCAAGCAAATACTTCACCGAATGCAACATAGGAATAAGTATAAATACTTCCTGAAGTCGGAAGCATCGCAGCAAGTTCGGTATAAACAAGTGCTACAAAGATACAGGTAATACCTGCAATCGCATAAGATAACATTACTGCAGGTCCTGAATATTTAGCAGCAATTATACCGGTAACAACGAATACGCCGGTACCAATCATTGCACCAAGACCCAGTAATATTAAATCGAATGCTCCAAGCGTCTTGCTAAGGCCGCTTGAGCTACCTATCTCTTTTACTGATTCAAAACTTTTCTTCCTTAAAAAACTCATTAGTTTCTCCTGTTTTAGTGAGCTTATTTTGTATTGCCTAATGTAATAATTTTTTCGTCATTGCGAGCAGCCATAGGCTGTGTGGCAATCTCATGAAATAATACTCCTGAGATTGCTTTGTCAAAACTTACAGTTTTTCCTCGCAATGACGGATTTATGCAAAAATAATTACCTTATATCTCTAGTAATCGGTCATGCCTCCATATTGCAGTTACGCCTATTAAAAAGCTATACGTTCAATAAGAGTACCAATAACCTTATCATGAATATCCAATGACTTGGAAAAGCAGATTGTCTTACGTGCAAGCCTCTTGCATCTCGTTCTAAGGTTCAAGTTACTTCGTTCTATCCGTTGAGTGTATTTTTTACTGATAATATGCTTTTTAGGGTCTAATAACCTAGCATAACTCCCCCATCCATCTGTATAGTAAAAAGTCACCTTGAAATTCTCTAGTTTTTTCAGTAATGATTCTAATGTGCTATCACATCTTGTACCAAACGTATAAGCAACTACTTTTAACGAAATCTTATCCAAGGCATACCAAAGCCATCGTTGTCTGGATTTATTCTGTACATAAGACCATTGTTCATCTATCTCAGGAGCAATAATTACTTTTGTTGTACTGATAGAATGATTTATTGTTTTTAATACTAGATTTTTTTAAAACACGGATAACTGTATTGATGAGGCACGACCTAGTAATCCATCCGCCGCCGAGTACTCTTTCGCCAGCATAAATAACGCATGCTTGCCCAGGGGCAACGGCTTTTTCTTCGGATAAAAATTTTACTTTCATTTTATCATCATCGAGTTTGCTTATTTCAGCTAGACGAGGCGGTCTTGTCGAACGAATTTTAACTTCTACTTCTAGCTTTTCATTATCTTTAATCTCATCTGCAAGCCAGTTTATGTCTTTAATTATAAACTCCTGCACATGTAATGCAGACTCCGGTCCTACATATACTATATTGTCCTTAGGATCAATCTTTACTACATATAAAGGCTCGTTATAAGCTATACCAAGACCACGACGTTGCCCTATAGTGTAATTAATTATACCGCTATGCTCTCCTAGTTCAAACCCGTTTACGTGAACAATTTTGCCACTTTCGCTTGCTCCCGGACGTATTTTATTTATTACACTCTTATAATTTCCATCAGGTACGAAGCAAATGTCTTGGCTGTCGGGCTTATCTGCTACCTCAAGCCCAAATTTACTAGCAAGCCTACGTGTTTCATCCTTAGTAAGCCCCCCAAGAGGAAAACTTAAATATTCCAATTGCTCTTTAGTAGTAGTAAACAAAAAATAACTCTGATCTTTTGCCGGATCAAGTCCCGTATGTAACTCCGCCCCGTGATCACCGTTTATTTTTCGTACGTAATGACCGGTAGCAAGCTTGTCTGCTCCAAGCTCTTTAGCCGTTTTAATTAGATCCCTGAATTTCACCGATTTATTACATTGCACACATGGAAGCGGGGTTTCACCTTGTAAATAGCTATCAACAAAATTATCTATTACCGACTCTTTAAACTTACTCTCATAATCAAGTACGTAATGGGGAATACCTAGCTTATTTGCTACCATTTTAGCATCGTAAATATCCTGACCGGCACAACAGGCATTTTTTTTTCCTACTGCCATACCGTGATCATATAGCTGCAAGGTAATACCTATAACATTATGTCCCTGTTCATGCAACATTGCGGCAACCGCCGAACTATCAACCCCGCCTGACATCGCGACAACTATAGTAGACTGCTTATCCCCTAAATTAATCATATCAACCTTAAACAAACAGCAAATTATACTAAATTTATAATTAAATTACAACACTATCTTTTAATATATTAAAATGCTATAATACCGTCATTGCGAGCGACTGTAAGGAGCGTGGCAATCTCAGGAGTTTAGTACGAGATTGCTTCGTCAAATTACTTCTTAATTTTCCTCGCAATGGCGAGAAACTTACAATAATGTAGCCTAAAGAATACAAAAATCATATGTTATTTAAAATATTATACAAAACGATTATTACATTAGCTCTAATTTATTTCGTACTGATTATCTTAGAATATGCACGCCAAGGTTTTATTAATGATTTATCATTACAAAAAGTAGATTTATCTATTCAGAATTCTATAAAAGAGCCTATTTATTTAGTTTCTTATGCCGACGGTCCGGAATATGTTTATCGTAATCAAAATGCTACTACTCACTATGCGATTAATAAAGGTATAGATTTCATATTTAACTATAAGAAAAAGCATATAAATCAAGCATTTATAGAAAAAAATCAAGAAATTTTTAATGAACCTGCAGGAGCGGGGTTATGGCTATGGAAGCCTTATATTATACTTGAAACAATGAAAAATGCACCAGAAGGAGCTATTATAGTATATTTAGATTCAGCTTTTGTTATTAAAAAACATATCAGTAATTTAACAAATCTTTTAGGCGATAATGATATATTACTGGTACATGATCGCGATCGTAAAAACGGTAGTTTTGTTAAAGGTGAAACTTTTGCTTTAATGGATTGTCTGAACGAAGAATGTAGAAATAACGATCATATTTGGAGTGCCGTTATTGTTGTGCGTAATACTGCACTTTCTCGCTCTTTTATTGAAAAATGGCTAAGAAGTTGTGAAGATATTAGAATTCTTTCAGGCAAAGATTATAATATTCATCCTAATTACGATGAATATAAATGGCATCATTCCGACCAATCGGTACTTAGCCTTATATATCACAAAAATCCACAATCAGTTAAAGTAATAGAATATGATGAAACAACACCTTCTTTATCTTGGTTTCACCGTAAATATTCAAATAGCTCACCGTTAAAGCCATGGTATAGCATATACGGTATAGAACCTATAATTAATTTTAATACTAACGGCAAAGTTTTACCTTCTACCGCTCTTATAAACACTCCACTGATTGTTAGAATTCGTAAATGGGTTGTTGAGCATCAATTATTAGCTTTGCCTGCGTGGCTCTTGAAAAACGCTCCGTTGTCATACCGGGGTCAAGCAAACTAGGTGACAGCTATACTTCAAGTAAATGAAGAGTTGGTATACGAAGCTCAATTTGGAAAAGAGCAAGGAGTCTGTAAGCCGAGGACCGAAGCGTATACTTAAATACGTGAGGACCGGAGGACTTACAAGACGACGTAGCCAATTTTTCAAATTGAGCGAGTATATAGCTCTCGTACTTTAAAAAAGCTATAAGATAAAGTAAGTACTTTAATGTCTTGCATTTCAGGGTCAAGCTCAAAATCCTTATCTATATAAAATGTAACCGGCATTAAGACTTTTTCGCCGGCTTTTAATAATTGTTCTTCAAAACAAAAACAATGAATTTTTACGAAATATTTTCCTGCTTTATTTGGAGTAACATTATATACGGAAGTACCTATTATATCGTTATTGCTTAGATTTTCCGTTTCATAGAACACTAGAGTATTCTGCCCCGGAACAATTTGCACTCTTTGTTGCCTGGGAATAAACCGCCAAGGTAAATCTTTATCAACATTAGCATCAAACTCGATAATTATAGGTTTAGTGCCTTTTACCTTAGAATATACACTCACCGTTTCTTTTGCAGTAGTACCTCCATATCCCGTAACTTTACAAAATAAATTATAGATAGGTACGGAAGCAAAACTTAGTAATACCATACTAATTATTAATCCCAACAAGGAAAAGGCTAAATTTTTATTGGATTTTTTAGACATTATTTGATTTTATTTAAAAATACTCTAGAAAAAGTTTATTTTAGATCATATATATGTTAGTATAAAGAAAAATAGTAAGGTTGGTATGACTAATAATATTAATGCATTAGCAATCTCTAGCGAATCAGGATTTTATAGCTACTTACAGAAAATCAATAAAATTCCGTCACTTACGCAAGAAGAAGAATTTTTATTAGCTAAATCCTATTTAGAGGAAAATGATTTACAAGCTGCACATAAATTAGTAACAAGCCATCTTAAGCTTGTTGCAAAAATTGCAAGTGGCTATAGGACTTACGGTCTTCCTGTTACCGAATTGGTTTCAGAAGGTAATATAGGTTTAATGCAGGCAGTAAAAAAATTCAATCCCGAACTTGGTTTCCGCCTATCAACATATGCAATGTGGTGGATTAAAGCCGCTATCCAAGAATATATACTAAAATCTTGGTCATTAGTAAAGATGGGAACAACGGCTGCACAAAAAAAATTATTCTTTAGCCTTAACAAAATTAAGCATAAAATTACTAATTTATACTCAAGGGCTATTAATAGCGATGATTTTGTACAAATAGCAGAAGAACTAGGCGTTTCGGTTAATGAAGTTTCCGAAATGAATAGTAGAATTTCAGGTTCTGACTTATCGTTAAATAACCCTATAAATAGTGACGATGCAGAATCAGGTGAATTAATAGAGCTATTGCCTGAAGCACGCCCTACTCCTGAAGCTATGGCTATTAGTAGACAAGATTCCACTAATAAAAGAAAGCTACTATCAAATGCTATGAAAGTTTTAAACGATAGAGAACTCCGTATTTTTACAGAGCGTAAATTAACGGATGATCCTAAGACTTTAGATATTCTAAGTAATGAATATAATATTTCTAAGGAACGTATTAGACAAATAGAGAATACGGCTTTTGAAAAAATAAAAAAGTTTATCTTAAACCATAGTAAAAAAGTAGCTTAGCATTCTAAACCGTTATTACTCGATGTCATTCCTGCGAAAGCAGGAATCCACTGTAAAGCGAGATAAATCGAGCTTTACAAAAATATTTTAGATCAAGATTTTTAGGTCGTGCCTCCGTATTGCAGTTTAGAGTAAATAGTCTATAATCCTCAAACAGTAATAAGAGAGAATTATAGTTAAGGAGTTATGGCAAAAATAGATGTTAAGTGTAGATATTGTAACAACACAGAAGAAGTAATAAAGTCAGGATATTCAATTTCAAAACAACAGAGATATCAATGCAAGCGGTGTAATCGATATTTTCAATTGGAGTATATTAATAATGCATCTAAGCCTGGAGTTAAGGAGCAAATAGTAGAAATGTCAATCAACGGCTCTGGAGTTAGAGATACAGTAAGAGTATTAAAAGTGGGTATCAATACAGTTATCCGTGTTTTAAAAAAATCTAGTATTAAAAACAATAAATCATTCTATCAGTACAACAAAAGTAATTATTGCTCCTGAGATAGATGAACAATGGTCTTATGTACAGAATAAATCCAGACAACGATGGCTTTGGTATGCCTTGGATAAGATTTCGTGAAAAGTAGTTGCTTATACGTTTGGTACAAGATGTGATAGCACATTAGAATCATTACTGAAAAAACTAGAGAATTTCAAGGTGACTTTTTACTATACAGATGGATGGGGGAGTTATGCTAGGTTATTAGACCCTAAAAAGCATATTATCAGTAAAAAATACACTCAACGGATAGAACGAAGTAACTTGAACCTTAGAACGAGATGCAAGAGGCTTGCACGTAAGACAATCTGCTTTTCCAAGTCATTGGATATTCATGATAAGGTTATTGGTACTCTTATTGAACGTATAGCTTTTTAATAGGCGTAACTGCAATATGGAGGCATGACCGATTTTTATTCAAATAAAGCTTTTTAAAAGCTTTAAAGTACTGGATCCCTGCTTTCGCAGGAATGACATTAGTTCAGCACGCCTGACCATTCAGGATCGGAAGCATCTGCCGGTGTTATAATTTCTCTTTCATTATGACCTGTTAGGTCAATTGCAAAAATTTTATTTTTCCCCGGAGCTTTAGCTCTCGACGGCCAACCTTTAGCAAACATAATAACTCGTCCGTTAGGCGACCAACAAGGGCTTTCGACTAAATATCCGCTTGTTATTATTCTTTCACTATTCTCATCATCTTGGGGGCATGCTTTCATAATTCCGATATTAAAAGTTTTTCCTTCAACTCCTCTAGTAATTTTAGTGAATGCTATATAGTCTCCTCTAGGCGACCAACTAGGAGCAGTGTAAGAACCTCCACCGAAACTAATACGCTGAACGTCACTTCCGTCCGAATTCATGATATATAATTGAGGCACACCGTTTCTATCAGAATTATACACAATTTTTTTACCGTCCGGTGAATAGCTAGGAGAGGTATTAATACCGAATCCGTCAGTTAATTTATGAAGCCGTTTAGTAGCAAGGTCAATTTCATAAATATGCGTCGAGCCGTTTTTAGCTATCGACATTACAGCTTTTCTACCGTCCGGTGAGAATCTAGGGGCAAAAGATATACCGGAAAAGTCACCTACTACGCTTTCTTTACCTGTTTTTAAATCCTTTTCATAAACAAGAGCTCTTCTTTTAGTTGCGTATGAAACATAAAAAATCTTATCCGCTGAACGAGCAAATCTTGGGGTTAATACTAGTGACTTTCCATTGGTAAGGTATTTATTATTAGCCCCGTCATAATCCATCAAAGCAATTCTTTTTATTTTCGGTAAAGAAGTGCTTTCTGATACATACACTATTTTAGTATCAAAATAACCGGCATCACCGGTAATTTTTTCATAAATTTTATCGGCAATTTTATGTGCTGCTCTTCGCCATAAATTTTCCGGTACTTCAAGAATTTCGCCGGCAAGCTGTTTTTCAAGCAACGTATCCCATAATATAAAGCTAATTTTTAGCTTACCGCTTTCTAGTTTTTTAACTTCACCGTTTACTAAAAGGCTAGCATTAATTTGACGCCATGCAGCAAAAAGCGGTTTATATTCTATTCCTGTCTTCTCTTCTATAAAAGATGCAGAGGAAATAGGACGGAATAACCCCGAAAGCTTTAAATCATTAGAGATAACTTTCACCACATCGTGACCTACTACGTCATCAGCAGAACTATCGGCATTAAATTTATTAACTGCTATAGGTGTCGGGTCAGCTCGCCCATGCTCAATATTTATTGTTTCAAGTGCATAACCTTTAAAGCTAAATAATAGTGATAGTATAAAATATATAATATTTCTCACTCAAAATACTCCTTATTTATAATTAACCTCATTGCGAGCGGGCATTGCCCACGTGGATCGGCTTTATCTGTCATTGCGAGGAAATTGCATAGCAATTGACGAAGCAATCTCAGGAGTATTATTTCATGAGATTGCCACGTCGCTTCGCTCCTCGCAATGACGATTTGGTGTCCACACAATGACATCTTGCAAAGTTATCCAAAAATCTTCATTAGTTCTTCCCACTCTCTTTTAGTCATACCACTAGTTTCATGGGTGACTTTTTCACCTTTTATCATTCTTTTGATTACGTCTAAACCTTTACGTGAAATATTTGCTCCCTGCAAACGATATTCCTCAAAAGCTTCGTAAGTAAAAGGAACCCAAGCTTTGACTATCTCAAGCATTTTTTCAGCATAAACTCTAATTTCATATTGTGCGTGAGGGTCGGCACGTAACCTTAAAAAATGAAGTAAATTATGTAAATTAATTTTCCAATACCATTCCGTATAATAATTTAAAGTTAAATTCATACGGGCAAGCTCTCTTGCTATTCCTGTGGTATTCTCATCTATAATATTACCATCTTCATCGGCATTCATTAGCTCTTTATAATGCCCGTAACACTGTTTAGCATCTTCTTCTAAAATTGCAAGAACCTTTTCAGCCACTTCTTTCGGTAAGCTATCCCCTTCCCTACATTGTTTATTTACGGCAGATTGGGAAGCAATATTTGCCGGTTCTGGTAAATAAAATTCGTTGCCTAAAATAGAGTATCTTGCCGAATATTCGTTAACACTAGCTGTTCTATGCCTAATCCATTGTCTTGCAATAAATATCGGTAGCTTAATGTGAAATTTGATGTCACACATCTCAAAAGGAGTGGTATGATAATGACGAAGCAAATAGTTTATCAGCCCTTTATCTTGATTTAGCTGCTTCGTACCCTTACCGTACGAAACACGAGCTGCTTGTACTATAGCACTATCATCTCCCATATAATCGATAACTCTAATAAAACCGTGATCCAACACTTTTATAGGCTCGTATAAGATTTCTTCAAGTGCCGGAACTGTTACTCTTTTCGTGGTGTTGTGCATTCTATCCTCATAAATAGGTATTTTATTTTTATTAGGATGTCATTCCCGCGGAAGTGCGTTGTCTGCGTGGATACCATCTCGTCATTGCGAGCAGCCATAGGCTGCGTGGCAATCTCATGAAATAATATTCCTGAGATTGCTTCGTCAAAACTTACAGTTTTTCCTCGCAATGACGATTAAGTATCCATGCAGGCAACATCGAACAAGCCACGGGATGACATCTCATGACAAATAATTATATAAATTTTTACCGTTTCTTTTTAGCCATAATTTTGCCGGTTGGTATTCAGGATATATATCCTCAACTAGCTCCCAAAAATTTTCGCTATGATTCATTTCTTTTAAATGTGCCATTTCATGAGCTACTAAATATTTCAGTACTTCAAAGGGAGCAAAAACTACTCGCCAATTAAAAGCAAGATTCCCTTTGCTACAACAGCTTCCCCAGCGAGTAACATTTTCCATTATTCTAATATTCGCATAAGTCAAATTATGTTTTTTAGATATATTCTCTACTATTATTTTTATTTCTGCTAATAATGTCTTTTTAAGGAATACTTCTATACTAAGTTTTTTTAGTATCGTACTACAATATACTTCTAACGTAGAATCATTTAGTTTTATCTGATTTTTAGACGAATCAATATGTATTATTTCATAAGATTTTCCCAAAATAGAAATCTTATCTTCATCCTTTGGTATCACAGTTACATTACGGCGTAATTTTTGTCTAACCCAATATTCTTTACTTAACAGAAAATTATGACCTTTCTCTAGCTTTGCCTTAAGAGGCAATACAAGCTCTGCACCTTTAGGCGTAATTCGTATGGCTATATTTTTAGCTTTACCACTCCTCCTTACTATAACATTTTGAGGTTCACCGTATTTAGTAAGAGTAATAAAATCTTCCATTTAAAATTCTATATATTTACTCGGATCAACCGCTATTTTGTTTTTACGCATCGCAAAATATAACTTATGTTCTACATGTCCGATAACACTATTTTTAGTAATTTTATCACCTTTTTTAAGTAACAAATCGTCTAAACTCGCATATGCTACTTCTAAATCGTCTTTATCTAACTTAACTATTACTAAATTACCGAATTGTTTATTAAAACCTGAATATATTACCGTTCCTGCCTCTATCGATTTAACTTCGCTATATTCTTTAGCGGCAATATCTATCCCTTTACTTTTACCGGCTTTAAACTCGGTAATAATTACCCCGTTTAACGGTTTTACAAAGCTTGACTGCTCTATCTCTTCTTCATCTTCATTCCGAGATATAGGAATCTCAATATCATCATTATCATCTTCTATAATTTTTGCCTTTGGTTCTTCAAGTCTACCGCTAACTTTTTCTGATACGGAATCGTCTTCCATAGTTCTTTGAACTATCAACCCCTCATCGTGTTCTAATTCGGTAGAATTATTATTTGCAGTAACATCTCCTACTTTATACTCAATTGGAGCAGGCGGCTGTTCAACACAAGCAACTAAACAAAAACATATAACGATACTAAGTGCAACAGGATATTTCATATATTTAACAAAACTATTATTTACATTAGAAAACAAATCTTACATAGTATATAATTTTTATCATTATTTTCCATCAAAAAATTAACTATGAAAACTTATAATATTGTCATAGCTAGTGATCACTCAGGTTATGAGCTTAAGTCTGAAATTATCAATTATTTAGAGCAGAAATCTTTAAAGGTTTATGACTGCGGAACAAATAATACACAAACTGTTGATTATCCTGATTATGCTAAGAAAGTAGTAGATATTATTATTGAAAAATCAGCTCCTATCGGTATTTTAATTAGTGATACAGGAATTGGTATGTCTATAGCCGCTAATCGTAGCTCGGAAATAAGAGCAGCTTTGTGCCATAATATGTTAACCGCTGAAAACGCTAAAGCTCATAATGACGCTAATATCTTAATACTCGGAGCAAAAACCATAGATCACAAAATAGTGTTTGATATTATAGATAAGTTTTTAACCACTAAATTTGAAGGCGGTAGACATAACGTTAGATTGTTAAAAATAAAATAAAAATATATTGACTTTACTCACATTATCTAACATTATTTCACATAGTACTCATGTAAAAATAGTGAAATGAATCTACAAGATTTTCGTATACATAAAAGACTAAATCTTAATCCTTCAGTAATTGAAGAAATTTATACAAAAATTTCTGAAATTGAAGGAGTAAAAAATAGTTGGTATATTACAGGACAAATCTTACCTCAAACGCTAGATCGTCTTACACGTTCAGTAATTATCACTTCAACCGGCTCCTCCAATCGTATTGAAGGTAATAAACTTACTGATGAGCAAGTCGAAAGTTTATATAAAAATCTAAGTGTTAAAAAATTTAAGACTCGTGATGAGCAAGAAATAGTTGGATATTTAAAGTGTCTTGAGTTTATCTTTAATAATTATGAAGAAATTAGTATTACGGAATCATTTATATTAAAGTTACATAATGATATGTTGGTTCATAGTGAAAAAGATGCAAGACATAAAGGAAATTATAAATTTGGATCAAATCGTGTAGAAGCAAAAGATCATAATGGTAATGTGGTGGGTACAATATTTGATCCAACTCCACCTTATCTAGTAAAAAAAGAAATGCAGGAGTTAATAGATTGGTACAATTGGACGGTTGATAGTAAAACTAAGCACTCTTTAATCATTATTGCTAATTTTATTTTTGAGTATTTAGCAATTCACCCATTTCAGGACGGAAACGGTAGAACAAGCAGATTACTAACTAATTTATTGCTTTTAAAGCATGGTTATTTATTTGTTCAGATTATCTCTCATGAACACATTATTGAAGCAAATAAAATTGATTATTATATGGCACTTAATAAAACTCAAGCTACATGGAAGACAAAATCAGAAGATATTACCGCTTGGTTGATTTTTTTTCTAAATGTGGTTAAATCACAAAGTACTAGAGCATTACAAATAATTAAAAATGATAATATAGAGTATTTGTTATCTGCAAAACAACTAATGATGTGGAATTGGATTAATACAAAAGAAATTAACGAATTTAGTCGTAAAGATGCTGTAAATGCACTTGGTTTTCCTGAGAGAACAGTTGAGTCTATAATAAAAAAATTATCTAATTTAAAACGTTTAGAGCGTCTTGGACAAGGAAAAGCTACACGCTATAAGCTTATTAAGAACAAATAGCGCGCAAGAACCTAAACATTGTTAATTCGCTTGCAGCTTTATAAAAAGTTGTGGTACGAACGTTCACAATGTCATTCCCGCAAAAGCGGGAATCCAGAAAAAAGCGAAATGTCATCCCGTGGCTTGACCACGGGATCCAGTTAAAAATACTAATATTATTAGTATTTTTTATTGTTTTTGTGGACCCCGTGGTCAAGCCACGGGGTGACAGTGAAAAGTACTGGATTCCTGCTTACGCAGGAATGACATTAATTGCCTTTGTAATCAGACTAACAATAATGTTTGTACAGTAGAGGACCTGATCGCAGAATCCTCATATGAACCTTTAATAATCTCATTCATTTCATCTATAGTTAGAGTATTTTTAGGTTTTGGTAAAATATGCTTCAAGTTTTTAACTGATTTATTTATAGGTATTACCGTAAAAGAATTATCTTGTACTATTAACTCTAACTTACTTCCTGTAGATAAATTTAATTTCTCTCTAATATAACTTGGAATTGTCATTTGCCCTCTATTAGTGAGAGCTACAAGCTGTGTTTTCATAATAATCTAATTTAAATATTTTCAGTATAAATTAATAATAGCAGAAATAATTTAATAATGCAGTATTATAATTAATTTCCTCCCAAAATATATATTTAACTTAACCAAACATTATTATATATTCGATAAACCATTAATATAAATGACTTTGCTTAATATGAATCTTCAAGAGTTTAAACAAAAATATAATTATGACGTTGCAACGAAAATGATGCAACAATATCTAGACATTAAATTTGCTCATTTAGATTGTTTACTACTATTTAGAATGGGCGATTTTTATGAGATGTTCTATGAGGATGCGATCTTAGCAAGTAACGTACTTGGTATAGCTTTAACAAAAAGGGGCAAAAACGGTGAAGAAGAAATTGCGATGTGCGGAGTGCCTTATCATGCTCTTGAGAATTATTTAACTAAGTTAATTGAAGAAAATTATAAGGTTGCTATTTGTGACCAGCTTGAAACCCCTGAAGAGGCAAAAAATAGAGGCGGTTATAAAGCGGTAGTTACTAGAGACGTTACACGTATTATAACTCCGGGAACTATAATTGAAGAGAATCTAATTGCTTCAGCCGAACCTAATTATTTAGCAAGTCTTGTAATACCGAAAAATAAAGAAACGGCTAGCCTTTGTTATGTTGATCTTTCTACTTCCGAAATTTTTGTAGTTAATGTACCGGAAGCGGAAATTCTTAATGAGCTGGCTCGTTTAAAGCCTAGTGAAATTCTGCTTAGCGAAAACTTGAGATCTTCTAATCTTGCGGATAGTATTTTCAAACAATTAAATTTTCGTATTACCTATCAAGTTGATAGTTTTTTTGCGATTAATAAATGTGAAAAAATCATTTTAGACTTTTATAAAATGAAAGATATTAAAGGAATCGGTGAGATATCTAGCAGTCAAATTTGTGTCATAGGCAGCATTTTAGAATATTTATCATTAACGCAAAAACAAAACATCCCTCATTTACCAATCCCTAGAATTATCAATTTTCATAGCTATATGACTATTGATTTCTCTACTAGACGCAACCTTGAAATTGTAACAAACTCACAAGGAACCCTGAAAGGAAGTTTACTAAACACTCTCAATCATACGGTTACTAAACAAGGCGGACGTTTACTATATAATTTTCTTTCAAGTCCTTTAACCAATATTGCTAAAATAAATCATCGTTTAAATATTACCGAGTTCTTTTATTCCAACTTAGAAATAGTAAAAAGAATTAGAGAACTTCTAAAAAAAACTAGTGATATAGAACGCTGCCTAACACGTATTACAATGAACAGAAGTTCGGGTCGTGATTTACTTAGTATTAAATATACCTTGGAAGCTGCAACGATGATTAAAGAAGTATTTTTTGACGCTTACGGTTTTAATTTACCTGATTTTATCGAAAAAATTATTAAACCTCTATCAGGCGATGCAGAATTATATAATTTAATAGACGAAGCTATACGAGAAGATGCACCGAATAATTTAAATGACGGAGATATAATAAAACATGAATACCATCCGAAAGTAGCCCAATTACATGATTTAATTAATAATGGGAAATTACATATTGAAAAGCTAAAAGATCAATATCGCAAAGAAACGGGCATAGATAGTTTAAAAATATCTCATAATAATGTTATAGGGCTTTTTATCGATATTACCGCTAAAAATGTTAATAAAATCCTTGATCCCAAATTTATTCACCGTCAAACAACGGTTAATAATGTCCGTTACACTACTACTGAACTACAAAAGCTTGAAAGCGAGTTAGTCAACGCTAAAACCTTAGTAATAAGCTTGGAAAAAGAATTATATGCCGATATTTGTAGCCAAGTAATCGAAAAAGCTTCCTATTTACGAATGCTTGCAAGCTCCTTAAGCGGGCTTGACGTATTTTGTAATTTTGCATATATCGCTGATGAATATGATTATGTTAAGCCTGAATTTACCGACGATTTAAGCTTTGATATCGTTAAAGGACGACATCCCGTAGTGGAGCAAGCTTTATTAAAAACTAGTAAAAGCTTTGTACATAATGATTGTCATTTATCGGAAGCGGGGCGTATTTGGTTAATTACCGGTCCTAATATGGCTGGTAAAAGTACTTATCTGCGTCAAAACGCCATTATTGCAATCATTGCTCAAATAGGTTCGTTTGTGCCGGCAAAAAGTGCCAAAATAGGAGTAGTCGATAAAATATTTAGCCGAATAGGTGCTGCTGATGACTTAATTAAGGGACAATCGACCTTTATGGCAGAGATGCTTGAAACCTCGGCGATCCTTGCTCAATCTACAAAAAACTCACTAATCATCCTTGATGAGGTAGGTAGAGGCACATCCACTTACGACGGCGTATCTATAGCGTGGTCGGTGCTTGAATATATCCATGATAAGCTAAAATGTCGTTGTTTATTCGCAACGCACTATCATGAACTTACTGTTATGAGTAATTTTCTGCCGGCTTTACAAAATTATACTATTGCTATTGAGGAATCAGGTAAAGATATTCTGTTTTTGCACAATATTATATCAGGTGCTGCCGATAGGTCTTATGGTATTCATGTTGCAGCTTTAGCAGGACTCCCTGCCAGCGTTATAAATAGAGCTGAGCAGATTCTGCTTAAATTTGAGAAAACTTCTACCGGTAAAGGAAAAAATATCTTATCGACGGAATCAAATAATTTGAGTTTGTTTAATCTTGAGCCTAATAAAACTACTATAAGCAGCAAATTAGATGAACAATTTAGAACTATCGACCCTGATAAACTATCCCCTAAAGAAGCACTTGAATTGATTTATGAGTTAAAGAAGTTGGTTTGATGCGGATTGGCATTGTTGCATGGATCGATTTTTTCGTCATTGCGAGAAGAATTACGTAGTAATTCGACGAAGCAATCTCAGGAGTATTATTTCATGAGATTGCCACGCAGTCTACGACTGCTCGCAATGACGGGGTGGTATCCACGCAGGCAATGCCTGCTCGCAATGACGGGGTGGTATCCACGCAGGCAATGCCTGCTCGCAATGACGACTTAGTATCCACGAAACACAGCCTCCCTTTCCAACCAATATTTACTACAGGCGAAAAAATTGGGGTTAGCGAAATTTTCTTTACCGTAAGTAATTTCTTGTCCATGTGTATCTAAAATATTACCGCCGCCGGCTTTAATCAAAGCATGACCTGCCGCTATGTCCCATTCCATAGTTTGACCGAATTTTGGATATATATCAGCTGCTCCTTCAGCAATTAAGCATAGTTTAATTGAACTGCCTATTGCATTTATTTGACCGAATGAATATTTACTTAAAAATTCTTTAGTAGCTTTATTTGAATTATAAAAACCTATTACCGCATTAAGCTCTTCATGTTTAGGTTCATGATTAACAAATATTTCTTTAGAATTCTGTTCGATTTTTAACCGCCCCTGTACATCGGTATAATATAGCTTTGCTGTTTCAGGGTGATATATCAAGCCGATAGTTGGAAGACCGTTTTCAATAAGCCCTATATTTACCGTATATGTATTTTTACCGTTTACATAGCTCCGTGTCCCGTCAATAGGATCGATTAACCAAAAAGTATCATTGCTTAATATAGGTAGCGGCTGCTCTTCACATACTATAGCTATTTTGGGTGTTAAGACTTGTAGAGCCTGATAAATTACTTTACTAATTTCCTTATCGGCATTAGTGACTACTGACCCATCTGATTTAGTATCAGTCAATATTCCTGCCTTTTTTATATCTAGTGCAACCCTACCGGTATTAATAATTAAATCTTTTAAAGCAGCTATTAAGTTATTATTCATATTATTTATTAAATGCGAATAGCGAATTATTACAGGTGTTCGATGTCATTCCTGCGAAAGCAGAAATCCAGCATAAAGCGAGCTTTTAATTTTAAAAATTTACTGTATGTATACTTTTTTTCTGGATTCCCGCCTACGCGGGAATGACATAAGAGCCCTACGGGCAACACCACTTTTAGCTAGGAATGACATCAGCATCTCAGCAACAAAGTCCTTCTCAATAAAATATTACTTTTGTAATTTGCTATCGGGAATATTTAACATCTTGCTAGCTACATCATCTTCTAACCACTGACCGGTATTTAAAAACGTAGATTGCTGCAACTCAGCGATTTGATGATCAGGTGATCCCGGTAACATTTGCCACCCCAAATATTCAATTCCATAATATCCTATATCAACCATGCTTAAATAAGAGTCCATATTTTCTAAATCTTTTTTATTATTCGCAAAAATTACTATTTTTGTAGGTTGTTTCGGTATAATTTTTAAGAACTCTATAAGAGTTTTTACTCTATTTATATTACCGGTAAATATTATACCTAAATAAAAAATAGGGGCTCCAGCATCGCTTGGATTAAATCTAAATACATCTTTATCATTAACTTTATTAGTAAAATTAATATTGAGTCCGTAAAGTAAGGTATATAACCATCCTTCATAATTTTCAATTAAATTACATGGAGCAGTTATTTCTTGAAGACCTAAAACTGTTGCACCTTGCTGTTTCATCTTATTAATTAAATCTACCCATTTAGATTCAACAAGCATCATTTGACGCTGCACTATCAATTTTGCAATAGTTTTATTAACTGATGCGTTATCCGCTGCAAGACTATATAAATATTTAGTAAAATTTATATAAGAATTATCCCGGTATCGAAATAATTTGGATTTCGGTGTTATAATAGTATTATCTATATTTATAAGTACCAGCGTATCTGCATCTATCTTCGGTAATAAATTTTTCATTGTTACCGAATCTACAGAGTAAGTAGGAATAATTTGACCATAACTTATACCCGAAATAACTAAGCAAAGTAAGCTCAATAAAATTTTATTGATTTTTATCATAAGGATTTTTATCTTTTATCTTTTTAGTTTTTAGAGGCGGTTTATTTCTTTTTATCTTATTTATTTGAGGTATTAAATCATTAATGATTTTAGTATAATATGCAGCATCTTTATTTTCCGGGGTATTTTTATTATTATAATGATAACCAATAAATAATATATTAGAACTATAACTATTAAGTTGAAACTCCATTGATTTTAATAATTCTATGTTACTGCTAATTATTATAAAAGCTTTAGGCATAAATTCCACTTGAATAAGGAAATTGAGCATCATTTCCGCTTCCGATATATTATTACTCGTCAATATACCCTTATAAAATACCGGATAAGTATTAGCAAAACTGTCTAAATTATTAAAAATAATATAATTATTGTTTGGAAAACTATTTGAAAAATCAATATTGAAATTTTTCTTTAAATAATCAGCAAACCATATTTCAAATTTAGGAATATTATTAAAATTACCGGTAAATCCATCATTTACGGCTATTATAGGGATTTTACTATTACTCATTTCATTTACAAAATTTGGAAAATCAGATTCTTGTAATTCTTTCTTATAACTATCATTAGTTAAAATCAATTGATCTATATAAATAGCTTTTGAATTTTTATTAATATTACGCAAAAGAGGAGTTAGTGTAAGATAAATATCTTTGTCAATTTGTTTACCTATAGGCACTAAAGACTTAAACAAAAATTCATCTAAAACCGTTACTACTAATAAATCCTGAGGTACATAATTTTTATTATAATTTTCTTTAAAATCTTGTTTTATTTTATTTAAACTATCCACTTCTATAATTTCTGCTTTAACTAAGGAACCAGCAAGTAATAGTAAGATGAATAAAGATCTTTTAAACATTTATGATTTCCATTTTTTTAATTCTATCATTGCGAGCGAACGTTAGTGAGCGTGGCAATCTCAGGACTTTGGCACAAGATTGCTTCGTCAATTGCTATGCAATTTCCTCGCAATGACAAGAAGTTATACTATTAGTGTTACCACATCATAGTGCTAATATCAATCCATATTAAAATATAATATGGTAAATATGTTTGGAAGTTTTTTTAGCTCGCTTGGCAGCGGCATAGGAAATACATTTGGAGGCGGCATATTTTCAAGCGTGGGAAGATTTGCCGGTAAAATGCTTGGTGAGTATTTAGATCAATTAAATCACGAACCGATAGAATATGACAATATTAAAAAGGTCGTGCCTCCGTATTGCAGTTTAGAGTAAATAGTCTATAATCCTCAAACAGTAATAAGAGAGAATTATAGTTAAGGAGTTATGGCAAAAATAGATGTTAAGTGTAGATATTGTAACAACACAGAAGAAGTAATAAAGTCAGGATATTCAATTTCAAAACAACAGAGATATCAATGCAAGCGGTGTAATCGATATTTTCAATTGGAGTATATTAATAATGCATCTAAGCCTGGAGTTAAGGAGCAAATAGTAGAAATGTCAATCAACGGCTCTGGAGTTAGAGATACAGTAAGAGTATTAAAAGTGGGTATCAATACAGTTATCCGTGTTTTAAAAAATCTAGTATTAAAAACAATAAATCATTCTATCAGTACAACAAAAGTAATTATTGCTCCTGAGATAGATGAACAATGGTCTTATGTACAGAATAAATCCAGACAACGATGGCTTTGGTATGCCTTGGATAAGATTTCGTTAAAAGTAGTTGCTTATACGTTTGGTACAAGATGTGATAGCACATTAGAATCATTACTGAAAAAACTAGAGAATTTCAAGGTGACTTTTTACTATACAGATGGATGGGGGAGTTATGCTAGGTTATTAGACCCTAAAAAGCATATTATCAGTAAAAAATACACTCAACGGATAGAACGAAGTAACTTGAACCTTAGAACGAGATGCAAGAGGCTTGCACGTAAGACAATCTGCTTTTCCAAGTCATTGGATATTCATGATAAGGTTATTGGTACTCTTATTGAACGTATAGCTTTTTAATAGGCGTAACTGCAATATGGAGGCATGACCCATTTTTAGTATCTATTATATTATTTTCATTTTTATGCAGCGTAATACGTACTAATTCATCTTCGAGTAGAATAATGAGCCTCGCTATAAGGTCATACAAATTATTTAACGTATCGCTAATATCTTTAGTCATAATCTATCACCGTTTATAATCGGTGGAAGTCCGACAAAAGCTCTTTTTTCATTTAAAGTCATAAAATTAGCATTAGAGATTTTAGCCCATAAATTTTCACGCTTTTCGGTTAATGCAGATATAGAATCACGATCAAAATCAATAATAATATCTTCCTTAAAAAGATATGAAAACCAATTACTCATACTATCCGCAATTTTATCAAGTAAAGGGATTAGCGTTTCTTCCCATAAAGCAAGGCGAGCTTCCTGCATATTGCTATAGGTGTTATCGCCGTTAATACCTAGTAACTGCGGCGGCACTCCAAATGCTAAAGCTATTTCTCTTGCCGCAGAGTTTTTAGATTCAATGAAATCCATATCCTTTGGGTTGATACTCATTTCTTGCCAGCCAAGCCCTCCCTCAAGCAGCAAAGGCTTACCGGCATTACTATTACCGCTAAATTTCTCTGATAATTGAGCTTGCAATCTTTCAAACTGTTCATCGCTAAGATAACCGTTACTATCTTTTACTATTAATGCACCGGAAGGTCTCGCCCCGTTTTGTAATAATGAATGATTCCAATAAGAAGATTGTTGATGTAAATCTATAGGAAGCGAAGCAGCTTCTAAACAAGATAACCCGTAATGCTGATCTAGAGGATGATAGTTTTTTAGATGCAAGACTCTACTCATCTTAGCTATATGGTCAATCTTATAAATCCTATCACCTTTGCTACTTTTATATCTATAAGCAACTATATTGTCATGTTCTATAACAAGCTCAGTAGCAAGAGCCGGTAGTAAATAAATTTCTTTAGGATATGAATCCAGAGTTGATAAAATATAACTATTACCGAATAATAATTTGCTTGCGATTAACTCACTAAAAAAATCCGCTCCGGCTTTTTCAGGATTCGGTCTTTTTAGTAAATAATGTACCGGATGCTCTGATATTACTTCTCCGGTTTTACTTTTAAGCACTTTCCACGGCACATGTCCCGCCGATTGAGCAATTAAATTAATACATCTATATACTATAACATTTTCACGATAAGCTTCTATGCCTACCTTAACTCTTTTTAAGTTCCCGTATGCAATGTCGTTTAGTTCAATAAAATTTTGTGATTTAGTAGTACTATTCTTCCAAAATTTTTTCCAATAATTTTTTATCATATATCCTAATATATTTGTTGTTTTCAGGATTATATAATGATTTGGGAGGTAGACTAAGAGAACTTAAAATAAGTACCGGACAGTTTTTAAAAAGATTTCGATGTCATTCCTACGAAAGCAGGAATGTCTTGTTGTGTAGCCCGGAAAACACACTCGATGTCATCCCATGGCTTGACCTATAGTACCGGACAATTTTTGTTCTATGTCATTCCCGCGTAGGCGGGAATCCAGTAAAATAAAGCTTTTAAAAAAAGCTTTATTTTACAAAAACTATGTAATAAAAAATCTTTAAAATTAAAGATTTTTTAGTCTGGATCCCCGCTTTCGCCACAACTGTCCGAAGTTAAAATGAACAAAAGCTATTTAATAGCTAAAAATGGTATTTTTAACGTAAAACACTAAAAATACTACCAGCAATAGTTGTAAAAACAATTGCTTACTCTACTTATTTTTCAACTTCGGACAGTTGTGCGCTTTCGCGGGGATGACATTGGGATCTTTAAAAAAAATGTCCGGTACTATAGGATTGACCACGGGATCAAAAAACAATTAATCACTAAAATTATAACTAATATTTTTTCTAGCAGAACTTATATCTTTTAAACGTTCACAAACCTTTTCAAAAACTTGTTTAGGCAAGATATTTGAAGCATTAATTTGTAAAAATTTATCGTCTTTTAATTTAATCGAAAAAGAAGGTTCTTGGAATTCCGGTCCATCAATTTCTCTAGCAATTTTTATATAATAACCGATTATATGACTGTTGTAATAATCATTTTTACTAATCATTTTCTTAGCTATTTTATTAATCTGCATGTCAGTTTTAGCAGTATAAGTAACCGTAAGAGCAATGCCGAGCATAAGGCGCTGTCTATACTAAAAGGAATGTCTGAAGATAGTATAAATTCCGAAACAAAATTTGCTCTGAGCGTTTTATCAATATTTTTATTATATTGTGCTAGCATTATAGCGAGTTCAATAATAATAAGAGTCGTAGCATCGGAATTAATTAAAAGATATTGTACTGCTTCAATATATTTTTCAATTTTACATATATTTCTATCAAATTTTACTAATCTCTTCACCCTCTCATAAATAATATCTTTTTCTGTTTCATGAGACGGTAACGAATCAAATCTTACTCCTTCTTTTAAACCGTAATTTGAGATAATAATCTTTTCCGGTGAAAATACCTTAATCATCGCTTTTATTACTAGAACTGCATTATAATTTATGGCTTTCTGCTCGTAATAACTCAGCTTTAATTTATCGATTTGCGATAATTTCTCTAAATATAACTCAAACTCTACACGATTTATTTCAAAATTATGTAAATTTTTAAGGGGATAATTTATAGACTCCATATATATACGGCTCATTAGACGTAATGCACCGCCTGAAAAAACTAGAGAATTTCAAGGTGTGCAGCTCCAAATTCTTCCTCTAGCATTTTAGTAATCAGCCCAACATCACCAAAATTGCTACTAGCAATAATTTTTGTACCGAGCGGCAATGATTTTAATTTACCGACTTTTTTATTTCCAATCTGAGCAAGCTCAAGACTTCCACCCCCAAGATCGGCTACAATACCGAAAGCATCACTAATACCGGAAATTAATCCGGCAGCAGTTAAATAAGCTTCACGTTCACCTGAGATAATTTCAATATCAATATTGAATCTCTTTTTAATTATAGCTTTGAATTCATCTGCTTTAGGATGCCCCCTAAGTATAGCTGTTGCAACACATCTAATATTAGTAACAGACAGTTTGGTAAGAATATGGATAAGATATTGTAGAGATAAATATGTTTGATGTTTTACGTCTAAATTATCTAAATTAAGTAAATTTGTAAGATAATTTCTAAATTTATAATTAAAAATTTCCGGAGCTCCAAGCTCATCACTTTCATAAACTACAGCTCTTAAAGCATTTGAACCGATATCAATAATAGCTGAACGCATTTTTGGATCTTACTCATTATTTTCCGGAGCAGTTGTTGTTTCAGTCTCTTCTTGAGCCTCATTATTATTTGCCCTAGGATCAAAAGGTACTTGAGTAGGTACAAAAGTCGGCGGTAATAATCTACTAGTAAAAAACTTATCTTCGTAATACTTAATTTTACGAGATTTTATAGGCGGAAAGGATTCTATTAAAACAATTTGCTCATCTCTCGGTAACTGTATTACTTCTTGAGGTAAAAGTAAAGCTCTTTGAACTTGAGAAACGTTTTGGGTTCTAGTAGAAATATTAAGGTCAAAAAATAAAGGTTTACTAAATGATCTTTGTTCTACCGTCTTATTACCGACAAGCTGTGATATTAAATTTGCCGTTTCATAGTTATTAGCAGCAAAAGTAATACGGTATGTTGCATTAGATAAGAAAGAGTTCATCCCCGCATCTTCATATGTTCCTTTTAACTGCTGCGTATCTTGAATAATCAAAAATAACCGAACTCTATAACCTCTAAAATAAGCTATACCGGCTTTAAAAGTATCCATCTTTCCAAGTGTCGGGAACTCATCAAGCAAGAACATTACTCCATGCGGCTCTTCCTTTAAATCCGGCATTTTACGGCTTAAAAATTCTGTCGCCTGCTGATAAAACACCTGCATTAATTTTTGTAAACGCTGTATATTATCGGGTGTTAACCCTACATATACGGTTGTTTTGACTTTTTTAAATTCTTGTACATTGAAATCAGAAGATGCAGTAGCAGAATCAATAAGCGGATTTGCCCATAATTCAAGCGATGAGTTCATTGTAGATATTACACCCGAACGCTCTTTATCGGCTTTTTGTAAAAACGCAGCAATATTCATATATGCAACAGGATGTATTACACCGCCAAGCGTATCGAGTACGACCGCTAGATTATAAACTACGTCGTCACTTCTCATGGTACGCACTACTTCACCGAAAGATTTAGTTTTAGTAGGATCGGCTATTAAATATAAAGTTACACCTAAGAATAAACTTCGTGCTTCATTATTCCAAAAATCCTTTTCCGGCATTATAAGATTTGAAATTTTCTGCACGTCATCAACCATCTGCCCGGGCTTAGTACTAACCCAATCAATCGGATTGTAACAATGCGTAATACCATCGGGATTAGAAGGCTCCCATACAAAAACTTTCTGACCTTGTTTCTCACGCCAACCGCTCGTCAAACCGTGATTTTCGAGTTTTATGTCATGTACTACTACTGAATCACTCCAAAATAACAGATTAGGTATCACAAAACCCACACCTTTACCTGAACCTGTAGGAGCAAATAATAAAGCATGCTGGAACCCATCTGCAACAAAATATCCACTGGCATCAACACCTATTAACATACCTTTTTTGGATCTAAGACCAGCAGCCTCTATATCTGACGGATTAGCCCAGCTAGCATCTCCATATACTTTTTCCGGTTGCTCAAAAAATTGTAATGATTTTATTCTTTCAAAATTTTTAATGTAAAATATTATGACAACAATAGCAGGACCAAGAAGAGATGCAAGTAGCTTCAATTTTAAATAATTATAGTCGGCAATTTTTAACTGCCCCCAAACGTTAATAAGCCAGTAAGCCCACTTATAAGCAATATTTATAGCATTTATATCTACACCTAAAGCTCCAACCTCATTAGTAAAAATTGCAACAAATGCACCGCTTATCCAAATGGTACAAAAAATAACAACCGGATGAATTATAGCATGACCGAATATATTCCTAGTAACTTTAAGTATCTTATGCCATTCCATGAATTGATATTCCTAGTTTTTACTTATATGTTAGTTTTTGCGTGGAGTAATTTTTACGTCATTGCGAGCGAACGAAGTGAGTGCGGCAATCTCATGAAGTAGTATAAAACTCCTGAGATTGCCGCGTCGATGCTACGCATCTCCTCGCAATGACGCTTTCGCTACACCATACCCTCAGCATTCTTATTCTTCTTATAGTAAACCTCTGAAACATATCTTTTCCCACCGCTACCGCGTTTTAACTGCACAACGATATCTACAACGGTTAAAATATACTTCTTTACTTCGTCAGGCGGCATACCAAGATCTGCTTGCATAACCATAAGCTTTAACTGCTCAATAGCCATAGCGGGACTATCCGCATGCAGTGTTGATATTGAACCGGGGTGACCTGTATTAATAGCACGCAAAAAACTAAAAGCTTCCTTACCTCGCAGCTCACCTACTATAATTCTATCCGGTCTTAAACGCAAACATGCCTCTATTAAATCTTGAGTAGTAACATTTGCACGTCCCTGTCCTCCTTTGGAAGCAAGTAAATGCACTCTGTTAGGATGGCTTGATAGCACAACCTCACGAGCATCTTCTACAGTAATTAATCTTTCTATTGCAGGTATTTCAGTAAGTGCAGCATTAGTAAAAGTAGTTTTACCGGTTGAAGTACCGCCGCTAATTATGATATTTTTCTTTGAAACAACTGCATGTCTAATAAATTCTTTAATCTTTTTTTCGGCTAAGAAATTATTTAAAATTACTGCATCTTCATCTACTAAACTCTCTGTTGCAGTATCATCAAATGCTCCCATTTTAGCATATTCATCTAAAGTTAGATTCATACCGCTAGGCTTTCTTATAGAATAAATGATTTGTCCTATCTCACAAGCAGGAGGAAATACTATTTGAATACGATAACCGTTCGGCAAAGTTGCGGAAAGTAAAGGCTTTTCTTCCGAAATCATCTGTTCGGTAGATTGAGCAACTAAACGCCCTAATGAAAGTAGATGTTCACTATCCAATTCCGGTATTTGCTTAGAATATATATCGCCTTTTTTTTCAACCCATGCTTCCCCAGGCTTATTAACCATAATCTCGTTAATACCGTCTTCAGCAAATAAATTTTTAAAAGGAAGTAAAAACGTCTCTAAGGCTGCAAATTCTTCATTCATTTCATTACCTTTGATTTTAATAAAACGGCTTTTGGGAATTTATAATCCTTATTAACGTATATTCTAACCGGCGTACCTTGATTAACCGTTGTCGTCGGCTTAAACTGCTGCTGAGTTATCATATTTTGTACAACATTCGTCACATCCGTAAAAGCTTGAGTAGAAGCTTGTTGTGCTTGTGTCGGAGTCGATGCTATAGAGGTAGTAGTAAGCAAACTTGAAGCTGCCGTATTAACTGCCTGCACTAAGGTTTGAAGTCTCTGCTCAGCAGTATTCGCTGAAGAAGCAGTTTGTGCTGTTGTACATGCTTGAGTCATAGTAGTATAAGCAGTCGAAGTTTTATCGGTAATAGCAGCAAGTATATTAGTACAAATTGTAACTATCCTAGTATTTGCATCCATAGCGGTATTAGCCGCAATAGTTTGAGCAGTATTTAACAATTGTGTTGCCGTAGCACTATTGGTAGCTGCTGCCTGTGAATCTATAGGAGGCGGCACTAACTTATCAAGAACTTTAGCAAGACCTATATTAAAGCCGGATTGTAATACGGCATTTGCAAATTGTTCTTTATATTTATTATCGACTCTCCCTTGTAGTCCAGGTCTACCTAAATTATCAACTGCAGGGGAGTCAAATTCTATAGTATAACCGTTGGCCAAATCTATTCTATCCCATATTATAGATACTCTACCATAACTGCTCGAATCAGTTGAGGTTGCATATTTACCGAATATTTTTGATCCTTTCGGTATCAATATAACTTTATCTTTCTCAGAAAATACGTCTCTACTAATAATGGCTCTTATTTCACCGCCGAGATCACTATTTATTGCCGTTTCAAGTACTGCATCAATTAATTTACCGCGTCCAAGAACCAAAGACATATCACCGCGATCTTTAAAAGTCGCTTCTGCCGTAATCTGTTCCTGTGTTTTTTTAGGCTCTACACCACCAACTAATACTATAGCTGATTTTCTTTTTGCTTCACGACGTTGCTTCTCTGCATCACTCTCAACTAACGTTCCTGAAGTCGAAGGCAACGAAACCGGCGGCAATGGAAGCGTTTTGTCTTTATTCTCTTCTACAGGAGTAGTAGGAGGTAAGACCGGTGGAACTTCTACTACCGGAGGAGGAGGTGGTGGTGGAGCAGTAGGTGTCTCAAGCTTAGGCGGATCAGGTAACTTTGGAATCTCCGGAATATTATCATCAACATCAGTAACAGGTTTTACAATATTAGTCGGCACTTGAGTCTCCGGTATTTCTTCTTTTTTATTAGCGAAAAAAAGAGTATAAAAAATATATATAAAAATACCGCAAATTACGACTACTATCGCAATACTCTTATTAAAGCTAACTGAAACTTTTGATAATTCTCTCTGTACTTCAGGAGCATCTGCTCCTGATAAAGAACCGGTATTATTATTATCATTATTATTTTGCTCTTCAGCCATATCTAAATTATATTAGTTAAAGTGTTCTTGTTTTCATTCCCCGCGTGAATCAGTTTTTCCGTCATTGCGAGCAGTCGTAGACTGCACGGCAATCTCATGAAATAATAACAAACTCCTGAGATTGCTTCGTCAAAACTTACAGTTTTCCCTCGCAATGACGTATCTACACAACAATGACATCGATTAAAACCTTGCCATGTAATTACCATTTTTCTTAGGATAGTAAAATTTAATTACATATACTAAATCCCTTTCATTACCCATCATAAGTTCCGTAGAAGCGATATCAAATTCATAAGTTCTTTTATTAGTTATAATAGTCATATTTGTACGGATATCTTTTTCAAGAGGCTTAATAAATAATCTATTTGCCAAAGGAGTTATTTTCCAAGCATAAGCATCCCCAAGAATTATATTTTGGATTTCTTCATTTTTAGCAAATTCTATATGCGATTGAAAGCCAAAATGCAAAACTAATAAATAAACTTCATTTGGATTATATATATAAGTTTTTATCCTATTATCTTTAGTTATAGATAAATCATCTACATAATTATTACTACTATTATTACATGGATCATCTACAAGTGGACATTCTCGTTGTACTGTAAAACCACTTAATAATATAAAAACTAAAAAATAAAATCTAACTATTGTCATCGTCTACCCTATATCCGTTAACTTGAAACCCTACCGGATTTATGTCAAGTTCTGAATCTGTTAATTGCATAGGCACATAAGCATAACTTACTACCGCTATTTTATTATAAACTAATTGGCTTCCTGATGTTTCATTTACGGAAAATCTAACTATATATTTATCTGCTGCGATTTTTGACCATGATTTTATTACTAAAAATGTAGTATTATCTTCTTTATATTTTATCGTAGGATCAAAATCTTTATTTCTTATATAGCCAAGATAATTATAATAAACACCGCTTGTTGAAAATAATCTTATTGTCGTACGAGCTATCGTTGCAAAATCAACTGGATTATATGTTTCCCGTGCCGTTATGTATTTCTTTATAAAATACCTTGTAAGAGACTCATCCGCCGTTAATACCGGTGATGAAATAGGTTCTACCACCGAGGCACGTCCGGTATTACTATTAAGCTGAATAACAAAAGGATCAAACTGTTTAGATTTTACTACAAATGCTATTACTAAAGTTGATATAACCATAAAAATGGTTAGTAGTATTATTAATATGATAAGTAAGTTACGTTGAACAATTAACTTATCAGATCGCTCTTCATACCAATTCTGAGTAATTTTTAAAGGATTAGCTGATTTAATACTTTCTTGATTTTGTGTATCTCCTGAACCGCTTTTCGAGTTGTTACTTGATTTAAAGAAGCCAAATATATTATTCATATCAAAGGTATTTTTATTATTACATTGTTATTGTGTAAAACTATTACTTTTATGCTATATTTACTGAATTAACTGGTCTTCTTATACAAGGATTTACGCTTAAACTCGATCCATCATCTATATCAGCAGAAACGCATGGGCTTTTAATTTCATAAGGAGCTGAAGGGGTACATGACAGTAATTGAGCAAGCATAATTAATACTAATAGAAACTTTAATGATTTTAACATTCTAATTATACATTATTAAATTATCTTGTTACTATTTTAAAATTACCTTACTATACAATAGTTCACAAGCATTTTTTGAAAAAATCTATTTATAAATATAAAAAAATATTAAAAAGATTGTAAACTATTATACTCTGAAGTAAATAAAGAGTAGTTATACGAAGTTCAACTTGAGAGCAGAGCGTATACTTAATACGTGGCTACTGCGGACTTGTAAAGACATTGTCGCCAATTTTTCAAGTGGGACGAGTACAACATAATAACTACCATCAATAATTGTTATTGTATAATTTTAATTTATAATTTATTTTAATTTTAAAGTTAAACAATATTTGGTATTGTAGCAACAATATAAACTTATTTTATAGCTTAAATAACATTAAATTAACAAATTATAATCATATTATAATAATTATGATAGAGTTAAAACAGAATAAAATTAGATATTAATCTAGTAATTATGGACCCATTAACCAACGCAATACAAGAATATATAAAATCCGGCGAATATTTTATTGATGCAAGAAAATGGTATAATTTTAAGTATATCTTACCGTTAAGTCATAGAAGTCTTCTGCTTTTAATATGCACGATTTTTACCTTATTATTAACCTTAATTTGTATAAATATCAACATATTGCTACCAATAAACGAAAAGGTAAGTTATTTAATAAAAGATGATGCCGAAAAACAAGCTACCGTTACTAATACTAAACATTCAGCACTCGCCAATCCTTATATCTCTGTTGCAAATATTATGCTTCAGAATTATGTAAAACAACGAGAAGAATACAATTACGATATATTAAAAGAACAATTTACCTTTATCAAAAATGCTTCTACGAGTATTGTTTATATGCAATTTGCTAATTTTATGAATATTGATAACTCATTATCACCGGTCATAAGATATCAAAAACTATATAGACGCTCAATTAATATATTATCAATTAACAATATAAACGATAACGAGGCAGTTGTTACTTTTGAATCATTGGCACAAAATAGTACGGGTGAAATTTTAGAAAATATGGTATGGGAAGCAAGAATCGGATTTATAATGGATTCTATCAGTACAAGTACATCACCTGATATGCCCTTCAATTTTACCGTTACTAGTTACAAGCTAAAGTTATTAAGGAATAAAAATCAGAAATAATATGAAGCAACTAATAATATTTTGTACTTTTATAATACTTACATTAGATGTATTTGCTCTTACTATATCACGACCTCTAGGTCGAGACCCGCGTCTAAGAGTTATGACTTATAACCCTGACGATGTTTTCAAATTCACAGGGTATTACGGCTATCAAGCAAGTATAGAACTAGCAAGAGACGAGGAAATAGTCAGTATTTCTATGGGAGATACTACTTCATGGCAAATAGTACCTGCTGGTCATAGGATTTTTATTAAACCGATGGAACCGGATGCTACTACTAATATGACTTTAATTACTAATAAACGGACTTATTTCTTTGAACTATATGCCGCCGAAACTCTTGATATGCGTGATCCTGAAATGGTCTTTAACGTAAAGTTTCTTTACCCGGATGACGAAAATGACAATATGAGCGGTCATATGCAAACTTTTTCTGCTTCCCTAGCCAGTCCCGATCTTACTCATCCTGAAAAATATAACTTTAATTATTATATTAGCGGCAGCGAAGAAATAGCACCTATTAAAATTTTTGACGACGGCGAGTTTACTTATCTACAATTTAGAGATAAAAACGCTGAAATTTCCGGTATTTTTGCTGTAGATGATTCACTTCGAGAATCTTTAGTAAATTATCGCCTTGCTCAAGATAATCCTAATATGGTGATCCTTGAACAGGTTTTTCCTAAGCTCGCTATACGTAAGGGTAAAAAAGTCACATGCGTATTTAATCAGTCTTTCAAAGCGTATTAATGTCTACCAATGTCATTGCGAGGAGGTATTGTTGCGTGCGTGGTTCAGGTTTACCTCTGTCATCCCGTGGCTTGACCACGGGATTCAGTCTTTTTTAAATTTTTTTTGGATACCGTGGCGGGGCCACGGTATGACAATGTAATGTCACATTTAATATACTTTCTTACTTTGATTTTACTAACTAGCGGCTTATTTATAATGCTTACAAGCCGTAATTATATTCATAAAATTATCGGGCTTGGAATATTTCAAAGTTCGGTATTAGTATTTTATTTAAGTATCGGAAAAATTAAAACAGGCGGTGTACCTATTTTACAAGATGGGCTAACTACTTACACTAGCCCTTTGCCTCATGTATTAATGCTCACTGCTATAGTAGTTGGGTTTGCTACTCTTAGCGTAGCTTTAAGTTTAATATATCAAATTTATAAACATTTTGGTACAATATCAGAAAATGAAATTAATTTTGATAAATGATTTTTTCAATTATGTTATTCTATACCAAATCGTCATTGCAAGAAAATTACGAAGTAATTGACGAAGCAATCTCAGGACATTTGACGGGATTGCCACGCAGCCTACGGCTGCTCGCAATGACGATGGAGAATAAACTTCCATGATTCTAGTTAACCATTTCCCTATCATACAAATATTACTTCCTTTATTCGGGGCTTTACTCTCAATAATATCTTTTCGCTTTACCGCCATTGCACGAGTAATTACTACGATTTGCATTTTATCTAGCCTTTTGGTCAGTGTTTATGGATATAGCATTATACAAAATACGGAGCTATCTTACACCATGGGAGGATGGACTTCAGAAATAGGAATAGAATATCGGCTAAATTCACTAAACCAAGCTATTATTATTTATCTTAACTTGGTTTTATTATTCTTTTTAGTTTTTTGTCATAAGATTACTAATCGAACAATCTTAAAATATATCAACAACAATAGAAAATCTTTATTTTACGGTATATTATTATTTGCTCATACGGGCTATTTAGGAATGATTAGTACTAATGATTTCTTTAATTTATATGTGTTTATAGAAATTTCGGCACTTAGTAGCTATGTATTGATAGCCTCAGGTAATAATCCAAAATCTTTAATCGGAGCTTTTGATTATTTAATCATGGGGAGTATTGGAGCGACTCTTATTCTTATAGCCATAGGATTTTTGCTAAGTATTACAGGTAGCTTAAATATGTATGATGTTGCAACTTATCTACAAGAACATCATAACTCTCGTATAATCACTATGGCTACCTGCTTTTTCTTAATAGGGGCTATTTTAAAAACAGCTTTTTTCCCTATGCACTTTTGGATGATGAGAGCTTATAATAACACGGCTTCGGTTATTTTAGTATATTTAGCAGGGATTTCTACTATAATAGGAATATATATAATATACAAATTTACTTATATTATTATAGGCTATGAGACAATTAAATCCACTATTGCAAATTTTATAAGACCTATAGCTTTAGCTACTCTTATTATAGCTCCGTACTTTGCTTACCGAGCAAAAGACTTCAAGAATATTATAATTTATTCATGTTTTACTCAAATAGGTTATGTATTCCTATTATATGTTACGAAGGGCGGTATAATAATTTTACCGAGCTTATTACTTGCGGACAGTATAAATAAAATAGCTCTTTTCTTGATAGATGCTTATAATGAAAGCTATAAAAAGAATTCTAACAAAATTTTAACCATAATTATTATTATTTGCAGCTGCGGCTTACCTATCAGCCCATTATTTTTTATCAAAATAAATATTCTCGAATTATTATTTAGACAAAAACTATTATTAGATTTTGTTATAATCTTACTAAGCTCCGTAGGATCACTATTTTATCATTATAAAATGGTACTATTGTCATTCCCGCAAAAACGGGAATCCAGTAACCTTTAATGTCATCCCCGCGAAGGCGGGGATCCAGGCTAAAAAATCTTAATTTTTAAGATTTTTTATTATATAGTTTTTTTTAAGATAAAATTTTCAAAAAAGCTTTTAAGTACTGGATTCCTGCTTTCGCAGGAATGACATAAAAAGCCATACAGGATACTATCAAAAAAAGTATAATAGCTTATCATGATTACACAATTTACTACTCCGAGTCTTTTGATTCTATCAACTTTGCTAGTTGGTGCATTAAACTTAACTAGTCCGTATGCCACTAAAAAAGATAGTTTTATACGTAATTTTTTGCTTATTACTATCGCTATTTTTTTCTTCGGTAATATTTTAATTATAGATTGGTTGTTTTTAAAAGGTATTAGAGCAGGCTTTGAATTTAATATATTCGGTAATTACTCTATAGGATTCCACCTTGAACCTTTAGGACTTATATTCTTGAGCTTAATAGGATTTTTATGGATTTGTACTTTACTTTACACCCCTAAATATCTTGCTATTAATAATATAGAACACTCTTCTAGATTCTTATTTTTCTTTAACTTAACTATTCTAATTGGCGTTTTAATTGCCTTATCTAGCAATTTATTCACTATGTTCATTTGTTATGAGCTTCTAACTATTTCTACAGCTTTTTTAATAGGACATACCAAAAATAATATAGTACTTAGTGGGTTATATAAATATCTAAAAATTCTGATGATTTCTGCCACAATATTATTTTTACCAGCACTGATAATTATTTATGCTAAAACCGGTAACGGAGATTTTGCAAGCGGCAGCCTAGTAGAAAATTATTTTTCTCAAAGCCAATCCATTATCTTATTATTAATGTTTATTTTTGGAATTGCTAAAACTGCAATTTTTCCGGTGCATTCATGGCTTCCTGCCGCAATGGTTGCACATTACCCCGTTAGTAGCTTACTGCATGCTGTAATAGTAGTTAAAACAGGATTATTTTGTATTTACAAAATCCTATTATATATATTCGGTTTATCGTATTTACAAATGATATTTGCCGAGTTTAACTGGTTAATTTTCATACCGATAGTAAGCATATTTTACAGCTCATTCAAAGCACTAGGCACGGATAATATCAAAAAAATACTCGCCTATTCCACTATGAATCAACTAAGCCTTGCATTACTTAGTGCTTTCATGCTAACACCTAAAGCACTTGGAGCTGCCACCTTACATTTGGTTTCGCATTCTTTTACAAAAATCTGCTTATTTTACAGTATGGGAAGTATTTACAGTTTAAAGAAAGCTGACCAAGTACAGGATTTGCATGGAACATCTAAAGAGTTTCCTTTAATTTCTTTTATTATATCTATCTCTTCATTATCATTAATCGGTATACCCATCTTTAGCGGATTTATCAGCAAATTCTCAATATTGCTTGCTGCAAGCGAACAGAATCAAATTATCGTTATGATTGTCGTAATAGCTAGTAGTATATTCTCAAGCCTTTACCTTCTCAAAATATTAAGCTCTATTTATAAACCTTCTTTGGTAGAATCTAGTGTAACAAAACCACTCCCCTACTCTATGGAAATCAGTATAATCATTTGTGCCTTAGCTATAACATTATTTTACTTTATCCAAATCTTAATCAGAGAATTTTTAGCTTATATTACATAAATATGTATTTACATAATTTATGTATTTACATATAATCATACAATATGCAATTATTTTTGAGGATAAATATGGCACAAATTATTAGAGCAACAGAATTTGTACGATCTTTTTCAGATATTATGAATAGAGTTTACTATAAAGGCGAAAGCTTTGACGTGCAAAAAGGTAACCATATCGTAGCAAGGATTACGCCTGCAGAAACCAAGCCTTCTATAGCAGTAAGAGACTTAGAAGAAGCCTTTAAAAATGGTCCACATCTTGATCCTGAAGATGCTGATCAATTCATGAAAGACATCGAAGAAATAAGACGCAGTACTAGACAAGACATTAAAAAATTGGTTGAAAGATGGGATTAATTATTGACACTTCTATAATCATAGCTTTAGAAAGAGGAAAGGTAAGTACTAAGCAATGGTCACATTATGGTCAGGCTTATATTAGCCCTATTGTGTTAACTGAACTATTAATAGGAGTAGATAGAGTCAATAATGAGAATAAACGTATAAAATGTTTAGCTTTTATAGAATATGTAAAAAGTCTGTTTACTATATTACCTTTCGGTATTGAAGAAGTATATACATATGCACGTATTATTAATGATTTATATAAACAACGTATAACTATAGGAACCCATGACATGCTAATTGCAGCAACGGCAATAACGCATGGTTATTCTCTATTAACTCTAAATGTAAAAGACTTTAAAAGGATTCAAGGACTAGAAGTTTTAACAGTTTCTTCTAAAGATTAAAATGTTTATTCAAAATAGCAAATTTACATTTCCGCTTACTAATTTCGAGGTTATGTTTGATTTTAACCTGCAAAATCAGCTAATAGCTCTCGCATTTCTAATTGTTACTGCTATCTTAAGTCTTTATACAATTTCCCAAAATAGAAAATTTGAGACGCTAATAGGTAGTTTATACTGTTTATCCTCTATTATATGCGTATTTGCAGCTGATTTTATTTCTATGATAATCTCGCTTGAATTCATGACAATTTTTGCCTGCATAATTGTTTTTTGCGACCAATTAAAGATACAGCCGCTACGTCAATATTTCCTCACTCATTTATTCAGTAGCGGGTTAATTTTGATCGGCATGACTCTTCTAATCCAAGCAACAGGTAATACAGCTTTTATTTCTTTAACGGAATCAGTATATAATTTTGAGTTACCGGCAATATTCATACTTGCAGGTTGTTTGATTAATGCCTCAGCTATTTTTGTAAACGGTTGGGTGGTTAATTGCTATCCTACAGCTTCAAGTAGCGGTATTGTATATTTAATAAGTTTTACTACTAAAGTTACTTTAATTATCATTTTAAAATTATTTAGCGGTCTTGAGATACTTAAGTTTTTTGGAATATCAATGATTATTTACGGGTTAGTATTTTCTCTAATTGAGAAAAACCTTAAACGATTAATATGTTATCTTACCGTATCACAGCTTGGCTTTATATTAACGGCTATTAGTATAAATGCTCCAAACATAGCTTATCTTATTACAAGCTTTATATTCATACATATACTATATAATGGGTTATTTGCTTTATATTTTACTTATATAGAAGATGAATACAGTATTAAAAATTACCAAGATCTTCAGAATACTCAAATTAATTTTATTTTATTAGGCGGGTTTGTAGTTAGCATATTAATATATACATCTATACTGCCTATTAATTCTTCTTATATCAAAGACGGAATTGCCAATCTTTTAGATTCAAATAATATTATTATATTTTCCAAGATAGCAACTTGTACCGTATTATTTGGGTTGTTGATGGAGAGTTTACTCTCGTCATTGCGAGCGACTAAAAGGAGCGTGGCAATCTCGTCAAATATCCTGAGATTGCGTGCGTACAAAACTACGTTTTTCCTCGCAATGACGTTAAGGAACTTAACCTACCTCTCCTCGTGCATCATAACTTTATGCGTATGTTTATTCTACCCTGTTCAAATATCACATACTGCTAATTTTAAACTAGCTATCCTTGCAACCTCAATATTATTGGCTTTAATATTTAGAAAAATACCACGCATTTCGACAGAATACATAAACCTTGACCTATACCAATATATTGAAAAATTTATATATTTCAGTATCGGTAAATATAAAGAAAGGACAGACAGTACCGAAGATACAGAAGAATATCTTAATTTTAAGGTTATTTGGGATAATATTTTAGGTAAAATATCTGCTTGGCATAATCAGCAAACTGCTATATTTATTATATTATTTCTATTAATTAGTTTGATTTTAACACTCTGTCATCTAGTAGCTTGACCACGGTATCCAGAACAATAAAAAATTATTTACATTCTTAATCCCTAGATTCCTGCTTTTAGCTGAGAATGACATATACGAAGGTCGATAACATGAAACCACCAATTGCAGACAAACAAAATTACAGCTTTGAAGCCCACGGACAAACAATAAACGATGATTATCAATGGCTGCGTGATCCTAAATGGCCAAATGTAGAAGACTCTAAAATTTTAGACTACTTAAAGGCTGAGAATAAATATACCGAAAATTTCTTTGCCGATCTGCACAAGGATAAGGAAAAGATTTTTGAAGAATTAAAAGGACGAATCAAATTAGACGATGAGTCAGTTTATGTTAAGAAAAAAGACTACTACTATTATCATAGAGTAGAGGGGAATAAAAATTATCCGATATATTGCCGGAAGCATAATAGTATGGAAGCACATGAAGAGATAATATTAGATGTTAACTTTCTTACTCCAAACGGCGGTTTTACCGATGTTGCCAAAGTCGCAATATCACCTGATCAAAATTTAATGGCTTACAGCGTTAATTTTACGGGTAATGAGCAATACAATATCAAAATATATAATCTTAAAGAACAAAAATACTTACCTGATGAAGTAAAAGACGTGGCACCATCCATAATTTGGCATGAACAACTAAGCGGCTTTTTCTATATTACTATCAATGAAAATCAACGCTGGGATAAGGTAATGTTTCATCGCTTAGGTGAAGATATTTCTCAAGACAAACTTATATTCGAGGTAAAAAACCCTCTTCATTTTATCAGTTGCGAAAAATCAGCAAGTAATGAATATATTTTTATAAACTCAGGAGATCATAATGAAAATGAAATTTACATAATTTCTATGCAGGATGATAATTTTACGCCTAAATTAGTACGAGCTGCAGAAAATAAAATATTCTATGATGTAGAACATAATGATGATTATTTTTATATTAAAACTAATTATAAAGCTAAAAATTTCCATATTGTAAAGCTACCGGTAAATAATTTTGAAAATGCTAATTGGGATGATATTTATATTAAGGAAGAACAAGACAAATATTTAAAAAGCTTTGAGGTTACAAATAATTATTTAATCTTAAATTATCGTGACCAAGGTTTACCGCTAATTAAAATAAAGCAATTTAAAGATTTACAAGAAAAAATAATTCATTTTCCTGACGAAAGTTTCCAAGCAAGTAGCTTTTCTACAAACTTTGAGGAAGACGATATCAGAGTAAATTACTCTTCTCTAGCAAGACCAAATACCACTTATAACTACGATTTTGATAGTGATAAATTAACGATATTAAAGACCCAAGAAATACCATCAGGCTTTAATCCTGAAGAGTATAAAGTAGAGAGAATATTTGCAGATAATGGCGACGTAAAAGTACCTATTACTTTATTCTACAAAAAATCTTTATTTAAAAAAGACGGCTCAAATCCTTTATATCTAATGGGATACGGAGCTTACGGGATTAGCATGCCTGTCAATTTTAGAAATACGGCAGTGACACTTGCTGATCGTGGTTTTATTTACGCAGTTGCTCATATTAGAGGTGGCGATGATCTAGGTCATGGCTGGTATGAAGCAGCAAAATTTTTAACCAAAAAAAGAACCTTTGAAGACTTCATAGCTTGTAGTAAAGCTTTAATTAATGAGCAATATACAAGTAACAACAATATAGTAATAATGGGCGGTAGTGCCGGCGGTATGTTAATAGGTTATGTCCTCAACGAAAAACCTGAACTCTATAAATTAGCCGTTGCTCATGTACCATTTGTAGACGTACTTAATACCATGCTTGATGAAAGCTTACCTCTAACTCTTTTAGAATATAATGAATGGGGTAATCCGAAAGAGAAAGAATATTTTGAATATATTAAATCATATTCTCCTTATGATAACGTAAAAGCACAAAACTATCCTGCTCTATTCATTACTTGCGGTATATCCGACCCACGTGTAGGTTACTGGGAACCTGCTAAATGGGTAGCAAAATTACGAGAACTAAAAACAGACAATAATCCCTTATTATTAAAAACGAATATGGATACGGGACATAAGGGTTCTGCCGGTCGCTTTGATTATTTGAAGGAGATAGCTGACGAATTAGCATTTATTTTTAAGGTATTTGATATACTCGTTTAATTTAAAAAATTGGCATCGTTGTTTCATATTTTTTGATCCTCACGTACTAGTATGTACGCTGCGGTCAAAAAATATAAAACGCCTTGCTCTTTTCCAAATTAAACTTCGTCTATCACCATATTATTTACTGATTGCAAAAAACCATGCACAAAAATTATCTAGAACAATTACAAAAATTACCGATTACTTTAATTTTACTAATTAGCTTAATTTGCTGCATTGGTTTTGTTGTGCTTTATTCTGCAGCGAATAGCAATTTGCAACCCTGGGCTTACAAACAAATTATAAATTTTTGTATATTCTTGCCGTTAGCTATTGTTGTTGCATTGATAGATTTGCGTATAATCTTCAGATTATCATATATTTTCTATTTTTGTGTACTTGCTTTACTAGCAGCCGTGGAGCTTTTCGGTTCAACTGCCATGGGCGGTAAAAGATGGATTGATATCGGTATAGTTAAGCTTCAGCCTTCCGAACCGATAAAAATCGCCGTTGTATTAATGCTTGCTAGATATTTTCATTCACTCACAATCGATGATCTTACAAAATTTCACAAAGTTATCATACCGATTATTGGAGTTTTAATACCGGCTTTTCTAATAATTAGAGAACCGGATTTAGGTACGGGAATGATTGTCTTAATTGTTTCCACAATTATATTTTTTGCAGCAGGTTTTAGAATAAAATATTTTATAATACTAGGTCTTGCTGCTCTTATTAGCCTGCCTATTGCTTGGAATATGATGTATGATTATCAAAAAAAACGGGTAATGGTGTTTTTAGACCCTGAACACGATCCGCTCGGTGCTAGCTATAATATTATTCAATCTAAAATCGCTATAGGTTCAGGTAGCTTATTTGGACGAGGTTTAAATCAAGGTAGCCAAAGTCATTTAGATTTTCTTCCCGAACATCAAACAGACTTTATCTTTGCTACTTTCGCTGAAGAATTCGGCTTTATAGGAGGAATGTTTTTACTAATATTATATTTTGCACTTATAACTATTTCTTTATTAATTGCCGCAAATTGCCGAGAGATTTTTAGTAAATTAATGGTAATAGGTATTACTTCGATTTTATTTAGTCACGTATTTATTAATATAGCTATGGTTATGGGCTTGCTTCCCGTAGTAGGCGTACCACTGCCATTTATTTCTTACGGCGGAACAATGATCGCATCCATGCTAATAGGCTTTGGGCTTGTGATGAATGCTCAGGTACACGGACATACCACTTTAAACTAGTTCAATTATATTTATAAAATTGATAATATAAATTAATAATAAGTTGCACTTCACTTTCTTATTTATCGTGTAAAGCGAAATTTCCTATTGACTTTTATTTTGAACAGTATAGATTTCTTTACAATTTAATTTTTTATAAAGAATTTATGCTCGGCTATGAGAAAGCACAAACAAGTTTAAATAGAGAACAAAAACAAGCATTAGGTATTTTGTCTATCGGAACTTTTCTTGAATATTTTGATTTATATTTATATGTACATATGGCCGTGCTTCTCAACGAGCTATTTTTTCCTAAAGCTGATCCTCAGACTGCTCTAATCTATGAAGCAGCTGCATGATGTTCAACATATGTATTTAGACCTATAGGAGCATTAATCTTTGGTTGGCTTGGTGATAATATAGGAAGAAAATCAACTATAATAATAACTACTTTGCTTATGGCTATAGCTTGTTTTATTATGGCAAATCTTTCAACTTATGATGAAATAGGAATTGTAGCTACATAGGTTATGATAGCGTGCCGTATGGCACAAGGCATGTCCTCAATGGGGGAAGTAATAGGAGCCGATGTATATTTAACTGAATTTATTAAACCACCTGTACAATATCCAGCCGTAGCAACTTTAGATAGTTTTTGTATATTAGGTGGTTTTGGAGCATTATGCTTAGCTTCTTTAGTTACTTCATTTGGTTTTAGTTGGCGTATAGCTTTTTTAATAGGTGCTGGAATCGCTATAGTAGGAGTCATCGGAAGAACTTCACTTAGAGAGACACCGGAGTTTGTGGATACTAAACGGTATTTAAGAAAAACTTTAGAACAAGCTAATATTGATCCTAAGAAGATAAAAGTAATATTAAAACTATTATAGCGTTTTTTTTATTAGATTGTGCAGGTCCTGTAGCATTTTATGTATCATATATTTATTGTGCTAATATATTAAAAAATACTTTTAATTATAGCCCTGCAGAAATTATTCATCAGAATTTATTTGTAGCAGCAGTAGAATTATTTGGAGCTTTTATGCTAGTTTATCTTAGCTGTAAAATATATCCTTTAAAGATTATAAAAATTAAACTTATAATATTTGGTATTTTTATTCTTATATGTCCTTATTTACTATATAATCTTACTTCACCGCTTCAAGTATTTTTTATTCAAGGATTTATAATGCTATTTGGATGTTTTATGAGTCCTGCTTTCCCTATCTTTTGCAAATATTTACCAGTTTTAAGAAGATTTACATATGCTAGTTTTTCTTTTGCTTTATCTAGAGCTGCTGTATTTACAATAACAACCTTTGGAAGTATTTTGTTAATAAAATATTTAGACCATTGGGGAGTGATGGTAATTTTGGTACCTGTTACCTTAGGATTTTGGTATGGTGTAAACTACTTTAAAAAATTGGAGAAAGAAGCTGGAAATTATCCTGAAAAGCTATTTGAGGTTTATTAAAATCCATACCTAGATTTTTGTAGCACAGTTTAATTAATTGCTGTTTTATTTCATGTGCCTCTATATACATAGCAATTTTTACAAAACTAATTAAACTTTCCTCTATAACTTTCCTCATTTTTTCAGGTGATTTAGCACCTAAAGTTTGTAAATTATGCATTCTGTCAAAGAACTTTATTAATACCGTATCATGTCGTTTTTCATTAATTAATAGATTCAAGCTTTCCTCTGCACTAATTTTTCGGTCGTGCCTCCGTATTGCAGTTTAGAGTAAATAGTCTATAATCCTCAAACAGTAATAAGAGAGAATTATAGTTAAGGAGTTATGGCAAAAATAGATGTTAAGTGTAGATATTATAACAACACAGAAGAAGTAATAAAGTCAGGATATTCAATTTCAAAACAACAGAGATATCAATGCAAGCGGTGTAATCGATATTTTCAATTGGAGTATATTAATAATGCATCTAAGCCTGGAGTTAAGGAGCAAATAGTAGAAATGTCAATCAACGGCTCTGGAGTTAGAGATACAGTAAGAGTATTAAAAGTGGGTATCAATACAGTTATCCGTGTTTTAAAAAATCTAGTATTAAAAACAATAAATCATTCTATCAGTACAACAAAAGTAATTATTGCTCCTGAGATAGATGAACAATGGTCTTATGTACAGAATAAATCCAGACAACGATGGCTTTGGTATGCCTTGGATAAGATTTCGTTAAAAGTAGGATGGATGGGGGAGTTATGCTAGGTTATTAGACCCTAAAAAGCATATTATCAGTAAAAAATACACTCAACGGATAGAACGAAGTAACTTGAACCTTAGAACGAGATGCAAGAGGCTTGCACGTAAGACAATCTGCTTTTCCAAGTCATTGGATATTCATGATAAGGTTATTGGTACTCTTATTGAACGTATAGCTTTTTAATAGGCGTAACTGCAATATGGAGGCATGACCCATAATATAATAAATAGTAAAATTAACCGCTTGGGTACTATTGCCAACGGTAAATATAAAAATAATAATTACAATTTTGAAGGCTTGTTAAGTTATAATTATCTCTTGAATAGTAGTATTTCACTTACTCCAAATATTGGTATAAAGTACGGTTATTCTAAGGATGGTCAATACCGGTATACAGAGTTTAAGCGTAGCAGCCAAAAAACATAATTTATGGAGCAGTGTTTTAGGTGGAAAAGTAATTTTAACCCCGCAAAAAATATATAAGAACATAAGTATTACTCCGGCATTACAAGCATCTGTAGAAAATTACTTTCACAATACAAGTAAAAAACTTCATACTAAGGTAAAATGGAAAGATAAAGAAATCAATGAAACAGTTGCTTTACCAAAACAACCTAAAATAGGTTATAATATTGGTGCAAGCGTCTTGACGGAAAAAGATAATGTAAGTGTTCTACTAGAATATAACTGCCACTTACAGAAGCAATATCAAAGTCATCAAGGTTTTATAAAGTTAAAAATTAATTTGTGATTTGTGAAGGTACTGTTACAAATATAGAGGAGAAGTAATATAAGGATAGGAAATTTAAGGGTATGTCAAGAAGTCTGTATAAGTATTGTATTTCTCAATATTTCAGAACTTGCAACTGAAGGGCTGAAACCTTGATTACTCCTTGGCTTTCCCGTTCAATGAACTTGAAAAAGTAGCCAACTGTACGGAATGGCTCCCCGGGCCGGACTCGAACCAGCGACCGAACGGTTAACAGCCGTTTGCTCTACCACTGAGCTACCGAGGAATATAGAAGTTATCTAAAAATTTTTAGATAACTTCTTATAACAAATCTTTATTATAACGTCTAGCGTTTTCTTTATATAAAATAAAAAAAGTTTACTCATCCCCAATTTTCAACGCTGCGATAAAAGCAGATTGCGGGATTTCGATATTACCGTACTGTCTCATTCTCTTTTTACCTGCTTTTTGCTTCTCAAGAAGCTTACGTTTACGGCTTATATCACCACCGTAGCATTTAGATAAAACATCTTTACGTAGGGCTTTAATAGTCTCACGAGCAATAATACGGCTACCGATACTTGCTTGAATTGCTATATCAATCTGCTGCCTTGGAATTAAATCCTTTAACCGCACGCATAACGCCCTACCCCTCTGCTCGGCACGTGAGCGATGTACGATTGTGGACAGTGCATCAACCGCCTCTGCGTTAACCAAAATCCCAAGCTTAACAAGTTCAGAAGGTTCATAAACATCCATTTGCCATTCAAAACTTGCATAACCTTTAGAACAGCTTTTTAAACGATCGTAGAAATCGTAAACTATCTCATTAAGGGGCAATTTATAAACTATTTTAGCTCTGTTTGCTATATAGCTATGATCGAGTTGCACACCTCTTTTTTCCGTACAAAGTGATAATACCGCACCTAAAAACTCATCAGGTACCATTATAGTTGCCTTAATCCACGGCTCTTCCATCGATTCGATTTTTTGTAAATCAGGTAAATCCGCAGGGTTATGAATCTCTAAGCTCTCACCGTCCCGCATATGAATTTTATACACCACACTTGGAGCAGTAGTGATTAAATCTAAATCGAATTCCCTACTTAAACGTTCTTGGATTATCTCTAAATGTAATAGCCCTAAAAAACCACACCTAAAGCCTACTCCAAGGGCTGACGAGCTTTCCATTTCATACTCAAAGCTGGCATCATTAAGGCGTAATTTAGCGAGCGAATCCTTTAGATGCTCGAATTCTGCACTATCTGTTGGGTAAAGCCCGCAAAACACTACGGGTAGGTTCGGCTTAAAGCCAGGCAGTGCTTGCTCGCAAGGTTTCTTCTCATCAGTTATAGTATCTCCGACTTTACAATCCGCTACTTGCTTTATAGAAGCAGTAAAGAAACCGATTTCGCCTGCATGTAAAACATCCGAAATATGTTTTTTTGGAGTAAAATATCCGACATTCTCGACGGTATAAACCGAGTTTGTCGCCATCATTTTAATACGCATATTCTTACGCAAAGTTCCATCAATAATACGTACTAAAATAACCACCCCGAGATATGGGTCATACCAACTATCAACAAGCAAAGCTTTCAAAATATCAGTACTACTTTCTTTTGGTGGAGGTAATTTATTTACTATTGCCTCTAAAACTAAATCAATACCTATACCGCTTTTGGCAGAGATTAGCACAGCCTCACTTGCATCGATCCCGATTATATCTTCTATCTGCTGCTTCACCTGATCAGGTTCTGACGCCGGCAGATCAATCTTATTAAGCACCGGTACAATTTCATGATCATTCTCGATTGCTTGGTAAACATTGGCAAGCGTTTGGGCTTCTACTCCTTGCGTACTATCAACTACTAATAACGACCCTTCACAAGCAGCAAGTGACCTACTAACTTCATAAGCAAAATCAACATGCCCCGGAGTATCCATCAAATTCAGATAGTAAGTATTACCGTCTTTAGCTTTATATACAAGCCGCACGGTTTGTGCCTTAATAGTTATACCTCGCTCTTTTTCAATATCCATCGAATCTAGCACTTGCTGGCTCATTTCCCTAGCCTGAAGCCCGCCGCAATGCTCAATTAACCTATCAGCTAATGTAGATTTACCATGATCAATATGGGCAATTATTGAGAAGTTCCTTATATATTTTTGATTATTCATAATTATTGTGATATAATTTGCGTTTTGTCATCCCCGTCATTGCGAGGAAATTACGTTAGTAATTGACGAAGCAATCTCAGGAGTATTATTTCATGAGATTGCCGCGTCGCTTCGCTCCTCGCAATGACGAACGACGCAGGCATTACTCACTTGCAATGACGGCTACAATCACGATAATATACAATAAAACCAAAATTTATAACAGGAAAAAATAATGAGAGCTGAAATAGAAAATTATGTAAAAAAAATTGAGCAGTCTTTAGAACTACTTTGGAGGTCACTTTGACGTTGAAGCATCAACTGAAAGACTGAAAGAGTTAGAAGAGTTAACAGCCGATCCGAGCTTATGGAACGACCAAGCTAAAGCACAAGCATTACTGCGAGAAAAAAGCAATTTGGAAGAAAAACTAAATGCCTTTAATAAACTCAAATCTAATTTAAAAGACGCTTTAGAACTTGAAGAAATGGCTGAATCCGAAAACGATTTAGAAACACTTTCACAAGTTGAACAGGACTTTAAAAATTTAAGCATCATTGCTGCCAAATTTGAAACCGAATGCTTATTTTCAGGTGAAGCAGACGGTAATAATTGCTTTTTAGAGATTAATGCCGGAGCCGGAGGAACTGAAAGCCATGACTGGGCATCTATTATGATGCGTATGTATTTGCGTTTTGCCGAGAGGCTCGGCTTTAAAACCGAAATAATCAATATGATTAACGGCGAAGAAGCAGGCATTAAATCATGCACGATTAGGATAATAGGCAAGCGAGCTTACGGCTGGTTTAAGACCGAAGCGGGTGTTCACAGATTAGTGCGTATTTCCCCGTTTAATGCTGCAGGAAAAAGAATGACTAGCTTTGCAAGTAGCTGGGTATACCCCGAAATTGACGATAATATAGCAATTACTATCGAAGATAAGGATTTAAGAATCGATACTTTTAGAGCGTCAGGTGCAGGCGGGCAGCACGTTAATACTACTGATTCTGCCGTACGTATCACTCATATACCGACAAATACGGTGACACAATGCCAAAGCGATAGATCACAGCATAAAAATAAGGCTCAAGCTATGAAGATGCTTCAAGCAAAACTCTATGAGCTTGAAATGCAGAAACGCACAGACAGTGTTAACGAGCAGAATGCCGCCAAAACCGATAATAGCTGGGGACATCAAATTAGGTCATATGTTTTACAGCCTTATCAGATGGTAAAAGATTTACGCACCGATTACGAAACTTCCGATACTAAAGGAGTACTTGACGGTGACCTTGAAGAATTTGTTTCCGCAAGCCTTGCTATGAATGCGGGTGGTAGGAGGTAAAATTTACGCAGCAGGTTGCTGTGCAAATTGGTCGTGCCTCCGTATTGCAGTTTAGAGTAAATAGTCTATAATCCTCAAACAGTAATAAGAGAGAATTATAGTTAAGGAGTTATGGCAAAAATAGATGTTAAGTGTAGATATTGTAACAACACAGAAGAAGTAATAAAGTCAGGATATTCAATTTCAAAACAACAGAGATATCAATGCAAGCGGTGTAATCGATATTTTCAATTGGAGTATATTAATAATGCATCTAAGCCTGGAGTTAAGGAGCAAATAGTAGAAATGTCAATCAACGGCTCTGGAGTTAGAGATACAGTAAGAGTATTAAAAGTGGGTATCAATACAGTTATCCGTGTTTTAAAAAAATCTAGTATTAAAAACAATAAATCATTCTATCAGTACAACAAAAGTAATTATTGCTCCTGAGATAGATGAACAATGGTCTTATGTACAGAATAAATCCAGACAACGATGGCTTTGGTATGCCTTGGATAAGATTTCGTTAAAAGTAGTTGCTTATACGTTTGGTACAAGATGTGATAGCACATTAGAATCATTACTGAAAAAACTAGAGAATTTCAAGGTGACTTTTTACTATACAGATGGATGGGGGAGTTATGCTAGGTTATTAGACCCTAAAAAGCATATTATCAGTAAAAAATACACTCAACGGATAGAACGAAGTAACTTGAACCTTAGAACGAGATGCAAGAGGCTTGCACGTAAGACAATCTGCTTTTCCAAGTCATTGGATATTCATGATAAGGTTATTGGTACTCTTATTGAACGTATAGCTTTTTAATAGGCGTAACTGCAATATGGAGGCATGACCGACATTCTTATACAAAAATACCGATTAATTCTGATGCTCAAAATATAGGAGCTGCAGATAAAGAAGACGGTTATAATAGGATGAGACTTGGCATAGAGATTGCAAGAGAAGTGACAGCTAAAAAACTTGATAAGCAAATATCTAGCCTAACATCTGAAGAATTACAAAAATACGGACCGATAATTTTGTTTAATGGCGGAGCTTATGATAATAGCTTACTAAAAGAAGCCCTTGATAAAAATATTATTACCGATTATCCAAAAGAAAATTTTTATATTTTTACATTACCTGAAGGACAGGTTAATACAGGCGGACAATTTAAAACTTTATATAAAGAACATGAACACGGTAATATCGACTTAAGTAACGCCGAAATTGCAATTGTTACTCATGCTTATCATTTTCCTCGTGTTAATAGATATTTTGATAACAAACCGAATTTTGACTTTTTCTTCACTCATAACACTAAACCTATGATTTTCTTAGTCGATCGAAGATTTGAAGCCTCAGGAGTAGATAATGAACTAAAACAGGAGCTAATAAAATTACCGGGCTATATAGAGAAAGGTTTTGTTTCAGAAAAATTAAATGCTAATATTTAGCAATGCTTGATTAATCAATTACTATCTCTCTTGCGTCTTGCTCTTTAATCTCAATGCGAGGTAGAATAATAGTAAGTATTCCATTCTTAAGGCTTGAAGAGATATTTACCTGGTCCACATCTTCATATAATGATATTACGTAATTAAAATTTTTATTCATATAATTATCTGAATCATCAGCTTTATTTTTTTCTTCTATATTCCCTGTAATAAATAATTTATTGCCGTTTACTTTAATCTTAATTTGACTTTTATCAAACCCAGGTACTTCCATTATAATAATATACTGCTTATCTTTAGTAATAAAATTACTTTTTATGCTATTAGACTCATAAAGCGGCAATCTATTTTTAAATAAATTATCAATATTTGTAATTTGATTATCTATTAAATCCGCTACTTGACGCAAAGGCGTCGCATGACCGGTGTCATAATTATTATTAGCCATTGCAATATTACTAGATAAAATAATAGCTGCTATAGAAGGAATATATAATTTTGCACTCTTTAACATAAAATTACCTTTATATTTGTTGCTTATATATTTAAATATATAAAATTATCTATTTAAAATTCAAGTCTTACATTTCCATAATTTGCTAAAAGTACGCTGCCCAAAATAAAAGCTAATAATCCCTGCAAAAATAGTTTGGTCTTCAATACTCCATAATATATCTAGATACTCCACTAGCAGAGCAGAGCTTTTTAACGATTTATATTGAACATATTTAACACCTCCATGCATTGCAAAGAAACTATAAGCAAGTACCGGCCTTACAGAACCGTTTAAAGCATCAACCCAGCTGACACCTGATTTATAAGTAGAATAAAGAGAATATTGCTCTGCCATTTCTTGTGATATGGTAAGCTCTGTAAAAGTCTTGGATTGATTGAGTTTGTTATTAGCAATTTGACGATCTAAAATATTTATCTCGTGTTTTTTGTCGTTAATATCTTTGTATATTTTTAAAATCTCAGGAATGATAGAGCTAATAAAGCCTGTTATCGCTGCAAATAAAGTAATCATAAATACCTATCTATATAATTTAGGATAAGTATAGCAAAGATAAGTCATTATACTAAGAGAGAGGTATGGTAATCGTCATTGCGAGCGACTGAAGGCGTTGTTGCATGGACCTGTAAAACCTACTCAATGTCATTCCTGCGTGGACGGGTAAAACCCACTGTGTCACCCCGTGGCTTGAACACGGGGTCCATAAAAACAATAAAAAATACTAATAATTTTAGTATTTTTAACTGGATACCGTGGTCAAGCCACGGGATGACAGAGGTGAAATTGATCCACGCAACAAGGTCTTCTCGCAATGACGATTTTTGAACTACTTTAAATTAGACCAAATGCGGTTTTTTGCAATATAGAAAAAGATAGTAAACACTATCAAAAACATCATAACTTTAAGACCCATAGATTTACGATGTTCCATTTCCGGCTCAGCTGCCCATTGTAGGAATACCGCAACATCATGCGACATCTGCTCTACGCTTGCGTTAGTACCGTCCATATAGGTTACCTGCCCATCTGTAAGAGGCGGCGGCATTGCTATTTGCTCACCTGGGAAATACGGATTATAATGAGTCCCTTGCATTAACTTAAAATCTGCCGGCGGTTCGGTATAACCGGTAAGCAACGAATATATATAATTAGCTCCGTCATGACGTGCTTTTATTATCAACGATAAATCAGGAGGATGGGCTCCGTTATTAGCTGCCCTTGCTGCTTGCTCATTAGGGTAAGGAGGTACAAAACGATCCGATGGAAGAGCGGGACGGTCAAACATCTCACCGTCATCATTTGGCCCATCTTTTATCGTATAGCCCTTGGCAATCTCTTTTATCTCATCATCCGAAAAGCCAATATCTTTCAAGTTACGGTAATATAAATTATTTAAACCGTGGCAAACGCTACAAACTTCTTTATAAACCTGAAAGCCTCTTTGTGCTGCTTCACGATTAACTGTACCAAATACGCCGTCAAACGACCATTTCATCTTTTTTGGATGTAATGCTTCTTCACCTGCTAAGCATACGCTAGAAGTTATTAATATGATGATAGAGATAAGTAGTTTAGTTTTCATAGTGTTTAAAAATTTTAATCCAATCGTCCAGGTAAGAATATATTAATGTAAATAATATTGTTATTGATAAAATAGTATTTGTAAAAAAACTATGTTGATTACGATATAATATTTTTAGATTTAATTTTTTATCCCAACTTGTAGTGTTATTAAAAATAAAATATTTATAAGAAAAAAATTTGCTAATTCTCCTATTAATGGTATTCCTAATCCTAATCCCTTTAATAAAATAATTATTTCACGCCAAAGTAATTTGAAAAAATTTGGACGTTTGTTATTATTATTTAATATTTTTACTCCTAATAATAATTTACCTATTGTACTACCTGTTAAATAAAGCAAAAAAGCATTAATAAATATTGAATAAAAATGAAATATTATGCCAAAAATTATTATATTTATTATAAAAAAAGTAAAAGAATGGTTTCCAGATCCTAAAATTCTACTCATAAAAGCTGGTATAAAAATAGATTGTAGAATTTTACCTTTTGTATAGACTATTAAAAACACTATTATTACTGTATTTATATTATAGTCTATTATTCTTGCTGCCCATCTTCGCCAAGCATGTAAAGCCGTTACTTTTTCAGGAATTTCCCAATTTGTTGATTGCATATATTGTTTGTTATTTTTTATGCTATGTTTTTTTAAGTATTACAAGGTCTTGTTGCGTGGTTCTATGTCATTCCCGCATAGGCGGGAATCCAGTACTTTAAAACTTTTTTAAAAGATTTTTTTAAAGCTCGATTTATCTCGCTTTATGCTGGATTCCCGCCTACGCGGGAATGACATCGATCCTTAAGCTGACACCCATGCACCATTGCGGGAATGACATAAAAGCTATGCAATTTCCTCGCAATGACGATTAGCATGACAGTATTACAACTCCTCCGGTAGCGGTAACGGCTTTTCATATTTACCGATCAGCGGCAGAGCTACTAAGAAATGAAAAAAGTAATAACAAGCAGCAAAGCGGCTAATTGTAATATACGGCTCTTCCGCCGGCTGTCCGCCTAAATAACCGAGTAATAAACAATCTGCCATAAATATCCAAAAAGCAATTCGGTATATCGGTCTATAATTGCTACTTCTGACTTTTGAAGTATCAAGCCAAGGTAGTAAGAATAACACAAATATACTTCCAAACATTAATAGCACCCCACCAAGCTTAGACGGTACGGCTCTAAGGATTGCATAAAACGGTAGAAAATACCATTCAGGTACGATATGAGCAGGCGTAACTAAAGGATTTGCCGGAACGTAATTATCGGGATGCCCTAAATAATTAGGTTCGTAAAAAATAAAATAGGCAAATATTATGAAATAAACCCCAAAACCGACAAAATCCTTTACGGTATAATAAGGGTGGAACGGAATAGTATCTTTAGGGCTTTTAACATCTATACCTTTTGGATTATTTGAACCATGCTGATGTAAGGCTACCAAATGCAACATCACTAAAGCAACAATAATAAACGGTAATAAATAATGCAGTGAAAAGAATCTGTTTAATGTCGGATTATCAACGGAAAAACCGCCCCATAACCATGTGACTATAGACTCCCCTATTAATGGAATAGCTGAAAATAAGTTAGTAATTACCGTAGCACCCCAGTAGCTCATCTGCCCCCAAGGAAGCACATAACCCATAAAGGCAGTAGCCATCATAGTTAGAAAAATGATAATACCGATATGCCAAAGCAGTTCTCTCGGTGCTTTATAAGAGCCGTAATACAAACCTCTTGCTATGTGTAAGTATACGGCAGCAAAAAACATCGATGCACCTACCGCATGAGTATAACGCAGTAACCAGCCGTAATTTACATTACGCATAATCCTCTCGACGCTATCGAAAGCATGATCTACATGAGGTGTATAGTGCATCGCAAGTATAACGCCGGTGATTATCTGAATTACCAACGCAATACCGGCAATAGAGCCTAAATTCCATAAATAGCTAAGATTTTTTGGAGTTTGATAATGGCTAAAATGCTTTAGGAAAGAGAAAATAGGTAGGCGATAATCTATCCATTCTATAATAGCATTGGGCTTTTTAGGGGTAATATCTTCATTCATAAATAACTACCCGATTCTAATTTTTTTGTCGCTAATAAAACTATAAGGCGGCACTGCTAAATTTAAAGGAGCAGGACCTCTTCTAACCCTACCTGAAGAATCATATTGTGAGCCATGGCACGGACAGAACCATCCATCATACTCACCTTGATTAGCAAGCGGCACACAACCTAAATGCGTGCAAATCCCGATTGTTACAAGCCAATTATCATGCCCTGCTTTCACACGTGCTTCATCAGTCTCAGGATCAATAAGCTCCGACATCTTTACCGCTCTTGCTTCAGCTATTTTATCAGGAGTACGGTTTGTGATAAAAACCGGTTTACCTTGCCATTTAACCGTAACTGTTTGCCCTACCGCAATATTTGATAGATCAACCTCAATTGATGATAAAGCAAGCACGTCTGCGGAAGGGTTTAAGGAATCAACGAGAGGCCAAAGCGTACACACAGCCCCAACTGCTGCAACACTACTAGCCGTTAGAACCATAAAATCACGACGTGTTGTTTGTTTGTTTTTATTATCTTCAGTATCCGACATATAATATTAAAGTGACATAAATTAACGATTATTATTACTACCGCTTTGGGTATTATTAAGATTATTTGGATTTTCTAGTTCTTCATAAGGGTTTATTATAGGAGGTTCAGCGTCTGCAGCACTATCTGCTTGTTTTGGCGTAAGCTTATTTATTTCATCTTCTAACACTTTTGCTCCTGTTCCTTCTTCATGCTTATATTCTCCGGGATTACTTAAGCAATTCCAAAAACTAACTAAATGATTCCAATTAGGACCGAGTTTTGTAGTACAATTTTGAGCAACTGCTTTAGTTGTATCTAATATCTCGACTGTAGTTTCAGTAAAGTAATCTATAAACCCAATTTTTTTTAAGCCCCATACTGTATAATATAAAGTAATCAAGGAAGCAACTGCTATAATTAAATACCATTTAGTGATAATAGACCACAGAAAAAATCCCATAGGATTTGCTGCAATTAACCTTCGTAAAGCCTGCCACATATATTTTTCTCAAAAAAATTTATTAATAATATTCATCTTTATTTTATATCACTACATTAGTAAAAATAAAGCAAAATCACGTAATATTATAAATATTTTTAATTAAATAGGAACTCAAGAAGAATGAAATCGGTAAAAATACTAAATTAATTCCTATCATAATAAAAATTAATTGTAAGTTATTATCTTGTAATATTAAACCTGTCATTATAATACTCGGAATTAATAACGGCATAATAAACGTACCGACAAAATTAGCATTCTTCTTAAAATAACATTGCACGCTACCGGATAAAACTACTAAACTACTTGATAAAACTAACATCATCCATACGCTAATAAAGAAAAATATTATCTCAAGCAAAGTTTGATCAAAAAAAACATAAATAATGGGTAAAACGAAAACCAGCCCTACCGTACTACTGATAAATATAGCAAAAAATTTAGCTAATATAATTTTTTCATAACTGACCGCCGATAACAATAATTCTAAAGTACCGTCATCCAAATCAGATTTAAATATAACCGCAGAAAAACCGATTAATGAAATTAATAAACAAATTACCGAAAAAATTAAACCGAATTTGTTAATATCTTTCTCGTTGTTAATTAAAACAGTACTAATTATGCAAAATAAAAAAAATATAACTATATATTTAATTATATTATTAATACGATTCTGCACTATAAATTCACGCTTAATTAATAAAAGTAAGTTATTCATGATTATTAAATACTTTATAAATTAAGTACATTATTGCAGAAACCGTCAACCCTATACCAATTTCAACAATAACTATAGCGATATGCTGAGCAAGTAACTTATCATCGATAAAATTTGTTAGTGCATAATAATTTAAATAATTATCATTAAAAAATAACGATATTGTTCCTACAATTGCATATATTGCTACACCTAAAACAGCAATAGAAATTAGCACGTTAGGAGGAAAATATCTGCTTAATTTTCGATTACCGTAAACTAAATCATAAGCAATAAGGCTAGATGCAAATATAACACCTGCTTGAAACCCACCACCTGGCGAAGACTCACCGTTAAGCTGAATATATATACTATATAAAATTATATAAGGTATTATAAAACTAGTGATATATTTTATTATCGGGTACGCTTTAAGTACATTGTCATTCATATTATTTATGTCATTCCCGCAAAAGCGGGAATCCACTTCCACTTTCTCAAGTTTCTTTGAAAACACCGATAACACAGCAATTCCTGCAATTAAAATTACGCTAGTTTCACCTAAAGTATCATAAGCACGGTAGCTTGCAAGAATAGCCGCAACAAAAGAAGGTACACCTATATCTCTAGAGGTATTTTCGAGATAATATTTACTTGAATGAATATGAATAGGAGCATTATCATCACCGTAATTCGGTAATTCTAACCCCATATAAGCAAGAGTTACTACAAACAATAAACATATTAAACTTGCGGGAATAATATTAGTTCTCTCAATATTCTTTAAATCAGGAGGTAATTTACGTAACAAATTTAAATATACGCATGTTGATAAGCAAGCTCCAAGTGCTGCCTCGGTCATTGCGACATCAGGAGCATCCATAATAAGATAAGATACACCTATTAATAAGCTAAATATTGACGCAGCAATAACTGCATTTAGTAAATCTTTAGCAAAAATTATTTTTATTGAGATTAAAATCAATAAAAAAGCAATTAAGTTAAGTAGGTAATTGCCGAGATCAAAATTTAAAGCTGTTTTTACTGCCATATGGTTGTTAAAATTTAATGTCATTGCGAGGAGAAACGTAGTTTCTACGTGACAATCTTATTAAGCAGCCTGAGATTGCTTCGTCAAATTACTTCGTAATTTTCCTCGCAATGACGGTAGCTCGAATTTTCATAAATAACGATGCTTTACCGAGTACATGGGTTGCTACTGGATTTAGTAGGAAAATCAATAAAGCCGCCAAAATTAATTTACCGGAGTTAACAATATCTGCTTCAATGCACGCAAAACCTGTTAAGCAAATAGGCACTCCAAAACTCTCAATAACACTTGCTGCATGTAATTTAGTATAAAAATCAGGAAATCTAAAAAAACCGATTATCCCTGAAAATATAGCAAATAATCCAATAATTACTAATAATATTCCTATATAGTATAATGTCATTGTGTTTATCCTTTTTTCGTCATTGCGAGCGGGCCTTATTGCGTAGACTCCCAGTCGTCATTGCGAGGAGCGAAGCGACGTGGCAATCTCATGAAATAATGCTGATTCCTGAGATTGCGGACGTACAAAACTTACAGTTTTTCCTCGCAATGACACTTTACTCACCCTGAGCCAAGCTATAACCTGCAACCCCATCAAACTCAAATAAATTCTCTACTTTGATAAAATCGATATTTGCTTTACTTAAAGCTTCAAGCAACCTTGTTATATCTGAATGCTTTATTTCCGTACTTTCTTTATTCATAAAACGACAACACCAATGATCGGAAATAGTTTCAAACCTTGTATCACGAGGCCATAATTTTAGCCCTTTTGACGAGATTGTTTTTAACTCAACATTACCAAGATCAAGCTTATTAATTTTATCTGCTATGTCATGAGCGGAAGATACATTCATATTCACAAATATATCCGTACCGACCAATTTCTTAACTTCGTTAGTATCAATTTTATAGTCTATATTACTTTCTTGTTTCTCGGCAATCAACGGATAATCTGCTTTAGGTAGCTTTGTCGGTATCTGTCCTAATCTTTTCGTTACTTCTTCAGCAAATTCTTTTGTACCGACTTTTTTACTAGAACTCTGCTCATTATATATGTCGGCTGTATGAACTCCATCCTCTATAGTTTTCTTCCAAGCATTCTCGACTAAGCTAGCAATATCACCCTGCCCTATATGTACAAGCATCATTATAGCAGCATTTAAAAGCCCTGACGGATTTGCGATATCTTTGCCGGCAATATCGGGAGCACTTCCATGTACCGCTTCAAACATCGCATAATGCTGCCCGATATTTGCAGAACCGGCAAGCCCCACAGATCCTGAAATTTCAGCAGCTACGTCGGATATAATATCACCGTATAAATTAGAAGTTACGATAACGTCAAATATTTCCGGTTTGGTAGCAAGCCTTGCAGTCCCAATATCAATAATATAATGCTCATTATTAATTTGTGGATATTCTTTTGCAATCTCATTAAATATTTTATGAAAAACCCCATCGGAAAATTTCATAATATTATCTTTGCTTAAGCACGTGACTTTTTTACGATTATTTTTTACCGCATATTCAAAAGCATATCTAATAATTTTCTCGCATCCCGTATGACTTATCAACTTCATTGATTCATACATATTATGCGTTTGACGGTATTCTATACCCGCGTATAAATCTTCTTCATTTTCACGTATAATAGTTAAATTTAGATTTGGGTGCAGTGTTTTAGTAAAGGGGTAAAACGAAACGGATGGACGAATATTAGCAAAAAGCTGTAATGTTTTACGAATCGTGACGTTTAAACTTTTATACCCTCCGCCTTGCGGGGTAGTAATCGGAGCTTTAAGTATAATACCAGTACGTTGTATTAATTCCCAACTTTCTTCACTTATGCCTGAAGTATAATGCTTCTTGTAAAGCTTTTCACCTACTTCAATGGTTTCTAAGCGAATACGAGCCTCAGCTTTACGTAATATATAAAGCACTGCCTCCATTATTTCAGGACCTATACCGTCCCCGTATGCAATTGTAATCGGTGTAAATTCTGCCATATTAAATACTCTCTTGTTAAGTACATAGTGTTGTTTTTTCATGGATCGATTTATCCGTCATTGCGAGCGACTAAAAGGAGCGTGGCAATCTCATGAAATAATATTCCTGAGATTGCTTCAAAACTTGCAGTTTTTCCTCGCAATGACGATTTGGGTATAACACTATCAATAGTTAATCGTTACTTCTTTTAATCTCTCATTCAACATAAAAGTCACTTCGGAAGTTATATTCAAATTATTTTTGGCATATAAGACTTGAGCACTTGGAATTACCAAATTAAGGTTATATTTCTCGGCAAGTTCACTAATTATTGTGATAGTTGTTTCATGGACTCTACTCATAGCCTCAGCGTGTGCTTGTTCAAGCTTCGTTTTCTTAATCTGAATTTCTTTTCTAACGTGGCTAACTTTTGCATTAAATTCGTTTACTTTATGCTCAAATTCGGTTTCACTTAAATTAGAACGCTCATTTAATAATTTCTCTTCCAGCGGTTTAAATTCTGCTTCTTTTGCAGCAATATCCTCTTGGATTCTATGGTTAAGCTTTTCGATTTTATTACGCAAATCTTTTATAGCAATCGAACCTTCTAATATAGATTGTACATCAGCCACAGCTACTCTAACTTTGAAATTATCTTCTTTAATCGGCATATTTTGTGCTTTTGCTATTACTGAGAAATTTATGAATATACATAAACATAATATTCGGTATATCATCTTTGGTCCTTTTAGATTAAACGGTGTCGGCTACCTGCGAGAAGATATTGTTACGTGGATGCCACCCCGTCATTGCGAGGAGCGAAGCGACGTGGCAATCTCAGGAATTTTGCCTGAGATTGCCACGCTCCTTATTAGTCGCTCGCAATGACGTCCTCTATTAATCCAAGAATAAATAACATCAAGTGATTTGTCTATCATTAAAAACTTAACTGTTACCGAGCGTCGGCACATTCCCCTCTCCCGATGGTGTATACTCCTCACCATCTGAATAATAAGGGTCAAGCGGAATAGTTTTTATTATCTCTTGCCTTACATCTTCTTCACTAAGAAGATGTTCAGTATCAAGACGATTTAACTCAACATAGATTTCATGGGTCATGCCTCCATATTGCAGTTACGCCTATTAAAAAGCTATACGTTCAATAAGAGTACCAATAACCTTATCATGAATATCCAATGACTTGGAAAAGCCTTAACTCCAGGCTTAGATGCATTATTAATATACTCCAATTGAAAATATCGATTACACCGCTTGCATTGATATCTCTGTTGTTTTGAAATTGAATATCCTGACTTTATTACTTCTTCTGTGTTGTTACAATATCTACACTTAACATCTATTTTTGCCATAACTCCTTAACTATAATTCTCTCTTATTACTGTTTGAGGATTATAGACTATTTACTCTAAACTGCAATACGGAGGCACGACCGTAAAGCCGAAGGATATAGTCCGTTAACTAAAGCTATGGATAAAGATAAAGTTAATAATGCTGAAATAAAAAGGGCAAAAAGTGAAAATTTAAAAAGGATGCAAAAAAGAAAGCGAAATTTAACAATATGAAATGATTATTATAACTCACTGCTAGTTACAAATTTGTAAGAGGTAGTATCGCTAAATATTCTATGCAATAATTCATTATTAAGAGTGTGGCTGGTTTTATATCCTTTAATTGAACTTACAACGCTAGTGCCGCTGGTATATAAATCACCGAATAAATCTAATAATTTATGGCGAACAAATTCATCTTCATAACGTAAGCCGTTTGGGTTTAAGATTTTATCCTGCTCATCTATTCCTATAGCATTCTCAAATGAGGCACCTTGAGCAAGTCCTTTACTTTGTAAATAATCGAGCTCTTTTGTAAAGCCAAAAGTTCGGGCGTCTGCAATATTTTGATTGAAAGATTCTTGTTTGGAAAAGGTTAGATTTTGTCTTCCTATAGCTTTGCTAGCAAAATCTATAGTTAAATCCACCGTCATGTGGTCGTAAGGAGTGCAGTATAATTCGCAATCTTTGTGAACTACTTTTATATCTTTTAAAATTTTTAGATATTTTTTGGGAGCATTTTGTAATTTTTTTCCTGCACATTCAATCATAAACACAAAAGGTTTACTACTGCCGTCCATAATTGGTACTTCAGGACCATCAATTTTAATAATTGCATTATCAATGCTGCATCCCCAAAGTGCTGCCATTAAATGTTCAATTGTTGAAATTTGAACTTTATGATCATTACTTATAGTGGTAGATAATAAGGTATCGGAAACATTGAAATAGCTAGCTTCAATATAATTATTTTCAGAAGATATATCGGTTCTAATGAATATAATACCGGTATTTTCTTTAGCAGGTTCTATAGTTAACTGAGTACGTTTCCCTGAGTGAACGCCGATTCCGTAACAACTAACCGGTTTTAATAATGTACTTTGCTGCATGCGAGGCTATAAAAAATATATTTAAATATAAATATTTAATGCCGAATTATACAAGCTATATTATGTTACAAAATATTACACATATACTCGATGAATTTCAAAAATTGGCTACGTCGTCCTACAAGAGCTTCGGTTCTCACGTATTAAGTATACGCTGGATCCTCGCCTTGTGGACTCCTTGCTCTTTTTGAAATTGATCTTCGTCTATGTAGTACAGCTAAATTTAGAATTTGTATAATTTATACTTAATAAAATACCAAAAATGATAAGCTACAAAACTACCGACTACGGCAAAAACGGAAAATAAGAAATCACTGCCGTTAATGGTGCCGTAAGGTACATGAGATGATAAAGCTCCGGCATATATACCGATGCTGCACATTGAAAAATACGAAAATAAAGCTGTTCTAAGTTCGTAATCTTTAAATTTATCAATTAGTATTAAAATATTGCAAATATAAATGGATCCTAAACAACTACCGATTAGTATTATATATAATATATTAAGATTTTTACTAGTTCCATGAAGCGGTAGTAAAATAAAACAGACGAGCAGAATTATAGTTAGTGATAAATTAGCCAAATATTTATTTACTTTGCTTAATATGTAGCATATAGGAATTATAGAAAAACATATTGCTAGGAAAATATATTTTAGTATGAGTCTTAGATTAATTAATGCTAATTCTTTCTTTAATGCAAAAGCTTCATAATACCATAATATATCCAAGGTGACATAAGCAACTACAAAGCCTGTTAGTAATTGTAATTCGATATTTTTTATTAAGGATGAGAATTTTGAATTTAGATTTAATTTATGAGATGTGGGATTATAATGCAGAAATTCGGTTAGTATATTGATACAATATAACAATGCACAAATTACTATAGTATTATTTGTCGGTTTTATAAATGGATTCAATAAATCTACCATTAAGTTTCCACCCGCCCATAACAACATTATACAAGCTAAAAAAAATATTTCTTTTTTTTGCTACTCTCAATAATGTCTAATGTTATAGAAGTGAAATATGAAAATGTTCCAAAATTAATTAAAATAAAATTAATTTTAATTAGAGTATAATTATTTAATAAAATGAGGTTTATTGTACAAATAATTAATAAAGATAAGCTAATTAAAATAATTTTTTTATTACTTAATCTATTAATTAATTGTGTTAAGGCAAAGCCTGCGATTATCGAACCTATAAATTTAGTTTGATTTATATGATTTATTTGTTCTCCGCCTAGATTTTTATTTATCAGTAAAAAGATTTTAAAATTATAAAAATTTATAGCATTAATACAGGAAAAAATAAATATTCCCAAAAGCGAGAAAAAATAGTTTTGTAATCGTTTTTTAAAGTCATAAATTAAGTGTTTGCTAAACATAAATACATGGTATATAACTCATAATTATAATGATTAAGATTATTATCTTAAAAATTAAAGAGATTTGTAATTCCATTATTTAAGTATATATGGATAGTTATTAGATTATCAGCTTTTAATCAAGTATGGTAGTCTTATTTATAATTTGTATATAATTATTGTTTAATTTTAAAAAAATTAATGAATTAAATAATATGAAAATATTTTAATGTAAGAAAAATAATAATATATTTTTTAGTATTTTAAAGAGGTGTTATTTGAAGTTTATCTAGAATTTCATTTTTGCTCTTTAATCATAGATAAATTATCTATTTAAATAAATTAATACAAGATAAACAATGATTTTTCTTAAGATACAAGCATTATATTAATTATTTGTTCTTCAAGTTAGTGAGCAAGATAAATGAATAAAAAGATTATAATTGATGCTAATTTTCCAAGCGAAACAAGAGTAGTTTTATTAGGACAAAGCAACAATATAGAAGATATTGAATTTCAAACAACTGTAAGACAACAAAATAAAGGTAATATTTATTTAGCAAAAGTCACAAGAATAGAACCATCGCTACAAGCTGTTTTTATAGAATACGGAATGGATAAAAGTGGATTTTTACCGTTTAGTGAAATCCATCCTAACTATTACAATTTGCCTGTCTCAGAGAGAAATTTTCCGGTTAATGCTTTTCCTGAAATAGCTCTTTCAAATATTACGGTTGAGGATGATAAAGAGAAACCGGCTGCTATATATGATTCTTTGGTTGATAGTGAAGAAATTGACCTAAAAACTATAGAAGATTTAGTAGAGAGTAAATTCCAATCAGAACTTAATTTAGAAGCGGCTGACGATATTGAAATTATTCAAAGCGGTATTGAGCAGAACGTTCCTCAATATAAACAATATAAAGTTCAGGACGTAATAAGAAAAAACCAAATATTATTAGTACAGGTTACTAAGGAAGAACGAGGAAATAAATGTGCCGCTTTTACTACTTATATATCCTTGGCTGGTAAATATTGTGTTTTAATGCCTAATAAAGGTTCGCAAAACGGCATATCACGTAAAATATCAAACGGGGAAGAAAGAAAAAGACTGAAAGATATTTTAAATAAAATAGTAAGCGGTGACAAAAATGCTTACAGCGTCATTGTTAGAACCGCTGGTAGAGGAAGTAGCACCTTAGATTTGAAGAAAGACTATAATTATTTAGCAAGGTTATGGAATAAAATTCGTAAAAGTACTATTAAATTTCCGGCTCCGTGTTTTATTCATGAAGAAGATAGTATAATACGTAAAACCATACGTGATATGTGCGATCACAATGTTAAAGAGGTGGTAATTCAAGGACAAGAGGCTTATGAAGATGCTTCAAAATTTATGCAGGATTTATTACCTTCAGAGCTTTCAAAACTTAAAGAACATAAAAATAAAACTCCTATATTTACTAAGTTTCAAGTAGAAGAGCAATTAGTTAAATTATATCAGCCTGTCGTGACACTACCTTCAGGGGGATATATCGTTATTAATCCTACAGAAGCTCTTATTTCAATTGATGTAAATTCCGGTAAATCAACTTCTGAAAAAAATATCGAAGAAACGGCACTAAAAACTAATTTAGAAGCAGCCAAAGAAGTAGCAAAGCAAGTAAAGCTTAGAGATCTATCAGGTTTGATAGTTGTTGATTTTATAGACATGAGTGAAGCTAAGAATCGTAAAATTATTGAACGATCCTTTAAAGAGTTTTTAAGTCGTGACCGTGCTCGTATACAAACCGGTAATATTAGTCAGTTTGGACTACTTGAATTCTCAAGGCAGAGATTACGTTCTTCTTTCTTAGAAACTAATTCGGCAATTTGTTCTCATTGCAACGGTAAAGGAGTCATTAGAGCGAGTGACGCTAATGCTATGTTAATTTTACGTACTATAGAGAATGAAATTTTTGAAGAAAGAATTGATGTAATAAATGTTTTTACCAATATCGTTTCAGTTATTTATCTACTTAATAATAAACGTGCTGAGATAAAATTTATTGAAGAAAAATATAATATAAAGCTTAATTTTTATTCCGATCCTAATGCTACATCAGATAGTTATTCGATTGAAAAAGTGAAGCTGTTGAAGAAAAATAATAATAATGTTAATCCTGTTAAGCCGGTAATTCAGAATCATAGTGCCGATTATACTGAAGAAGAGCCGAAAAAAGAACAGTTACGCAAAAATAAACATAAATGGAAAACAGCTAATAATAGTAATAATATTGCTAATGAAGTAAAAGATAAGAGTTTAGAGGTAAAAGAACCGGTAGAGCAAACCGTAAGCGTTGTGGAAGAGGTGAAAGTTGTAGAAAGTAATGTCGGCTTAGAAGAAGCACAAGCTGTTCCAAAAAAGACAAAACGTAGGTATCGTAATAAAAAATCAAATAAGAAACGTCCTGCTAATATTGCCGAAGATACGGAAAAGAATGTAGAGTCTTGATTTAGCCGGTGGTTCGTCATTGCGAGGAAATTACGAAGTAATTGACGAAGCAATCTCATGCCAAAATCCTGAGATTGCCACGCAGCCTACGGCTGCTCGCAATGACGGGGTGGTATCCACGCAGCAATGCCCGCTAACAATGCAACAAAATAAAAACATAAACTTAAAATAAAAGTGCAGAAGAGTTTAATTACAAAATGGTTGTTTATAAGTTGTATAATGGTCATAGCGATGATTGTTATAGGGGGGATAACAAGGCTTACAGGTTCTGGTTTATCTATAGTTGAGTGGCGTCCGGTAACCGGTATTTTGCCGCCTTTTAGTTTTGAAAGCTGGCAAGCGGAATTTGCTAAATATAAAGCTTTTCCTGAATATAACTCCATTAATTATGGAATGACTTTATCGCAGTTTAAGTTTATTTATCTGTTAGAGTTTATACATCGGTTACTCGGTAGAATTACAGCTTTAATATATATTGTACCTTTAATATATTTTTATTTTAAAGATGTTATAAAAAATCGTGACATACTACCTTATATAGTTGCTTTGCTATTATTTTGCGTACAAGGCTTTATGGGGTGGTATATGGTTAAAAGTGGGTTATTGAATAGCCCGTCCGTTAGTCATTTTCGACTTGCTTTTCATTTAATTATTGCCGTAATTATTTATCACATACTTTTTTATCAATTAATAAAAAATCGTTGTGATATTTTGTTAATACCGTCACAAACAGATTTAAAATTACCATTAATATTTTTCGGTATTGCTATTACTGTAATATATGTGCAAATTTTTTTAGGGGCGATGGTTGCAGGGCTTGATGCAGGGCTGATATATAATAGTTTTCCGCTAATGGGTGATAGTTTTATCCCGATGGAGATAAAAGATAATTTCTTTAATCTTGCAAATTTACATGATCCGGTTTTTATACAATTCATACATCGTTTAGGCGGCTATAGCGTATTTTTGCTTGTTGTGGTTTTAGTAATTTGCTTGTTAAAAATAGAACATCCGAAATTAAATAAGATAGCGTATTTTCTAATGATTGCATTATTGATGCAGATATCTACCGGAATAATTACTCTTTTATATTCCGTACCTATAATAATTGCCTCTATACATCAGCTTTTTGCTATAATCCTTTTATCTATAATAATTTGGTGCTATTTTTTAATAAAAACTAGTTAAAATATTACTGTGGTTAAGTCGGTATTGCTACGTGGATTGTTTTATGTCATTCCCGCGTAGATATCTAGTCGTCATTGCGAGGAGCGAAGCGACGCGGCAATCCAGAAAAAGATTAAAAAATTCTGTAAATCAGAATTTGTATAACTGGATTGCTTCGTCAAAATTTTCAATTTTTCCTCGCAATGACGAAAAAACTAATACATACAACAACACAATAAAAAGCTCTAAATGATCATCGATGTCAATACTCCTATTTCTTCTAGATTAGATAAATATTTAAAACGTCTATATCCGTTATTGACTCAAGGAGTAATAGAGAAAGCATTACGTCAAAAACAAATTACCGTTAATTCTCAGAAAGCAGAAGCGAGTTTAAGAGTAAAGGGCGGCGATAAAATTTTTATTAACGATAAGTTTAATTTACCTGTTAAGCAACCCGAAAAATTAGTTTTTACCGATGCTGAAATTAAACTAGCGAAGAAAATTACTACCGATTATCTGATATATGAAGATGATAATTTAATAGCTATAAATAAACCTGCAGGTCTTGCTACTCAAGGTGGCAGTAAAATAAATTTATCTATTGACTCTGCATTAAAATATTTGAATTATAAAGGTGCTGATTTTAAGCTAGTACATAGGTTAGATAAAGAAACAAGCGGTTTGCTCTTAATAGCCAAAAATTATTTAAGTAGTGTAAAACTTCATGATGCTTTTAAAGAAAAATTGGTTGTAAAAACATATTTTGCCGTAACCTATGGAAAGCCAATTAAAAATGTAGGAGAAGTTAGAAGTAATATAGAGAAGAGTAAGGGAAGTACACCTAAAATTACTGATATTTATAGTGAAAATGGTAAACTTGCCATTACTTATTATAAATTACTTAAATCACTTGATAATAACTTATTTTTAATTGAATTTACACCGGTTACAGGTAGAATGCATCAATTAAGGTTGCATGCTAAATTATTAGGTTGCCCGATAGTTGGGGATGATAAATATGGTAATAAAGAAATAATGCCGTATAGTAAATATATGTTCTTGCATGCTAATAATATATGTTTATCTGAAAAGATTTTTGGTAAAGAGATTAATTTAGAAGCAAAATTACCGTTTTATTTTACTAAACGTCTTACATAACTTGCTTCTAAAGGTAATTTGTACGTCGATCCGGTACTCGAATCCTCACGTACCAAGTGTACGCTGCGGTTCGAGGTGAAGTGTCTCCTTCAAATTCCTCTTTATTAGCTGCGTTATGTAAGACGTTTACTGATAAGTTTGTGGAGTGTTGAAGTTATGATTCGTAGATATTTTTTATTGCTGCTTTTTTTAATTACTAATAGTATTGATTGTTTTGCAGATATACAGCAAAGAATCAATGAAGCAGAAAAAGAATATATAAGTAATAGATTTTTAAATGCTGTTTTTATGTTTGCCGATGATTATAAACCTTTATTAACCGGTGCTAAAGGAATCTTTGCTTTAAACGGTGAGCAATTAAAAGCAAATGAAATGATGCCTATTGCTTCTGCTACAAAGCCTTTTACAGCAGCAGGAATTTTAAAATTACAAGAACAGGAATTATTAAATATTAACGATAAAATCTATAAATATCTTGATCCGGAAATGTGGGGTGGAAAAGTACCGGATTGGGCGTATAAAATATCTATCCATAATTTATTAACGCATAGTAGTGGTATTGCTGAATATTTTAGTTTTGTTAAACTTGATTTAAATACGCCTAAGAAAGAGATTCACAAGAAAATATTACAATTTGTTTCTTCTAAACCTTTAGAAATATCTATAGGGAAAAAATTTAAATATAGTAATACTAATTTTGTTATACTCGGTATGATTATCGAAAAGGTGGCTAAAAAAGATTTAGCTAACTTTTTTTATGATGAATTTTTTAAACCTCTTAACATGAAATCTACTAGCTTTGCTTCATATAGTGAAGCCGCTAGAATACAAAAAAATGTTATTAGTTCTAATTATCCGGTAAGATATTTTTTAACGCCTAATAATAGTAATAAACCTATATTTACTCCTGTAACTGCTGATTTTTTAGCAGTTCCTTGTGCTGATGGCGGTATAATATCAACACCAAACGATCTAGTTAAATGGTATAGGGCATTAAATGAGGGGGAAATTCTTTCTAAGAAGTCGTATAAACTTATGACTACTAAATATTTTTTAGCAAAAGATATAGAAGGGCGTAAGTCTTATATGGGTTACGGTATTTTCCTTACGGATCTTGATTCTAAACATTTAATGGTTCATTATACCGGCAAAGCCCTTGGAATACAAAGTGAAGCAGGATATGTTTTGCCTGATAATCTTTATTTTGCTATACTCAGTAATACTATGATTAAAATTCCTGAAGAAGCAAAAGATAAAATTGACATGAAAAATCCTTTAAATCAACTTGGAATAATTTATTTCAGAGATGCAATAATAGAGGCAGCTATAAAAAAGGATTAAATAAAAACATTAAATGAAGATAGTTACTTGGAATATTAATTCATTGCGTCTACGTATTGATTTATTAAGAAAGTTAGCACTTGAACATCAGCCGGATATTATTTTACTTCAGGAAACAAAAGTAAATGATTTGCTATTTCCTCTTGAAGTTATTAAAAATATAGGCTATGAACATGTAATATATTCAGGGCAGAAATCATATAACGGTGTTGCTATTATTTCAAAATTTCCTTTGAATAATGTTTTTTCATTGGAGTTATATAATAGTGATAAAAGGCATATAGCAGCTATAGTTAATGATATAGAAATACATAATTTTTATGTTCCTGCCGGTGGTGATATACCTGATATAGAGGTAAACTTAAAATTTAAGCATAAGCTGGAATATGTAAGGTTAATGCAGGAATGGTTAACTACTAACCGTACTAAAAACGATAAAATTATCATTGTTGGGGACTTGAACATTGCACCGCTAGAACATGATGTATGGTCTAGTAAGCAGCTACGAAATGTTATCAGCCATACCGATATTGAACGCTCGTTATTGGTAGAGCTACAAAACTCGTTAGGTTTTATTGACAGTAGTAGACATTTTGTTCCGTTTGATGAAAAATTCTATACTTGGTGGAGCTATAGAAATATAGATTGGAAAAAATCTAACAGAGGTAGAAGGCTTGATCATATTTGGGTTAGCGATAATTTAAAAGATGAATTATTTTCTATGAATTTGCTATCGGAAGCACGAGATTGGCCGCCACCTTCGGATCATGTACCGTATTTTGTGACATTAAAAAGCGTCATTGCGAGCGAACGTTAGTGCGTGGATACTGAATCGTCATTGCGAGGAGATGCGTAGCATCGACGCGGCAATCTCATGAAGTAAGATAAATGCCTGAGATTGCCGCGTCGCTTCGCTCCTCGCAATGACGGCTTTGGTATTCATACGGGCAACACTTTCTCGCAATGACGTTTAAGATTATAAGGAGTAATTAGTGGATATTAAACCAAAAAAATATAAGCCGACAAAGGAAGAATATATAAAAAGCTTTAAAGATATGCTTCTACTGCGTCGTTTTGAAGAGAAATGTGGGCAGTTATACGGTATGGGAGAAATAGGCGGTTTTTGTCATTTATATATAGGACAAGAAGCAGTAATTTCTGCGGTAGATATGGTTAAACAAAAAGGCGATAGCACTATTACTAGCTATCGTGACCATGCTCATATTATTTTAGCGGGAACAGAGCCTAAATATGTTCTTGCCGAGCTTATGGGGCGAGCTACAGGCTGCTCGAAAGGTAAGGGTGGTTCGATGCATTTATTTGACGTACCGAACAAATTTTACGGTGGACATGGTATAGTCGGAGCTCAAGTACCTATAGGCACAGGGCTTGCTTTTGCTGAGAAATATAATGGTACGAATAATATTTGCTTTACTTTTTTAGGTGACGGTGCGGTTAATCAAGGTCAAGTATATGAAGCCTTTAATATGTCTGCTTTATGGGGTTTGCCGGTGGTTTACATTATCGAAAATAATGAATATTCGATGGGTACTTCCGTGGCTCGCTCTACCTTTATGCGTGATTTATATAAGAAAGGAGAATCGTTTGGGATTAAAGGATTTCAGCTAGACGGTATGGATTTTGAAGAAATGTATAATGGAGCTAAACAAGCAGCCGAGTATGTTAGAGAAAATAGCTTTCCGCTGATATTAGAGGTAAAGACTTATCGCTATCGTGGGCACTCGATGTCCGATCCGGCAAAATATCGTAGTAAAGAAGAAGTTGAGCAATATAAAGAACGTGATCCGCTAGTGATAATAAGAAAAACGATACTCGATAATAAATATGCAACTGAAGCAGACTTAAAAGAAATAGAACAGTCGGTAAAAGAAATTGTGAAAGAAGCAGTAGAATTTTCAGAAAACTCACCACTGCCTGATGAGGGGGAGTTGTATACTGAGGTGTATTGTTAAGGCTTTAAAAAAACGTCATTGCGAGGAGCAAAGCGACGTGGCAATCTCAGGAATTTGTTATTATTTCATGAGATTGCCGCGCAGCCTACGGCTACTCGCAATGACGATTAATTTAATCAAAATAAAAAAGAAAAATGCAAATAACGGTACGTGAAGCATTGCGTGATGCGATGCAAGAAGAGATGATAAGGGACGACAAAGTTTTTGTCATGGGTGAAGAAGTTGCGGAGTATCAAGGAGCTTACAAGGTAACTCAAGGATTACTTGAGCAATTTGGTCCTAAGAGAGTAATTGATACACCGATAACGGAATATGGGTTTGCAGGGCTTGCAGTCGGAGCAGCTTTTGCAGGACTTCGTCCGATTGTGGAGTTTATGACCTTTAACTTTGCTATGCAAGCCTTTGATCATATAGTAAATTCAGCTGCAAAAACGCATTACATGTCAGGTGGGCAGGTCAAATGTCCGATAGTATTTAGAGGACCAAACGGAGCGGCAAGTAGAGTAGCAGCACAACATAGCCAAAATTATACAGCTTGTTATTCTCATGTCCCAGGGTTAAAAGTAGTAGCCCCTTATAGTGCCGAAGATCATAAAGGACTTATGCTTACGGCTATTAGGGACGATAATCCCGTTATTTTTTTAGAAAATGAAATTTTATACGGTCATAGTTTTGACGTACCGGAAACAATTGAGCCTATACCTTTTGGTCAGGCAAAAATTTTAAGAGAAGGTAGTAGTGTCACTATAGTAACTTTCTCGATTCAAGTAAAACTTGCCCTAGATGCTGCAAATATTTTGCAGAACGATAATATTGATTGTGAGGTTATTGACCTGCGTACTATCAAGCCTCTTGATACTGAGACAATAATAGAATCGGTGAAGAAAACTAATCGCTTAGTTGTAGTAGAAGAAGGTTGGTTTTTTGCCGGCGTTGGAGCAAGTATAGCCTCTATAGTTATGAAAGAAGCATTTGATTATTTAGATGCACCGATAGAGATTGTCAGTGGTAAAGACGTACCGCTTCCTTATGCCGTTAATTTAGAAAAATTAGCTCTGCCGAGCGAGAGTGATGTAATAGAAGCTGTTAAAAAGGTTTGTTATTATAGTGTTTAGGGATATTTATGTCATCCCCGCGAGGCATTGCCAGCGTGCATCAATTTCACCTCTGTCATCCCGTGGCTTGACCACAGGATCTAGTTAAAAATACTAAAATTATTAGTATTTTTTATTGTTTTTATGGACCTAGTTAGCAAGCAACGGGGTGACACAGTAGGTTTTACCGGTCTATGCAACAATGCCTCCTCGCGAAAGCGGGGATCCAGTAAAACCTATAAAAAACTAGTTTTTTTAGGTTTATTTTATCAAATATATAATGTTTGTATCAATATTAAGGCTATTTTTTCTAGATTCCCGCTTTCGCGGGAATGACAGTGGGAACGCTGCAACAAGGTTGCATTTTTAACTAGTAATGTCTTTCTACTTCGCAGCTCTTTTACGGTCGTTAGGGTCAAGTAGAGCCTTACGCAGACGAATAGATTTCGGTGTTACTTCAACTCGCTCGTCATCCTGTATATAGCTGATTGCCTGCTCTAGAGTTAAAAGCATCGGCGGCGTTAGTCTTATAGCCTCATCTTTACCCGATGCTCTAACGTTGCTTAGTTGCTTCGCTTTTAGCGGGTTGACCTCTAAATCATTATCACGATTATGTTCGCCGATAATCATGCCTCTATATACTTTATCACTAGGGTTTATAAACATTTTTCCCCGCTCTTCTAGATTCCATAGAGCATATGCGACAGCTGCCCCGTCACCGTTAGAGATAAGCACACCGTTACGTCTTCCCTCGATAGCTCCTTTATAATCGGCATATCCGTGGAAAATACGATTCATAATCCCCGTGCCTCGTGTTTCGGTTAAAAACTGACTGTGATAGCCGATTAACCCTCTAGAAGGTCCGATAAACGTAACACGGCTTTTACCTCCGCCTGATGGTCTCATATCAGTCATTTCGGCTTTTCTAAGTGCTAAAGATTTTACGACCACTCCGACATAATCATCATCAACGTCAACTTGAATTTCTTCCATCGGTTCTTGTTTATTACCTTTCTCATCGGTTTGGAATAATACTTCAGGTCTGCTAATAGATAACTCAAACCCTTCACGACGCATAGTTTCAATTAAGATACCAAGCTGTAATTCTCCTCGTCCTGCAACTTGGAAAGCATTTTTTTCAGCAGCTTCGGTAACTTTTAGTGCGACGTTACTCTCAAGCTCACGCATTAACCTAGCTCCAATCAAGCTCGATGTAACTTTTGTCCCTTCACTTCCTGCAAGCGGTGAGTCATTAACGCTAAAAGTCATGGATAAAGTTGGGGGGTCAATAGGTAGAGACGGTACAGCTTCAGTTACTTCAGGTGAACAAATAGTATCGGCAACGTTGGCGTTTTCAACGCCTGCTACGGCAATAATATCGCCGGCTGTAGCCTCATCTATAGCGATTCTCTCTAAACCTCTAAATGCTAATATTTTAGTGATACGTCCGGTTTCAAGTACTTTATTCTCACGATTTAATACTTTTACGTTTTGGTTGACTTTAACAGTGCCGCTTTGTACACGCCCCGTTAAAACCCTACCGAAGAAAGAATTATATTCTCTAGTAGTAACAAGCATAGAAAATGGTGCTTTATCGTCAGCCGCGGGTTTTGGTACATGTTTTACTATTAGGTCGAAAAGCGGAGCTAAATCATCTGCTAAATTATCTAAAGGATTAATTTTATCATCAAAGTTTAAAGAGGCTCTACCTGCTCTACCTGATGCGTAAACTATAGGGAAATCAAGCTGATCGTTATTGGCATCTAACGCCACAAATAGCTCGAATACTTCATCGATAACTTCTTTAATTCTTTGGTCGTCTCTATCGATTTTATTAATAACAACGATAGGTTTTAAGCCGAGATTTAAAGCTTTAGAAAGTACGAATTTTGTTTGTGGCATTGGTCCTTCAGAAGCGTCGACAAGTAACACAACACCGTCAACCATACTTAATATGCGTTCTACTTCACCGCCAAAATCAGCATGTCCAGGTGTATCAACGATATTAATACGGATATCGTTCCACATAAGAGCAGTGCATTTGGCTAGTATTGTTATTCCACGCTCACGTTCAAGATCGTTAGAATCCATAGCACGTTCGGCTACTGCTTGGTTAGCTCTAAATGTCCCGCTTTGTTTAAGCATATTATCAACAAGCGTAGTTTTCCCATGGTCAACGTGGGCAATAATTGCTATATTACGAATAGATGTCATCTTTAAAAATTCTCACAAGTTTACAATAGTTTTCCGTATTATACACTAAAATACCAAAAATTGGAATAAAGTTCTTGAAAAAGAAATTGGTTTAACTGCAGAATAAAAATTACTAAGAATTTTTAAACTTTAAAATAAGAGAAATTAATGAACGATAAGGTCGTGCCTCCGTATTGCAGTTTAGAGTAAATAGTCTATAATCCTCAAACAGTAATAAGAGAGAATTATAGTTAAGGAGTTATGGCAAAAATAGATGTTAAGTGTAGATATTGTAACAACACAGAAGAAGTAATAAAGTCAGGATATTCAATTTCAAAACAACAGAGATATCAATGCAAGCGGTGTAATCGATATTTTCAATTGGAGTATATTAATAATGCATCTAAGCCTGGAGTTAAGGAGCAAATAGTAGAAATGTCAATCAACGGCTCTGGAGTTAGAGATACAGTAAGAGTATTAAAAGTGGGTATCAATACAGTTATCCGTGTTTTAAAAAAATCTAGTATTAAAAACAATAAATCATTCTATCAGTACAACAAAAGTAATTATTGCTCCTGAGATAGATGAACAATGGTCTTATGTACAGAATAAATCCAGACAACGATGGCTTTGGTATGCCTTGGATAAGATTTCGTTAAAAGTAGTTGCTTATACGTTTGGTACAAGATGTGATAGCACATTAGAATCATTACTGAAAAAACTAGAGAATTTCAAGGTGACTTTTTACTATACAGATGGATGGGGGAGTTATGCTAGGTTATTAGACCCTAAAAAGCATATTATCAGTAAAAAATACACTCAACGGATAGAACGAAGTAACTTGAACCTTAGAACGAGATGCAAGAGGCTTGCACGTAAGACAATCTGCTTTTCCAAGTCATTGGATATTCATGATAAGGTTATTGGTACTCTTATTGAACGTATAGCTTTTTAATAGGCGTAACTGCAATATGGAGGCATGACCCTCTGGAGTTAGAGATACAGTAAGAGTATTAAAAGTGGGTATCAATACAGTTATCCGTGTTTTAAAAAAATCTAGTATTAAAAACAATAAATCATTCTATCAGTACAACAAAAGTAATTATTGCTCCTGAGATAGATGAACAATGGTCTTATGTACAGAATAAATCCAGACAACGATGGCTTTGGTATGCCTTGGATAAGATTTCGTTAAAAGTAGTTGCTTATACGTTTGGTACAAGATGTGATAGCACATTAGAATCATTACTGAAAAAACTAGAGAATTTCAAGGTGACTTTTTACTATACAGATGGATGGGGGAGTTATGCTAGGTTATTAGACCCTAAAAAGCATATTATCAGTAAAAAATACACTCAACGGATAGAACGAAGTAACTTGAACCTTAGAACGAGATGCAAGAGGCTTGCACGTAAGACAATCTGCTTTTCCAAGTCATTGGATATTCATGATAAGGTTATTGGTACTCTTATTGAACGTATAGTTTTTTAATAGGCGTAACTGCAATATGGAGGCATGACCAAAATATCTTTTAAACTCGGTTCTAATGATAATATATAATCTTGCTGACTTTTAGCATTTCTGTTATGTACTAATAAATTATTCTCTTTATGAAGTTTACGCAAACCATGCACTTTCAAAGTCTCATTTATAGCTTGAATTCCTACGCTAATTCCTGAAACAACAGCTACAGCTATAATTATCGGTGATATAGGAGTAAAAAGTCCGGAAACTGCAATTGCTATAGAAGCTATGGAAACTGCATAACTTAAACTATTGCTAAATAATATTTTACCGATTTTACTTTGTCTAAAACTAGTCCAATAAGATTTTAACTTATTAAATATTTTTCTAATCCTTGATTTTTTTGAATCAGACATTTATTTTTCTCTTCAAAGAACAAATATTTTTATAAATTTTTCTTTTATTTATTTAATTAACTTCTCTTACAACTTAAATTATAGTATAAATTCTAATAAAAAAACAAAATAAATGTCTGGAAAAGAATTAAATAAAATTGTTGCAGCCATCTTATTTGCTAGTTTAATTGCTATGATGGTTGGATTTGTTGCAAATATATTATATAAACCCACTCTAGAGTTACAGCATCGCGGCTACAGCGTTGCGGTTCAAGAATCATCAGAAAATCAAAATACTACCGCATCAGAGCAAGCACCGGTAAATATACCGGAATTAATGAAGACTGCTAACGCCGATAACGGTCGTGAAATAGCCAAGAAATGTTTAATGTGTCATTCTCTTGATAAAGACGGTCCAAATAAACTAGGACCGCATCTTTGGGATGTAGCAGGCAGACCAAAAGCAAGCATAGCAGACTATAAATATTCCCCTGCTCTATCAAAACTCGGCGGCGTATGGGATGATGATAGTTTATTTGCTTTCTTACATAAACCAAGTAGCTATGCACCAGGAACTAAAATGTCCTTTGCCGGTATCTCAAAACCGCAAGACATAGCTGACGTAATATTATTTTTAAAAACTTATGTTCATGATAAATAATTACCTCACCGAAATATGGTTAATAATCGGCATAATTTGTGTAGTCGTTGAATTCTTTGCAGTTCCAAACATTGGATTCTTATTCTTTGGGCTTGGAGCATTATCAAATACTCTTGTAGTATATAACTATCCTCTAGTTAGCTTAACAAACCAAATAACATTTTTTGGTATATTATCGCTTATTTGGTTTTGCATATTATATTATCCTCTTAAAAAATATGTTTATAATAAAACTGATAAGACAGAAAACTACTCGGATATGATAGGCAAAACGGTAGAGGTTTATAGTTCTACTATCTCTTCTGATAGTATAGGACAAGTAAAATGGTCCGGTGCTATTATGAATGCTTACCTTGCTCCAAACGAAATCGATGCAAACACAGGCGACCGACTTTTTATTGTCGAGGTTAAAGGGAATGTACTAATTTGTTCTAAGCATAAACCTAAAACATAGAATCAAACCCTATATAATTTATGCCAAGATTAATAACGCATCATGGATTAACTAAATCTACTTTTGATGCTTCGCAACTCAAAAAAGAGTTAGAAAACAAGCATACTACTTCTTTGCCATTAGATGAACAGCTTGCCTTACTTAATCAATTACGTGAATTTGAGTTAGGTCGTTTTTTGTTAGCAAATAAAGGACTCAATGGTTATTGGACATCTTATATAATAATTCATGGTCTTAAAAAAGAAAAACTCGACCCTTTAGAAAGATGGATTTTGTATCATGCTCCTTCTGTTAAAGCTACCCAAGAACGCTTTAAAATATTTCAAAAAATTTTACAGGATAAGTTAGAAGATGGAATGAAATTTATTTCTGTTCCTTGCGGTACTATGGACGATTTACTTACATTAGATTACAGCAAAATAAAAGAAATTCATCTGACAGGGATTGATCTAGATGCTATTTCTTTAGAACTAGCACAAGAAAACGCCAAAAAGCATCATCTTACGCATGTTAACTTTTTACAACAAGATGCTTGGAATCTTGATATTCACGAGGAATATGATATCCTTACGAGTAATGGTCTTAATATTTATGAATTTGATGATGATAAAGTTACTGATCTATATAAACAATTTAGTAAAGTGCTTAAACCTAGCGGCATACTAATTGCAAGCTTTTTAACACCTCCTCCAACATTATCAAAAGAATCTACATGGAAAAATGTTAATATTGAGGATGCTTTAAAACAAAAGGCTATTTTTAGCGATATTATTAACGCTGCATGGCAAGTTTTTCGTACAGAAGCCGAAACACGTAAACAGCTAGAAAAAGCAGGATTCCAAATTCTTGAAATTATATATGATTCTCAAGGTATTTTTCCGACAGTAATAGCAAGAAAAAAATAATAATCAAATTCAAACATTCTCTTTGAACCAATCAAAAGCTTTTTTAAAGAAGCTGCTATTTTCCTCAAGTCTAATATGAGCGAATTCTTTTTGCTGCTTTAGAGCATGAATTTTTAGCATTCCTATAGTTGCTGAATACATAGCCGGATTATAATCTTCTGTAAAACCGGCAATAATCTCCGGTTTACCGATTCTACTCTGTTTTTCAAAAATTTTATTTGAAAGCTCTTTAAGTCCTCTAAGCTGAGAGCCACCGCCGGTAATTACAACTCTAAAAACTTCAACCTGCCCTTTTGTTGCTTTATCATATTCGGCTTTTACCATTGATAATATTTCTTCGACTCTTGCTCTTATTACCTCGGCTAATTTATAAATTGTTACAGAAGTATTTAAATTATGATGAGTATCAACCTGAAAATCATCCATATTTATAATACTATCTTTCTCAAATAAAGGTATAATTGCATTACCGTATAAAATTTTTAATTTCTCTGCCGTAACAAGATCAATACCAAAGACTTTAGCAATATCCGAACTAATATGAAAACTACCTATATTTACATGCCCTGTATATATTAATTTACCGGCAAAAAAAATGCCGAAAGAGGTAGTTTTATCGCCCATATCTATAATAAGCGAGCCTAGATTTTTTTCATCATTCGTAAGACAGCTAATAGCAGAAGCATAAATTGCTAGAGTAATATTTGTGACTTCAACATGACATTTAGCGAAGCATTGTACAATATTTGATAACATATTTGAACTAGCTGCAATAATATGTAATTCACAACTAAGCTCTCTACCATACATACCTATAGGATTCTCGACTGAATTATTATCAAGGGTAAATTCAAGAGGAAAATAATGAATAATTTCTTGGTTTTTAACTTTAAACTCAAGTAATGCTTTTTGTAGTAACTTTTTAATATCCTGCTGCGTTACGGTTTGCCCGTTAACTTTAATGGTATAATTAATATAATAAGATTTAGTGTCGGCACCTGATAACGATAATATAACTTTTTTTATATTTTTACCGCAATCTTTTTCAAGCGCATAAATTGCCGAAACAATGCTAGTTTCAGCATTTTTTAAATCTGATATAACTCCTGATTTAATACCTTTAGAATGATGCAAATTTTGGCTAGCTACTTTAATTTCACCTTTTTTACTAATATAGGCAGCAATTACGGCAATCTTACTACTGCCGAAATCAAGTGTCACAAAATTTGATATTTTCTCTTTCATTTTTTTACGTTTGTTATTCCAAAAACGTCATTGCGAGAAGAATTACAAAGTAATTCGACGAAGCAATCTCAGGATGCTTGACAAGATTGCCGCATCGAAACTACGTTTCTCCTCGCAATGACGATTCTCAATACTTCTCAATATAATACTTATTCTTATCCCTTAAATCCAAAGCCTTATAATTTTGGTTAAATAGCTTGTTTGCTTTATTTAGTGCATCGACATATTTTAATGCTTCTTCAAACTCTTTTTCAGGTAACTTAATACTTATATTACCTTTAAGATTTAAATCCCACCTTCTATCTCCGAGTCTTATGGCAGCTGAAGTTTTATTCATTAATGCCGGATATTTCTGTAGCTCTAGTACTAATTTACCTGCGTAGATATTTGCCCCTTCCCCTACAACATGTAATAAATGAGGAAAGGGCTGAATATTTTTACTAATTTCATAACCTTCTTCATCGACTAAGAAAAGCTGATTATTAATTTGCCAAATAGCAATAGGTTCTCTTTCAAATAATTTTATATATACCGTATTTGGTAATCTTCTACTGACATATACTTCTTTGTTCCATTTATTTTTCTTTAAATTATTTCTAATTTCGTCTAATTTAAGAGCAAAAATAGGACTACCCTTATTCGCATTTAAAACCTTTAATATTGTAGGCTCATCGACATTTTGCTGTCCTTCGATGATAACATTCTCAAGTTTAAACCCGAGTTTTGTTGTTGTTTGATATATATTTGTTGTTAAGTAGGTTTTTATGCCGGCAAAATATTTTGTAAAAACAAATAGACATACAAAGATAATTAAAGCAATCTTAAGCCCTAATATTGCTTTTTTGTAAATTAGTCCTAATTTTCGGCGTAATGAGATATTATTAGTTTTTTTTGTTTGTTTTTTTTTATTTGAGCTTGTTTTTTTTCTCATGATTCAAAGCTTGCCGTCTTTATAATTTCTTCAATTAAGTTAGTAAAATTTATCCCTGCATAAACTGCAATTTCCGGCACTATTGATAAAGGCGTCATACCTGGGTGAGTATTTATCTCCAAAGCATATAATTTGTTTGTCTGCTCTTCTAAAATAAATTCTGCTCTAGCAGGACCTTTACAATTCATTGTTTTATAAATTTTTTCTGATTCTACAAGTAATTTTTCATATAAATTAGTAGGTAGCGGAGCAGGATAAAGATGCTCAGCAAATCCTTCGGTATATTTAGTTTCATAATCATAGAAACGATTTTTTAGTAATTTAATTTCTAAAGCCCCAAGAGCTTTGCCGTTTAATACCGCTACTTGCAACTCTCGTCCTTTTATATATTGCTCTATTATCACCTGATCACCGTAAGGGAAATTATAATTGGCAAAGTTAAAATCATCTTCCTCAAATATCACCTCAACACCAATACTTGAACCTTGCGTAAGAGGTTTGATCACGTATGGACGCTTTATAGGGTCAATCTTTATATTATCACTTTTATTTACAACAATACTTTCTGCCATATTAATATTATTCGTTAAAAACCAGCTCCTAGAATGTATTTTATCGAATGCTAAAGCTGAAGCGAGCACGCCGCTATGAGTATAAGGAATCCGCATTATATTAAGTAATCCAGGTAAGCAACCATCTTCACCATATGTACCGTGTAGGCAGTTAAAAACAATATCAGGTTTTATTTCCTGTAATTTAACCGCAATATCCGCTCCCATATCAATAAAGGTAACTTTATATCCTAATTCAATTAAGGCTTTACTAACTCCTTCGCTTGATACTAAGGATACTTCACGCTCAGCAGACATACCGCCCGCTACTAACGCTATATGTTTTTTACCGGTAGTACTTAATATTTTGACTTCAGAATGTTCCACCCAATGTGTTTGATATTTATTCATGTTTTTTACTTTTTTTAAGGGGTAACGTCATTGCGAGAAGAAACTGCAAGTTTCGACGAAGCAATCTCAGCATACTTGACAAGATTGCCGCGTCGATGCTACGCATCTCCTCGCAATGACGATTTTTAAACATACCTACCCAAACGTTTTATTTCCCACTTTAATTCAACGCCGCTATCTTCAAATACTTTCTTCTGGACGAAATCACCTAAATCTTCTAAATCCTTAGCGGTAGCATCACCATTATTTATCATAAAATTACAATGAAGTTCTGACATCGAAGCGGTGCCTATTCTATAGCCTCTAAGTCCTGCTTTGTCAATAAGTTCCCAAGATTTAAGCCCCTCAGGATTTGCAAAAGTACTACCGCCTGTACGCTCTTTAATAGGCTGCGTAGCTGATCTTGCGTTATTTATTTCATTCATCCGTAATAATATATTTTCACTATCACCTTTATTTACTTTAAAAACGGCTTTGAGAATAATTAAATCTTTCGGTAAATTATTACTGCGATATTTAAAACCGATTTCTTCATTTGTGAATACTCGAAAATTTCCTGCAAAGTCAATCGCTTCAATCTTCACTATAATATCTTTAAATTCAGAGCCATAAGCACCGGCATTCATAACAACACCGCCACCGATAGTACCAGGAATACCTACTAAAAACTCAAAACCGGAAATAGCATTTGCTTGACAGAATTTTGCTAAATTATAATTAAGGCAGCTACTACCTACTATTAGATGATCATCTATAAACTCAATATTACTAAAATTCTGACCAAGCTTTATTGTAACTCCTTCTATCCCCCCGTCTCTTATAATAATATTTGAGCCTGCACCAAAAGTAGTTATAGGTAATTTTTGCTTATTTTGTATTAAGAAACTTGCTAAATCTTCGCTATCAAAAGGTTTAAAGAAAATTTCGGCATTACCGCCTACTTTAAACCATGTCAGATGTTTTAAATTATAATCTTTTTTATACTCGCCTTTTACTATCGGTAAAATTAACATATTTTTACTGTCATCTTTTTTCTTTTGTGACGTTGTTGCATGGATACCAAGTCGTCATTGCGAGAAGCGAAGCGACGCGGCAATCTCAAGAATTTTGTACTACTTCATGAGATTGCAGCAAAGCTTCGCTCCGGCTTTGTTGCATGGCTCGTTTTATGTCATTCCTGCGAAAGCAGGAATCCAAAAAAAATATAAATATAGCAATTTTTTAAAATTAAAAGCTCGAACTATCTCGCTTTATGGTGGATTCCTGCTTTCGCAGGAATGACATCGAGTACTTTTCTTGAGCCATGCAACAACACTCTTCGCTCCTCGCAATGACGACTTGGTATCCATGGAATGACATCAAGTGCGGGATGATAATCTTCCATCTAATTCATTAGCAAAACTTGAAATATTACCTGCTCCCATCATAATTATCATATCACCGGAAGATGCGTTATCTATAATAACTTCAACCGCATCATCTAATTCAGCTAAAAAATTTGCTTGATCATGATGCTTATTTTTAGTAATCTTATTAACTAAATTTTGACTTGTAATCCCTTCTATAGGCTCTTCTCCTGCAGCATATATATCGGTAATATAGAGTATATCGGCATCAGCGAAGCAAAGCATAAAATCATCAAATAAATGCTGCATTCTTGAATATCTGTGAGGCTGAAAAACAGCTATAACTTTACCATTTTGCTTATCGGCTATATTTTTAGCCGTCGCAAGTGTTGCTTTGATTTCCTCAGGATGATGAGCGTAATCATCGATAACCACCGCCTTATTATATTCCGCTACTTTAGTAAATCTCCTCTTCACTCCTTTAAAATTATTAAAACCGTTTTTAATAGCTTTAATACCGAAATCTAATTCTATCCCAACGGCAATTGCAGCAAGACTATTTAAAATATTATGTCTTCCGGGCGTTGGAATAGTAATTTTTTCAATAATCGTTGTACCTAGTACATTCGGCAAGCTAATTTTTACGTCAAAAGTAGAGGAGTCAATATCAGTATTAATATTAAACGCTATAATATGAGCATCTTCCGAATCGATTCCATAAGTAACAATCTTCCTTTCAGTAATATCATCTACTAACTTACGAACTATTTTATGATCTATACAACAAACTGCAAAACCGTAAAACGGCAGATTGGTAATAAAACTTCTAAAAGCAGCTATTAGTGTTTCAAAATCTTTATAATAATCTAAATGTTCAGGATCAATATTAGTTATTATCGCAATAGTTGATGGAATATGAATAAACGTCGCATCGGATTCATCAGCCTCCGCAATTAAATAATTACTTGAACCAAGATATGCATTAGTCGATTTATTATTTATGATCCCACCGTTAATAACCGTAGGACATAAACCGGCTGCCTCAAATAAACAAGCAACTAATGAGGTAGTAGTAGTTTTACCGTGCGATCCCGAAACCGCTACCGAACATTTTAACCTCATAAGCTCAGCGAGCATTTCCGCACGTCTAATGATAGGAATTTTACGCTCTAATGCCTCTTTTATTTCAGGATTATTTGAATTAATTGCCGATGAAATAACAACATACGAAACATTGGTAATGTTCTGCTCGGCATGTCCTAAAAATATCTTAATACCGTACGACTCAAGCCTTTTAGTATTATAATTTTCTACTAAATCGGAACCTTGTACTTTATAACCTAGATTATGTAATATCTCGGCAATACCGCTCATTCCAACGCCGCCGATACCTATAAAATGTATAGTTTCTAAAGTTTGATTAGTTTTTTTTAATTCAAGTAACAGCATCTAAGTTTAATTATTTAAAGTTGAGTTCTGCATATAGGTTTTTATGTAGGTTGTCAAGTGTTATAAAACGTCATTGCGAGAAGAATTACGTAGTAATTCGACGAAGCAATCTCAGCATGCTTGACAAGATTGCCACGTCGAAACTACGTTTCTCCTCGCAATGACATCTCTAAACATCATCCGCCCTATCAAATTTTGCTTCGGAATAGAAATTCCCTTGTAGCCCACCGACTTTTAAATCAATTAAAAATTTAGCTATTTCTCCGTTTTCTACAAATTCAGCTACTGTTTCAATACCTAAATCTTCTGAAATTTTAATTAATCTTTCTACAAAATACCTACTTTGTACATCACTTGTAATACTACGCACATATTTACCGTCAATTTTGATAATATCAATTGGTAAGCTTTGAAGTTGTTTAAAAGAAGTAAAGCCCGAACCAAAATCGTCTAATGCAAATTTACATCCGTACTTACGTAGCTTATTAATAAATAAAGTTATTTTATCATAATTCTCATTGAAAGAAGTTTCTGTAATTTCAATAATTAAACGATCCCGAACATTATGAGCTTTTAATAAGTTTTCTGCTATTTCCCATAAAGCTTCATCGCCTGTTCCTATATTTGAAATATTAACGGCTAACATTAAGTTTGGGTTACGGGCAAGTTCGTTAACAGTCATTTCTAAAACAATTTGATCAATTATAAAAATTAATCCTTTATTTTCAGCAATAGGGATTATAGGACCTACGGAAATATAAACGCCGTTCTCGTCAGGTATACGAAGCAGACATTCATAATAATGAACTTTCATGGTATTGCGATCTATTATAGGCTGATAAGCAAATCGCATAGTCTTTTTTGCTAAGGCTTGTCGTAATAAGTTAAGCTGAAGATTAGATTTTCTTATATTTTCCAAATCATGTTCTGCAGGGCTATATTCACGGTAATAATAATTATTATTTTGTGAAAGTAACATATTTAATGTTTTTTCAATTTCTTTAGCATTATTACTTACTTTTGGAAATTTAATACTAGCAATATAACAATTCATATAAATTGCCGGCTTCTGTTCATTAATATAAAGCTGTGAAAATAAATATAATTTTCTAGCAAAATTTTTGATTAAGTCAGAATCAGTAGTATTTAGGATAAATAATATTCTATCTTTCTTTATTTTCTTAAACTTTGAAAAAATATTGAGTTCTTTGCTTACATCTTCAATGATTTGATCTAAATCTTCAATTATAAAATGCTTATCCTGCTCTATAAATTCTATTTCATCATAATTAACTAATCTACAAGCAAAACATACGCCTTTTTCCAATTTATCTATCTCATCTTGTAAATCTTTATAATCCGTTATTAATTCCGACATTGCCATTTTTATCATAAAATTATATACTTAAGAATATTAGGACATTTTTACTGTAAATGAAATAAAAATATGAGCCGCATAGAAAGGATACAAGAAAAATTAAGTGTGTTAAAACCACATTTTCAAGAAATAATAGATGAAAGCCATAAACATGCTAGTCATTATGACGGAATTCACAGCCATATAAAAATAAGAATTGCTGCAGAAACATTACAGGGAAAAAGCCTAATTGCCAATCATCGCACTATTAATAACTTACTTGCCGATGAATTTAATAGCGGCTTACATGCTTTATCTATAGAGGTAATATGAAAACAAATAATATTTTAAAAGTGGCCGTTGGAGCTAGCGTTGTCACACAAAAAGCCTTAAATAGTATAGCGGATAAAAGCTGTGGCATAATTGAGGATAAAATAATTAAAGGTAATTACGTCACTCGCGAAGAATTTGAAAAATTACAAACTTTAGTAATAAAACTAAAAAAAGAATTAACAGAGTTAAGCGGTAAATAATTAATCAACTAGCTTTAGAATTTTCTATTTCTGCTTTTAGCTGTTCTATTTCTTCTTTAGATAATCCTGTGAACTCTATTATTTGCTGAACATTTTTACCTTGTTTTAGCATCATTTGTATTAATTCTGCTTTACCCTCTGCTTTACCTTTTTCAAACTTTTCTTCTAAAGCTATTTCCTCGGCATCTTCCATTAATTTTGCTCTTATATAGGCGTCGTATTCTTCGGGCGTGAGGTTGTGCATTTCTATTACATTATACGCATCTAATACTTTCTCGCTCTTTATATTTGCAGGTGGACTAGTTTCGTTTTCTGCACACTTAAATAAATGTAGCCACTCATCTATAGTATTATCAAACTTATCTTTATCAAACTTTTTAAGCTCTATAAATACATAGGAAAAATCAAATAAATATTGCTTATTTGTTTTAGTTTCAAGCATTTTATGAAGACTTATACAAGGTACTTCGTCGTCAAACATTTTAGTCTTAATAAGCGAAATAACTATTACCGGTAATAAATCTTGGTCATGCCTCCATATTGCAGTTACGCCTATTAAAAAGCTATACGTTCAATAAGAGTACCAATAACCTTATCATGAATATCCAATGACTTGGAAAAGCAGATTGTCTTACGTGCAAGCCTCTTGCATCTCGTTCTAAGGTTCAAGTTACTTCGTTCTATCCGTTGAGTGTATTTTTTACTGATAATATGCTTTTTAGGGTCTAATAACCTAGCATAACTCCCCCATCCATCTGTATAGTAAAAAGTCACCTTGAAATTCTCTAGTTTTTTCAGTAATGATTCTAATGTGCTATCACATCTTGTACCAAACGTATAAGCAACTACTTTTAACGAAATCTTATCCAAGGCATACCAAAGCCATCGTTGTCTGGATTTATTCTGTACATAAGACCATTGTTCATCTATCTCAGGAGCAATAATTACTTCTGTTGTACTGATAGAATGATTTATTGTTTTTAATACTAGATTTTTTTAAAACACGGATAACTGTATTGATACCCACTTTTAATACTCTTACTGTATCTCTAACTCCAGAGCCGTTGATTGACATTTCTACTATTTGCTCCTTAACTCCAGGCTTAGATGCATTATTAATATACTCCAATTGAAAATATCGATTACACCGCTTGCATTGATATCTCTGTTGTTTTGAAATTGAATATCCTGACTTTATTACTTCTTCTGTGTTGTTACAATATCTACACTTAACATCTATTTTTGCCATAACTCCTTAACTATAATTCTCTCTTATTACTGTTTGAGGATTATAGACTATTTACTCTAAACTGCAATACGGAGGCACGACCTAAATCTTTATGCTTTATTCCTTTAGTCAGTTGCTGTGCGTATGAATGAGCCGAATAATATTGCACTCTTTTTAAGTAAACGCTTTCATTTCTTTTTTGCATCTCAATTATATACCAGCTACCGGCTTCATCTTTAACCTTTAAATCAAATATGCTTTTTTTCCCTTTATCAATAATAGGTACTTGCTCTACAGGTATAAATTCTATTTCTTTAATTCTAAACCCCTCAGGTAATTCAAGAACTGCATTGATAAATTCCTTTAACCTTTCTAAATCACGAAAGATTTTTTTAAATAAACTATCATTTGTAGGATCTAAGTATCTTTGCATATTAATTATTACTTTTGGTATTACTGATATTATATAGCTTTTTAAGTAATAAGTAAATATGCAGCTTATAATAGAATAATTATTGCTATTTTTTAACAAAAATTACGTACTTTGATCAGTTCTGATTGATACTATTGCTGACATGCCGGGGACTAGATTAGCATTTGGGGACTCAAAATCTATTAAGACAGGGACACGTTGTACGATTTTAGTAAAATTACCTGTAGCATTATCGGGTGGGATTAAACTAAATTTAGAACCGGTAGCAGGAGCGATATTACGAATCTTCCCGTAAATTATTTTTTTAGGCAAAGCATCAAATTCAATTTTGACTTTCATGCCGGACTTAAATTTCTTAATTTGCGTTTCTTTAAAATTAGCCTGAATATACATAGTATTATCTTGAACTATAGAAAATAACGCCCTACCCGGTACTATATAATTTCCGACTTCTAAACTACTATTACCGAATATACCGGGTACCATAGCAATAAGTTTAGTATTTTGTAAGCTCCTTAACGTTACTTTTTTGTTTTCCGTTAGCTCTTTAAATTTTTCCTGTTCTGCTGCTTTTTCAAGCTCAAGAAGTTGTAAATTTTGCTTAGATATATCTAAATCTAACTGTACTTGTTTATAATCCGTTTTGGCTTTTTGATATGCGTTTTTAGAATCATCTAACGTTTTAGAGCTAGCAAATTTTGCCTTATTTAATTCCTGCACTCTAGTAAAATCTGTTGAAACAATATCAAAGCTTATTTTAGTAAGCTTTAATTTTTCAGCCGCCTGCTCTAAGCTAATCTGCCCTATTGAGATTTTTTGCTCTATAATTTCTATATTTTTTATGCAAGCTTCAATAGATGCTTCAAGTGCTGCAAGCTTTGCCTTATAATCTCTATCGTCAATTTCTCCTATCAGATCGCCTTTATTAACTTTAGTATTATCGGTAACAAATAACTTTGTTAAAACACCGCTAACTTCAGCACTAACATTTGAAATATCTGCATCTATGTAAGCATTATCCGTGGATTGTGTATTTGCCCAAACATAAATTTTATATCCCAAATAAATAAATATTATTAAGGCTATAATAATTACACATTTAGTAAATGGATGATGTTTATATTTGTCGATAGCTTGTTGTAATACACTCGGCATAATTAACTTTACCAATACCCTCTATGTTTAAAAAAATAACAAATTGGTATAGAAAGAATATATATAACTGCAATTAACGGTAGTGAATACCATGGATATATGATAAGATTTATAATAACAATAGCAACTAAAATCATTGCAAGCGATAAATATTCAGGTTTAATACTCAAATTTTTTGTTGAGATTGTAGGAAGCCTACTAGCAAGTAGAAAAGCTATAATAGCTAAATATATATTAATTGTTATAGTGTGAGTACGGGTATTAATATTTAATAACGTACCGATTTCAAAATCTATCATTACAGGCGTTAAAGCAAGTAAAGCACCGCATGGGGCAGGTACACCGGTAAAAAAATATTCAGTTTTTTTATCTTGTTTCGGTTGATAAATACCAACGTTAAAGCGAGCTAAACGCAAGGCCATACACACTATAAATAATAGCATTACTGCTGATGAAAATACCTTATATTCATATTGCTGAAAAGACCATAAATATATTAAATAAGCAGGAGCTATACCGAAATTAGCAAAATCGCATAATGAATCAAGCTCTGCACCAAATGGGCTAGCTGCATTTAGCATCCTTGCTATTCTACCGTCGATACCGTCAATAATTGCCGCTACTATAATGCAATATACCGCAAGCTCCCATCTGCTATCCAAAGCAAATTTTATAGAACTCATACCGGTTACTAAACCAAGCAACGTAATAAAGTTGGGAATTAATTTTATTAGAGGTACAGGCTTAGTTATTATAGATTTACGAATTTTTAACAATTTTTATACTCCCAAGTGTCATACCGTGGCTTGACCACGGTATCCATAAAAACAATAAAAAATACTGGTATTTTTACTGGATCCCGCTACAAGCTCGCGGAATGACAAGATGGTGGAATCGATCCACACAACAACGCTGGTCAAGCCCACGGTATGATATTTAACTATCTTCTCTCAAACTTAAATTCTGCCGACTTTTTACGTCCAAAATCAGCAATGATAGTTTCACCACCTATAGCAGTCTGCCCTTTACTCACTAATAAAGCTGTTTTCAACGGTAGATAAACATCTACTCTGCTACCGAAACGAATTATACCGTATCGCTCGCCCGTTTTAACTTCATTTCCCTCTTCTAAATCACAAACTATACGCCTTGCTATAAGTCCTGCTATTTGAACAAAAACGATTTTCTGCCCTTGATCAGTTTCCATTAATACTGATTGACGCTCATTATAAATACTAGCTTTATCAAGTGAAGCATTAAAAAACTTTCCAGGATTATAATGAAGTGCTAAAATTTTTCCGTTTGCCGGGATTCTATTAACATGGACATTAAAAATATTTAGAAAAATACTAACTCTAATCATTTCCACATCACCAAGACCTAATTCCGGGGGCGGCAATGCTTCCTTAATTTCTTGAATTATTCCGTCTGCAGGACTTATTACCAGATCATCACTTATAGGCACAAAGCGATCAGGATTACGGAAAAAATAAATACACCAAGCAGTAGTGATAAATCCAATACAGCCAAGTTTTTCATTAAATGATGCTAATAAAAAACTTACTAATGCAAAGCTAGCAATAAATATATATCCTTCGCGGTGAATAATTTTAAATAAATCATTATATTGTTTCATTTTAATCTCTATGAATCTCCTTATTATTTTTAACTATGCCTGCTCTGCTTTATCCTCTTGGTTCTCACTCTCATCTTCATCTTCTTCTTGAGGTGTAGTCTGGGCTTCTTGAGCAGAACCAAGAGCATATACGCATAAATCTGGAAGTGGAACACCGTTTTTTTTGGCAAGATCATTTAGCTGTGATATTGCTTTCATAACCTCATCAGGAATAGTACCACCTCTTTCGTCAGATAACCATTTTGCTTGAAATTGTAGCGGATGATGCCCTTCTTGAGGCGTACCTATATAAAACTTAAACTTGGCTCTTTGTCCACCAAAATCGCAGTCAAATTCAAACTCTTTATAATGTGCCATAACTTTATGAATTAATAATTATATTAATATTATTATATTCTAACAATAAAAATGCAAATCTAAAATAATTTCAGTCCAAGAGGTTACTGTATCAGTTACTTTAAAGCTAATTAAATGCTTTTTTGCTACAAATTATAAGATTTTCTTGAAATAGGAACTACTATTCCTTCTAAAATCTTATTAATTTTCGCTATAAAATCTCTTTAATTATCAATTAAAATAACTGATACATATAACCTCTAATATTTTTTAAGTTTCTTAGTAATATAACGATTTGAATATATAAATTTATCGTTAGAATCTATAATTATCCCGCCTGCTTCCTTAATAAGAAGCTCAAATGCATAATATAATGTAAAATTTAATAATGATAAACATATTAAATCCGCTTTACCTGATGCTACAAGCGTAGCTCCGTAGCAAGGAGAGCCAAAAGATCTAATATTATCTACCTCTATCTCCTCCAAATCATTATGATTTAAACCTTCAATAATTGCTAAACAGTTTTTTAAATCAGCATTATCGGAAACTCTAAGTCTTAATCCTTGATAATTAGAGTTTAAATTATTTTTTTCTATCCAAGCTCCTTTACCTTTTTCAGCATAATAAATTTCATTAAGAGCAGGAAAATATATTACTGTAGAAGTAGGAGTTAAACCTTCTTGATTCCTTTTTAAATAAGTTACGGATATCGCAAAAAAAGGTATGCTTCTGGCGAAATTATTTGGGCTATCTATAGGATTAATTAAAAAGACACTCTCATAATTATTATTTAAATCGAATTGATCCTCTGGAAAAAATAAATATTGTGTATGTTTTTGTAATTCTTCACATAATAAAGTTTTTAATCTTAAATAGGATCGCTTACAAAATTCTTCGTTTCTTACAGAATTTTTTTGCAGCATTTCGAGTTCTAAAAAATCTCTATGCAAAAACTTAACTGCTTTACGCAGGGCATTAATTAATAAATTAGTTATAGGTTGCATTTTATTTTAATAGTTAATTTATTACAGCGTCATACCGTGGATAAATCGACGTTGTTGCATGGATCGAAAAATCTACTCGATGTCATTCCTGCGAAAGCAGGAATCCATTATAAAGCGAGCTTTTAGTTTTAAAAACTTGTTATATTTATACTTTTTTTTGGATTCCTGCTTTCGCAGGAATGACATTAAACTTACTTTGCCCTTTCGACATATGTCATATCATCAGTTTTAACAACAATTTTTTCTCCTACTTCTAAATATTGCGGGACCTTAACTTTAATACCGTTTTCTAAAATTGCCGGTTTATAAGAAGCGGTAGCGGTTGCTCCTTTTATTACCGGATCAGTTTCATTAATTTCAAGTATAACAGTTGGAGGAAGCTCAATATTTAAAGGCTTCTCATTATAAAATTCGACTTTAACAATCATATTTTCAGTTAAGAAAGGTAATTTTTCTTCTAAAATTTCCTTGGAAACATTTATTTGTTCAAAATGTTTGGTATCCATCAATACTAAATCATCACCTTCAAAATATAAAAATTGATAGTCTTTTTGTTCAAGTTCGGCTTTTTCTAAATAATCGGAAGAGCTAAATCTATCGTTACGCTTTGTACCTGTTTTTAAATTTTTCATCTCAACTTGTACATAAGCTCCACCTTTCCCTGGTTGAGTATGTTCCGGTGTTTTGCTTACAACCCATAAATCATTATTATAAACTAATATGTTACCTGTTCTAATTGAATTTGCTGAAATTTTCATATATTATACATTTAAGACTTAAAATTAAAGTATAAATATACAAATTATTTCCTTTAAAAACAAGAATTTAATCTTATGACCACAATATTAGTAGTAGATGATATAGAAACCAATATTAAGTTACTAACAGCCAAACTTTTAAAAGAGTATTATACGGTTCTTACTGCAAATAGCGGCAAAGAAGCACTAGCAATTCTTAAAAAAGGCAAAATTGATATTATACTACTTGATGTTATGATGCCGGAAATGGATGGATTTGAGGTATGTAAAACGATAAAAAACGATCCGGAAACTACTCATATACCGGTCGTAATGGTAACTGCACTTTCTGATATTGATGATCGAGTTAAAGGTCTTGAGGCAGGGGCTGATGAGTTTTTAACAAAGCCTATTAACGATACTGCTCTATTTGTAAGACTTAAATCGCTATCTAGAATGAAAAGCTTAATTGATGAGTTAAAGCTTCGTAATAGCACTAATGCATTATTAGGCGTAACAAATATCGAAATGCATGACACTTTTGCAGATAAAAAAATATTACTAATTAATGATGATGTGGTACAAGCTAAAAATATAAAACAAATGTTACTTAAGATTACCCAAAACGTAAAGGTAATAAGTAATTCCGATGAATTAGATATTATAAATGAATATACACCCGATTTAGTAATTATCAGTAGTACGCTCGAAAATGAAGATCCTTTGAGAATCAGTGTTATTTTAAGAGGTAAAGCAGAAATAAGCGGCGTGGTAATAATTTTACAAATTGATGAAGACGGGATGCCTTTAGTTGTGAAAGGTATTGAACTCGGTATTAATGATTATTTCGTTTATCCTATAGAGGAAAGCGAATTACTTGCTAGAATTAGAACACAATTAAGGCGTAAGCAATATCAAGATAATCTACGTAATGACCTTGAACAAAGTGTTAATTTAGCAGCTAAAGACGGCTTAACCGGCTTATTTAATCGTCGCTATTTCGATATACACCTCAAACAAATGATTGAGAAAGCTAATAAAGAAAGTATTAAATTATATTTACTTATGTGCGATATCGACAATTTTAAACACGTAAACGATACTTACGGTCATCAAGCAGGCGATAAGGTTTTAACGATTGTATCCCGTATTTTGAAGAATACTCTTAGAGTAACAGACTTAATAGCAAGATTCGGCGGTGAAGAATTTACTATACTTTTAACGGATATAGATATTTCTAAAGCAATTGAAACTGCGGAGAGAGTTAGAGCTAAAATAGAATATATGGATTTTCACATTGAAGATCAAATTGAACCTTTAAAAAAAACTATTTCAATTGGAGTTACGGAATATAAAAAAGAAGAATCAATAGAATCTTTCATTGAACGTGCTGACAAAGCTATGTATGAAGCTAAAACAACGGGTAAAAATAAAGTAGTAAAATTATAATTGATTTTTTAAAGTAAAAAAATAATGAGAAATTCTTCCAAAAAACATCTTGATTTACCATATAGACCAGGAGTCGGCATGATGATATTAAATGCCGATAACCATATATTCGTCGGTAAAAGAATAGATACAAAAATATCTGCATGGCAAATGCCGCAAGGTGGGATAGTTCCCGGCGAAACCCCAAGTATTGCAGCAATGCGTGAGATGTTAGAAGAAATAGGAAGCGATAAAGGATATATTATTGCCGAAAGCAAATGCTGGTATAGTTATGATGTACCGAGCTTTTTAATACCTAAATTGTGGAACGGTAATTTTCGCGGACAAAAACAACGCTGGTTTTTAATTAGATTTACTGGAAATAACGAAGATATTAATATAAATACCTCTAATCCGGAATTTGACCAATGGCGTTGGGCATCACTTGACGAACTATTATCTATTATAATTCCTTTCAAACGGAAACTTTATCAAGCCGTCGTAAAAGAATTTGAATCATTAATTCAGTAAAAATTTTATATATACCTCTCATAAATGAAGAGTTGGTAGACGAAGTTTAATTTGGAAAAGAGCAAGGCATCTTGAAGCTGATAAACGCAGCGTACATACTAGTATGTGAGGATTATCAGCAAAGGATAACATAGCCAATTTTTCAAATTAAACGAGTATACTTAATTATTTAGAGCCTCTTGATCCTCTATTTGACCTAGACATACATTATGCTGGTCATTATTATCATAGTGATCCGGACTTATATGTACCTTAATTTTATTAGCTACATATCTTATGCCTAATATACTTAATGTTATTGCTGTAATATAGATAACAAAATTACTTGTAGCAGCACTATTTACCTCTCTATCACCTTCAATTAATTCATTTATAGCACTAAATAATGAGATATCCGTATCATTGCCTAAAGTAAATACAGCACACTCATTTGTTCCTCTAGACAATAAACTAATATCTTTATTGCAACTAGATTCAACCATATAATATGTACTATCATTCTTTATTAGGCTATAATTATTATCACCGATTATATGTGCAGTAAATACGTTTGCTAGGTTAGATATAGTTATATTAGCAATAAAATCTTTTACTTCTTTTATATGAAATAAGTTTATAATAAAATTACTTAGACAGTGATTTGTTGTTGTTTCAGCTTCCCAATTAACCGTATCAATTTGAGCTTCCGGCATTAAAAACCATGAATTTATATCTTCAAACGCAAATTTTAGCTCTCTAACCAATCCACATAAAATATATTTTTTATCAGCAATATGTACGAAGGTATGATCAGGCTGCTCATCTAAAAAATATATAGAACTATTAGAAAAAGGTTTTAAATGTACAGAATATACCTTATTTCTATCAAGGCTTTGGTCATAACTATTTTCACTAGAATCAGCTGATATTAAATTTGGTAATAAAACAAGTCTACAAAAATAACCGATTAAATTAACTATATTTGGTAAAAATTTAATATGATAAGTTGGCATAACGTTACCTTATGTTTATTATAAACATGTCTTATTATTAAGAATATTGTTATAATTCAATTAATTTAATAAGAAATCATCGTTTAGCTGTTGATACTTGTGTGATTTTTGCTATTATTCTTTTCACTTAAGAATTAATACTTTCTATCTTTGCAGCCAATATAAAGTCACTTTCAGTAAGACCGTCGATTTTATGAGTCCATATTTCCACACTACATGCTCCCCAAGATATAGTTAAATCGGGATGATGTGCTTCCTGCTCTGCAATTTCAGTTATCTTATTTGCAAATTCCATAGCTTTTACAAAATTAGGAAATTTATATTTTTTATAAAGATGCCCTAATTCATTCACTTGCCACTTACTTTGTAATTGAACTAATAACTTATCAATTTCTTTTTTCTCAAGCGGCGGAATACCACCCTCACACGGAATACATCTTTTTTTGCTTAATACTGTCATAGTTTTTTATTAGACTTCCTGCATAAATCATCTTATAAAGAGGAATTTGAAGGAGATACTTCACCTCGAACCGCAGCGTACACTATAGTACGTGAGGATTCGAGTACCGGCTCGACGTACAAATTACCTTTAGAAGTGATTTATGCAGGAAGTCTATTCTATATCAAAGTTAAAATATTGATCTTTATAAAGCTCATCTTCAAGTGTATAATGCCACCACTCAATCTGACATGCTTTAAAATTATGTTTTTGCATCTTAGAACGTAAATAATTACGTTTTTCTAAATATTGTTTATCAATTAATTTACTGTCATGATGTGAAGCTTCATCAAATAAATCAAAAGAAGTATACATATCTACCGTATTATCATCTAAATAGGATATAACACGTTCATCTTTCAATTTTCTCTTAATGACTTTTGGATTATTATTAACTTCCTTCTGAAGCTTTATTATTGATAAATCTACAGTACTACCCCTACTATGACTGGATTTTTCAGCTATATAACCTAGTGTAAAACATTTAGACTTATCTATATATGGGTAAAAGCTTTCCTTATTTTTTTGATCAATATTATCTTTGCTCCATCTTAAAAAATGTTGTACAGCTTTTTGCGGTCTATATGCGTCATATATAATAAGTGAATAACCATCTTTTTTTATCTCAGCTTGTACTGCTTTAAGAGCCTTAGCAGCTTCTATGGTTAAAATTGCTTCTGGTGCTTTATAACCATCTACCTTTTTACCAACAAAATTTTCATATGAATAATAACGCATATTTTGAATAATTGTAGGGTCGATATCTTTCAGATACACGAACCCTTTAGGTAAGGATTTAGCATATATTGGAAGAGAACTCATAAATATAAAAATTAAACTTGTTAAAATCAATTTCATAAAATGCTAGGCTTTGCAAAGGTTTTTAATTGATTTGTTATTTTGAGATATTTTTTAGTGCAAATCAAATCTTTTTAGAGATCTTCACAGAACCTAGATTGCCACGCTCCTTTTAGTCGCAGCCTTGTTGCATGGCTCGCTTATGTCATTCCCGCATAGGCGGGAATCCAGAAAAAAAGTATAAATACAGCAAGTTTTTGAAATTAAAAGCTCGATTTATCTCGCTTTATGCTGGATTCCCGCCTATGCGGAAATGACACCGAGGGCATTTTTTAAGCCGTGCAACAACGCCTTTAGTCGCTCGCAATGACGATATAAACTTTTTCTAGGCAATGCCGTAACTTGCTATTGGCTTTAAATTATTAATAACGTTATATAGTAAAAGGGATAATAAATGGTAGCGAGGGAGGGATTTGAACCCCCGACACACGGATTATGATTCCGTCGCTCTAACCAGCTGAGCTACCCCGCCAGGGGAGAAGTGTTTATATAATTTATTAAGATCGTAGGCGTTCTCGTATAGACTTGTTTATCTTATTCCCGCATGGTATCGTTGCGAGCAGTCGTAGACTGCGTGGCAATCCAGAAAAACAATAAAAAAAATGCTAAGATTAGCATTTTTTACTGGATTGCTTCGTCGAATTACTACGTAATTCTTCTCGCAATGACGGAAAACTAGTCCGCACAACAAGACCTTCCCGCCGTTGCTGGAATGACATTGAATAGGTTTCTCAAGCCATGCAACAACGACCAATATCTTAACGTTTAGAGAATTGTGTTTTCTTACGTGCTTTACGTTGTCCGTATTTCTTACGCTCTACTACCCTAGAATCACGCGTTAAAAGACCGCCTTTACGCAAAATAGCATGAAAATCCGGAGCAGATTTATCTAAAGCTTTAGAAATTCCATGTAAAATAGCACCTTTTTGTCCTGAAATTCCTCCACCTCTAACAGTACAAATTACATCATACTGATCAATAGTTTTTGTTAAGACAAACGGCTGTAAGATAGTTTTCACATAAGTTTCAGAAGGAAAATACTGGTCTATTGTTTTTTTATTAACAACTATTTTTCCTTTTCCTACTTTAAGCCATACTCGTGCTATAGCATTTTTTCTTTTACCTGTAGCATAAAACTTGCCTGAATTATCTATTTTTTCTTTAGGAGTTTTTAATACCGGTTTTAAAAGCTCTTTAGTTAACTGCTTTTCTACTTTTTCTGTTTTAATTTTTAACTCGGTCATATTCTATTACTTTTTATTTTTTGGATTTTGGCTTGCAAAATCATAAACAGTAGGTTGCTGTGCCATATGAGGATGATCACCATTTGCATAAACATACAAATTACTCATTTGCTTAGCACCTAAAGTATTTCTTGTAATCATTCTTTTTACGGCCATTTTAATAACTCTCTCAGGGTGTTTACCGCTTAAGATTTTACCTGCCGTAGTATCTTTTATCCCACCTGGAAATCCTGTATGTCTGTAATATATTTTTCCGTCTTTGGGATTCGCTTTTTTACCTGTTAATTTTACATGCTCTGCATTTATTATGATTATATTATCACCACAATCTAAATGAGGTGTAAAGCTAGGTTTATGCTTACCGCGCAGCATATTAGCAACTCTGCTAGCGAGTCGTCCTAGTACAATATTTTTTGCGTCTATGACCCACCATTTCTTTTCAATTTCCGATGGCTTTGCCGAGTAAGTTTTCACAATAGTATCTATTTTAATTAGAATTTAAAATTAAAGAATCAAGAAACATATTTAATAGCATTAATACCCGCTATCTGTCAAGCTAAATATAATTTATTTACTTCCGAATATTATTTTTCTATCGGTAGAAAAATATAAATTATTATTTGCCATTAGCCCATAATAACGAATATTTTTTATAATTTTGACAATATGAGGCATCATGTTTAATCCATTATTATCAACATCAAAACTATATAAAACACCGTTAACGGAAATAACATTTAAACTTCGCTTATTGTTATTATCAACTCCAACAAAAGGTACTAAAAAAGTAGCAGATTTTAGTTTCTTAGGATCTTTTCCATCATTTAAATCAGCTAAAAACTTTACTTTCCCTGTTTCAGGATTAAATGCTGCTATTTGTCTAGCATTATTTGTTACAAATAGGCTATTACCGATTAAAGACATTGATTGAATATCCTCGGCATTTACCTGCCAAATCACACTACCAGTTGCTATATTAAGCTTAATAAGCTTACCAAGACCGGTCGCTATATACAGATTCATATTATCATGAACGGGGGTACATAAAATACTTGATTCGTCAAAATTCGGTATAGCTGTACGATCATTAAGATTTGCAAACTCAAAATTCCATCTTACTTCACCGTTTTTTATATTTAAGGCAAGCACTTGACCGGAATTATAAGTTACTATTACATTATCATGCTGTACTATCGGCGTCATAAAATAACTAGCCGATAAAACTTCCGCTAGGCTTTCATGTTCCCATATGGTTTTTAAAGTTTCTGCATTTAAAGCAATAGTTTGATTACTGATAGTTTGCACTAAGACAGTATTATCATCTAGCACAATAGGCTTAATTCTAATAATATCCGGAAGTTCTTTTCTAATTATTTCATAACCTGATTTTGCATCTAGTACTACTAACAGCCTTGAACCGTATGTTACGTATAATTTCCCGTTATGGTGTAAAATTCCGCCGCCTATATAATTATCTTTTTTATGTCTACTTAAATTATAAGACCAAATAATCTTATTTTTCTCTATAGAAAATGCAGAAATATTCGATCTAATATCTAATGTATAAATCATATCGCCTATAAAAATCGGCTCGGTAATCGTTTTGCTTCTAGCAAAACTATACTGTTTATTCTTAAGCATATTTGCATTAAATGTATATATATTTGCATTAGAATCTAAATATATAGGCTCATTAGTCTGAATTTCTAATTTAGGAGTCAACTCAACAATATTTTTTACCCTTTTTGGTCCAAGCCCGTTACATGAAATTAAAATAAAAGGTAATAACAGAAGTGCTATTTTTTTTGTCATATTTTTCCTTAAGTACAAATTATTATTTATTTAAATTTACAAGCAATGCTTTAGCCTGATCTTTTATTAGATCAGATACATTATTTGAAATTAATAAATTTTTTAGATTTTTTTCTGCTTGCGGTTTCATATTATTCTTAATATCCCACATAGCTTTTATAATAGTTGCCGTAGCCCAAAAAGGTTTTTTCTCGTCATCAAAATAGTTTAAATATTTTGTCAATTTTTCTTTATCTTGAATATCTAGATTTTGATCATCAATAACAAGACCACACCATGAAATACGTGCATAAGAAGTAGAAATTTCGGAATATTCTTTATTTTCAATAATTTTATTAAGCAGGTCTTTCGCTTCTGAATATTTTTTTTCCGAAATCTTTATGGCTACTTGTTCTAATGCAGCTATTTCTTTAATTTTAGTATTACTAGTAGTAACTAAATTCTCTAAAGTATTAAAAGCTAATTCTTCATTATCTTTTGTTGCTTCCAAACCAACAGTCTTAACAAGAATATCTCCGTTTTTTTGGTTATTTTTAACTCTTTTATCCTTATTATTATTAATAACAACCATTATAGTAATAGCTATTATAGAAATGATTATTATTATAGGTAAAAGCTTTTTGAAAAAAATTAACCTTTTTTCTTCATTTTGATCACTCAGTACTTCATCTAAAATATCAGTCATATTTTATTATTTTTACAGCCAAATTTAATCTTAGCATCTTCTGCCATTTTCTTGGATGCGGCAGTTCTATTAGTTGGAAATTCCTTATCAAGCTTAGCAAGCATATTACAGGCTTCTGTCGTCTTTTTTAGCTCGCCTAAGGAAAGTGCTAACTTCAATAACCCATCAGAAGACTTTGTCCCTTTCGGCGACTCTTTATAGCCTTTTAAATAGTTAACCGCTGCTCCGTTATAGTCTTTTTGTTTAAAAAAGCATTCCCCATACCAGAAATAAGCATTACTAATTAGCGAACTGTTAGGATATTTTTGGATAAAATTTTTAAATTTATCTTTTGCTTCAGTAAGTTTATTATCTTTATAAGCAGCAAGAGCCAAATCGTAAGCTTGCTTATCAGGAGCTATATCCTTATTAACCGCAATAGGTTTTTTAGGAGCATTATCCGGCATATCTTTAAGCAAAGCTATATCAAAAACATCTTGTTTTTTTGAATCACCGGCTTCTAAAGCTTCAGTATTTTCTTCTTGATTTGGAATATTTGAGTTCTGCGTTAGCATATCAATTTTATGCTGTAAAACCTCAACTTTACCGATTAGCCTTCTGATTTCTTGTTCCTGTTCATCTAGTCTATTTTCAAAATCATTATTTGCTGCATATTTTAAAGGCTTTCCTTTAATAGTTTCGCTTTCTCCAAAAGAAAACATAGAAAATAAAAAAGTAAATAATAAGATAATAAGCTTCATATATTTTTTAAAAATTTATAATTTTTTTATAATACCGAAAAATTTTTAATATTCCACACAATTTTTTATATTTCGGAATTACCTAAAAAGGTGCTTTTGTTTTATACAACACTTAATAAAGACCTTATTGTCATTCTATCTCAAAAAATTCTTTTTAGGCAATATACTTACGAGTAAATGAAGAGTAGGTATACGAAGCTCAATTTGGAAAAGAGCAAGGCGTTTTGAAGCTTTTAACCGCAGCGTACATACTAGTACGTGAGGATTAAAAGCAAAAAACAACGAAGCCAATTTTTCAAATTCAGCGAGTATACTTATATTTCAATACTACCATCATATGTAAAAGTTATTGTTATGGTGGTACCTTCATTTATCTTACTTTGCAAATCAAATTTACCGTTCATAAGTTCAACCAGCTTTTTAGTAAGCGGCAGCCCAAGCCCGGTACCTTCATATTTTCGACTAAGCTCACTATCAATTTGACCGAACGCCGATAAAGTTTTCGGGATATCTTTTTCCTCAATACCGATGCCGGTATCTATAACTTTTATATATACTAATTTTGCTAACTCATCTTTTTCAAGTGCAATAGTAACACTTCCTCCGGAATTTGTAAATTTCACGGCATTTGATAAAAGATTTAAGAATACTTGTTTTAGCCTCTTTGGATCAGCCTTTATAACCACATGCTCTTTCGGTAATTTACTAATTAAAGCTACTTCGGCTTGATTAGCACGAGGCTTAACAAGTATCAGCGAAGAACTAATTAATTTATTTAAATCAAGATCTATACTATCTACTTTTAATTTATCGGCAGAAGCTTTAGAAAGATCTAAAATATCATTAATCATACTAAGCAAATGTTTACCGGCATCATTTATATCTTTAATATAATTTTTACTTTTTTCTGCATCTCTTTCCGACATAAGAATCTCCGAAAAGCCTATTATAGCATTAAGTGGTGTACGCAATTCATGACTAATATTAGCAAAAAACTTTGTATTTGAAGAGCTGGTTTTTTCTACTTTTACTATTTGAGCTTTTAAATTTCTATTTGTTTCAAGCTGCTCCTCAATAATTTGTCTAGCATAGTTAGTATTACTAATAATTATAGTGCAGAATATTATAAAAATAATGATAAAAGTTATAAAAACTTTTTGCTCAAGAGATGTTATATTTTGCCACTGGCTGGTAATATTAGTGTTAATCTCAAATACTGCATCTACGGGAAAATCTAAATTATTATCTATAACAGGGATATAGCTAGTAACAAAAGAAGCTTCTTCTATTGTTAAATCACTTTCATTTTCTATTACTACCCTTGGTAATAATATATGACTTGTAATACCTTCAAAAGCATCTCGAAGCGGAGCTTTTGAAGTAAAGGATTTTAAAAAAAATTTATCGATTTTTGCGGTAAATATCTCAACCAAGCTATCATCTTTATAATTGTCTACACTATACATATGTAACATATTACTAGTGATGAATTTATTACCTTTGAGATCGTAGAGAGAAATATTAATATTAAGATTGGTGAACCATTGAGCGGTAATCTTTGCAAAATTAATAAAATCTTGATCTTGTAATAGTTTTAAATAATCGAATTTATGTAATTTACTGATTACGTTCTGATGAGTATTCCAAATATTATCAGTGTAAAGTTCTACAATTTTAGTATGTTCCAAAGCCACTTGTTTTACTATCATTTCTTTTATCATAAAATAACGATAAAACATCATATTTATGACAATATTAAGAAATAATATAATAAATGACAATCTTATTATATACTTATTATGGTTCATTACGAGACCTAGTAGTTATTTTTAGCTCAACGGATGTCATTCCTGTGGAAAGCTTGCTTACATACCAAATCGTCATAAGCTACTCAACTAAAGGCATTGTTGCATGGATACTGAAAGTCGTCATTGCGAGGAAATTACGAAGTAATTGACGAAGCAATCCAGTTAAAAATTCTGATTTACAGAATTTTTTTTATTATTTTTCTGGATTGCCGCGTCGCCTACGGCTCCTCGCAATGACGACTCGGCATCCATGCAGCAAAACCTAGAATGACATTATCCTCTCTACTTATCTTCTTGTTTAACTTTCTCTTTCGTTTCCAGCTTCTTATTAATAATCAACCCTGTAATTACATCATAAGCACGAGCAAATTGATAATCTTTTTTGTATAATTCTGATAATTCATTCTCTTCTTGTTTATTATTTTTGGCTTTTGTTTCTTTTTTGCTATCTTTATTTTTAGATGAATTATCTTTATTTTTTTCATTATCATTCTTTAAGTAATTTTTTAAAGAACTTTCTGAAAAACGCTTATCTATTTTTTTCACCTCAGGATATTCGACTTTTGCCGGCTCAATTAAAATATCAGGCTCTATTCCTTCTGCCTGAATAGAACGACCGCTTGGGGTGTAATATTTAGATATAGTGAGTTTTACGGCAGCCCTAGAATTGATTTGCGTTAAAGCCTGAACTGATCCTTTACCAAAAGACTTAGTGCCAAGTATTATTGCTCTTTTATGATCTTGCAAAGCTCCGGCAACTATTTCCGAGGCAGAGGCAGAATTACCGTTTATTAAAACTATCATAGGTACTTTGGGAGCTTTTAACGAAAACTCATTTGCTTTAGTCTCGCTATTACTTGATGTAGTTCTACCTTTTGTTGTTACAATTACACCGGAATCAATAAAATAATCACTAACGGCAATAGCTTGATCTAGTATACCTCCGGCATTATTACGTAAATCTAGAATTATACCTTTCAGGTCATCTTTACTTTCAGTTTTTAACTTCTTTACTGCTGCCTTCAACTCAGAAATTGTTGACTCATTAAAAGTAGTTATACGTATATATGCAATATTATTTTTTTCTAAATGTGCTTTTATCGGCTTGATTTTTACTATTTCGCGAGTAAGCTCTAGCTCTTGCGGTTTTGCCTCTTCTTCCTTAATTATCAACAATTTAACCTTAGTACCAGGCGTACCACGCATCTCTTTTATAGCTTTATTAGGTCCAAGCGTAGAGACTAACTCGTCATTCACGCCTACTATATAATCCCCGCCTTTAAGCCCTGCTTTAAAAGCCGGTAAATCATCAATAGGCGATATTATCTTAATTGCTCCGCTATCATACATTATTTCAACACCGATTCCGCCGAATTCACCTTTTGTAAAAGTAAAAATATCTTCTAAATCCTCATCGGTGTAATAACTTGAATGAGGATCAAGAGAGTTTAACATACCGTTAATTGCTTCATCTATCATTTTTTGCCTATCCGGAACTTGTACGTAATCCTTTTCGATACGTTCAAATACGTCTTGAAATTGCTTATAAGCTTCTTGATTTGATATTTTATTTTCAGTTTCTTTTTCTTCTTCTGCAAATGCACAAATAGAATTTATAATAAAAAATAGTGTTATAATTAAACGTAATAACATAATACTCCGTATGTGTTTAATTTTGTAGTTAGAACGTCATTGCGAGGAAATTACGAAGTAATTGACGAAGCAATCTCAAGGAGTATTACTTCATGAGATTGCCACGTCGCTTCGCTCCTTGCAATGACGGTTTTGGGCATCCACGCAACAATGCCATGTGGGAATGACATCAGTACTATTAAATATCCAATTCGTTAATAATCTTATCCATTTTAACTAAAGCCTGTTCATAAATAAATTGAAATCTTTTTTCCGGCTTTTTGCCCATTAAATCATCTACTATTTTATCGACATTTTGAAAATCTTCTAAAGTCACTTTTAAAAGCGATCTTTTTTCCGGATGCATAGTAGTTTCCTTTAATTGTGCAGGCATCATTTCGCCGAGACCTTTAAACCTACCTACTTCAATTTTAGCTTTACTAGCTTTCGATAATTTATCCGTTAACCTAGCTTTTTCCTCTTCATCGCCTGCATAATAAGTTTTATTAGACTGCGTTAAACGATAAAGCGGAGGCTTAGCTAGATATAAATGCCCCTCTTCTACCAATTTCGGCATTCGTAAAAAAAAGAAAGTCATTAATAACGAAGCTATATGAGCACCGTCAACATCTGCATCAGTCATAATAATGATTTTTTCATAACGCAAATTTTCTTCTTTATAATTCTTTAAACTACCGCAAGCAAGAGCTATTTCTAAATCTTGTATTGCTTGATTATTAACGATTTTCTCAAGCGTAGAACTCGCAACATTTAGAACTTTACCCCATAGCGGTAATACTGCTTGCGTTTCTCTATTACGAGCTTGTTTTGCAGAGCCTCCTGCCGAATCACCCTCTACAATAAATAATTCCGTCCCTCCGGGCGTAGTTCGTGTGCAATCAGCAAGTTTACCGGGTAAACGTAATTTTTGAGTGGCATTTTTACGGGAAATATTTTTTTCGTTTTTCTTACTTATTCTAAACTCAGCAATAGCAATTACATGCTCAAGTAAATTAGTAGCTAAAGCTTTATCGCTACTAAGGAAGTGGTCAAAATGATCTTTTATTATATTCTCAACCGGTTTACTTACACCGTTTGACACTAATTTTTCCTTAGTTTGTCCTTGAAAAGACGGCTCAGCTATAAAAATAGAAAGTACGACACTTGCGGTTTCTAAAATATCCTCAATAGTTAGATTAGCAGCTTTTTTATTTCCTATCATTTCACCGTATGCTTTAAGCCCACGTAAAACAGCTGACTTAAGACCTTGCTCATGCGTTCCTCCTTGAGGAGTCGGAACAGTATTACAATATGATTGAATAAATGCCGAGTTATCATTATTTTGCCAACAAATCGCCCATTCAAGTTTTATCTCGTCCGGCGTAGACTCTATATTACCTGAAAAAATTTCCGGAATAATTAAATTATCTAAAGTTATTTTTGAACTTAAATAATCTTTTAAACCGTTCGGGAAATTTATTAATGCCTTTTTAGGTATATCTGACGGCACTTCTACTTCGCATTCCCATTCTATAGTAACACCACGATATAAATAGGCTTTTGACCTTGCAAGCTCATAAATCTTTTTAGGATTAAAATGTAATTTTTCACTAAAAATTTCCGGATCTGGAGTAAAATTTATTGATGTACCTCTTAGCCTTTTAGATGCTTCTTCACATATTAAATCAGTTAATTTTTCTCCTTTAGAATAACTTTGGCTATATAATTTACCTTGTTTATAAACCTTTATTTCTAAATGTTTAGATAAAGCATTTACTACCGATATTCCAACACCATGCAATCCGCCTGCAGTATGATAAACATTATTTGAGAATTTACCTCCTGAATGAAGAGTAGTTAAAATTACTTCTAAAGCTGATTTGTCAGGAAATTTAGGATGATTATCAATAGGAATACCGCGACCGTTATCAAATATAGTAATACTATGATCTTGATGCATTTTTATCGTGATGATACTTGCAAAGCCGGCGACCGCTTCATCCATAGCATTATCTAGCACTTCAGATACTAAATGGTGCATAGCATTTGAATCAGTACCCCCGATATACATCCCCGGTCTTTTACGAACAGGCTCAAGCCCCTCTAATACTTCAATATCTTTTGCACTGTAATTATTATCGACTAGCTTATTTTTCTTTTCTTTGTTAAAGCTGAATAAATCGCTCATATATTAGAGATTTAATTAATTATTTTCTTTCCTAAATTAAACTATTTAACATAGAAAAGCAATTAGGCTTTAAAGAAATTGTTAGTATTAATAGAAACAGTTGATAAGATATCTAAAAATTTAAAAAATAGAATAGTTAATATGAAGTTCTAAACTAAGTATACATAATTTACTTAATAAGGTTCTATTACTTATAGAATCAAATTAATTAATATGCTATATAAATATGTTTATTATTAATTATTTCAGCTTTCAAATATATGATTGATATATCAACAAATAAAGGTGTTAATCATGCCTTGGTGGAAGAAAAAAGACCACCTATATATACAGCACTAAAATATTGGGGCAAAAAACCACATAATATTTGGGCTGAATACATTAAAACTTATACTCCAGAAAATGGGATTTGCCTTGATCCATTTATGGGAAGTGGAATTGCTTTTTTTGAAGCAATTAGACTTAATAGAAAGGTTATCGGTTTTGATCTTAATCCATTAAGTTCTTTTATAGTAGAAGTACTAACCTCAAATTTTGATAAAAAAAATTTGAGATTGAAGTTAGAAATATTATTGACTTTGTTACACAAGATGAAATTTATAAAAAAATTGGTCGTGCCTCCGTATTGCAGTTTAGAGTAAATAGTCTATAATCCTCAAACAGTAATAAGAGAGAATTATAGTTAAGGAGTTATGGCAAAAATAGATGTTAAGTGTAGATATTGTAACAACACAGAAGAAGTAATAAAGTCAGGATATTCAATTTCAAAACAACAGAGATATCAATGCAAGCGGTGTAATCGATATTTTCAATTGGAGTATATTAATAATGCATCTAAGCCTGGAGTTAAGGAGCAAATAGTAGAAATGTCAATCAACGGCTCTGGAGTTAGAGATACAGTAAGAGTATTAAAAGCGGGTATCAATACAGTTATCCGTGTTTTAAAAAAATCTAGTATTAAAAACAATAAATCATTCTATCAGTACAACAAAAGTAATTATTGCTCCTGAGATAGATGAACAATGGTCTTATGTACAGAATAAATCCAGACAACGATGGCTTTGGTATGCCTTGGATAAGATTTCGTTAAAAGTAGTTGCTTATACGTTTGGTACAAGATGTGATAGCACATTAGAATCATTACTGAAAAAACTAGAGAATTTCAAGGTGACTTTTTACTATACAGATGGATGGGGGAGTTATGCTAGGTTATTAGACCCTAAAAAGCATATTATCAGTAAAAAATACACTCAACGGATAGAACGAAGTAACTTGAACCTTAGAACGAGATGCAAGAGGCTTGCACGTAAGACAATCTGCTTTTCCAAGTCATTGGATATTCATGATAAGGTTATTGGTACTCTTATTGAACGTATAGCTTTTTAATAGGCGTAACTGCAATATGGAGGCATGACCAAATCAATTATACCCCTTAGCTTTGATTAACATACAAGCTATGTTAGCGTTTCCTTGAGCTAACGCAATATCTAACGGATATTGGCATTCATCGTTTAGAGTAGAAATTTTAATACCTCGTATGACCAAAAATTTTGCTAAATAGTAATTATCGTTATAAATAGCAGCAGTTAGTAATGTTTCACCGCTTCTACTTTTTTCTTGCAATATTGGATAAACGTCAAGTAACGCACGCAACCCAAAAAGATTGTTTCTATCAACTGCTCTAAAAGCATTATCTACTGCCTTACAATAAGATAGATTGGCATAAATATCTTTCTTTTTATTTATATCATTATCATATTTAATAAAACTCTCTACAACTTTTCTTCTTTCAGCACTTGCTATCCATTCTTCTTTCTTTTGGAACAGCTCTATATATGCATACATATCCATCTGCTCTAAATTAGCCTGTTCTGTTAGTTTACCAAGAACTATATCATCATCAGGTAAAAGTAACATTTGTGTTTCATCTTTAACGAATTTTGTTGTTGATTCCGAGGTTTCATTATTCACCTTATCATCCTGTTTTTGAATCGTGACATTTGAAGAGCTTACCGGAGGTGATTTCTCTTGATTATTTGTAGTTTGATTATTATTGACTTGCTTCTCTAAAGTCTGAGGTTGATTCGGCTTCACTACAACAACCGGTATAAGCGGCGTATTCCAATCTTGTTTTTTTGGGACATCTGAAACAGCAACAAATGTCTCTTGAGAGTTATTTATTTCCGCCGAAGAATCAGTTGTAGGAACTACTTTAGACGGAGTAGTAACGGGTGTATTTGGGCTAGGAGGTGTTATAGGCTGTGTAGAAGGTTGATTTGTAGGCATTACCGGAGGTGCAGGTACGTTACTAGGTACTGCCGGAGTTTCTGCAGGAGGTACCGTTGTCGGCATAGTACTAGGGGTAGTAGTATCTTGGATTACCGGCGGGCTAACCACAGGCGGAGAAACAGCAGGCATATTAATAGACGGTGTTGCCGGCGATGCTACCGGTGTTACGCTTTCTTCCTCTTTATTAGCATCAGGAGGTGGATTAAGCGGAATAGGCTTATGCACAGGCGGCAAATTGGTCGATTTATATATTTGCACCGGTCGCTGCGGAGGCACTACATAACTTCCGGCTTGAGCCGGAGGCATAGATACTATCGGTCTCGGTACATTAGGAGTTATAATATTAGAAGCTAAATTTGTATCTTTATGCTCATTAAAAGCAACTTCTTCCTCATGTATTTCATTACTTATAGCACTAGGTAACTTTGCACTACCAATATCTATAAAAGGTTCAGATGTTTCCGATTCATTAGGTGCTTGTTGTGTATCCGGTGTGTTATCATGAGAAGCTAAATTTGTACTATTTTCATGTTCGGTATTTGTATGAACATCATTACTTGCAGCACTAGGCAATGTTGTATTACCAACATCTATAAAAGGCTTAGATGCCTCGGTTTCATTAGATTCCTGAATGTCATGAGAAGCTAAATTTGTACTATTTTCATGTTCATTACTTGCGGTGGCACTAGGCAACGACGTATTACCGGTATCTATAAAAGGTTCAGACGCATCAGCTTCAGTATGCTCTTGTGAAGCTAGCTTTAGTTCTTCTTGATTAGCTGCTTTAGTTTGCTCATTTGGCTGTTTAGGAGAGATATTTTTCTTTTTTGATTTACTAAAAAATTGCTTAAATTTATCAAAAAAAGAAATATCGGAATTAGAACTAACATCCTTGTCTTTAGTATCTATTTCGGCAGCCGGTAATGATGGCGGCAAGGGCGGAGGGGAAGCATAACTTTGCACTGCAACCAATAACAGATTGATAAAAAATAATATCTTACATAATTTATTTAACATATGTTACCTTGTCATTCCTGCGAAAGCAGGAATCCATATTATGTTGATAATTTAGGTTTTTTCTAGGCTCTGTGAACATTTCTAATTGATTTGCTATTTTGAGATATTTTTTAGCGAAAATTAATAAGATTTTTGAAGGAATAGTTATTCATATTTCAAAAAAATCTTACAATTTACAGCAAAAAATAGCCAAAATTAAATCTTTTCAGAAATGTTCACAGAGCCTAGATTCCTGCTTTCGCAGGAATGACATATAAAGAGTGGTATAACAATGACATTACACTCCCCTACTTCCTACTATTCTGCACCAATTTCTTTATTTCAATTTCTACTAACTCTTTAACAAGTACAGGTAGATTTTTATCAAGCCAAGCTTTAAGTTCCGGTTTTAACATCTCAATGACTAATTCTTCAAGTGCATTTTTAGATGAGATATTATTATCCAGCTTTTTATCTTTAATAGTATCGGTAAAATTTTTAAAAATATCACCTACCGCTTCAGCAGATTTAGTTGATATTAACTTTTCTTCCTCATCTTGATTTACTATTTCCGTTAGTTCTAATATATCTTCATCTTCACTATCATTTTCATAAATAGGATTTTTACGCTCGTTAATTACTCCTTTAATCGATTTTAATATGTCTTCTACAGACATATCTTGGTTCTTTTTATTTTCCTTACTCACGTTAGAAACCTATAAACATTTTCTTTTTAATAGTCTTAAACTCTTCTTCAGGACTAAAATATTTTACTTTAAGTTTTAAACTTTGAGCCGTTAGCTCGCCGGTTAACAATTTCATTTGATATGCCGCAAGTACTGAATTCTTATACGCATCCACACGAGTTATTTTTGCTTCATACAATTTTTGCTCAGCATCTAAAACATCGAGGATAGTTTTGGAGCCGACTATTTCCTCTTGCACTGTACCGTCATATGATATTTGTGCAGCCTCCACGCCTTGATTAGCTGCAACAATACGAGATTTTGCTGCTTCAAATCCTTCCCACACACTTACAACACCCGCTTGTGTCTGCTTTATCGCACTATCAAGCTGAACTGCACTACTTCTTGTTTGGTTTTTAGCCGATCTGATTCTTGAATATTGAGCTCCTCCATCTGGATAAATAGGTATATTTACCGAAAGAATAGTAGTATAGCTTTTATTGTTTATATTTTGAACAGCTGGATCTTGTGGATTATAGTTAGTTCTACCTGATTGCAACTTTACGCTTACTTGCGGCAATAATTTTCCTTTCTGCACCATTTCCAAAGCTTTCGCCGAAGTTACATTATGTCTTGCCGAATCAATATCAGGATTTAACTTAGCGGCTTTTTTTGTTAACTCATCCAATGAAGCAGGTAATCTATCAGGTAAATTAGGCATAGTTATATCAGTAGCCTCTATTCCGAATACTCTAATAAAATTTGCTTTTTTTCCTTGAAAATCGGCATAGGCAGCTAGTTTATTCGTTTCTGCCGCTGCAAGCCCTGCTCTTGCAGTTGCTATATCTATTACCGTTGCTTCCCCTAGTCTTAATTTCTCTTCAACAGTGTTAACTTGTTGTATGTTAGTACGAACTCTACTTTCAGAAATATCATATTTTTCTTTGCTCTCAAAACAATCAAGATAAGCAGTTATTAAATTTAATAATATTTTTTGTTCGCCAGCATAATATTCGCCTCGTGATGCTCTAAACCCTGATTGAGCAGCTTTAAGAGCCGCAACACTAGAACCACCGCTAAATAATGATTGCTCAATTGTTAATGCACCTTGATTGCTATCTGTCTCTTTTGGAGTAAGACCAAGCCTATCAGTATATTTTTTATTATATTTAGTCTTACTATTTTGTCTATTAATCTGCAATCCAGCACTAGGCATAAATCCTGAGAAAGCTTGAGGGAACTGCTCAATCGCATTCAAAAACTTAATTCTAGCAGCTTTCAGCTCCTCATTATTCTTATATCCTTCAGTTAAAGCTTCCTGCAAATCAACAGCAGCAGCCGAACCGGTTAGTAATAATGTGATAATAAATGTAGTTAATTTACGCATAAATTTTTTGAATAATTGATAATATGTTAGTTAGATTAGTTTAATCTTTCAAGAATATACCTATATCCTAATAAAACAATATAAATCTATTGTAGCAATGTTAGCACGTAATATAACAAAAATTAATCTCAAGGGCAATGATAACTATTTTACATTTTATTTTACGGTTATAAAGCTTTAAGATTAATTAATATTTGGTAACAAAATAATAAATTTTATGTCTATAATTAATTTTTCTAGTTTCAGCGGATTAAACAAAGAGCAACAAGAAGAACTACAAAGACTGTTAATAAAATTAAAAGGTTTTACAAAATCTTTGAAAATGAATGTAAAAGATTTGGAAGATCATTTATTTTATATTTTACAAAATTCTTTAAATGAATTATCTCACACTGAAAATATCGATATAGAGAAAATAGAAAAACTTTTTAATAGGACAATCCAAGAATCTCTAGCTACTTTATCTGAAGCACTTGAGAAAGCATATCAAGAACAGTTAAAAACAAAAGATATCTTTTTATTTGACGGGATTATTGTAGAAAAATGTTTAAACGTTTTAGAACAAGTTTTAAAATTTCAGCAAGAATTAGATAAACTCTATCCAGGGGCTTCTAAAAAAATTATAGAATCATTAGAAAATATACTAGTTGGAGTTATATCGACTCAAATACCGATGCTTGTAATATTTATACAAATAATCGGTATACTTGAAAAAGTAAATAACCTCATTGATTCGGAAAAATTATTACCGAAAATAACAAACTTGCACAATGATATAAAAGAAATGAGGCAAAAGACTAAATCTAATGACCAGATTGAAAACCTTTATGAACAAGCTAAGAAAGTTGCCGCAATTTCAGAAATCTCAAAGGAATCGCCTCGAAAAATTATTGAAATAGCAAATAAAAACCCTAATAACAGAGCTTCACTAGAGAATGTTGCAAAAGCTGCTAAAGCTATACCAAAAAGCAAAGATGAAGTAGAAGAAAAAATAGCAGAACTAAAAAGTAATATTGAAAATGCAATTCCGCAAGATATAAATATTGACAAATTAAACTCTGTAAAGAATACTATTTCGGATAATCTAAATGAAGCTAAAACAGAATTATTAAAAGTATTAAATCCGGAAGCTTCTTTTGGCGAAAAGATAGAATCCTTATGTAAAGCCGCAGAAAAAGCTACGGAAATTGCAAGCGACATAAAAAAAATAGTAGGAGTAATACCAGGAAGTAAAGAACTCGGAAATGTTATAAGTCTAGCAATAAAAACTAACTTATTACCGCCTCCGGTCTTAGCAGTTGCAAAGCTAGCTCCTGATATAGCTAACTTAGTTAATATAGGTAAAGCAGTGGTTATGATGCTTTCTAAAACACAAAACTTAACTCAACAACAAGGAAGAGCAAAATAGTGTCTAATTCTAATACTCATATTTTAATTGCCATAGGTTGCTTAGCATTATTATTAATATTTTTAATGTATAAGAAAATAGCAGCACGTAAAAAAAATATATTACCTACTGAAGGAGGTAATATTGATGATTCGCCAAATGTTGCCCTTAATAGTCAAAAACCGGAAAATAAAAAGCTGACATTACAAGAAAGAATAGAATTATCTTGGAAATTCCTTTATGACATCACGGAAGTTATTTTAAATAAATTCTCTAAAGAAGATGTTATTCAAGTGAATAAATGCGGTCAAGTTTTATTTGAAAACGGCGTTAGATATGAACATGTAGTCGATCTTGCAATCCCTCAAGTCAAATCTCATACTCAAGCAGTTGAACAAGAACAATCTAAAGGTAAAAAAGCCTTAGGGGTGTAACTCTTTGCTTTAAAAAGTAGTATTTTATACTTCTTTTTAAAGCAGGTTTAAAATCAATACTAATATAACTATTTAGGAACTCATTCCTAAATAGTAAGCTTTTTTAGGAATAAACTTCGATTAAGTTAGATTATAAAAGGCAGCATTCTTAGCTAAGTAGGTAAATTTTATTTAAACTATGTCTAGCATATATCTTGTTACTATATCGTTTAATAAAAGTAAGCAATTCTTACTAAAGGATTATGGAAAGACTTGGCATTTACTTTGTAGTTTTATCGGTTCTTTATATCAAAACGGTAATATATTAAATAATGGAGAATTTTTTAGTCCCACAAAAAATAAACTGGTTTTTTATGCAGTAATTCCTAATAAAGATGCTTTGCATGCTTCACATTTAAGCTATCAGGCATTGAAAGATAAAGATGAATTAGAGCAATTGGGCGTAATAATTAGTTATAAAATAACAGCAGACTATATTAGTGAAACCCCTATTGATATTGAAGAAAATATTGAAAATGCAAAATTTCTCTATTTATATCCTATTTCATGGTCAAAAGCTTATGAAAAGCAGCTTGTATTACGTACAGATGAGGGGATATATCTACCTTTATATATAATAAATGATAAAGACCGATATCTCGGAGGAACAATTACCTCTTGGAAAAATGATTATGCGGCGGCTCGCAGATTATGGCTTTCAAGCTATAAAAAATTAGAACCGTTAATGGAAAGACAATTAGCAGAATTAGACAGTGATATTTCTATAGAAGGAAGAAAAATTAGTAAGCGAATACAAAAATGTTTAAAAAAGAAAGTTTTTTATCCTATAGCAGAACCGGTATCAGGAAACTCATATGCACGTTCTAATTATTCAAATTGCCCATCTTGTAAAAAAGATTGGCAATTAAAAACAACATTTCATGGAATATTTGATTATAAATGTAATAAATGCCTTTTATTAGGTTATGAACTTCATAGTTAGTTTTGTTTCGTTAGCGTTCATCTTGTACTTTATTTAATTCTCGCTTTTTTGCGGCAAATGAAAAAATAGTAAAAATGTTTGTGATACAATCAGCCACTATACCAAATAAATTATACCAAGAATCTTGCTTAGCCTGTTCCATTTTAGCAAGTTTGGTAAAAAAATGTAATGCAAGCGGTAGATAAAGAGCAGTAAAGGCAATAATAACAGTAAATATTTTAATATTAGTATAGGCAAGAGTAATCCCTGAAAATAGTGTAATGAGTAGAGGTTTGCTTAATTTCCACTCAATAGCTTGGTTCATTTTATAATAATTATCACCTATGCCCCGTACTCTTCCGACTATAGAGCCGGAAAGATTATTCTGAAAATAAGTATACGGCAAATGAAAACAGTGATTACAAATTTTATTCATAATGCTTTGAAAGATATAAGGCATTGGGTCGTGCCTCCGTATTGCAGTTTAGAGTAAATAGTCTATAATCCTCAAACAGTAATAAGAGAGAATTATAGTTAAGGAGTTATGGCAAAAATAGATGTTAAGTGTAGATATTGTAACAACACAGAAGAAGTAATAAAGTCAGGATATTCAATTTCAAAACAACAGAGATATCAATGCAAGCGGTGTAATCGATATTTTCAATTGGAGTATATTAATAATGCATCTAAGCCTGGAGTTAAGGAGCAAATAGTAGAAATGTCAATCAACGGCTCTGGAGTTAGAGATACAGTAAGAGTATTAAAAGTGGGTATCAATACAGTTATCCGTGTTTTAAAAAAATCTAGTATTAAAAACAATAAATCATTCTATCAGTACAACAGAAGTAATTATTGCTCCTGAGATAGATGAACAATGGTCTTATGTACAGAATAAATCCAGACAACGATGGCTTTGGTATGCCTTGGATAAGATTTCGTTAAAAGTAGTTGCTTATACGTTTGGTACAAGATGTGATAGCACATTAGAATCATTACTGAAAAAACTAGAGAATTTCAAGGTGACTTTTTACTATACAGATGGATGGGGGAGTTATGCTAGGTTATTAGACCCTAAAAAGCATATTATCAGTAAAAAATACACTCAACGGATAGAACGAAGTAACTTGAACCTTAGAACGAGATGCAAGAGGCTTGCACGTAAGACAATCTGCTTTTCCAAGTCATTGGATATTCATGATAAGGTTATTGGTACTCTTATTGAACGTATAGCTTTTTAATAGGCGTAACTGCAATATGGAGGCATGACCAGGCATTGCTTTAAGTTGTGCAAAATTATGAGTACGCCAAGCTACGTCAAGTATTGCTTGTGCAGCTATAAAAACCATTACCGGTTTATAACTTTGTGCAAATGTAATTTGTTCATTTTGGGTAAACAGATCAAGCAAAAGCTTTACGGCATAATTATATAAAATAGGATGAACACCATTTGAAAACGGAGCCATCATCATAATAAGATAATAATATTTATACGGCTTTATAACCGACCATAAAAAAGAGACGGGATGAGATGTTGTTTTCATAAATTGAGAAATGTATGTCAAATTTATATTCTGTGCATTTTAAATAAAGTAAATACACAGAATATAATCTATATACTGTAAGGTACTTTTATATCAAAAGCACTAACAGGGAAATCTTTAGTATTTCTTGTAATTAATATGCTATTGGTAAACTTTGCAGTAGCCCATATTATAGCATCAGGTAGTTTAATTTTATTTTCTTTACGAAGAACTACTGCAATTTCAGCAATTTCTTCAGTCAGATTAATTATAAGAAAATTTTTAAAAAAACTTTCTATAATTTCTTGGTTCTCTTTTGATGTACCAACTAGTATTTCCATTTTAGTTATTATACTAATTTGAGGATTATTATATAAACTAATTTCTCTACGAGCTGATAAGTTTCCAAGGAGGTAGTCTATTAATATATTAGTATCAAAGGTAGCTTTCATTCGTTCCACTCATTACGTAATTTAGTCTGATATTCTAAACTATCTAGATTTTTATCTTTCCAAAGTCCAAAAGCGTTTTCAAATGCTTTATTATTGTGATCATTACTAGCAATGTAACTAGTTAAAGCTTGCCCAATAATTTTATCTCTTGATATTTTTTTTTTCTTGGATAGTTGATCTAGAATTTTAATTTGCGAATCAGCTATATTAATAATAGTTCTCATATAAGCTCCTTAGGATTTTTCCTAACTGGGATATCATATCCCTATGATACATATTATCATTATTTTATATCACATTTTAGATTTAAAATCTACAAATACTTCTCATTCTCTTTCTTAATTAACGCTATTAACTGCTCTATCGATAATACTTCCTGGTCGGTAGTTCCGAGTCTTCTTATCGTTACTTGTTTATTTTCTTTTTCCTGCTTACCGATTACGGCAATTATAGGTATTTTTTGATTAGAAAACTCACGAATTTTATAGTTAATTTTATCAGGTGAGATATTAATATCCGTTCTTACGCCATTATCAATTAAAGCTTTTTGCACTTCTAAAGCGTAATCGTTTAAATCGCTTGTGATTGTTGCAATAGCGACTTGTATAGGAGCAAGCCAAATAGGAAAACGCCCGGCATATTCTTCAATCAATATACCGATAAAACGCTCAAGCGAGCCGAGTATTGCCCTATGGAGCATTACCGGTCTTTTTTTCTCACCGCTTGCTGCAATATAGCTAGCATCGAGTCGCTCCGGCAAAACAAAATCCATCTGAAGCGTACCGCATTGCCATTGCCGCCCTATCGCATCTGTTAATACAAACTCAAGCTTCGGTCCGTAAAATGCCCCCTCACCCGGGTTTAGCGTATAAGTGAAACCTGCTTTTTCCACTGCTTCTTTTAAAGCATTCTCAGCCTTATCCCAAACTTCATCACTACCTGCACGAACTTCAGGGCGATCAGAGAATTTTACCTTTATATCGGTAAAACCGAAATCTTTATAAACTTCCGTCAGTAATTTACAAAAACTAACTGTTTCATCGGTAATTTGCTCCTCTGCACAAAATATATGAGCATCGTCTTGCACTAAGCTACGCACTCTCATTAAACCGTGTAATGCACCGGACGCCTCATTACGATGACACAAACCAAACTCTGACATACGAAGCGGTAAATCACGATAGCTCTTAATACCTTGTTTGAAAATCTGCACGTGGCAAGGGCAATTCATCGGCTTTAAAGCTAATGTCTTGTCATCTGTTTCTAACGCAAACATATCATCACGAAATTTTTCCCAGTGTCCTGAAGCCTCCCAAAGGCTTTTATCCACCAAAACAGGAGTCTTAACCTCTGTATAACCGTTTTTACGAATCTTTCTTCTTATATACTGCTCAATAGTATTATATATACTCCAGCCTTTATCATGCCAAAATACCATACCTTGAGCTTCTTCTTGAAAGTGGAATAAATCAAGCTCACGCCCTAGCTTTCTATGATCACGTTTCTCGGCTTCTTCAAGCATAAAAAGATAATTGTCTAATTGCTCTTTCGTAGCCCACGCCGTACCGTATATACGCTGCAACATCTCATTACGACTATCACCTCGCCAATAAGCTCCTGCAACTTTCATCAACTTAAAATGTTTAACAAACCCTGTAGAGGGAGCATGCGGACCTCGGCATAAATCAATAAAACTACCCTGCCTGTATAAGGTAATCGGCTCACCTGCCGGAACCCCCGCAATAATTTCGGCTTTATAATGCTCTCCTATCGACTTAAAAAACTCTACAGCTTTATCCCTATCCCATAGCTCTCTTGTTACTTTCTCGTTCTTCTTTGAAAGTTCTTGCATTTTAGCTTCTATAACGGCTAAATCTTCAGTGGTAAAAGGCTTATCACGAGCAAAATCGTAGTAATAACCGTTTTCAATTGCAGGACCGATGGTTACTTGAGTTTCAGGAAATAATTCCTTTACTGCTTCTGCTGTTAAATGTGCTGCATCATGCCTTATTATCTCAAGACATTCAGGATCTTTTGCGGTTAAAATACGAAGCTTGCAATCACTTTCAATTACGGTACTTAAATCTTTAAGCTCACCGTTTATTTCAGCAACCATTGCTGCTTTAGCAAGCGACATTGAAATTGCATTTGCTACTTCATAGGCGGTAATGTTTTTTTCAAATTGTCTTACACTACCGTCAGGAAAAGAAATATTTATCATTTTTATTCTAACTTATTTTTTCTTCAAATTTTATAATCTAATACTATCACTTCTTTAGTTAAAGGCATAACATCCTCTGAAGCTATTCTAATATGATCAGGATGGTTTAAATAGTCTTCTCTATCTTTCTCATTAAGAAACTCCATAATAAATGCATAGCTGAAACCCTTATTTAAATTTTCAGGACTACAATTTTTACCAAAACTAAAAGATTTAATTTGTGGAATAGATATATTTTTTAAATTTCCAAGCTTTGCTAAAGCTTGCTCTATTTGCTTTTCTGAAGCAGTTACTGAAAATTTAAATAATACTATATGCTTTATCATTAACCTTACTATTTCTTATTTTCAGCTTTTCTTTCTTGCTCTATTTGAGCCATAGCGTTCATAAACTCTAATACTCTAGCATCACCAAAAATCTGATCAATAGCTTTATCATTAAAGGTTAGTCCAGTATCTTTACCTTTCACGTCAACTACTAAAGATTCACCGTCTTTTAATTCAGAATTTTTACTAAGAGCTTCTATTGCCCTAAAGCCGTATTGCTTTATTACTGAAGATTGTTTTCTTAGGTTTAAAGCAAATTCCTTAGAATCTTCTATTTTATTAAGCACCGGTATTACGGCATTATCGGTATAATTCACAAAATTATTTATAAACGCATTTGGATCCGATAATTTTATTACACTTTCTAGATTCAGAGGATTATCTAAATTAGGCATATCAATATCAATAGCAAAATTAAAATCATCCATAACAAGATTAGTTTTACCGGATAATTTTTTTGCTTCAGGATCAAACTTACCTTTTAAATTAAATTCAGAATTATTTATTTTTGCAAAAACACCCATTACTTTTTCTCCGTCTTCTTGAGTAATAGGGCTAGTTAGTTTAAAAATTTTATCTAACTCGGCTCTTTTATTTAAACCGTTACTAAAGTAGCTTCCTAAAGCTTCAACTGCTGTTTTTTGGTATGTTTCAGAAGGTTCTATAGTAGATTTAATATTTAAAGCAAAATCAAAAATTTTATCTTTTTCTATATTTAATTTGTATAAATTACTTTCTATTTTTCCTTTTCTTTCAATATCGCAAGCAAATAAAAACGGCTTACCTTTTACGAGTTCACCTAATATTTGCATAAAAATAACGGCATTCATATTCTCATCTTGCTTTTTATCTAGAGAAAAGTTTTGAATTAATAATTTCCCGAGAGCTAATAACTCATCGCTATATTTAAGCTTTAATTGAGCGTTATAAGTAGTCGGCAAATTTAATATCTCCAATTTTGCTAAATCATAATCAAATGAGTTAAGATTAAAATCCTCTCCTATTTTGCTTCTTAAAAACTTTAAAATCTTATCAGAAAAATTTTTGTCACAGTTTTCAGACACAAAAAAAACGGTATTTTTCCTGTCTATAGTTAGCAAATTAAGATTATCCGATGTTTTAGTATTAGTAATTACAGTATTGCTAATATCATTTTCTGCTAATTTTTCTGCACCTATAGAACTATAAAGAGTCGATTTATTGTCGCTCAAGCTTAATTTCCAATAACTAGGCTCTCTATTAAATAAAGATTTTCTAAACCAAATTGTTGTATGATGATCAGGCGAGTACAAAATATCTGCTTCATCTTGAGCGGTAGTAATTTTTACATTATTTCCGTAAGAATCAATTTTTGTAATATTTAAAAACGGTATATGCCTAATAACCACCTCGTCATAATAAAAATCTATAGGTTTTAACATTACCTTATTTAAAGTAACGCTAAAGCTATATTTATTAACTTTTATTGAATCATAAGTTATATATTCCCCGTATTCATCAAGAATAGAGATAATATTCTCTTTACTTTGATGTTCAAATTTATAGGCAGCATATCCCCATCCTAATAAGATTAGAGCTATAAAACTTATTATAATAAATCGTATTTTCATCTTTTTTACTGTAAAAAATTATTAAAAATCAAAAATGTTATCCTTGTGTGGTATTGGCTTTGTTGTATAACTCGGTACAGCGATTCTATGTCATTCCCACGTGAATAATTAAACCTCACTGTCACCCCGTGGCTTGACCACGGGGTCCATAAAAACAATAAAAAATACTAATAATTTTAGTATTTTTAACTGGATCCCGTGGTCAAGCCACGGGATGACAGCGGTGAAATTGATCCACGCAGGCAAAGCCTGCTCGCAATGACGGTGAAATCGAACCATGCAACAAAACCGGTACGACATCGGAGTGTTTTTCAAGTCCAAAATAGCATATATCGCTTTAAAAATATATTTATTTTTCTTTTAAACGATCAGCTATTAGCTGATATGATTCAAAAGCTTTATTAGGCTCGTTTTCAAGCAATTCAAATCCCAATTTTTCATTACTGTTAATATGCCATAACCTACAATTATCCGGACTAATTTCATCAGTTAACATAATGATAGATTCTTCACCGTTAAACACACGCCCAAATTCTAATTTACATTCAACAAGACGAATCCCGACACCGATAAATAAGCCGCTTAGAAAATCATATATACGCAAAGCTTGCTCTTTTACCGCTTTAATTTCATCCCTAGTTAACCAGCCGAAATTTAATATTTGATACTCATTAACTATCGGATATTTAAATTCACGACTTCGGACTTTAAAATCAATGATCGGTTTATCAAATACATACCCTTCGTCCATACCAAACTCTTTTACAAATCTACCGCACGCTACCGATGATATTATTACTTGTACCGGAAAAACCTCAACATATTGAATTAATTGCTCCCTCATATTTATTTTTTCAATAAAATGATTTTCAATGCCGTTCATTTCCAGTTTATCCATTAGAAAGGAAGAAATATTATTATTAAGTACTCCCTTGCCTGAGACCTCAATAATTTCACCGCTTTCTAAGGTAACATTATCGGAAAAGGCCATTATAAGTAAAAAATCTTCTTCGGCGGAATATAGAATTTTACTTGAACCTTTGTAAAGTTGTGTTTTCATTTATTATTTTCTCAAAATTCATTTTCATCGTCATTACAACCGGGCATTGTGACGTGGAGCAATTTTTCCGTCATTGCGAGCATTCGTAGACTGCGTGGCAATCTCATGAATCAATACTCCTGAGATTGCTTCGTCAAAATTTTCAATTTTTCCTTGCAATGACGGTATCCAAACATAACATTAAAACCCTCGAAGATCATTCGGACCGATAATTGCCGATGTAGTAATACTACTAAATATTTTATTTGCCGTATTAATAATGTCATCGGCTTTTATATTAGTAATAATTTCCATAATCTCTTCAGGAGGAATATATTTACCGAAAGCTGCATAATTTTTACCGATTTCTTCTGATTTATAAGCTACTTTTTCTTGTGCCATCAACAAATTACTTCGTAGTTGCGTTTTAGCTCTAATCATCTCTTCTTCATTAACTTTCTCAGTCATCTTGGTTATTTCGGTTTTAAGCTCTTTGTATAATAACTCTAATTTATCATGTGCGGTACTTGCATAAATAGTAAATACCCCGCTATCAGAATATGTACTATTATAACTACCCACCGCATATGCAAGACCTAATTTTTCACGAATATGCTGAAATAGTCGCGCAGACATACCACCTCCGAATATTATAGCAAGTAACTGGGTTCGGTAAAGCCTTTCTAAGTTAATATAAGGCGTTCCTTCAAAACCAAGGATTAAAGTAGTCTGCTCCAAATCCTTATTGATAAAGCTATTACCTCCTATATATTTTGCAGGAAGAAAATTACTTTTTTCTCCTTGCTTTAAAGAGGAAAACAATCGCTCTGCACTACTTACTATTTTATCGTGATCAACATTACCGGCAACCGATAAATACAAATTTCCAGCGTTATAATGTTTATCTATAAAACTCAAAAAATGCTCTTTAGTAAAACTAGATAATGTTTTGCTTGTTCCAAGAATCGGTTTACCGAGCGGCTGGTCCTTATAAACACTGCTATAAAACTTCTCATATATTAAATCATCCGGATTATCATGGGCTTGGGCTATTTCCTGTAATATTACCTGATATTCCTTTGCTATCTCTTCTTCGGCAAAAATAGAATTTTGTATTATATCGGCAAGTATATTCAGGGCTTTATCACAATTCTCAGATAATACTCGTGCGTAATATATTGTTTTTTCATGACCAGTATATGCGTTAAAATGACCGCCTATCTCGTCAAATTCCTCGGCTATTTGCTTTGCCGTTCTTGTTGTTGTACCTTTAAAAGCCATATGCTCAAGAAAATGAGAAATGCCCTCTTCTTCAGGATTTTCATAACGGCTTCCAACTTTAACAATTAAATTTATTGCTACCGAATTAACATAAGGCATATTATACGTCAAAACCGTTAAGCCGTTTTTTAATTTACTAACGTTAAAATTTTCTTTCATAAGTTACTTTTATTTTTTAAATCGTCATTGCGAGGAGATGCAAAATATCGACGAAGCAATCTCAGAAGTTTGTTTATTATTTCATGAGATTGCCACGCTCCTTACAGTCGCTCGCAATGACGTTTTTTGATTTAAGCGACGACTCTCTTAACTTCGCAAGCCTTAGAAACCTTGCAAAGGCAAAAATCATTGAATCTACAAAACCGTCAAAACCGAATACAAAATAGCGTCTGATAAAAAACGCTTTAAAAAACCACCATATCATTTCAGTTGTTAAACGAAAATTTGAAAGCTTTTTTCCTTGCTTAACTAAATCTTTTGCTTGCTCGCTAGAATAAAAATTTGCTTTAGTTACCAACTGCTCAACTGAAGTACCGGAATAATGATAAGCAGCTCCATTTAATAGATAAATTTTACCTGCAAAATCAACATCTTTGTTAAATACCACCGAATCATGAGTAGTACTATTTACGGTATTTTCAAAACTTGCAAATTTTTTATTATACAACCGAGTACATTTATTAAACGGAGCAAACATTCGTGGCTTTTGGTCATTACGATGCATTATTAACAGCTTTATTTGATAAGCCAAATAACGATCTTGATTATGAGAGGCAAAAATATACTCTATTTCGTCTTGTAACTCTTTAGACAACTCCTCATCGGCATCAATATTAAGAATCCAATCATTTACGCAAAGGCTCTCGGCAAAAGATTTCTGTCCTACATAGCCAAGCCACGGCTTTACTATTACCTTTGCTCCTAATTGTTCAGCGATTGCTACCGTATCATCCGTACTTTCGCTATCGACTACTATCACTTCATCAGTAATATTTTTTACGCTATTTATAGCTCTTGCTATCCTTGCCGCTTCATTTTTGGTAATAATAAATGCTGAGATTTTTTCCATATATTTTTATTAGTACGTCGCAATTGTGAGAAACTAGAGTCGTCATTGCGAGGAAAAACTGTAAGTTTTGACGAAGCAATCTCAGGTCAAAATCCTGAGATTGCCACGCTCTCTACGTTCGCTCGCAATGACTATAACGATTTTACTTCCCTATCCTATCGCCTTAAACACCAGCTTAACTATATAAGTTAAAAGTAGCGTGGATAATAATCCGCTGAGCCATAGAATAATAAACCATTGCCACCCTTTTAGACAAGAGGTTATTTTTTTAATATATCGGATGATGAGATGATTTGCCACGGAATATATAATAACAATAGAAAGTATAGCCAAGTATGACAGGTAGGAATATCCCAGCCCCTACCAACAGTAAAGACTGTGACTCCGGTGCTGCTGCTGCGGTTTCGAGCGTAACTTTATAAGGAACGATATATGGCCATATACTTATCGCAAGCCCTAAATATCCTAATAAAAATAACAAGATCGTATAAATAAACGGCTTTACTTCTTTTTTTTGCTTAACGGCTTTAATTAACTTAATAAATATTAAAGCAGTTACAATAGGTACAATCGATAAATAGTAAATATTAGGTACACTAAACCAACGATGATTTATGTGGTTATTTAAGAAAGGAACCCATAAGCTTACAAGCCCCATAAAAAGTGCAACGTAAAATAAAATATATAAGGCAGATTTATAAGCCCAATCTTGTGTTTTCTTTTCTGTTTTCAGAATAAGCCAAGTAGCACCCAAGAGTGCATAACCGAATATTAATGCTATCCCCGTCATAACGGAGCAGGGAGTAAGAAAATCAAAGCTCCCTCCTGCAAATTCTCGTCCTTCTATCTCTATTCCTTGGACAAACGTACCAAGCATTAAACCTTGACAAAAAACAGCAAGCATAGAACCAAAATGAAAAGCGTAATCCCAAATATAACGATGACCTATATGAGCCTTAAAACGAAATTCAAAAGCTACACCTCGAAAGATTAAACCAAGTAACATCAATGTAATAGGAATATATAAAGCCGGCATTAATAGCGAATATGCCAATGGGAAAGCTGCAAATAAACCACCACCGCCAAGTACTAACCAAGTTTCGTTACCGTCCCAAAAAGGAGCAATAGAATTGATCATTTTATGACGGCAATCATCGGTAGGTGCAAACGGAAATAAGATTCCTACTCCTAAATCAAAACCGTCTAATAAAACATATAAACAAATAGCGGTAGCTATAAGACCACCCCAAATAAGCGGTAAATCTATATAAGGTGCAAAGTTTAACATTAGGTTTTTCTTTAAATTATATCATTTACGATATTAGTATATACATTTTTTTCTTCTTTTTGTAGAGTTCTTTTAGATAAGGTTACAAATATTCTTGCTAATGTATCTCATTTGTGCTACTAATATAGTAGTAATCATTGTTAAATTTCAAGTAATTGTATGACTAAATCAGCTTTCATAAGAGCACGAGTTGAACCGGAATTAAAAGAAGAAGCAGAAAACGTGCTTGATGAGCTTGGCATCACTCCTACACAAGCGGTTACTATGCTATATAAGTACGTAGCACGCGAACATAAATGGCCTACTACAATAAAAATTCCCAATGCCGTTACTCTAAAAACATTTGAATCAACTGATAATAAAATCGGACTAATTGCCTCTAATAACACAAAGGAAATGTTTAAAAAACTTGGTATTTAAGTTGTGTTTAGACCTATCTATACTAAATCTTTTGGGTCATGCTTTTTTACTGATAATATGCTTTTTAGGGTCTAATAACCTAGCATAACTCCCCCATCCATCTGTATAGTAAAAAGTCACCTTGAAATTCTCTAGTTTTTTCAGTAATGATTCTAATGTGCTATCACATCTTGTACCAAACGTATAAGCAACTACTTTTAACGAAATCTTATCCAAGGCATACCAAAGCCATCGTTGTCTGGATTTATTCTGTACATAAGACCATTGTTCATCTATCTCAGGAGCAATAATTACTTCTGTTGTACTGATAGAATGATTTATTGTTTTTAATACTAGATTTTTTTAAAACACGGATAACTGTATTGATACCCACTTTTAATACTCTTACTGTATCTCTAACTCCAGAGCCGTTGATTGACATTTCTACTATTTGCTCCTTAACTCCAGGCTTAGATGCATTATTAATATACTCCAATTGAAAATATCGATTACACCGCTTGCATTGATATCTCTGTTGTTTTGAAATTGAATATCCTGACTTTATTACTTCACGACCGTATAATTTTTGAACGCACAGGCACTCATTCTGATTTATTTAAGTAAAAACTATTTTACTTTTCTAATAATGTGTTATTCAAACCGATCTCTCCGTACGTTTCTTTATTATCTATCGCTTCTATACCTTTCTTTATTAAATGCATTATATAATATATACCCGCTCCGAAAATGATCACATATACTACTACAAAAGCAATTAGAGAAATAAATACATATTTGCCGAGTACCGGTGATACCGTATCTGCGGTTTTTAAAATATTATATACTATATAAGGTTGTCTACCTACCTCGGTTACGAACCAACCAGCAAGTACTGCAATAAAACCTGAAGGTGACATTAATATATACCAATATTGAAACCAGTGCGTAGTATATAATCTTTTCTTCAAGTAAAGATATAACCCCGCAATACCTGTAAATACCATTAAGAAACCGATTCCTATCATAATACGGAAGCTAAAAAATACGACTAGCACCGGCGGACGCTCTTCTTTTGTCCATTCTTTTAACCCTTTCACTTCACCGTCTAAGCTATGTGTTAAGATTAAACTACTAGCATAAGGTATTTCTACAGCATATTTTGTTTTTTCTTCTTCCCCATCAGGAAAGCCGATAAGATTAAAAGCTGCTCCTTTTTCCGTATTCCAAATACCTTCCATAGCCGAAACTTTAACCGGCTGATATTTAAGAGTATTTAAACCATGCAAATCGCCGATAAATATTTGAATAGGGGCAACGATTAACGCCATTAACACCGCCATAAAAAGCATAATTTTAGCATGCTCTTTATAACGATTATTTAGTAAATAAAAGCTAGCTACACCACCGATAACAAAAGAAGTAGTTAAATAAGCCGCCGTAATCATATGGAAAAAACGATATGGGAAAGAAGGGTTAAAGATAATTTCTAGCCAATTTAAAGGGAAAAAGAACCCATCGCCTCGCAGTTCAAAACCAGCAGGCGTATGCATCCAGCTACTAGCTGCAAGTATCCAAAAAGCTGAGATTACAGTACCAACAGCAACTATTAACGTAGAAATAAAATGTACTTTTTTACTGACTTTATTAAAGCCGAATAACATTATACCTAAAAAAGAAGATTCGAGGAAAAAGGCAGTAAATACTTCAAAACCGAGAAGCGGACCAAGGACATTTCCAACCTTATCTGAAAAATTAGACCAATTAGTACCGAATTGATAAGACATTACAACGCCCGAAACTACTCCCATACCGAAAGTAACGGCAAAAATCTTCACCCAAAATTTGTATATTTCTTGATAAACCGGCTTTTTTGTTTTTAACCATAACCCTTCAATTACCGCTAAAAAGCTTGCAAGCCCTATAGTAAAAGCAGGAAATATTATATGAAAACTTATGGTAAAAGCAAACTGAATCCTCGATAATAATACTTGATCAAATTCCATATTTAAGCTGCTGTTTTAAGATAATAAGCTTTTTGACAATAACAATATACTCCAAGTATAATGAATTAAGTAGACGAAGTTTAATTTGGAAAAGAGCAAGGAGTCCATAAGACGAGGAGCGGAGCGTATACTTAAATACGTGAGCACCACAGTACTTATAGGACGACGCAGCCAATTTTTCAAATTAAACGAGTATACAGTATTTGATTTAATCAGCCGCCTTTGCTATTATTAAATTCTATCTGATTAGTTTTAACAAATTTTCCTTTTTCGGAGTTCCAATTATAATGAACATTTACTATTCTTACTTCTGTAACATTAATATCACCATTGGGCAATTGAGTTACATCATACCCTTTTCGGATAGAATCCGTAATTAATAAACTTGCTTGACAAATATATTTTACATCAAAGAACGGAGAAACGTCTTCCTTAGACTTTTCTTGTTCTTCTAAAAAATTATTAGATAATTCTTTTTCTTGCATTTCTAATGATTTTGAAGTTATTTTCTGAATTTTGTAGCATTATTTAAGGTAAGAAGCAAGGCTTGTTTATTATTTTTCCATAGATTTAATATTTTTAGGTATATTTTTGCAAAATAATTAAATTAAAATATGCTCTGAAATAACACGAATTAATATATTATTTTAAAATTGAGGTACATTATCGTGATAAAATACCCTACTTTATCTAAATCAACATTTAGCTTAGGTATTTATTTTTTAAAATTCGATAAAGTTAAAATTACTTTATTGACTGTAATCTGTATTTTACTCGGTATGATTCCGGCAATTGATAGTATATTACTTCAGAAAATTATTGATCTAATCGAATCTTTCAGTGATGAGAACGCAAATAACCTTTTATCTTCCATGATTTACTGGGCAGTATTTTATGCTCTTTGGTGGGAGAGTATTAATATAGCATATCGTTCATATGATTATTTGTATCTAAAGACTATGCCCGTAATAAAAGGGAAAATACTAAATGAACTTTATAATTATACACAATATCATAGCCATAAATTCTTTCAGGATAATTTAGCCGGACATATTAGCAATCGTATTACCGAAACCGCAAGATCGTTTGAGATGATCATTTCTATATTCGGTGAAAAAATTCTTCGTAAACTAGCTATTATCGTATTTGCATTAATTGCTTTATATTCCGTACATTACGTTTTTGCTACGATATTTATTTTATGGATTACAGTTTTTTTAGGGCTGAGTGTTCTTTTCTCGGATAAAATCAATAAATACTCATTAAATTATGCTAGAAGCCAATCTTTCGTTGCCGGTAGTATCGTAGATGCAATTAGCAACATTAATGCGGTTAGAATGTTTACAGCCCATAAATTTGAACGTCAACATCTAGAAACAAGAGTAGAAAATGCCGTAGCAGATGAGCAAACTATGCAATTCTTTATGTTCAAATTGCGTTACGCTCTTGGAACTTCTTGTTCAATAATGATTTTTATAATGATTTATTATTTATCTAAGCTTCGCAGTGAATTATCTATAAGCATAGGTGATTGCGTATTAGTGCTAACATTATGTATAAATGTAGCAGACGATATTTGGGATTTAACGCAAGAAATCGGTGATATGTTCGAGCAGATCGGGGCATTTAATCAAGGCTTATCCCTGATGGCACCGCATATTATAACAGATATTGAAAACGCTACTCCTTTAGACATCAAAGAAGGGGTTATCGAATTTAGAAATGTTACGTTTAATTATCACCATAATAATAATTTATTTCGTAATAAATCGGTATTAATTCCAAGTAAGCAAAAAGTGGGACTAGTTGGTTTTTCCGGTTCGGGGAAAACCACTTTTATTAGTTTGCTCACGAGATTACATGATATAGAAGAAGGGATGATTTTAATAGATAACCAAAATATTAAAAACGTAACTCAAGATTCTTTAAGAAAAGCCATTAGCCTTATACCCCAAGAACCGGTACTTTTTCATCGTACTATTTTGGAAAATATCAGATACGGGGAAAAAGAAGCTACTCTTGAGGAGGTCATAGAAGCCGCAAAATCTGCACATATCCATGATGTTATCAATAATCTACAAGACGGTTACGATACTATGTGCGGCGAGCGGGGGAATAATTTATCCGGCGGTCAGCGTCAAAGAATTATCATAGCAAGAGCCATCTTAAAAAATGCTCCTATTTTAATTCTCGATGAAGCAACAAGTAGCTTAGATAGCGAGACGGAAAGCCTGATTCAAGAGTCGATGGATTATTTAATGCAAAATAAAACCGTGATAGTCATTGCCCACAGATTATCTACTTTACTCAATATGGATAGAATTTTAGTTTTTGAAAAAGGTAGTATAATCGATGACGGCAGCCACGCAGAATTACTAAAAAATAGTAAGCTATATCAAAAATTATGGAACTCCCAAGTTAAAGGATTGATAGTGTGAGGATGTGTTGCTTACCGTCATTGCGAGAAGGCATTGTTGCGTGGATACCGATGTCATTCCTGCGAAAGCAGGAATCCAGCGTAAAGCGAGATAAATCGAGCTTTTAAAACGCCTTAAAGTACTAGATTCCCGCCTACGCGGGAATGACATAAGACACGTTGCCCCATGCAGGCAACAAAACCTTTAAACTAAATCAGCAATTCCCCTGTTTCCCCTGTTACATCAACTTGAAACCCGCTTTTTTTCAGTAAATCCAGCGTAGTATTATACGTTAACTCATCATCAAATGTTATCTGACCTTCAACGTCACCTTTAATAATATCTGCAATTTTTAAAAGGCATTGAAACTTCAAAGATGGTGCCAATTTAGCTATCTTTTCTCTTAATTTTATTAGCGATTGTTCTATAGAATCATCCGAATCCAAACTCACTTGTTTTGAAAATTTATCTAGTCCTGATAGGTTTTTGATATACTCAAATTTACCCTTAGAATCGTCTTTTATAACCGGCCACACTTCTGATTTCCATTTAACAAATGCAGCTAAATCTTTCTTGTCAATATCCTTAATTGCCGTGTAATCATTCCGACGAAATGCAGATTCAAGCGTTAAAAGTGCTCTCAGAGGTTCATAAACTGCTTCCATATCCTTGATCATTCGACCGCTAGAATACTCCACATCCGGATTAGCTCCGTATTGTAAAAATACTTTTATCATATCTATTTTATTTTGCTTATCCTGCATAGTCTGAGTCCAATTTTCGTTACTTAAATACGTTAACCTTTCAAATAAGGTATCTTCCATATTAGCACCGTAAGCAAGTAATTTAGCTACCATAGCTATATTTATGTTTAAAACAGCTGTTTCTAAACAAGAAAAAATTTTCCCTTCACTGTAATTAGGATCAGCCCCATTTTCAAGTAGAAATTCTAGCATATCTAAGTTCCCGGCTTGTATAACACACTGTACAGGGGGGTTTATATACGCTCCTTTTTCAAGTAAAAGCCCCGCTATCTTTTTCTGATTATTCTTACACGCAAAATATAAAAGACTGCCGAAATCCTGTTCTAGTGTACTTGCATAAGTATTCGGATCATCATTTAGAGCTGTTAACAAAGTATTAACTAAATCGTAATCACCTTGCTGAATTGCTTTAACTATAACCTCCTCGGGCATTACTGCTATAGTACACGTATTATTGTATGCCTCCTTGTACACATGACGAATATTTATATTTGGATCTTCAATAAAAGCTTTGGATTCTTTGATAAAGTCTTCTTTCAAAAATTCATGTCTTTTTATTTTAGCACTTAATACGCTTTTTTCTTCTGCAGATATTAAACTATCATTTATTGCAGCTTTAGCTTTAAAATAATCATCTATATTATTAAATCCCATATATTCTGCTGATTTAGACTTTACATGCTTATAAAAAAGTAAAATCGGATCTGCTCCTTTTTCAAGTAAAAGCTTAACTATATCTTTATTATTTTCAGTACAAGCAACTTCTAAAAGGGTGCTATATTTATTAAATTCTGCATTTGGATTAACCTCTAGATTTGTTAATAAAGTTTCCACTAAATTAATATCATTCTTTGTAATTGCCTCATATATAACAGTTACCGGATCCTTTGCTATTTTAAAAATATCATTATATACGATGTCACAGAAGTAACTAAATAAATGATTATCACTTACTCCATCCTCACCAATTGTATTTTTTACTTCTTGAACAAAATTTTCTCTTAAAAATTCATATCTTTTTACTTTATCTATATTATTAAATCCCATAATTTGTTGTTGTTCTATATCTTTACCGCTTAATATCTCATCAAATTTATTCCTAATTATATCATCGGTTATTTCTATTTGTTTCTTCATAATTTTCCCCTTTGTTAATCAATTAATAATGTTTTTGTATCATACAGAAAAAAATCAATTAGTCAATAAATATTGAATTTATTAATAATTAGTCAATAAACTAGAATCTTATATTAAATATTGTAATATGCTGTTATAATCGCTTTTTTATTTACTAATATTTAAACAATGAAATTATCTGATTTTGACTTTGATTTACCAAGCGAACTTATCGCACAATATCCATCTAGTGAACGTGACCACTCGGATTTACTAATTGCTTCTACATCGCCTATTAAAACCAAATTCTACAACATAATAGATTACCTGAAAAAAGGGGATTTATTAGTCTTTAATAATAGTAAAGTGATAAAAGCAAAGTTACATTTAGGGAAAAATATTACAATAAATTTGAATCAAAAATTATCGAATGACAGTTGGTCGGCTTTTGCGAAGCCTGCTCGAAAACTTAATATAGGCGATGAGTTTTATTTTGATAATCATAAGGTAATAATTACCGAAAAACTTGCTATGGGTGAGATTAAAGTAAAATTTGAACTTGATAATATTTCGGTATTTGAATTTTTGGACAAATACGGTGAGATGCCGCTACCGGTTTATATTAGGCGTTCTAAACGTCATTGCGAGGAAGAACAGAGTTCTGACGAAGCAATCTCATCACAAAATCCTGAAATTGCCACGGCGTCCAAAAGGACGCCTCGCAATGACGATAAACTAGACTCTCTACGCTATCAAACAATATATAGTCAAATAGAAGGCTCGGTTGCTGCACCGACGGCAGGGTTGCACTTTACAAAGGATATACTTGGTAAGCTTGAAGCAAAAGGCGTACAAATTACATTTTTAACCTTACATGTAGGAGCCGGAACTTTTTTACCTGTAAAAACCGAAAATATTCATGAGCATAAAATGCACACCGAATATTGCTCTATTACTCCTGAAACTGCTGAAATCATCAACAAAGCAAAGCAAGAGGGAAGACGCATTATCGCAGTCGGCACTACAACGCTTAGAACCCTTGAGAGTTCTTGCAATAACGGCATTATAAAAGCAGATGATTTTGAAACCGATATTTTTATAACTCCCGGCTTTAAATTCCAAACAGCCGATATGCTGCTTACTAATTTCCATTTTCCGAAATCTACTTTATTTATGCTTATATGTGCTTTTGCCGGATTTAAAGAGATGCACGAATTATATAAATATGCTATAAAAGAACAAATGCGTTTTTTCAGCTATGGCGATGCAACAGTTTTGTATAGGAAAGGGTAATATCAACCGTCATTGCGAGCAGTCGTAGACTGCGTGGCAATCTCATCAAATATCCTGAGATTGCGGACGTACAATTGCTATGCAATTTCCTCGCAATGACGAAAAACCTTTATATGCAATAACACCTTTAGTTAATAAAATTATAATATGAATATGCAGGAAATTTTTAACTGTTTAAATCAAAGAATTGTACGGCTTGCAGAAGTTATTCATGCTTCTGAAACTGACAAAAACGACTATATATATGATGCTGCTCTTCGAAGATTCACCCTTACCATAGAACTATTTTGTAAAACCTTAAAAAAAAATACTTAAACACGAAAAGATTGAAAGTAATACTCCAAAAGATGTTTTAAGTAAAGCTTTTCAATTTAGTCTTATCGATGATGAAAAAATGTGGCTTGGAATGCTTGATGATCGGAATCTTACTTCTCATATTTATAATTATGAAAATATAAAAAAAATATTTGAAAATATTAAATTATACCTACCGATTTTAGAAAAAACATATATCAAACTAGAGAAAAAATATTTTGGATGAGCAAATCCTCTACTTCATTAATATTAGATGTAAAACAAGCTGCGTTATTAGAAGAATTAAAACAGCTAGTAGCAGAACTTAATAAGCCTAAAAGCTTATTCAAATTCTTTAATCAAAACAATTTAAAAAGCGGAATTTATTTATACGGTCCGGTGGGCAGCGGTAAAACTATGCTCATGAATTCTTTTTTTGAAGAATTGACCACACCTAAAATGATAATACATTATCAAAATTTTATGCAAGAAGTGCATAAAAAAATGCACAAATTACAAACAGAAAATCAAAAAGATATCATACCTAAAATTGCCAAAGATTATGCTAAAAAAACTAGAGTACTTGGAATAGATGAATTTGAAATTAAAGACATAACCGATGCGATGATAATCGGCAGGCTATTTAACGAATTAATAAAGCAAAATATTTTTATTTTTATCACCTCTAATACAATACCTAATAATCTTTATAAAGATGGACTACAGCGAGAATCTTTTTTGCCTTTTATAAAGGTGATCAATAATAGTTTTTATGTTAAATGTCTTGATAATCACCACGATTACAGGTTTGATAAGGCTTTAGGAGTTAAAGGGGAAAGAATAATTTATCCCTTAACTTCAGAAAACAAAAACAAGCTTAAAAAAATTATCACGGAGATTAGTGATAACAATTTTACTCTACAGGATATAGAGGTTTTAGGCAGAAAAATATCATTTCAAAAAGTACATAAAAGAATATTAGTAACAGATTATAATGAATTATTTGCAAGAAACTTAAGCTATATCGACTATGTTAATATTTGCCAAAACTTCAATGTTATTATAGTTGAGAATGTCCATATTATCGAGCCTAGCGATACAAATACTGCTGTTAGATTTATCAATTTTATCGATAATGCCTATTTCTATAAAATACTTTTATTTATGAGCCTAGAAGATAAGCCGAGTAAAATATATCAAGATTCAGCACGAGCCGCAGAATTCAAACGCACTATTTCAAGACTAAATGAAATGAATAGCGAATCTTATTTGTTAGAAAATGATTTTAAGAATTAACTTCCTTAAGAGCTTGAAATATGAATATATTCTTTCAAAAATCTTATCAATTTTCGCTAAAAAAGCTCTTTAATTACTAATTAAAATTTATTTACAGATAAGCCTAAGAAATTTAATAAATTCATCAATATTGATTTTTATATCGTCTTCTAAATGCTCTTCTGTTGTCTGATCTATGTAAAAAGGATAATAATCACATGACATATAATTTGCCATTCTTTTATAAAAACTTCTAGGAGGAGTTGTGCCGTGATCAATCTCTACTAGTTTACATTTTGGAGCCGCAAAAATAAGATTAGCAAATCCTGATCCATGCGGTCCAACTATTATTTTTGCTTTATTAAAAAGCTGGGCCTGTTCATACGGAGATGATAGCTCTAGATATATTGCCTTAAAACCAAGTTTCTCAATTTTTTCTATTAATTCTTCTTCATTAACTATTTTTCTGGTAGAAGCGTATTTACGAGAAATATATATTTTATCGTATGCTTTACTATTATCTTTAATAAAAATATTTCTTAAATCTTTTTTTAACCATAAAGGCAAAATTGTACCTTTTACAGGAATAAACGGTACAGATGGAACAATTAGGATAGTAGCTTGAATTATACAGTCATTATTTACTGCAAAAAGCTATCTTCCGGTATATTTAAATAATTTAATACTATTTCTAATGACTTAATTTGCCATGAATATTTTAAATTATTAATATAGATACGGTCATATTCAAGATCCGATTCTTTTAATATAATTAATCTAGGCAAAATTTGTAGCAGCCAATGATACCAATTTTCAGAACCAGGAGATGAAATTACTGCTAATTTTCCATTAAAATATAAAGGATTTTCTGTATTAATATCTCGGTTCTTATTTAATAAACGATGTTGATCAGCTAAGCTTGTTTGAGTATCTTGTAGAATATAACCTTCTTGAGTTAAAATTCCACCTTCATTAATTACTGTGCCATTTGGTAACTCTAAAATAAATTGCTCAGTATTTTTTTCTTTAAATAGCTTTTTTATTTCTATGTTAGATTTTAGCGATTCTATGGAAATAAGTTGATGTTTATTCTTTAATGCATAAGCATTACTATTACTAATATAGAAGAGGATGAGAATTATGAATATAAAATATCTCATAAAGAGAAAAAAAGATAATTAAAAATTTGCATTGCAAGCTTGGCAGCGACTTACTCTCCCATGCCTTATGACATAGTACCATTAGCGCTATGAGGTTTCACGTTCGAGTTCGGGATGGGATCGTGTGTTTCACTCATGCTATAACCACCAAGCTAGCAATACAAACTTTTAAAAAGATAGATTTGTATTATAGTTTGCTGTTAATGTTGTTGCATGACTAAATTTGTCATTTCTGCGGAAGCAGGAATCTAAATATTAGAAATTTTTCTAGATACCGTGGCGGAGCCACGGTATAACATTATTAGCTGTGCAACAACATTTTTATTCATTGATAAAGCTAATTTAACCTGATAACTTTGTGAGTTGATACTACATTTTTATAGAATTAACACTATATGCATATGTAATCTCACAGCAAAGTAAATCAATCGAGCTATTAGTATCGGTTAGCTACACGCATTACTGCACTTCCACACCCGACCTATCAACGTGGTGGTCTTCCACGGCTCTAATGGGGAAGTCTAGTTTTGAGGTGGGTTTCCTGCTTAGATGCATTCAGCGGTTATCCCTTCCGTACTTAGCTACCCAGCTGTGCCGTTGGCACGACAACTGGTCCACCAGGGGTACGTCCACCTCGGTCCTCTCGTACTAAAGGCAGATCCTCTCAAACTTCCTACACCCACGGCAGATAGGGACCGAACTGTCTCACGACGTTCTAAACCCAGCTCACGTACCACTTTAATCGGCGAACAGCCGAACCCTTGGGACCTTCTCCAGCCCCAGGATGTGATGAGCCGACATCGAGGTGCCAAACGATTTCGTCGCTATGGACGCTTGGAAATCATCAGCCTGTTATCCCCGGAGTACCTTTTATTCGTTGAGCGATGGCCCTTCCACTCGGGACCACCGGATCACTATGACCGACTTTCGTCTCTGCTCGTCTTGTCAGACTCGCAGTCAGGCTAGCTTATGCCATTGCACTCTAAAAGTTGATTTCCGACCAACCTGAGCTAACCATCGCGCGCCTCCGTTACTCTTTGGGAGGCGACCGCCCCAGTCAAACTACCCACCATGCATTGTCTCGGATCCTGATTCAAGGATCTCGGTTAGATGTCAAGAACCAAAAGGGTGGTATCTCAAGGGTGACTCCACAAAGGCTGACGCCTTCGCTTCGTAGCCTCCCACCTATCCTGCACATCTGATTCCTAACACCAGTGCAAAGCTATAGTAAAGGTTCACGGGGTCTTTCCGTCTGACCGCGGGAACTCCGCATCTTCACGGAGAATTCAATTTCGCTGAGTCGATACTGGAGACAGTGGGGAAATCGTTACGCCATTCGTGCGGGTCGGAACTTACCCGACAAGGAATTTCGCTACCTTAGGACCGTCATAGTTACGGCCGCCGTTCACTGGGACTTCAATTCAGAGCTTGCACCCCTCCTTTTAATCTTCCAGCACTGGGCAGGCGTCAGACCCTATACGTCGTCTATTGACTTTGCAGAGCCCTGTGTTTTTAATAAACAGTCGCTACCCCCTAGCTTGTGCCACCTGCACATGGTTGCCCATATACAGGTCATCTTTCTTCCGAAGTTACAGATGCAATTTGCCTAGTTCCTTCAGCATCGTTCTCTCAAGCGCCTTGGTATACTCTACCTGTCCACCTGTGTCGGTTTCGGGTACGGTCTATAATGAAGGTGTTATTTCCTGGAAAATATTCACTGCACAATCAATCCAATAAGACTGTACAATTTACTATTTTCGTCACATCCTTCAGGTTCAGGAATATTAACCTGATTCCCATCGATTACGCCTTTCAGCCTCATCTTAGGGGCCGACTAACCTTGCGCAGATTAACTTTACGCAAGAACCCTTGGACTTTCGGCGAGAATGTTTCTCACATTCTTTATCGCTACTTATGTCAGCATTCTCACTTCCGATACCTCCAGCAAACCTTACGGTTCACCTTCACAGGCTTACGGAACGCTCCGCTACCACTTGCACTTAGTGCAAATCCGCATCTTCGGTACATGACTTGAGCCCCGTTACATTGTTGGCGCAAGAAAACTTATTTAGACTAGTGAGCTATTACGCTTTCTTTAAATGATGGCTGCTTCTAAGCCAACATCCTAGTTGTTTTGGTCTTCTCACATCCTTTAACACTTAGTCATGATTTAGGGACCTTAGATGGCGGTCTGGGCTTTTTCCCTCTCGACTATGGACCTTAGCACCCATAGTCTGTCTGCTATGCTGTACTCGTCGACATTCGGAGTTTGATTGAGTTTGGTAAGTCTGTGGGACCCCCTAGCTCATTCAGTGCTCTACCTTCGACGGTAATCGCTATAACGCTCTACCTAAATAGATTTCGCGGAGAACCAGCTATATCCGAGTTTGATTGGCCTTTCACCCCTAACCACAGCTCATCCCCTACTTTTTCAACAGTAGTGGGTTCGGTCCTTCAGCGGATTTTACTCCGCTTTCAACCTGGCCATGGCTAGATCACCCGGTTTCGGGTCTAATTCATCTAACTAAACGCCCTATTCAGACTCGCTTTCACTACGCCTACACCTAACGGCTTAAGCTTGCTAGATAAACTAAGTCGCTGACCCATTATACAAAAGGTACGCCGTCACAAGACGTATAAATACGCTTGCTCCGACTGCTTGTAAGCATTTGGTTTCAGATACTATTTCACTCCCCTTGTCGGGGTACTTTTCACCTTTCCCTCACGGTACTTGTTCACTATCGGTCACTAGAGAGTACTTAGGCTTAGAGGGTGGTCCCCCTATGTTCAAACAGGATTTCACGTGTCCCGCCTTACTCAAGGACTTCAAACTTTTTACCTATACGGGACTATCACCCTCTATGGTCAACCTTTCCATGTTGTTTTAGTTATTTTTTTGAAGCCACTGGCCTGGTCCGCGTTCGCTCGTCACTACTAACGGAGTCTCGGTTGATGTCCTTTCCTCCAGCTACTTAGATATTTCAGTTCGCTGGGTTTGCCTCATATAGCTATGTATTCACTATACAATACCTAAAAATTAGGTGGGTTTCCCCATTCGGAAATCTTCGGATCAAAGTTTATTCGCAACTCCCCGAAGCTTATCGCAGCGTATTACGTCCTTCATCGCCTTCTAGTGCCAAGGCATCCACCAAATGCTCTTATTATATTTACTTAACGCTTTTAACTTGAGATTACACGATGCATACAGAATTAATTTCACAATTATTTTCAGTATCTACTCACGATATAAATTTTTATTATCGCGGTGTATTTAGTTTTTTAGCTTTATCAACTTTTCAAACAGCTACAAAGTTTTAAGTTTCAAACCTTGCGTGATGATTTTATATCTACATTTTTAAAGCTTGTCAAACACTAATTTCAAATAATTTTAATTTTATTTCTTATGAGAGGGCTTAAAGTTATTTTAACCTCTTTTTAAAGTAGGCTTTGTTGGCTTTTTGTTTAGATTTGCGGTCCCTAATTATTTTAATATTGTATCTTTTAAAATATTTGTACCACGTAAAAATTCTTCTATATTCAAAGCTTTTTTACTCTCTTGCTGAAGTTTTTTTACTCGTAATATACCGCTTCCACAAGCTATTTCCAGCTTATCACTAATAACGGTGCCGGAAGTAAAGTGATGCTCCGCATTTAAATATTCTGCTTCAAGGATTTTAATTATTTTATCATTATAACTAAAATATGCTCCGGGCCAGGGATTCATCCCTCTTATTTTACAATCTATTTTATATGCGGATTCATGCCAATTAATTTTTCCTTCTTCTTTAGTTAATTTATGAGCATACGTAACGCCATCACTTGACTGTTTTATCGGTACTATATTATCAATATTTGCAAGTGTTTTTATTAGTAATTCAGCTCCTAAATTAGCACATTTATTATGCAATTCCTCCAATGTTGTCCTTTCTTCTAAATCAAAATCTTCTTTCATCAATATATCACCCGTATCAAGCCCTGCATCCATACGCATAATACATACGCTACTTTTCCGATCACCCTCTATAATAGTACGCTGCAGAGGAGCCGCTCCTCTGTGACGAGGCAAATCGGATGGATGGATATTAAGACAGCCGTATTTTTTAGCCTCTAATATAGCTTTCGGCACAATAAAACCATATGCAATAACAACTATAATATCCGCATTAATCTTATTAATTAGATTTATTGTTTCATCATTACGAAGAGTAGAAGGGGTATAAACAGGAATTTGATGTTCAAAGGCTAATTGATGTATGGGGGATTTAGCTAAGTTAAGTCCTCTGCCCTTAGCTTTAGGTTGCTGGGTAAAAACAGCTTTAACTTCATGATGAGTTATAAGTTTTTTAAGAACGGGAACTGCAAATTCAGGCGTTCCCATAAAGATTACTTTCACACTATATTATTTTTAAGTTTCTTGAGCTTACGAAGCACCACATCTCGTTTTAAATTACTTAAATAATCAATCATGAGCTTACCTTCTAAATGATCATACTCATGCTGGATAACTCTTGCAAGCCAATCATTTGCTTTAAGCTCTTGCGATTTACCATGATAGTCTAAATACCTAATCTTTATAGATTCCGGTCTTGCCACCTCAATACGTTGCTCCGGTACTGAGATACAACCTTCATTAGCCGTAATTAGCTCTTCTGATTTTTCTATTATTTCAGGATTCACTATAAAAAGCGGATAAAAATCCTTTGGTCTTTCTACCGGATCATGATCTTTTATATCAATTACTAAAATACGTTTCAATACCCCTACTTGTACTGCTGCAAGCCCTGCACCGTCTTCATGGTACATAGTTTTAAGCATATCATCCATAAATTTTCGTGTTTGATCGGTAAACTCTAAAACCGGCTGAGATTTCTGCTTTAATCTTTCATCAGGTGCCGTTACTATCGGTAATATTGACATAATTAAATCTTAATATTTTATTTTAATATACCATAAAACTACCAAAATGTAAAGAAAGCAAACCTGCCTAATTCCGGCAATAGTTGCATAATAAACTCACCTATTTGCAATAATTTGTCGAATTAATAATATTTAGTAAAAAATAATAGCAAATATCAGATAACATGTTAATAAATAAGGCTTGCATAAAATTAAGGAGGAATAGCAATGCATTGGGGTGATATTGAAGAAATTGCCGAACAACTCGAAGAACATTGTAGCGATCAGTATAATGAAAAAAAAATTTCATTATTAAAGCTAGAAAAACTGATTAGAGATTTAAAGGACTTTGAAGATGAAGAAAAAAAAGTCGAAGAAGTTACATTAGAAGAAATTCTAGACAAATGGGAAGAAATACGTGAAGAGATGGGAGAAATAAATTAAGTAGTTATTTTCAGGCATTTATAATTTATAAATTAACTTTATAAAAATATATTATAATCAATAAAAATATAGCAACTGCCTGAAAAAAAACTCTTAAAGTCATTAACTTTGAACTAAATTTCTTATCAAATTTTCCTCCGATAGCCATCGACACTACCCCTATAATAAGAACCGAAACGGTTAAACCAATAGCAATTAATAACCACATCATAATTTATTACTCAATATATAATTTCCTACACAAAGATTATATGCTTTTTCTCTTTTAAATCAATTATCTAATTAATATTTGAGAGTCAGTTCAAAAATTAACTAATTCTTCACAAAAAATAACAATTCTAGGAATACAAATATCTAATTTATCAAATATAGATAATTCAACAATTACTTCAAAAGAAAAAGAGATATTAGGTTCTTGCGTTCTTATTAATTTCCGCAAAAATACAAATAATTTAATTTTCCGCACGCAAGAACCTAGAGTATTTTGAGAAACCTAATCTAAGCTTTCTGAGTTACACTATATATATTATCTATCAGTTTAACAAAAGCACCATTTCCTAAAACATTAGCACAAGTGATCACAGGATCAAACAAGATATAAAGAGCTGTAATCAGAGACATCATATTAGTATTAAAACCTAGATATTGTTCAAGTATAGGGAGCATTACAATAATTCCGCCACCTGGTATGGCTGCTACTGAAAATTTTGCCAATACAAAATAAAAAGCAAAAATAAGATAATTAAATAAAGTAGGTTCAGCTAATCCATAACTTTTTAGTATAGCATAAGCCAAAATTGGTATAGCGAAACAATCGCCAACAAGATGAATATTTACTGTTATTGGTACAACAGTACGAGCGAGTGCTTTATTATTTGTATTATTTTCCGCTCCTATTATACTAAGTGGCATACTTATAACACTAGACATAGCACTAAATCCACTTATAGATGCTGGCATCATATTACTGAGGCTAGCTATGAATTCCTTAACTCGACAGTTACTTAGAATAAAGTAAGCAAGAAAGATATAACCAAACTGAGCAAATGCGATTGTCACAAAAATGAACATATAATCTTTAATAATTATACCTAATACTTCATCAAACTGTAATTTTACGATAAAGCCCATTATAAATAAGGGAATTATATAGATAAACAATCGCAATATTTTTGCAACAAATGCTTCTATCTTGAAAGCCAATCCAATTGCAATCTCAGCACAAAATTTTGAGGATATAAAGCCTAAGATAATACTACTAAATACGATTTTATCATTAGAAATAATATTAGGAAAATTAAGTAACCATAAAGGCTTTAAACTATCATTTTCTATAGGAGAGATCATTGATAAATCAAATTGATATATGTATATACCTACATAATGACTTATGAAAGTAGAACAAAAATTAGACCCACATACTAGTAATAATATTAAGAAAACTATACGTGTTGCATCTTTGGCTAGCATTACAACAGATTTAAAAAGTAAGCCAAAAATAATTAAAGGAAGAAATAATCCAATTATAGATTTAATAGATAGACTTATTGAATATAATAACCTTTTTACTTCTAAACTCATTAGTGGGTTGAATAATATGATAGCTATGATAATAGCCATTAAAATAAGTGGCATTTTACGAAACATAAAACTTACCTAATAATAATTAGTTAATTTAAAGGGGTGGATATAATTAAAAGAAAGATATAGAGATATTGTTACCGGCTTGAACCGGTTGTAGTAGTAAAGAAAGACTGGAAAGTTAATATGTGCATATTCATAAATTCAATATACAGTTATTATAGAGAGAAAAATTAGTGTTGCAATACTTTTCTAGAAGTTCTTTGGGAGGTATTGCTAATTAAAAGCAGAGTAGTTAATAAATTAACGTCATTGCGAGGAAAATTACGAAATAATTTGATGAAGCAAGGAAGAAAAAAATTCTAGTTTACAGAATTTTTTTATTATTTTTCTGGATACCGCGATCAAGTCGCAGTATGACACTGAGTAGGTTTGCCGATCTACGCAACAACGCCTTAACTAAAAACGACATCACCATTATACTTCAAAGTAAAATGAACAGTAGTATACTTCGACACAACTTCAAAAAGAGCAAGGAATCCACAAGGCGAGGAGCGGCAGCAGTTACTTAATACGTGAACACCACAGCTCTTGTAGGATGACGTAGCCAATTTTTGAAGTTCATCAAGTATACACCTCTTCTGCCTGCTCTAAATCTTCCTCTAACTCACTATCTTCTTCGCTTTCAGAAGTTTCAGCAATTAAAGAGACAGATACGACTTTTTCACCGTCATCTAGCTTAAATAGGATTACGCCGCTAGTGTTACGTCCCGTAATACGCACTGACTCAAGTTTACAGCGAATTAACTTACCGCTATTGGTGATCAGCATTAGCTCATCATCCATTTTAACCGGCATAACACCGACGACTAAACCGGTTTTGTCGTTAATATCCATATTGATTATACCGCTGCCGCCACGGTCAGTAATTCTATAGCCATAAGCCGAGCTTCTTTTACCAAAACCGTTCTCTGTAACCGTCAAGATAAATTCTTCGGAATTTGCCATTTCTAAAATAGAATCTGCAGTCAAAGTTACACTTAACTCTTCGAGGTTAAACTCCTCACCTTTAGCAATCTCAAGCCTTTTTTCCCATGGCACTGTTAAATAAGCATCTCTATCCTCTTTTGTACTGCTAATGCCTTTAAGCACAGTCATAGAAATTACGGAATCCTCCTTGGCAAGTTTCATACCTCGCACTCCGTCGGAAGTACGGCTCTTAATAACACGCAGCGATTCAACAGGGAATCTTAAAGCTTTACCGGTTTTGGTGGCAAGTAAAATATGCTCGTCTTCTTTACATGGTTTTACGTCTATTAATTTATCATCCTCATCAAGCCTAATAGCAATTTTACCGTTCGACTGAATTTTTTTGAAATCTAATAAATCGCTTCTTCTGATGTTACCCTTGGCAGTTGCAAACATAATATTTAAATTATCCCACTCATCCTGGTTTTCAGGTAGCGGCATAATATTTGTAATATGCTCATTTTCTTTCAACGGTAATATATTAACCATTGGTCTTCCTTTACCTTGCGGATTACTTAAAGGTAATTTATATAGTTTTAAACTATATACCTGACCTATATTTGAGAAGAACAACATTGGCGTATGAGTACTACCGACAAAAACTTGCGTGGTAATATCCTCATCACGCATTGAAAGCCCTGATCTTCCTTTACCACCTCGTTTTTGCGAACGATAGCTACTTAGAGGTACACGCTTGATATACCCCCCAAGCGTTACGGTTACTACCATTTCTTCACGCTGAATTAAATCTTCTATATCTTGATCAAATTCGCCGAATTCAATTGAAGTAAGACGAGGAGTCGCAAATTCTTCTTTAACTTTAATTAGCTCTTCCTTTAAAATCTCAAGTAACCTTGTGCGAGAGCCAAGTATATTAAGGTACTCGGCAATTTCCGTAGCAAGGTTTTTTAAATCCTCTTCAAGCTTGTTTTTCTCCATAGCGGTTAGACGTTGTAGCCTCATTTCTAAGATTGCCTTAGCTTGCACCTCAGTAAAGCTACATTTGCCTTGCTCATTTAACATTGCTTTATCATCAACTAGCTTCACAAGCGGTAGAATATTTAACGCATCCCAGCTGCGTGCCATTAATTCTTGCTTAGCGGCATTCGGGTCATTTGAAGCTTTAATAATACGTATTATTTCATCGATATTACTAACGGCAATGGTTAACCCTAGTAAAATATGTGCTCTATCTCTTGCTTTATTTAGCAAATATATAGTACGGTTAGTAATTACCACTTCCCTAAAACTAACGAAAGCCGCAATTACTTCTTTCAAATTCATCACTTTCGGTAGCCCGTCTTTAAGAGCAAGCATAATAACACCGAAGCTAGTTTGTAGCTGCGTACATGCGTATATTTGGTTTAAGACTACCTCAGCAACAAAATCTTTCTTTAGTTCAATAACAATCCTTACACCGTTTTTGTTCGATTCGTCACGTAAATCACTTATGCCTTCTATGCGTTTTTCCTTAACCATTTCAGCGATTTTCTCAACGAGCCTTGCCTTATTTACCATATACGGTATTTCGGTAATAATAATTGCTTGACGGCTATTACCGATATTCTCAATCTCGGCTCGACCTCGCATAATTATACTACCTCTACCGGTAAGATATGCCGATCTAATACCGCTAATGCCTAAAATCATTGAACCTGTAGGAAAATCCGGTCCTTTAACAACTTCGAGTAAATCTAATATTTCTATATCGTTATTATCTATATATAAACAACAAGCCTCGATAACCTCACCTAAATTGTGCGGAGGGATATTAGTTGCCATACCGACCGCAATACCTCCACTACCGTTAACCAATAAATTGGGAAACATTGCAGGAAGTACGGAAGGCTCTTCTTCAGAACCATCGTAATTAGGGTTAAAGCTGACAGTCTCTTTATCGATATCCTCTACAAGCTTATGCGAAACTTTGGCCATTCGAGATTCGGTATATCTCATTGCCGCTGCCGCATCACCGTCCATCGAGCCGAAATTACCTTGCCCGTCTACAAGCGGTAAACGCAAGGAAAAATCTTGTGCCATACGTACTAAGGAGTCGTAAATAGCACTGTCACCGTGCGGATGGTATTTACCCATCACGTCACCGACAATTCTTGCAGATTTTCTATAAGGTTTGCTAGCATGATTACCGGCTTCATACATAGAATAGATAATTCGGCGATGCACCGGCTTTAAGCCGTCCCGAACATCCGGTATAGCTCTACTTACTATAACACTCATAGCATAATCAAGATAAGATACTTTCATCTCATCTTCGATATTTACCGGTACTAAATTAGAAAAATTTTGATCAGTCACGATTACTTAGCCTTAAATTTAATTTAATGAATTATATTTAATTATAGAGACATAATAAATTTCTTTCAAGGATTGCTTGTATTTACTTTGTACTTTGAAAGGCAGTATTAAAATTCTTTTAGAAAGGAGTTTTAAATAATGTGTAGCCAAGATAAAAGGAGATTTTTATTTTGGCTACTAATTTAATTTTATCCTAAAATTTCTACACAATTATTATTTTCTATACTAGTATCACTTTGAAACTCATAGAATGGATTAGCCAAACTTATTGCTTCATATAATAGGTTATTCTCTGATTCTATGTCTAATTCCTTATTGATGAACCACTCATTTATATTTTCGTTATAGATAAATAAATCTTTAGCTGATGATTCTAATTCATTTAAATCATCGCTAGAGAATCTGATTTTACTTAAATCATTGTTAATTCTATTAATTAAATATCCTCTTTCTATTAATAGCTTTAGCAAGCCATATTCACCAAATAAGTGTGCTGTTCCTACACAACATACGATATCTTTATTATATTCTTTAAAGTAATGATCTATTTTAGTTATCCATGCTGTGTTACGTTGTTTAATGAGCAGCGTATCATCTGATGGGATCATATCTGTCAACATATGCCCTTTCAAATATTCTAAAGATATGATATTCATCCATCTTGGGTCTTCTATACAGGAAATAACATAATTCTCAAGGTATTGTATGTCCATACCTTGCATAGTATTCGTGTCATCTAAGTTTTGCACTAACTTTCCTTCTTGACTGTAATGTCTTGCTAACTCCGAATCCATACCTTTATGTCCTTCCTGTGCAGCAAACATTATAACCCCTTCATGAGATAAATCGTGTAATTTAAGATTTAATTCCGATTTATGAGATAAAGCTTTTGCTGCTATCTTTAATATTCTTGGATCAATATCATCATGGATACTATCAGCATTTTTATTTAGCAATTTTAAGTCTGATAAGAGTTGTAATCTCTCTGAAACAGATTTTCTCCATCTCCTTCGGTAATAAGTATTTTCTGTTTCAATAAAAATTCTTTTGCTACCTTTGGCAAGAAATCTATGCTTAAAAAATGTACTGACCCTAATAAATAAGCCGATTTATTATCACGACTAAATTCAAATAAAAACATATCAAACCTCAAAGATTAATTAATTTTAACTAAATATAAGGTAATATATTGAGCTGATTTTTATTGTCAATCAGGATTATTGTTTTTATGGACCTAGTTAGCAAGCTACGGAGTGACACAGTGGATTTTACCGGTCCACGCAACAATGCCTGCTTGCAGTGACGACTTAGGTATCTACGCAACAAGCTCTTTAGTCACTTGCAATGACGACATCAACCGCTTCTAGGCAATGATATAATCGTAAGAGTTAACAGACTTATATTATATATTAGAATTATTTTATACTTTCTAAATATAATGAACGCTGCTCTATTCTTTTTATATCATCTAATGTTACCGGTTCTTCTAACCTTTGTTTAAACTTAGCTCTCAATTTTTCTATAGTAAACTCAGCTCCATTTTGTGACAGACGTGAGGAGCGAAGCCTATAATAGGCGAAAGGGCGGACAACGAAGCACAAAGTGGGTATCAGTTTACTATAATCTTTATTTTTCTTAGAAATTGGGAATATTTTAGATAATAATTTATTAGTTTTGTTGAACATGTAATTGCTCCCGATTGATTAAACTTAAATTGCTCAAGTTTCAACCACCAAAGATTTTAACCTTGGGTGGTTGGGGCGTTCAAAGAACCGTCACAGAACAGTTATAATAGCTTTTAGGTTTAAAGTTTACACCTTAAACCTTGGACATAGCTACTATCACCCCAACCATGACAAAGTTGAGGAGCATTTTTAAATGGATAATGCTAACCATCTGTGATAAAGGGCTTTGAAACCCCAGAATAACGTTACCGCTATTCTTGCAAGAGATGGTCGTGCCTCCGTATTGCAGTTTAGAGTAAATAGTCTATAATCCTCAAACAGTAATAAGAGAGAATTATAGTTAAGGAGTTATGGCAAAAATAGATGTTAAGTGTAGATATTGTAACAACACAGAAGAAGTAATAAAGTCAGGATATTCAATTTCAAAACAACAGAGATATCAATGCAAGCGGTGTAATCGATATTTTCAATTGGAGTATATTAATAATGCATCTAAGCCTGGAGTTAAGGAGCAAATAGTAGAAATGTCAATCAACGGCTCTGGAGTTAGAGATACAGTAAGAGTATTAAAAGCGGGTATCAATACAGTTATCCGTGTTTTAAAAAAATCTAGTATTAAAAACAATAAATCATTCTATCAGTACAACAAAAGTAATTATTGCTCCTGAGATAGATGAACAATGGTCTTATGTACAGAATAAATCCAGACAACGATGGCTTTGGTATGCCTTGGATAAGATTTCGTTAAAAGTAGTTGCTTATACGTTTGGTACAAGATGTGATAGCACATTAGAATCATTACTGAAAAAACTAGAGAATTTCAAGGTGACTTTTTACTATACAGATGGATGGGGGAGTTATGCTAGGTTATTAGACCCTAAAAAGCATATTATCAGTAAAAAATACACTCAACGGATAGAACGAAGTAACTTGAACCTTAGAACGAGATGCAAGAGGCTTGCACGTAAGACAATCTGCTTTTCCAAGTCATTGGATATTCATGATAAGGTTATTGGTACTCTTATTGAACGTATAGCTTTTTAATAGGCGTAACTGCAATATGGAGGCATGACCCTCCAGGCTTAGATGCATTATTAATATACTCCAATTGAAAATATCGATTACACCGCTTGCATTGATATCTCTGTTGTTTTGAAATTGAATATCCTGACTTTATTACTTCTTCTGTGTTGTTACAATATCTACACTTAACATCTATTTTTGCCATAACTCCTTAACTATAATTCTCTCTTATTACTGTTTGAGGATTATAGACTATTTACTCTAAACTGCAATACGGAGGCACGACCTAAATATAATATCTTTAGTAAGCCTTGTATTTATAGTAGCATGAAGTCCATTCGCCGAAGAAACTATTGCTCCATTACCTAAGCTATTATAATTTATATTAGAAAAATTTCCAAATTTGAGTGTATCACTGCCTGATACCGAACTATCCCTTGCTCCTAGATTCTCTATGCTAGCACTATTATATAGTGTTGTATTTTTTGTCATAATTTCTACCTTATTTTTTGTTAAAAAAAACCATTATACACAAAATTATAAATTAAGTAAAGAGAATATTAATAAATTAGTACTTTATTTACTTTCCTCCTCCTGCTGTTTATACCAAAGTTCGGCATAATAGCCTTTATGTTGTAGTAAGGTTTTATGGTTGCCTCGTTCAACTATATAGCCGTTATCTAAAACAATAATCTCGTCTGCATCGATAATAGTTGATAATCTATGGGCAATGATAAGGGTGGTATGATGAGCTGAGATCTCTTTAAGACTTGCTTGAATTAGCTTTTCGGTTTTAGTATCAAGCGAGCTAGTGGCTTCATCAAAAACATATATTGCAGGATTTTTTAAGATGGTTCTTGCAATTGCAATACGCTGTTTTTCACCGCCCGAAAGCTTTAAGCCTCTCTCGCCTACCTGTGTCTCGTAACCTTCGGGTAGCGTGCTAATAAACTCATGAATATGAGCATTTTTTGAGGCTGCTATAACTTCATCATAACTAGCTGCATTATTGCCGTATGCGATGTTGTAATATATAGTATCATTAAACAGCACTGTATCTTGCGGAACAATCCCGATAGACCTACGAAGTGAGACCTGCATGACTTCTCGTATATCTTGATTATCTATAGTAATGCTACCGCTATTGATATCGTAAAATCTGAACAACAAGCGTGATATTGTTGATTTCCCCGCTCCACTACTACCAACTACTGCGAGTGTTTTACCACTCTTAATCGTAAAACTTATATTATGCAAAATCGGACGTTCCTGATTATAAGCAAAGCTAACATTATCGAAACTAACTTCACCTTTTGAGATAATTAACTCCTTAGCATCTACTGCGTCCTGTACTTCTGCCGGTATATCTAGCAGCTTAAACATATCTTCCATACTAACTAGAGCGTTTTTAATTTCTCTATAAGCAAAACCAAGTATTGAAAGCGGAATTGATAGCTGAAACAAGTAAGTATTAACCATTATTAAATCGCCGACGGTCATTTTATTTTGGTTAATAGCATTTGCCGAAAGTATCATTAAAGAAACAAGACCTAAGGATATTATAACATCTTGCCCGATATTTAAAATCGATAGGCTGTTAGTAGTTTTAGTGGCTGATTTTTCATAAGTTTGTAAAGCCTCATTAAACTTTATCGCCTCATATTCTTCATTACCGAAATATTTAACGGTCTCAAAATTCAGTAAACTATCGATTGCTCTATTATTGGCAGTATTATCGCTTTGGTTCATTTCTCTTGCAAAAGAAATACGCCAAGTACTGATTAGGAAAGTATAACCAATATAAACTATCATTGTTATTAAAATAGTTACAGCAAACCAAATGCCGTAAACATACCATAACATCCCACTTACAAGTATAATTTCTACACTTGTCGGGAAAATATTAAATAATGAATATCGTAGCACCGCTTCAATACCTTTAGTACCGCGCTCTATTGACCTACTTAATCCCCCTGTTTTCCGGGTAATATGAAAACGCATACTTAAATTATGCATGTGCTTAAAGACATTTAGAGCAACTAAGCGAGTCGCCTGATGTCCTACTTTTGAGAAAATGATATTTCGCAGCTCACTAAATATTTGTACCAATATTTTAGTTCCGCCATATGCAACAATAATCCCGATCATAACCGAAAGAGCAAAATTTTTATTTAGCCCATCTATTATATATTTATAAACAATCGGAACGAAAATATTTATTACTTTAGCTATGACTAGACAAATAAGAGAGGTAACAATACGCAGGCGTATATCAAAATCCTTCGACCATAAATAAGGCAGAAGTAAATAGAATGAATTTTTGTGATTGTTGTGGTTAGGCATTGTTATTCAGTGTCATACCGCGACTTGATCGCGGTATCCAAAAATTTACTTTAAAAATTCTTCGTATAAATCCTTCCAATCAGGATTACTAGAATTAATTAAATCTAACTTCCATTTTCTTTTGTATTCTTTTAAACGTTTTTCACGACCAATTGCAAGGTTTATATCATTAAACTGCTCAAAATAAACTAATTTATCTATATCGTATTTTGTGGTAAAACCTTTTGTGAACTTCTGTTTATGTTGCCAAATACGCCTTATAATATTAGAAGTAACACCAACATACAACGTACCATTACATTTATTAGAAAGTATATAAACGTAATATTCTTTCATTTTATAACACAAGTTGCTTGTATATTTTTTTGGATCCCGCGATCAAGTCGCGGGATGACAATGGGAGGACCAATATACGCAGGAATGACATATGGTATTGTCTTGCAATGACGTTTTTATTAGTTACGCCCCGGCTGCAGGCGTAGTCATCTTCTTCGGTTGCCCTTCCAGTAACTTATCTAGCCTTCCCTCTTTTTCAAGCTCAAATAGAGCATCACAACCTCCAACATGTATATTATCTATAAATATCTGCGGGACGGTCTTTTTTCCACCGGATTTCTTAATAAATTTTTCTTTCTCTTCCTGAGTAAAATTACTTACTTCAATTTCCTCATAAACAACATTTTTCTCATCAAGCAATGCTTTAGCTTTTATACAATAAGGACAACTAGCGAGAGTATAAATAATAATTGTGTGTAATATAGCTTTATTCATAATATTATATTTTTTTGTTAGATTTTAATATATTATCTTAAACTATAGTTTTTAAAGCAAGTAAAAATACATGAATAATTTTTCTATTATCTCAGAATATAAACCGGCAGGCGATCAACCAAAAGCAATAGATGAAATTATAGCAGGGTTAAACAGTAAAAAACGCTCACAAATGTTGCTTGGTATTACAGGGTCAGGTAAGACTTTTACTATGGCGAATATTATAGAGAGAACTAATCGCCCTACTCTGATAATGGCACATAATAAAACTTTAGCTGCTCAAATTTATTCAGAAATGAAGTCGATTTTTCCAAAGAACGCCGTTGAGTATTTTGTCTCATATTATGATTATTACCAGCCCGAAGCTTATATAGCACGTACCGATACTTTTATAGAAAAAGACTCATCAATTAACGAGCAGATTGATTTAATGCGTCATTCTGCTACAAGATCATTATTAGAGCGTCGTGACGTTATAGTAGTTTCTTCCGTTTCCTGTATTTACGGGCTTGGCTCTCCTGATTTATATTATCAGATGACGGTTAATCTAGAGCCTGGTAAAAGCTATCCTCGCGATAAATTACTAAATGATTTGATAAATCTGCAATATGAGCGTAATGATATCGGGTTTGAGCGCGGCTGTTTTCGGGTTAAAGGCGATAACATCGATATTTTCCCCTCACATTATAGCGATAAAGCTTGGCGTTTATCGTTTTTCGGTAATGAACTTGAATATATACATGAATTTGATCCCCTAACGGGCGAGAAACTTGCTAAGCTCGATAAAGCTATGGTTTTTGGTAATTCGCATTTCGTGATGCCGCAAGAAACGGTAAATAGTGCCATATCAGGTATTGAGGAGGAGCTACAAAAACGCTTAGAGTTCTTAAAGTCGCAAGATAAACCGCTTGAAACGCAAAGGCTAAATCAACGTACTCAATATGACCTTGAAATGCTGACAGAAACCGGCAGCTGTAAAGGCGTTGAAAATTATTCGAGATTCTTTACCGGTCGTAATGCCGGTGAGCCGCCACCGACATTATTCGAGTACTTGCCAAAAGATGCGTTATTATTTGTTGATGAAAGCCACGTATCCGTACCACAAATTAGAGCGATGTATAACGGCGACCGAGCAAGGAAAGAAGTATTGGTAGAGCATGGGTTTCGTCTGCCTTCTGCTCTTGATAACAGACCTTTAAAATTTGAAGAATGGGAAAAATTTAGACCACAAACCGTTTTTGTATCAGCAACCCCGGGACCGTTTGAGCTAGAAGAAACCGGAGGCACTGTAGTAGAGTTGATTATCAGACCTACGGGACTGCTTGATCCCGAATGTATTATAAAGCCGGCCACCAATCAGGTTGAGGATTTAATTAGCGAGATTCAAGCCACTATAGCTAAAGGTTTTCGTGTTCTAGTCACCACCTTAACTAAAAAAATGGCAGAAGATTTAACCGCCTATTTGCAGGAGCTAAAATATAAAACCTCTTATTTACATTCTAACGTTCATACTTTAGAGCGTATTGAGATTTTACGAGATTTAAGACAAGGTACTATCGATATTTTAGTCGGTATTAACCTAATAAGAGAGGGGCTTGATATCCCTGAATGCGGCTTAGTTGCTATACTTGATGCAGATAAAGAGGGATTTTTACGGTCTGAAGTATCGTTAATACAAACAATCGGAAGAGCTGCAAGAAATAGTGAGGGCAGAGTAATACTTTATGCTGATAAAATGACTAAATCTATTGATAAAGCCATGAGTGAAACTTTGCGTAGAAGACAAATTCAGCAGGAATATAACAAGAAACACGGTATAATTCCAAAGACTATCAACCGTGCTATTCATGCTTTAGCAGAACTTGAGAAAGTCGATAGTAAGCTTGATAAAAAACAAGCTCATACTTTATTTGATAACCCTGCTAAGTTAAAAGCCCATATTGAAAAATTAAAGAAAGACATGCTTAAAGCCGCAAGTAATCTCGAATTTGAACAAGCCGCAAAACTTCGTGATCAACTAAAAACTCTAGAAGAGGCGGCACTTGAGTTGAGCTAAACCCGATTGTCACCCCGTGGCTTGACCACGGGGTCCAGTAAAAAAATATAAATATAACAATTTTTTAAAACTAAAAGCTCGATTTATCTCGCTTTATGCTGGATCCCGTGGTCAAGCCACGGGATGACACCCGGCAGGTTTTTCGATCCATACAACAATGCCCATTAATAACACTTAAAACTTCTTCTATGATACGGTGATAAGCCGTATGTATTAATAGCTTCTATATGTTCTTTGGTACCGTAGCCGGAATTTTTGTACCATAAATATTGTGGGAATTCAGTACTTAAATCTAGCATCAAACGATCCCTAGTAACTTTTGCAATAATGGAAGCCGCAGCAATCGATAACGATAAATTATCACCGTTAACTATACTAACAAATCTTTCATCATTAAACTGCATATTACCATCAACTAGCACTATCTCCGGTTTAAGTCTAAGATTTGCTGCAGCAACCGAACAAGCTTTTTTAGTTGCCTCTAATATATTAATCTCATCAATTTCGGTATGAGAAATAATAGCAGTTGCCCAAACATAATTACTAGTTATTTGTTCATATAGTAATTCTCTTTTCTTTTTGGAAAGCTTTTTAGAATCTTTAATGCCCGATATAATATTAGTGTTATCTATTATAACGGCACTTGCTACTACCGGACCTGCTAGCGGTCCTCTACCTGCTTCATCTATACCTGCTACAATATAGTTATGATATTTTTTTTCAAAATGTAATAGATCTACTTCCATAATTGTATTTTTTTGATTTTTAATGTATATAATATCATAGTCTTTGTTGTATGAACGCCGAGTCGTCATTGCGAGCGACTGCAAGGAGCGTGGCAATCTCATGAAATAATAAACTCCTGAGATTGCTTCGTCAAAACTTATAGTTTTTCCTCGCAATGACGATAAAAATCAATCTATGCAACAAAACCTAAAATAATATAGAATTATAAAGTGCAAAATTATTTTCAATTATTAGGACTTCCGCAAGATTATAATATTGATTTAAAGATATTAGAAAAGCAATATTTTACTATGCAGGTAAAATATCATCCCGATAAAGCAAAAACTTTGCAGGAAAAGAAACAAAATCTAATTATTGCGGCTGAATTAAATAATGCTTACTCTACTCTTAAAGATGCCTTAAAGCGTGCTGAATATATGCTGCTTTTGCAAAATATAAATTTGAATGACGAAAAGACACGTAGTTTACTTTCGCCTCTAGAATTAAGCATATTCTGGGATGAAATGGAAATAATCGAAAATACAATCTTATTTAGTGATTTAGAAAAAATAAAAGACAAATATGAATTAATGAAAAAGCTTGAGATTGATTCTTTAAAACAAGCTTTTGAAGAACAAAATCTATCAGACGCAACTATAAAAACTAGCAAGCTTAAATATATTGGGACATTGCTGCATAAAGTGCAAGAAAAAATAAAATCATGCAAATAATAGAAATTACAGAACCGGAGCAAGCTGATTTTAAGCAAGAACGGCAAATAGCAGTCGGTATCGATTTTGGCACTACTAACTCATTAATAGCTATTGCAACTAATAGAAAAGTTAAAGTTATTAAATCTAGAGATGATAAAGAATTAACCCCAACTACTATAGATTTTACAAACGAAAATTTTATAATAGGTAATAATAAAGGGCTGCGTTCTATTAAAAGACTATTTGGCAAAACATTAAAAGAAATTCTAAATACTCCGGCACTTTTTTCGTTAGTTAAAGATTATATCGACATAGATATAGTCAATTCAGTTGGATTTGGATACAAGGAGCGAGAAGCGAAGCCTATAACTAATAGGAGAGCGACGAGTGACGATGTATGCGAGTCCAAATCAATTGACTATAGTAGTGAGCTTAAATTAAACTTTGCAAATAAACAACTGCGAATCTCTGAAATTGCAGCAGAAGTTTTTATTTACTTAAAAAATCAAGCAGAAGAGCAATTAAAGACTAATATAACTAAAGCAGTTATAACCGTACCTGCACATTTTAACGATGCAGCAAGAGGCGAAGTAATGCTTGCGGCTAAAATAGCAGGTTTTGAAGTATTAAGGCTAATTGCCGAACCTACTGCAGCTGCCTATGCTTACGGCTTAAACAAAAATCAAAAAGGCTGTTATTTAGTATATGACCTAGGCGGCGGCACTTTTGACGTATCTATTCTTAATATACAAGAAGGCATTTTTCAAGTTATAGCAACAAACGGCGATAATATGCTTGGTGGCGACGATATAGATGTAGTAATTACACAATATCTTTGCAATAAATTTGATTTACCTAATTCTATAGATACTTTACAACTTGCAAAAAAAGCAAAAGAAACTTTAACATATAAAGATAGTTTTAATAATGATAATATATCAATTAGTAAGCAAACATTAGAGCAATTAATTTTACCTTTAGTAGAACGTACTATCAATATAGCTAAAGAATGTTTAGAACAAGCAGGAAATCCAAATATAGATGGCATTATTTTAGTTGGAGGTGCAACCCGCATTCCTTTAATAAAAGATGAATTATATAAAGCATTTAAAGTAGATATTCTAGCAGATATTAATCCTGATAAAGCAGTCGTATGGGGAGCTGCATTACAAGCAGAAAATTTAACAGCACCCCATACAAATTCATTATTGATTGATGTAGTACCTTTATCGCTGGGTATGGAATTATACGGTGGTATAGTTGAAAAAATCATTATGCGTAATACTCCGATTCCTATTTCGGTAGTAAAAGAATTTACGACTTATGCCGATAATCAAACCGGTATACAATTTCATATATTGCAAGGCGAACGTGAAATGGCTGTAGATTGCCGTAGCTTGGCTCGATTTGAGTTAAAGGGGCTTCCTCCTATGAAAGCGGGAAATATTAGAGCCGAAGTTACTTTTGCTATTGATGCAGACGGTATATTATCCGTTTCTGCTTATGAGAAAATCAGTAATACATCACATACTATAGAAGTAAAGCCAAATCACGGTATTGATAAAACGGAGATTGATATTATGTTAGAAAACGCTTATAAAAATGCTAAAATAGATTATACTACAAGATTATTACAAGAAGCAATAATTGAAGCAGAGGCTTTAATCTTTAGCATAGAACGTGCTATAGCAGAATTAACAGCTTTATTATCGGAAAGTGAGATATCTATAATTAATTCTTTATTAGATAATATAAAAGAAGCCGCACACGCTAGAGATCGGATCTTAATTAACAATTCTATTAAAGAATTTAAATCCAAAATAAAAAAATCTATGAATACAAAGCTTAATATAATAATTAATGATTTGCTAAAAGGCAAAAATATCAATCAAATTAAATAGCCTCAGTTATATATAAAATATTTATATATAATCGAACTAATTTAGATAAGGAAAAATAAGAAGAATGTCAGGAAAAATAAAAGTAACATTTATTATAAATGATGGAGAAGAAAAAACTGTAGAAGCACCTATAGGGCTTTCCATTTTAGAAATTGCCCATAGTAACGATCTAGACCTTGAGGGAGCTTGTGAAGGATCTCTTGCTTGTGCTACTTGTCACGTTATTTTAGAAGAAGAATTTTACAACAAATTAAAAAAACCTACGGAAGCAGAGGAAGATATGCTTGACTTAGCCTTCGGTCTTACCGATACTTCTAGATTGGGATGCCAAATTATTTTAACCGAAGAATTAGACGGCATAAAAGTACGCCTTCCTTCTGCTACTCGTAATATAAAATTATAATGGATTAAAAAAGTGATACGTAAAATACTTCTTTTTGTGTTTTTAGCCTTTACTATAATATGGTTTGCAACTGCATATACTATAAAAAATAACATTGTAAGTTTAATTAAGAATTCTGAATCCGATAATCTTAAAATATCTTATAATGCAGTTAAGTTTTCAGGCTATCCTTTTAATTGGAAAATTACCGTAACGGATCCTAAAGTAAAATTAATTGATCATGTAAATTCTAAAGAATTTACTAGTGAAAATATTGTCCTAAATATAGCTTTTAGTACTAAAAGAGCCGCTCTTAATTTCGGTCCTTTTATTAGAGAAGTCGATAATTACGGCGATAAAACATTTACCTATGATGTACGCAGCGATGATGACATAAAAGGTATAGGAAAATTTAATAAACCTTTATACAAAATATCCAAGAATGATAATTTGAAAGAGATATTAAAATCGGTTCAACTAAATAACAAAGCATTATCGATATTTAAAGATAATCAAGAAATCTTTAAAATTAATGATTTAGCATTTCTTATAAGAAAACAGAATTTAGCAACTGAGGAAAATATATCCTTATTTTTAAATATGAATTATTATTCAGAAAAAGATATTTTGAATTTTAAAAATGCTAATTTAGATATTGCTGCTTCTTTAAAATTCGCTGAAGACGGAGAAGATTCAGCTATTTTACAAAATTTTAATATAGAAAGATTTATTTTTACTTGTGATAATGATTCTAAAGTTAATTTAAACGGTGCTTTACAATTCTTTGCCAATAAATTACCGGAAGGAAAACTATATTTTGAGCTGGAAAATTATAATTCCATAGTTGATAAATTATTACCGAATAATATTATTTTTTCTAAGAAAATAATTAAAACAATTATTGCTAAAGCAATTAATAAAGCTTCCGACGAACAATTAAATATAGATCAAAATGATTCAAATTCGGCTTACAACAATATAGAAAAAGCTAAGTTTGATATTGAGTTTTCAGATAAAGGAATAAATATCGGTTCTATTAATTTATTAGAACTAAAACTTGGTGAACATAAAGAAGACCAAAACACCGAAAATAATTCAAATTAGCCGAAAATAATTTAAATTAGTTTTATGAATAATTTTAAACTAGCTACTATTATTAGCATATTTCTTATTTGCAGTAATATTTATGCTGCTCCAAAAGTCATTAAAATCGGTACCGGCTCTATTTTAAAAGGATATTATGCTATTGGACTTGATTTATGCAAGACTATTACAAATGATGATAAAAATAATGAACATATTAAATGTGAAGTTGTTGCAACAAACGGCAGTATAGAAAATTTAAAATTATTACAACAAGGCAAAATTGATTTAGCTCTAGTGCAAGCTAATATTGCAGTAGAAGCATATGAGGGCATAGGTTATTATCACGATCAAGAAAAAATGCAAAATTTACGTCAGGTACTTAATCTACATGATGAGTTTTTTACGGTTATTGTAAAAGATGAGGATAAAATAAAAGTTTTTGCTGATATTGACGGGAAAAAAATAACTAACGGTCCGGCATTTTCCAGTAGTAATATTACTTATGATGCCATACGTTCTTTATATAAATTTTCTAAAGAACCTGAAGAGCTACATATTAATTATGAAGATTCTATTGATAAATTCTGTAATAAGGAAATAGATGCTATAATAATGATGGTTGGACACTCTAACCCCTTAGTAAATTTAATAGCTAATAAGTGTGAAGTTGATTTCGTTTCAATTGAAAATGATAAAATAGCAGAATTAATAAAACAAAATAGAGCGTTTCATAAAGCTATACTTCACAAGGGCTTATATCCAGGGATTACCGATGATCAAACTACAGTAAAAGTATCAGCAATCTTAGTAACTAGAGATGAGGCGAATCGTGATATTTTAGATAAATTTATTGGAGCTTTTCATAGAAACGTAGCAAATTTTAAACTTTCTAATTACTTATTAAATAACCTCGATATTAACTATTTTGCCGATACTAAAAATTTTGTTCTACCAAAACATGATTCAGTAAGAAATAAAAACTAAGAATATCTTATGTCTGAAAATACTATATTTAAAAATATACTTATACCTATAGATTTAAATGATAAAAAATCTATAAAAGGTATTCTTTCTAAGGCTTTAATGCTTGCGACGAACTTTCAAGCAAAATTACATTTTATGTATGTAATTCCTGAATTCGGTACGAAAATGTTTGAAGATTATTTACCTAAAAATTGGAAAACGGAGAAAAAAGAAAAGTATCAGACTCAAATTAAAGAGCTTATCAAACAATATATTCCTGATGAAATTGAAACAGATTATTATATAGGTAGCGGTGCCGTTTATGATGAAATAATTAAGCACTCTAATGAAATTAAAGCCGATTTAATAATAATCTCTGCAGTCAGACTACAATTAAAAGATTATATGCTTGGACCTAATGCTTCTAAAATCGTCCGTCATTCTGATATATCAGTTTTAGTAGTAAGAGACGAGTAATAAGTATTATTTATGGTTCTTACGTCATTCCCGCAAGGCATTGCCTGCGTGGATCAATTTCACCTCTGTCATCCCGTGGCTTGACCGGTCTTGTTGCATGGCTCGAAAAAACGTACGATGTCATTCCCGCGTAGGCGGGAATCCAGCATAAAGCGAGATAACCTCCGCTTTTAATTTCAAAAAATTGCTGTATTTATATTTTTTTTACTGGATTCCCGCCTACGCGGGAATGACATAAACGAGCTAGACTTGACCACGGGATCCAGTTAAAAATACTAAAATATTAGTATTTGTTATTGTTTTTATGGACCCCGTGGTCAAGCCACGGGGTGACACAGTAGGTTTTACCGATCCGCGCAGCAATACCACGCGGGATGATATTCATTAACTATACATGAAATAATAATAACTTACAATTTCACTTTCAACTTCACAAAGCCTTGATGGCTTTGATATTTCTTCTGTAAGTGGCAGTTATACTCTAAAGTCACGCTTATATTACCTTTTTCAGTTAAAACGCTAGCACCGATATTATAACCAACTTTAGGCTGTTTTGGTAATGCGATAGTTTCATTAACTTCTCTATCTTTCCATTTTACTTTAGCATTAAGTTTTTTACTCTTATTGTTAAAGTAATTTTCTACAGAAGCTTGAAGTGCAGGCGTAATACTTAAGCCTTCAGCTATCTTTTGTGGGGCTAAAGCTACTTTAGTGCCTAAAATACCGCTCCATAAATGCTGCTTTTTAGAAGCAATACTCAAATGCTGGATACCTACATCACTTTCTTGATAAGAACCGTCTTTAGAGTGACCGTATCTTATACCAAGATTTGGAGTAAGAGTAATACCGCCGTTCATAAGATGATTATAACTTAATAAGGTTTCAAAATTATAATTATTATTCTTATATTTACCGATTGCAATAGTACCTAAACGGTTGATTTTACTCTTTACTATATTATGATTGTAAGCAAACATAGCTTGGATCATAAAGTTTTTCGGTAACTCTTTTTGACCATATAGAGCTAATATATGGCTATCAACGGTAGTATTTAGCCTGCTACCGCTAGATTTAAACTTTGAATCTAGTTTAGTATAAGCAATACCGACTAAATCTTTAAAGTTGTCAGAACCGATGTCAAAACCTATAGTACCGCCTGAAGCATGACCTTTATAACCGCTAGTCCCTTTTTGCTTATTAGTACCTATAGTACCTGCAATCCAAAGACCTTTATCTAACACTTTCTCATCTTCATCACCCGCAGCAACCGCAGCACTAGAGAACATTCTATGCGATATAATATTGCGGCTCATTTGAGTGATAATATCATGAATCGGATTATATATTGCTCCAATCATTTCTTCGTCTTGTTTTACTGCATTTTGCATTTCTGCAACTTCAGCAGCTTCAACTCTTACGGCTTCAGCAATTCTGGCTTCTTCTGCCTCCTTTATAGAAGCAGCTACTTTTGCTTCCTCTTCTTTTCTTGCTTCCTCTTGTTTCAAGTTTTCAAAACTATCTTCAGAATCCTTAGATTCTAATTTATTTACAACTACCGTAGTGCTACCGGATACTTCTAGTTTTGTTTGCTCTTGTATTATATCGTCATCATCATCTTCAAAATCTTCATCATCGTCCTCATCATCAAAGTCTTCAATATTGCCTTCTACAGGCACAATCCTATCTATAGCTCGAACAATCATAATTTCTGCATCAGCCTGTGGTGCTTCTTCCACCGGCGGCGGAACTACCACTACATCTTCCATATTGATTGCCGGTGCTGCAGGAACAGCTATTTCTTCCGGGTCTTCTTCTGGGTCTGCCGGTAAAACTAACGGGGCAACAGGAGCTACGGGAGCAGCAGCAGGAGCTACTACAACTACTCCGCCATAGTTTACGTCTCCGTTTGCTACTGCTTGTGCTGCTGCCGACTCAGGAAGTCTTGTAGCAACTTCTTCTTCATTTATAGCTGCTGCTTCTATAATTGCGGCTAACCTAGGATTATTCGCTTTAAGTTGCTGCATTAATCCTGTATCTTGATTCATTCTAACACATAGATTTCTTGTTTCTTGATCTATACCGCTTTCTACTTCTCTTTTAGGATCGATAAACTCAATATTGGTTCCTTCTTTTATAGCTTGAGCTAATTGGTTTATATCGCCATCAAGTGCATCTGCATTTTTAGTTGTATATTTCTCAAAAACTTCCTCTACAATTAATGCTTTTAGCTTTTCTTTTCCTTTAGTCCTTATTGCCAACTCTTTTTTAAACTCAGTATCAGCTGCAGCTGCTATAACTTTCACGGCATCTTCATATTTTTTTCCTAATTCAGAAGTAGGAGCAATGTAAACTACTTCACTTGCATCTGCATCGGGTTTTTTAGGAAAAAGATTTTCGATAGGCTTTAAAATATTCATCTTTCTAACTAGACCATCCATACCAAGCCCATTATATCCTACCACTCTTATAGGCGGTGGTGGCGGCGGTCCACCTGCTACCACTATTATCGGTGCAGCAACAGGGGTACTAGCAGCGTTTGCTGTTTTTACTCCTTTTAATACCGCTTCTATTTTCGCATCACTTATTACATTAAGAAATTTTACAATTTGCTCTTTTGAGAAATCTTTAGTACCGGGTGTTAAAGCTTTCATTTTTGCATTGAAATTATTCTGTACGGCATCTGTTATATTTTTCTCTGTAATGTTTTTAGAAGCTTTGGATAAATCGGCTGCATTATCGGCTAAAACTTTTTTTAATAATTTAGCTTTAGTATCGACTGCCGTTTCATAAATTTTTGATAATGTTGCCGGTGTGGCTTTATTTTGTAAAAACGTTAAATCGCCACTATCTATATTGCTTGCCACCGTTAAATTAACAATATTGTTATTAATCCAATTATTTACTTGAATATTTACTTCGTTGGCTTTAGGAATAAGGGCTATATTATCGCGTACATTTTGGTCATGCAGGAGCAATAATTACTTCTGTTGTACTGATAGAATGATTTATTGTTTTTAATACTAGATTTTTTAAAACACGGATAACTGTATTGATACCCGCTTTTAATACTCTTACTGTATCTCTAACTCCAGAGCCGTTGATTGACATTTCTACTATTTGCTCCTTAACTCCAGGCTTAGATGCATTATTAATATACTCCAATTGAAAATATCGATTACACCGCTTGCATTGATATCTCTGTTGTTTTGAAATTGAATATCCTGACTTTATTACTTCTTCTGTGTTGTTACAATATCTACACTTAACATCTATTTTTGCCATAACTCCTTAACTATAATTCTCTCTTATTACTGTTTGAGGATTATAGACTATTTACTCTAAACTGCAATACGGAGGCACGACCTAATATTTTTTATATGTATAATTTCTGCATTATTATTTATGGCATCTTTAATTTCTTTTATATAATTTACATATTCTGTTTCTAAAAAATACAGTAGATTTATATGGATTTTTAGTAAAATTGTTTAAAGCCTCATCGCTATTAATATTAAAATTTTTTAGATAAATTTCTTTTCTCATAATACACAGTCATTATCTTTAAATCTTTTTTATAGCTGAATTCCAATTTTTAGAAGCATTAATAATACCGAAAGGATCTACATATTTTGTATCTACTAGATATAAATCTTTTTTTTCTTTCAACCAGCTAGTTAATCTAACGATTTTATTGTTTAAATTTTCTAATTTTGCTATACAAGTTTTTTCATCTAAAGTTTTCCTCCAAACATCATAGCAAGCATTATTATAGTCAATATTAGTATCTTCAATGATGAAATAATCCCCTTCTTCAAAGATATTATTATGAAAATATTCTAAAATACCTATAGTATTAATATGAGCATCTTCTATTAAAACTATGGGATGTACTATTTCGGATATTTTTTCTTTTGGGAATATTGCCTCTACTTTATTAGAATCGCCTTGTAAAAATTCTATTCTATTATCACCTTTTACGGCTTGATCAATATTTTCAAAATCGATATCTATACTAATAACTTTACCATCTTTTACTGATAAACTTTGTATATCAGCCAACCAAAGGGCGGAAGCTCCTTTAAAACTTCCAAATTCAATTATGGTTTTGGGTTTTAATTCTTGAATTAAACCTTGAGTAGTAACAATCTGAAAAGGACTTTTTTGTAATGGTATATTTTTCCAATTAATATCACAGCTATTTTCAGCAATAGAATGCCAAAACGATTCAGATAAATCGCTTGCCGTAGTTCTATTATTTATAGATACAAATCTTTTTTGTGATGCAGTATTATTTAGGAAATTTAACATATATCCTCAACTTTAAGTTAATATAGCTATTGTAATACATACTTTAAATTCTAAAGTCAATAGCTTTTTAAATTAAAAATTGAAAAATGAGGAAAGAAATTTGAGCGTTATCATCCTGCAAACTTGTAGGCATTGTTGTATGGATACCAAATCGTCATTGCGAGCGACCGTAGGGAGCGTGGCAATCTCATGAAATAATAACAAACTCCTGAGATTGCTTCGTCAATTGCTATGCAATTTCCTCGCAATGACGATATCCGGCCTTAATATAATTAAGATAAATATACTTCCTTATCTAAAGTATCTTCGCTGTTATCTATAATCATAGTAATTGTTGCATCGCCGGTAATATTGATAGTAGTACGTAGCATATCAAGTATTCGGTCAATCCCGGCAATAATTGCTACTCCCTCTATAGGTAAGTGAACCGAAGAAAGAACCATAGGAAGCATTATCAAAGAGGCACCGGGAATACCGGCTCCGCCGATAGATCCAAGTGTTGAGGTGAGAATAATTACTAAAAAGTCATGAGGAGCAAGCGTTACTCCCATCATTTGAGCAAAGAATATAGTAGTAAGAGATAGATTTATGGCGAATCCGTCCATATTAATTGACGCCCCTATCGGAAGTACGAATGAAGTACTAGACTCTGAAATGCCAAGTTTTTCACGACAAACTTGCATAGTAGTTGCAAGAGTTGCCTTACTACTTGAAGTAGAAAAAGCAAGTATCTGATATTCAAAACTTTTTTTATAAAAAGGTATAGGGGAAACACGGCAGAATACATATATAAGTAAGCCAAAAACTAAATATTGAAATGTCATCGCCACAACTACCGCTACAACAAGTTTCGATAAACTAATCATTACTTCAACTCCCTGCATGCCTACAATCCAGCCTGTTAAAGCAAAAGCACCGTAAGGGGATAATTGAATAACAAACGATATCATTTTTAATATTAATTTTGACATTACATGAATTAAATCAGTAACAGGTTCACCGATAGATTTCATTTTGTTTAAGGTAATCCCAACAAAAATAGCAAAAAATACAACTTGCAAGACATCACCGTTTGCAAAAGCCCCAACAGCATTATCAGGGACGATATTTACAAAAAAATCAATTATATTAAATGAAGTTCTACTTGTCGTTCCTGAAGAGGTAAAATCTATATGTATGCCTACTCCCGGCTTTAATACTAAGGCAACAGTAAGCCCAAAAATCGTGGCAAAAAAAGTAGTACCTAAAAAAGCAGCTACCGCTTTCATTCCTACTCTGCCAAGGGCGGAAGTATCATTCATACTAGTGATACCGGAAACCAAACTAAAGAAAATTAAAGGGGTAATGATCATTTTTATCAAGCGTAAGAAAATGTCACCGATAGGTTTAATATAATTAACATATTGTGGTAAGTATATACCAAATATAATACCTAAGATTAACCCTAAGGTAACTTTTTGCCATAATTTCATAATTTACTTACTTAATTTTTAAATTTGCTCAACTATAAATTTATTTACTATTTTGGTCAATCCATTCTAAGTACTTTTGAAAGCCATAGTCAATATTTATTTTTATTATTTGCGGTAATTCATAATTATGAATTTCAAGGAGTTTATTTTCAATTTCGTTATAATTAGAAGATTTTGTTTTAATTACAAGTCTATATTCGGTTTCTAAAGTTACTCTCCCATCCCATCTAAAGTAACTTTTGATATCGTCAATTTGAATGCAGGCAGCAAGGTTTAATTCTAACAAAACAGATGCTATTTTCTTGGCAATTTGCAAATCATTTGTAGTAGTTAAAATTAAACAGTAATCTTGCATACTCGATGAACTTGAAAAATTGGCTACGTCATCTTTGTAAGTCCTCGGATGCTCACGTACTTTTGTACGCTCCGCTCCTCGGCTTACAAATTCCTTGCTCTTTTCCAAGTTGATCTTCGTATGACTCCTCTTCATTTTATAAAGATGCACGCTTAAACCTCAACAAAACAATTAGGTGTTTCATATAGTTTTAGGCTCGCTACGAAGAAGTTTTGACCTACGAAAAGTTTAGGAAAAATTTCATTCTTTAAATGCGTCGCTATATTTTCTGCAGTTGGGTTATTCTGCATGTAATATATTTTTTGACCGGTACAATTTTCTATTTGCTGCCCCATTTCCTTATCGTCTTGATGTAGGATTAAGCTATGATCAAAATTTTCATCAATCCATTTTTTAGCTACATCCTTAATTAAACCAAAATCGATTACCATACCAAGTTTATCGGTTTTGTTTGCGGCTATAGCAATCTCAAGAACATAGCGATGACCGTGCAGGAATTGACATTTATTTTGATGTCCTATAATTCTATGTCCTGCATCGAACTCAATACGACGAGTACATTTTATCATTATTGTATATTTCCTTTCTCGATTGTCATGCCGTGGCTTGTCCACGGCATCCAGTAAAAGCATCAAAACAATCTACATCTAAGTTATTTTTCTGGATACCGTGGACAAGCCACGGTATGACAATTTGTTACAAATTCAGTAGTAACTTCTCTGGATTTTCAATAAGCTCTTTAATTTTTACCAAGAACGATACTCCTTCTTTCCCATCAATTATGCGATGATCGTAAGATAAAGCTATATACATCATCGGACATATTTCAATTTTACCGTCTATAACTACAGCTCTTTCCTCGGTTTTATGTAAGCCTAGAATACCTGATTGAGGAGGATTAATAATCGGTGTAGATAATAATGAACCATATACGCCTCCGTTAGAAATCGAGAATGTCCCCCCTGACAAATCAGCCATAGAAAGTTTACCTTCACGAGCCTTTTTAGCCAAAGTTCCTATAGCTTTTTCCACTTCGGCAAATCCCATTTTATCGGCATCCCTAACAACCGGTACAACAAGCCCTTGCTCTGTTCCGACAGCTACACCTATATCATAGTAATTTTTATATACTAAATCATCGCCGTCTATTTCAGCATTTACCGACGGAATAAGCTTTAAAGCTTCAATTGTTGCTTTAACAAAAAACGACATAAAGCCAAGTTTTACCAAGTGCTTTTTTTCAAACTCTTCTTTATATTGATTACGCAAGGCAATTACTTTTGACATATCAATTTCATTAAAAGTAGTCAAAATAGCTGCCGTATTTTGTGAATCTTTTAAACGCTGTGCAATAGTTTTACGCAAGCGTGACATACGAACACGCTGTACTCTTTCTTCATTAGTTTTGTTTACTGTAGGAGTAGAAGTAGCAGCAGACGGTGTGTTTATTGTTTCAAGCACGTCACCTTTGGTAATTCTACCGTCTCTACCTGTTCCTTTTATATTATTGGGATCAAGCTTATTTTCGGTAACTAATTTTTGTACGGAAGGAGCAAGAATATTATTAACCACGGCAGGTTTCTCTACAGGCTTTTCTGAAGTAGGTTGCGTAACTGCTTGAGCTTTAGCAGATTCATTATTAGTACCCGCAGTATTTGCAGCTGTCCCTTCATTTATTTCGCCTATTTCTTCGCCAACTGCTACATTTGCACCGTCAGTTTTCGATATTTTACCTATAGTGCCGTTACAAGGAGCATTAACTTCTAAAGTTACTTTTTCAGTTTCAATTTCTAACAGTAATTCATCGGTTTTAACCGAATCACCTTCTTTCTTATACCATTGGGCAATAGTTGCTTCCGTTACGGATTCTCCAAGCGATGGTACTATAATTTTAACGCTCATAATTTATTTTACTCCTATATTTTTATCGTCATTGCGAGAAGGCCTTGCCTGCATGGAGACCAAAGCCGTCATTGCAAGAAGAATTACAAAGTAATTCACCGAAGCAATCTCAGGAGATGTGACGAGATTGCCACGTCGCTTCGCTCCTCGCAATGACGATTCTTAGGCAATATACCCCAAGAATCACATCCCCAATGCTTCCTTTAATAGCTTCTCTTGCTGTTTATTATGTGCTTGCAGCGAACCTACTGCCGGAGAGGCCGATTCCTCTCTGCCTACATATTTAAATTCGTTATTAATTCCTGCTTCTTTTAAAGCATCGTTTAAGTGAGAAACTATATAACGCCAAGCTCCCATATTCTTTGGTTCTTCCTGACACCAAATAAATTCCTGCGTCCTATTATATTTTTTTAATAGTGATGCTACAAGTTTTTTTTCAAAAGGGTATAATTGCTCAAGCCTAATAATCGCTATATTACTGTTATTGCCACGCATTTCAAATAGATCGTAATATACCTTACCGCTACATAAAATTACTTTAGTAATATTGTTTGCATCTCGTTTATTTACTTCATCTAAAACCGGTAGGAAAGTAGTATTTTCGCCTAGCTCGTCAAGTTTAGATACAGCGTATTTATGACGTAATAATGATTTCGGTGACATTATAATTAACGGTTTGCGAGTATCATCAAATATCTGACGACGTAGCAGATGGAAAATTGAAGCAGGAATAGTGGGATATGTAACATACATATTATCCTCAGCAGCGAGTTGTAAAAATCTCTCAAGCCTTGCCGAGCTATGCTCCGGTCCTTGCCCTTCAAATGCGTGCGGGAGTAGTACCGCAAGCCCGCTCATACGAAGCCATTTAGTTTCGCTGCTTGAAATAAACTGGTCAAAAATAATCTGAGCTCCATTAGCAAAATCGCCAAATTGTGCTTCCCATAAAACTAAATTTTTTGGATTTGCAAGCGAATAGCCATACTCAAAACCAATCACTGCATATTCAGATAAATTACTATCGGCTACTTCATATTTTGCTTGGGTCTTAGATAAATTATTTAGAGGTATATAGGTGGTATCGTCAATTTGATTGTGCAATACTGAATGACGATGCGAGAAAGTACCTCGTCCGCAGTCTTGTCCAGTTAGCCTTATATTTGTGCCTTCGTTAAGCAAGCTTGCAAAAGCTAGTTGCTCTGCCGTTGCCCAATCAATAGGCTGATCGCTAGTCAGATTAGCTTTTCGAGCTTCAAATAATTTTACAAGCTTTGGATTAACGGTAAAATCTTTAGGTATTTCACATAATTTAGTTCCTAAATCTTGTAATATTTTTTTACTAACTCCTGTTATTGCAGCTTGCGTACGTGTACGAGAAATACCTTGCCATAACCCGCTTAAGAAATGCGCCTCTTGCTTATAATTCTTGGCTTGCTCAAACTCTTTATCTAGCTTTGCTTTAAATTCTTCTTTTAACTTAGCAAAATAATTATTATCAATTATACCGCTTTTTACTAACTCATTTGCGTAAATATTTCCAGGGGTCGGTTTGCTTTTAATAATATTATACATCTTACCTTGAGTATACATCGGCTCATCGCCCTCATTATGCCCGTATTTGCGGTAACAAATAATTTCTACCACAACATCTTTACCGAATTTTTGCCTGTATTCTACTGCAATATTGGTAGCTTTTAACACTGCCTCTATATCATCGCCGTTAACGTGTAAAATCGGAGCAGCTATGATTTTAGCAAACTCCGTAGAATATCTGCTAGCTCTAGTATCTGCAGCATTTGCCGTAAAGCCTAGCTGGTTGTTAATGACGAAATGTAATATCCCGCCGATATCATAAGCAGTGAGCGGTGACATTGATAGGCTTTCGGCAACTACGCCCTGACCGCAAAAAGCAGCATCACCATGCACTAAAATAGCCTTAACTTTACTGCGTTTAGTATCTACAAGAATATCCTGTTTTGCTCTTACTTTCCCTGCAACTATAGGATTTACCGCTTCTAAATGTGAAGGATTATCAGCTAGTGATAAATGTATTTTCTTGTTATCTATAGTTCTATCGGACGAATAGCCTAGATGATATTTCACATCACCTGAAACATTTAGCTCATCAGGAAATACGCTACCGCTTATGAAGCCCGCAATAACAGCTTTATATGGCTTACCTACTACTTTAGTCAGAGTGTTTAATCTCCCTCGATGTGCCATACCGATAACGATTTCTTCAACGCCTTGGTTCATGGATAAATCTATAGCTTTACTCATAGCAACTATAGAAGCATCACCGCCTTCAACGGAAAAACGCTTAGCTCCGGGAAATTTTGTATGTAAATACTGCTCAAACCCTTCTACTTCTACTAAATCATTTAAGATAGTTTTTTTGTCTTCAGAAGAAAATGTAACTTCACTTTCTAGCTTATTATATAACCAATTTTTTTCTTCTACATTTTCTATTTGTTCAAATTCAACCCCGATGGAACCCGTATAAACTTTATCGAGCTTGGTAATTAATTCAGATAATTTACAGTTCCAATTACCGACAAATTCATCCGTAATATTGATATTTTCCTCTAGTTGACTGTTATCAAGACCAAAAGTTTCTATATTAAGCTTTAAATCGTTTTTTGTTTTACGTAGCTCAAGACCAAGCGGGTCAAGATTCGCTAAATAGTGAGCATGCTTGCGATAAGCATTGATCATTTCTTTAGCTTTTAAACTAGACATCTTGCCAAACTCCGCTTCTAGAGGTAATTTATACGTCGATCCGGTACTCGCATCCTCACGTATGTCTATATACGCTGCGGTGGCAAGCGCTTCCGTGTCTTCTTTAAATTCCTCTCTATAAGCTGGTTTGGCAAGGTGTCTGTTATTTAAGACTTCAGAAGATAGATTATTATTTAACGGTTCTTTTTTTATTTCATAAGGAATAATTATCTTTGCCGTACTTTTATTAAGCACAGCACTATTATCCTTAATACCGGCAAAAAATTCTTGCCAAGTTTGATCAACCGAGGCGGGATTGGCTAAATATTGCCTATATAGCTCTTCAACAAAAACGGCGTTCCCGCCAAATAAATAACCTGTTTTTTTTAAGTCTTCTTCCATATTATTGTTTGTATTGTTTGATTAACGTCATTGCGAGGGATACGGGAGTCGTCATTGCGAGCAGCCGTAGGCTGCGTGGCAATCTCGTCAAATATCCTGAGATTGCTTCGTCAATTACTTCGTAATTTCCTCGCAATGACGTTTCGGTATCCACGCAGGCAATGCCTTCTCGCAATGACAGTTTTATTACTATAAATATTTCCCTTCTAAATACCCTATATACACTTCAGGGTTTATCTTGTCCTCACCGCTAGCACTTTTTAATAAATCGGCTGAATTTTTTAACGAACCGAGATTTCTAAAATTCTTATTTAGATAATTATTTAGATTACTAAAATCACCCTTTAATATATCATCTTTTATATTAGGATACATCTCTTTTACTTTTTTCATCACCATTGATGCGATAATTGCACCGTTTGTATAGGCGGGAAAGTAACCGAAATTTCCGTGTGACCAGTGAATATCTTGAAGACAGCCATTACTAAAGCTTACCGGTTTTAGCCTCAAATATTCTTGCATCTTATTATCCCAAAAGCTTGGTAACTCATCAAGATTCAAGTCACCATTAATAAGCATTTCCTCTATCTCAAAACGTAATATTACATGCAGAGGGTAAGTTACTTCATCGGCATCCACTCTTATAAAATCAGGTTTAACTTTAGTAATCTTTTTATATAAATTTTCTGCTGAATATTCTTCGCTTTTAAAAGCAAATTCGTCTCGAAGTAATTTAGCTAAAAATTCCGTAAATTCTCTTGATCTACCTACTTGCATCTCCATAAATAAAGACTGGCTTTCATGAAAAGCCATACCTTTAGGATGTCCTACCGGCTGTCCTTTATACATTTCCGGTAGATTCTGCTCATATAGAGCATGACCTGTTTCGTGAATAATTCCCATTAAACCGCTTATGAAATTATCTTTATAATACCTAGTAGTTAAACGTATATCGTTTGGTGTTCCACCGCAAAAAGGATGAGTAGATTCGTCTAAGCGTCCTTTTGTTAGATCAAACTGCATAATTTCCATAATGCGTTTTCCGATACGTTTTTGCATTTCAGGAGCTAGTTCGGTGTTCTTTACTAGTTCTTTCTCGCTTTTCTGTTTTTCTAAAACTTTATTTATGAGTTGTGGGAGTTCTTTTTTAAGCACTGAAAAAACTTGTTTGATTTCGCTACTTTTTCTGCTTGGATCAAACATATCTATTAATGAGTCGTATAATCCGCAATTAAAAGCATCTGCTCGTACTTTAGCAACTTCTCTCGTATAATCTAAAACTTTTTGTAAATGCGGTTTGAATAAATTATAGTCATTATTTTTTCTTGCTTCTCGCCAAACAAGTTCAGCTTTGGTAGTCGCTGCTACTAGTTTCTTTTGTAGCTGCTCGTCAATACAATTCGCATCTATTATTTGCCTCTCAATCTCTCTAATATTAGCATTTTGCCATTCATCAAGGTTCTTTGATTCTTCTTTTGCCTTGCTAACTAACTCTTTTAGCATAGGAGATTTGAGCAGCGAGTGAACGAGCGACGTTAAAGTTACTATTTCGTTTGTTCTACTCTCACCTGAACCCATAGGCATATTTACGGCAATATCCCAGTATAATATGCCCAATATATTATTAAAATGCGAAATGGTTGCAAATTCGTTTTCTAATTTTGTGTAGTTGCTCATATGTTCCTTGTTTTTTGTCATTGCGAGGAGACGCTATAAGCGTCGACGAAGCAATCTCGGGTAAATTCCTGAGATTGCCACGCTCCTTTCAGCCGCTCGCAATGACGATTAATGATCCACGATACCCAGCAATGACGATTATTACAAATGCAACAACTCTTTTGCTGCTTTTAAACTTGCTTCGGTGATTGTCTTACCTGAAATCATGCGGGCGAGTTCCTCCTGTCTCTCAGCTAAATTTAAAGCTTTTACCGTTACTTTTGTTTCTTTCTCTAGCTGTGTTTTCTCTATTTTTATATGCGAATCTGCTTTACCTGCTACTTGCGGCTGGTGCGTAATAACTATTACCTGAGTAACGCTACTAAGTTTTTTTAATCGCTCACCTACTTTATCTGCGACCTCTCCGCCAATCCCAACATCTATTTCATCAAATATAATAGATGGTTTTACCATTTTATCAAACAAAGAAGTTTTTAAAGCAAGCATGAACCTTGATAATTCACCGCCGGAAGCGATTTTATTAATTGCTTCGGTTGCCATTCCGGGGTTAGTAGAAGCTTTAAACACAACATCATCATTACCGCCGGCTGTCGGCTCTTTTCCGGCGATTATCTCAATCTCAAAAATTGCTTTCGCCATTTTAAGCTGTTTTAGCTCCTGATGCAACGATTCTTCTAGATGTTTTGCGGCAATAAGACGCTTTACGGATAAATCGCTTGCTAGTTCATAATATTTTTTCTGTAATAGCACTTCTTGAGCTTTTAACTCATTACTATTCGCTATTTTGTTTTTTAATATACCGAGCTTCTCTAAAGATTTATCTAAAAATATACCTAATTCATCAGCAGGAACATTATATTTGCGGCTAATAGCTTTTATTAAAAATAATCGTTCTTCTGTTTCTTCAAGATTATATTCCTCATAATTACAACTATCTAACAGATTTGATAATCCTTGGCGTGCTTCTTCTAGGTTATTATAGGCTTCTTCTAAGCTTGTAGCAATAGCTTCAAAACGCTCATTATCGCCTTGCCTTGCTAATAATTTCTCTGCTCTATTAATCGATGTATTTATTTCGGGGTTATTAATCTGTTCTAGAATATCTTTTATTAACTGTAAATCCTTATCTTTATTTTGCAAATCTTTTCGTATATTTGCTAATTTTTCTTCTTCACCTATTTGAATATTCAGCTTAGTTAATTCTTCCGTTGCAAAGCTCAAATAATCGATTTCTTGGTCTATAGAATTTTGTTTAAGTGTTATTTCAGCAATTTCTTTCCGAGTATTTTGCCAAGTCTGATAACATTTGGAAAGCTCGGCTCGGAAGTCCAAAAGATTTCCGTAACTATCTAAAATATCACGCTGAGTATTGGCGTATAGAAGGGAGATATTATTATTTTGTCCATGAAGTTCAAATAAATAAGTAGCTAATTGCTGCATTATAGCTTTATTAACTACTTGATTATTAATAAAAAAATTTTTTCGCCCTTCGGCTTTTTGCAAACATTTTACAAGCAATAACTCTTCAGGTTCAATAAAATTTTGGATTAGAAAGTTTTTTATCTCTTCATTTAAAGAGAATATTATATTAACAACAGCGTAATCTTTTCCACGCTTTATTATATTGTTTGAAGTTTTATAACCAAGGCAAAATAAAATAGCGTCAAGTAAAATAGATTTACCGGCTCCCGTTTCACCGGTAATAACGCATAAACCTTTATTAAACTCAATTTCCAGCTCGTCTATCAGAATGAAGTTCTTAACTGAGAGACTATGAAACATAGTTATACTCGATGAATTTGAAAAGCTGCGTTGCACGGTTCGTTTATGTCATTCTTAGCTAGAAGCGGGGAATCCAGCGTAAAGCGAGATAACCTCAGCTTTAAAAAAAGCTTTAAAGTACTAGATTCCCGCTTCCGCGGGAATGACATCGAACACTTTTTAAGAACCATGAATATCTTACTACCTCACCAACTTATATGCGTAACTATACCACTGACTATCCGGATAATTGTAACCTAGCACCGAGGCGTATTTCTTTGCTTCATCAGGTAACCCAAGCATCATATAGCTTTCGACTAAACGGTAAAGAGCTTCTACCGAATGAGAAGTAGTTTGATAATTATCAATTACCTCTTCAAATCTATTAATAGCTGCCATTGGGTTCTTTTTCTTTAAGTAGAACCGACCTACCATCATCTCTTTACCTGCTAAATGATCGTTTACTAGGTCGATTTTTAATGATGAATCAATAGCATATTTAGTATTTGGGAATTTCTCTATTACGTCTTCAAAACTATCTTTAGCTAAGAAAGTTCTAGATTGATCATGATTTACGTCAGAAATCAACATATAATATGATAGAGCTTTAAGGTAATAAGCATAAGCAATGTCAACATTTGCAGGGTGCAAGTTGATGAACATATCAAGCACGTCAACCGCTTCTTCATATTGAGCGGCGAGGAATAAAGAATAGCCTTGCATCAATTCGGCTTGTGGGGTCATTTCATTACCCGGATGTTGGTAAAATACTCTTCCGAATTCTTCCGCAGCTTTCTTATATTTTTTCTTTTCTAACAAACTAACACCTTCGTTATAAAGAGTAGGGATAGGAACTACTATATCATCACTGTTTTTTTTGCTTTTACAGCCACTTAAAGATAGGCCTATAATGAAAAGGATGCTTAATAATTTTGTTAATTTCATAGGAACTTAAATTCAGTTAATAACTAAATATACATATAGGCTTAAAGAATTTCAAGGATTCAATTAATAACATGATATAAATTGTTGGTGTTTACAATAAAATCATATAGTAGGCTCCTCTATAAGCGGATTATTTCCTAATAAATTAATATCGCATTGAGTAAGCACATCTTTTATCATATTATCGTTAATTAAATCATCCGTATTAAAGAAGTTATTAACTGTAGCTAATGACAATATTTTTAAAGATAAAACTGGCTGGTTAACTGCTTCAGCATTAATATAAGCATTATAAAACTTATGTTCAAATTTTTCATTTTTACAGTCATGATATTTCTTTACATGAAATAAAGCATTTAAATATTTTTGAAAATTTTTATCTAATATATTATGTGTTGTTAGAGTTTTGTTCCATTCACTTTTTTTTAACTCTAAGAGATGTTTTATTTCTTCTTGGTTAATAGGAATAAAGCTTATCCCTACTTTCTGTAATACACATATGTCCTCTTTTATTTTTTGTAAGGTATGTTCTGCATATAATAAACTTACTAATTCTTTACTAGTATATTTAGATATTGATCTTAGGGCATTACCGATAGTAGTTCCATATTGTAAAAATAACTTAACTGCGTCTGTATTTCCGCTATTAATTGCAAGTTCTAAAGGAGTTCTCTCAAACTTGTCAAAACTATCTATTACTGCCCCACTTTTTATAAGGCACTCTATAGTTCTTATGCAACCATTCATGGCGGCAAAATGTAACGCAGTTTCGCCATTATTATTTTGTATATTAGGATTAGCTCCGTAGCTAAGTAATAATGCTACTATAAAATAGTTACCATAATTAGCCGCAAAATGTAGCGGAGTATAGCCATAGATTTCCTTAGTATTAATATTACTCTCTTCATTATCCAAAATATTCATTACTTCTATATGATTATTTTCTACAATTGCTTTAAATAGCAAGGAATGATTTTGATCTCTAGGTCGTAAAATATTATTAACTCCATTCTTTAAGAGCATTAATTCTATAGATTTTTGCTCTTTCTGAATTGCATAATATAAAGGAGGATGACCATAACGATTAGGGGTACTTGGATTGACCCCTACGCTAAGTAAATATGCTACTATATCTTGATGCTCTTCTTGTACTGCAATATTAATAGCTGTGTTACCATGAAAATCTAAAATATTTAATTCTGCATTATAATTGTGTAATAATTTTATAATGTTCTTATATCCATTTCTAGCAGCTAAATGTATTAATGTATCACTATTATTATTTTTAGCATTTAAATCAATGCTCAACGGATGTACATATATATTTATACTATCGTGCAATTTCAATATATTAAATGCTAGTTCTTGATTCTCTGCAATTATTGCAGTATGAGCTATAGAATTTCCTTGTTGATCTAATATATTAGGATTAGCTCCTTTCTTAAGCAAGTATTCCACTATATTTTTATATCCTGCTCTTACTGCTAAATGTAGAAGTTTTTGATTATTTATATAGTTAATAACACTAGCTTGGTCTTTTTTTATTATTCTTTTTAATAAATCTAGATCATTATTTTCAATTATTTGAATTAAATTTGTAGAATGGTAAAGTAACATTAGATATTTCAAAATCATTAAAAATCGTTAATATATAGGTTTTTAATAATAAATCAAGAAAAATCCTAATATTAGATTTTATAAGACTTCTTTGCACTTAAAATGTAATAAAAAAAACAATAATATAGGAGCTTAGGTCCTGTGTACTTTTAATAGAATAATCATAATTATGACTCTTTTTAGCTGCAAATTATAAGATTTTTTTGAAATATGAATAACTATTCCTTCAAAAATCTTATTAATTTTCGCTTAAAAATATTTCATAATTATAATCATTAATCAAAAGTGCACAGAACCTAGTAAAAAATTCTATAAATCAGAATTTTTTTAATTATTTTTGCTGGATTGCCACGTCGCTTCGCTCCTCGCAATGACGATTTGGCGTCCACGCGGGTAATGCCACGGGTATTGTTGCATGGCTCGGTTTTTCAGTTGTCATACCGCGACTTGATCGCGGTATCCAGCTTAAAATACTAAAATTATTATATTTTAAGTTATATTTCTGGACCCCGTGGTCAAGCAAACTAGGTGACATAGTGGGGTTTACTGAGTCATGCGACAATGCCAATGCCACGCGGGAATGACATATGACTATAATATTTTATAACATCGGAGGTTTCATTTCTATAGGAAAGTTAAATAAAATTCATGACCATAGACCTTTCATTTTATTAAAAAAGCTACCGTCATTTTCTTTTTCATTTATGGATTCTTTTTTGAATTCTTCTAGTAGTTCACGTTGTCTTTTAGATAAATTTTTAGGTACTTCGACATGAATATGTGTAAGCATATCACCCCTAATAGTTGACCTCATTTTAGACATACCTTTGCTGCGTAGCCTTAATTGATCACCGTTTTGCGTGCCTGCCGGAATTGTTAAGTTGACTTTCCCACCTTCAATTATCGGCACTTCTATCTCTCCTCCAAGAGCAGCATTTACAAAACTAATAGGTAGTTTACAATGTAAATTTGCTCCGTCTACTTTATAAATATCATGTGGTTTTATTGCTATATCAACGTATAAATCACCGCTATTTCCGCCTCTAATACCTGCTTCTCCTTCTCCGGTATGTCTTATTCTAGTACCGTTTTCGACACCGGCAGGAATATTTATTGATAAATTTCGTTGCTTATGGTAACGTCCCATGCCATGACATTTCTTACAAGGATTTTTTATAATTTGTCCGTTACCTTGGCATTTGTGACAAGCTTGTTCGATCGTAAAGAATCCTTGCTGAATTCTAGTCGCTCCAACACCGCCGCAAGCATCGCAAGTAGTTACGGTTTCACCTTTTTCAGAACCAGTGCCGTGGCAAGTATCGCATTTTACTTCGCTAGAAAAGCTGATATTTTTTTCTATACCGTGAAATGCTTCCTCTAGGTTAATTGTCAGATCATATTTTAAATCCGAACCTCTAGCCTTACTTGATGTAGGCTTTCTTCTACCACCTCCCATAAAGTCACTAAAGAAGTCGCCAAAAATATCGTTAATATCAGGATGAAAACCGCCGTGATTTCCTCCTCCCCCTCGTGACTGTTGATTTTGAAAAGTATCATGCCCAAAGCGGTCGTAAGCGGCTCTTTTCTGCTCGTCTTTTAGAACATCATAAGCACTATTTATTTCTTTAAATTTCTTTTCAGCATCTTTAGCGTCAGTAGTATCAGGGTGATATTGCTTGGCTAGCTTAAGGTAGGCTTTTTTAAGATCAGCTTGGCTAGCTGTTTTACTAACGCCTAGTATTTGGTAATAATCTTGTGACATAATTTAATTTATAAAATGAGATTGTAACGTCATTGCGAGGAAAATTACATAGTAATTTGACGAAGCAATCTCAGGAGTTTGGCGCGAGATTGCCGCGTCGCTTCGCTCCTCGCAATGACGGGGGATGCCCACCTACTTCTTCTCTACATCCTGAAAATCGGCATCTACTACTTTTTCATCGTTAGCAGTATTTTCTTCAGCAGGTTGGCTTTCGCTTTGTGCTTTATACATTGCTTCACCGATTTTCATACTAGCTGCAGTTAAGCTCTCTGTCTTTTCTTTAATTAAAGCAGCATCTTCTGACTCAAGAACAGCTTTTAAAGCAGATAGTGCTTCTTCAGCAGCTCCTTTATCTTCTGATGATAATTTATCACCATACTCCGTAAGACTCTTTTCAGTAGAATAAACTAAACTATCGGCAGCATTTTTCGCTTCAATAAGTTCCTTACGCTTTTTATCTTCATCGGCATTCTGCTCAGCATCTTTAACCATTTGTTCGATTTCGGCATCGCTAAGACCGCCGGAAGCCTGAATAGTTACTTTCTGCTCCTTACCGCTTGCTTTATCTTTAGCCGAAACATGTACTATTCCATTAACGTCAATATCAAATGTTACCTCTATTTGTGGAACACCTCTAGGCGACGGAGGTATGCCTTCAAGATTAAACTGACCAAGTAATTTATTACTAGCTGCCATTTCACGTTCACCTTGAAACACTCTAATAGTTACGGCATGCTGATTATCGTCAGCAGTTGAGAATACCTGACTTTTTTTAGTAGGTATAGTAGTATTACGATCGATTAACCTTGTAAATACGCCGCCAAGAGTTTCAATACCAAGGGATAGAGGCGTAACGTCTAATAATAATATATCCGTTACTTCTTTGTTAAGTACCCCTCCTTGAATAGCAGCACCAAGTGCTACAACCTCATCAGGATTTACGCCTTTATGCGGTGCACGTCCAAAGAATTTCTCTACGGCTTCTTGTACTTTCGGCATTCTAGTCATACCGCCGACAAGTACTACTTCCTGAATATCAGAAGCTTTTAAACCTGCATCCTTTAACGCTTTACGGCAAGGCTCAACGGTTTTTTCAATTAAATCATCTACTAATTTTTCGAGTTCTGCTCTAGTGAATTTAATATTTAAATGTTTTGGTCCTGTACTATCAGCTGTAATATAAGGTAAATTAATATCGGTAGTTACTGCGGAAGATAGCTCTTTTTTAGCCTTTTCTGCTGCTTCTTTCAAACGTTGAAGTGCTAAAGGATCATTACGTAAATCTATACCGCTTTCTTTTTTGAATACATCTATTAAATGGTTTAATATTCTTGTATCGAAATCTTCACCGCCAAGGAATGTGTCACCGTTTGTTGATTTTACTTCAAAAACACCATCGCCGATTTCAAGAATTGAAACATCGAATGTTCCGCCGCCAAGATCGTATACTGCAATAGTTTTACTTGCCGATTTATCAAAACCGTAAGCAAGAGCTGCGGCAGTCGGCTCGTTGATTATTCTAAGGACCTCAAGACCTGCTATTTTACCTGCATCTTTTGTTGCTTGACGCTGTGCATCATTAAAATAAGCAGGCACGGTAATTACTGCTTGTGTTACTTTTTCGCCTAAATAATTCTCTGCGGTTTCTTTCATTTTTTGTAAAATAAAAGCACTAATTTGGCTTGGTGAATATTTATTGTTATCCGCTTCGACCCAGGCATCACCGTTATCGGCTTTAACTATATTATACGGTACGATATCTTGGTCTTTCTTAACCATAGGATCAGTAAAATTTCTACCGATTAATCGCTTTACCGCATATATAGTATTGCGAGGGTTGGTTACTGCTTGTCTCTTAGCAGACTGCCCGACTAATTTTTCGCCGTTTGCAAAAGCTATTATTGACGGCGTAGTTCTCTCACCTTCTGAATTTTCTATTACTTTTGGCTCTTTACCTTCCATGACTGCAACACAAGAGTTGGTAGTCCCAAGGTCGATACCTATTACTTTTCCCATAAGATTCCTCGTTTTCTTTTTTTTATTTTATTATGACTTTTTATTTGATATAGTGCGGCTTAAATGATTTTACAAGAGGTGAAAATGAAAAAACTACCGATTTTACTAAAACTTTTATTTATTATTAATTTAGTTTTCCTAAATAATATAGTTTTAGCATCTTCTGAAGCAAGCAGTGCTATATTTGAAAAAGCGAAGAAAGCAATCGTAACAATTGATACTAGAATTGCCGTATCTGCATATGATGATACAAGTAGTTGGACCGGAACTGGATTTATTAACGATAAGAACAACGGTTATATAATTACTAATACTCATGTTGTCGGCGGTGCGTCTATCGGAACTTATTTTGTCACTTTTTATAATGGCGAGCAGGCGGAAGCAAAACTTATCTATTACGATATTTGGCAAGATTATGCCGTTCTAAAAGTAGAGAGCAAAGATATACCGGCATCGGCAACACAAATAGCTTTCTCAAATGAGATACCAAAATTAAATCAAAAGGTTTTCGTAGTCGGTAACACAGAGGCAAAAGGCTTTTCTTTCCATACCGGTTATTTGTCCGATCTTTATAATATTGAAGGTTTAATGCCGCAATGTACTTATGTTATTAATTTAAATAGTACCGGCGGTGCTAGCGGTTCACCGGTATTAAACGATAAGATTGAGGCTATAGGAGTATTATACGGCGGCGGTAAAACTCATTCTCTAGCACTGCACGGTGATTATGTAGCTCGCACCTTAGAAAGTTTAAAGAATAATAAACAACCAAGCAGAAAGCATATAGGAATAATAAGCGAGTTATATTCTTTAAATAAAGCAGTTAGACATCATAATTTCCCTAAAGAAGAAATGGATAAATATATAAATAAATTTCCTGACAGTAGAAATAGGGTGATAAGCGTTAAGGCAGTTCTAGCCGGTTCGCCTGCTGAAAAATCTTTAAAAGCCGGTGATATTATTTGGGCAGTAAATGATAAGGAACTCGGCGGCAATCTAGCATTATTTGATAGAGAAATGGATAATTTTAAAGGAATAGCTATTAAACTTACTATATTTCGTGACGGCAAAAAGTTAGAGCAGTCAGTGGATTTATATGATGTGAACAATAATAAAATCTCTAAAATGATAAATTTCGGCGGTGCAGTATTTTTTGAAGCCGATGATTATTTTAGTAATAAATCAGGCATTCCACTTAAAGCTTTAAGTATAGCTTCTGTTCAATCCGGTAGTAGTTTCAGCTCTATACCGACATTCTTTACCAAAGATTATAAAAATGTTTATAGATTACAAATTTTTGAGATGAAAGATTTGGCTTTAAGTAATCTTGATGATTTGGTGAAATTCTTACCTGCTATTACTAAAGAGAAATTTATAACGGTTAGATTTAAAAATTATCAACCTTATTACGCTAATTTCGGTTATAACGAACTTATCTCCTCACATGATGATATGATTGCCGATGTAACCTTGGATTCTATAGATACCAAGCCTTATATATTAAAGTATAATACTGTTTCTCATGATTGGGATATGGAAAATATAAAACTTCAGTAACTAATCGATTGTGATAAATTAACAATTCTTAATCAATTAAGTCGCAATCAATTCAACTCGGTTTGTTGCGTTATTACTCCTAAATTTATAATCTTAATTTTAGGAGAATTGCAAATTGGCTCAGTGTTGTTCACTATACTATAATATTCCTACGTGGATACTAAAGTCGTCATTGCGAGTAGGCATTGCTTTCGTGGATCGGTAAATGCTCTTTATGTCATTCCCGCGAAAGCGGGAATCCAGAAAAATAATAAAAAAATTCTGTAAATCAGAATTTTTTACTGGATTGCTTCGTCAATTACTTTATAATTTCCTCGCAATGACGGGGTGGTATCCATGCGGGCAATGTCATCAATTCACTACTAATTAGCAATTCCTCCTAAAATAATTAATAATTTATAAATTTAGGAGAATTAATGACTAAGAAAAATACCATATATTATGAAGAATTATGCAGTTTAGGAGAATTAATGGATAGGCAATATAACCTTTATGATGAAGGATTATGTACTGCTGAAAATACGTTAAATTATTTTAAGTATCTACGTGAAAACAATAAATTAGAAATTTGTGAACAGTATTTATTAGATATAACAAGATACCACTTATATGCTCACCGATCAAAGTTATATGATATTCTGAATTTAGCAGTTAAGGATAAAAAAGATACTTTAATTGATTGCATGATAGAATTAGCACCTAATTTAGGAAAGTATATATCTCCTAAAGGTGCAATAATAAAGCCTTCCTTTTACTCAGAAGAAGATACACAATATTCAAATCTTTTGGGACATTCCCCAGAGGAGTAGATGGTATTCCTAATCAAAAATATAGATATTTAATGCGAATAGCGGATTATGTAATAATTTGCTATTTGGCATCATTGATAAATTTAGGAGAATTAATGAAAAAACAACAAATACCTACTTTATCTACATCGGCTTTAGATAAATCTCCGGGGGCAGGTTCGCCCGATTCAGATATAGAAATGAAATCCACATCAGTAAAGAGTGATATAGACGAGTTGGCAAAATTACTTAAAGATAAAACAAAAGACGGTATAGCAATTTTTAATAGTGCATTAAAGGTATGTATTGAAAATAATCCCAATGCTTTATTACACGAAGCAGCGGAACATGGTAAAAAAAGTTGGTAATAGAGATCTTAAAAGTAAATCGGGATTCTATAAATTCTACGACTCCTCAGGGTTTATCAGTCTTACATTCGGTAGTTGCAGGGGTTAATAATAAAAAAGAAATTATTGAAATTTTATTAAATGAAGAACCTATTTTAGTAACAAAAAAAGATGCTTCAGGTCTTACGCCGTCATGTTATAATACTAGTAAAGAAATACTAGAAATATTACAAGAGTATGAACGAAATATTATGGATTTTCTTATAAAAAAACCCAAATTTGTTCCTATAACCCCTCCAAAATGTCTTCCTATAGAGCTCAATTTGGAAAAAGCTTTTGAAGAATATATGGGGTGTAAATTAGTTGGACAAACTAATCCTACAAATAGTGAAGAGTTTTAAAAAGCTTAAATGTAAACGGCTTAATTTAAAGCGAGCCTCTTCCTTGTAAATTTAATATAGAGTATTAGATTTGCAAGGAAGATGTAGAGAGTTCTTTAATAAAAAACGATAAGTATGTAAAGCTTACCTATAAAGTATTTTAAGCTTAAAAATTATAATTCAGTAGTAGGGATATATTTGATATTTCCATCTTCTCCTATCAATGGGTAATACTCTGTTTGAGAATTATAATCATCATTACTAATTGATGTTTGTGGTGATAGTTTTTGTGCTAATATTACCAATTTTTCTTCATATAACTCAAAAGATTTTTTTAAATCCTCTTTTGTAATTTTTACAGTTTTAGCTTTATCTACTTCATCTATGTTTATGCTAGATGTTTCAAAAGCTTTTGTTACTTTTTTGGGGAAAGAAAAATATGTTTTTATTTTTACTAATGTTGTTTTTATTTCCGTTGAAAAAAATGTAATAAGTTTATCTAATAACATCTAATACCTTAAAATTATTTTGAAGCGGCAATATATAAGTCTTATTTATAGATGTCAACATAAATTAATATATAATTACTATAAGTATTAACAAATGCTAATTATTATAATTTTCTTTCACAAAATCGAAATAAGCTGTTATTAATATAAAAAATCAATCTTAATCTAGTATATGCGTTCTTTATTTATAGTAATTATATTCTTTCTAATGAGTAGTTGTAATTTAAAACCGGTATATAGTGAAAAATACAGTAGAAATAATGATTTAGAAGCTATTAAAGTTGAACCGATTAGAACAATTGAAGGAGCTGAGTTTTATCATCGTTTAACTAGTATTTTACCTCAGAAAGCAAAAGCAAAATACCTGCTTAAAGCAGAGCTTATCGCAACAACTATGCCTGCTACTATTGAAAAAAACTCCAATGTTTTAAGGGAATATATTAATCAATTAGTTAGGTATAAATTAATTGATATAGAAAGCCAAAAGGTTTTAATTGAAGAGAAGTTTTACCAAAACACGTCATATAATGCTATTTTTACACCATATGCAACAAATGTTGAAAGAGATGAAACAGGAATAGACTTGGCATATCAAGCAGCAGAAGAAATTCGTAGCAGATTAATTTTATATTTTACACGGAAATAGTTAAGCTATGAAATTTTATTTTTCACAAATAGGTAGATTATTTGAACTAATAAAAGCCGGAAAGATTAGAGCTCTTTTACTATACGGTCCTGATAAAGGCTATATAGAAAAAATTTGTAAGCATTTAGTAAAAAGCTTAAATATGCTACAAACTTCTATAGAATACTCAGAGCTTAATATTTCATCTTTAGAAATATTACTTAATTCGCCTAATTTTTTTGGTCAAAAAGAATTAATTAAAATTAGATCGGTTGGGAATTCAATCGATAAGAATTTAAAAACAATTCTAAGCAGTGATTATATAAATTTTCCTGTATTTATAGGGGAAGAAATTACTTCAAGTGGGAGCTTTAAAAAGTTTTTTGAAACAGAAGAATATTTAGCGGCAGTTGCTTGTTATCATGATGATGAAGCAAAAATTGAACGAATTATTTTAGGTAAAGTAGAAAAAACTAATAAAGTTATAAGTAAAGAGGCTATCACTTATTTAAAAGCTCATTTAAAAGGTGATCATGATTTAATTTGTAGCGAAATAAATAAATTGATATATTTTGTTCATGATCGAAGAGAAATTACTTTAAACGATGTTCTAAAAGTTATAAGTAGCGAAATTACGGCAAACGGCAGTGATTTAGCAATGTATTTTTCAAAAAAAGATTATAGTAATTTTCTACAAGAGCTGGAGATATTAAAAAAACAAAATATCAATGAAGTTTTAATTATTAGAGCATTAATAAGGCATTATTTAAATTTATATATAGTTTTGTCGAAAATAAAAAACGGTGAGAGTTTGGAACTCGCAATAAAATCATTATCACCACCGATTTTCTATCAATATATTAATGATTTTACAAAGATAGCAAATAGCCTTAGCCTAACCGAATGTCTAAAGACTTTAAAACTGCTACAACAGGCAGAAGTGGATTATAAGTTAAATCCTGCTGGTTTCGATTTATTCCAAAGTATACTTTAAAGTAAATGAAGAGTAGACGAAGTTTAATTTGGAAAAGAGCAAGGAGACTAAAGTCCTCGGAGCGGAGCGTATAATAATACGTGGCTACCTGCGCTCTTATAAGACGACGTAGCCAATTTTTCAAATTAAACGAGTATACATTATGCCAAGACCTGATTTTTCTGACCCTAACAAACAAATTCACGAAATAATTAGAGTTAATCATGCTGGAGAGTATGGGGCAAAAAGAATTTATCAAGGGCAGCTAAAATATATCAAATCTCATAATGATCATATATTAATTAAAGAAATGCTTGATCACGAAGAGGTCCATCTAAATTATTTTGAAAAAAAATTACTAGAAAAAGAAGTAAGACCCACGTTTTTATTATTTTTTTGGCATCATTACGGATTTTTACTTGGTGCTTTATCTTCCTTGATGGGAATAAAAACAGCGATGCTTGTTACCGAGAGTGTAGAAGAAGTAATAGAAAAACATTATGAACAGCAAATAAATTATTTAGAAAATAAAAATATTGAGCCGGAATTATTAAATAATATTATTAAATTTCGACTTGATGAAATTGAACATAAAAATATTGCTATAATGAATGATAGTACTGAGGCAGTATTTGCAGAAATAACTAGTAAAATAGTGAAGATAATTTGTCGTATCTCTATAATTTTAAGTAAGAAAATTTAGAGTTAACAGCTGAGTTAGTTGAAAAATCTAGAAATATTTTATTTCTAAGATATTAAGAAGATAATAAAAAAACATTAATAATATTATTAAAAACGGTGATGAAAAGAAAAAATTTTTTCTAGTTTTTTCTTTATTTTTTGCATTTGTATTTTTTAGAATTAATAAATCTTTATATTAAACATAAGCTAATACTACTCGCAATTCCTTTATTTAATTTATGCCTAAACCTAATCTAGAATTAATAAATAAAGGTGCCAGGGTTTAAGCTCCGTTGCTGTAAGACAACAACCTCCATTATACTTCATGATTTTACTCACTTATAATAATAGATCCCTGGCATAACTTAATATTAAGTTTTGACAGATTGGTCTTGCAACAATGGAGCTTAAACATTATTAGCGGTCTATATATTAGTTGAATAATATAAAGAGTCAAGAGATTTTAGTTGTCATTAATAATAAATAATGTAATTCTGAGTTACGAGGTATATTTTCTATATAATCTGCTTCTAGAATTTGCTTTTACATCAATAATAATTTATATTTATTTATATACTAAGATAGCACTTGAAAAATTGACTATCTCGTCTTTGTAAGACCTTGGACGCTCACATATTGCTATACGTTCTGCTCCTCGACCTACAGACTTCTTGCTCTTTTCCAAGTTGATCTTCGTATATCTATTCGTAAGTATAATTAGAAAATGATAAAATAAAATATGAATCCAAATTCACATCCTATGACTAAATCGCATTTATTCCATATAGTAGACCCAAGCCCTTGGCCCGTCCTAACATCTTTTGCTTTACTTCTTTTGGTTATAGGCGGTGTCTCATTCATGCATGGCTACAAATTTAATATATATATTTTATCTGCAGGAGTTATTTCAGTAGGTTACTGTTTATATTCTTGGTGGAGAGATGTAGTGAAAGAAGGAATAGTCGAACATCAGCATACTAGTCCTGTTAGAAAAGGTTTACAAATAGGTATGGCGTTATTTATTTTAACGGAAATAGTATTTTTTGGTGTATTTTTTGCTTCTTTTTTTAAATCAAGTCTATCACCCGTAGGTCTTTTAGACGGTGTATGGGTTGTAAAGCAGGGAATTTGGCCTCCACCTACAATTAAAACTTTTGATCCATTTGATATTCCTTTTATCAATACTTTAATACTACTCTTATCGGGTACTACCGTTACTTGGGCTCACTATGCTTTAGAAGAAAAAAATCAAAAAGATTGCGTAACTGCACTTGCTCTTACCATATTGCTTGGAATATTTTTTACAACTATGCAAGCATATGAATATTATCATGCGGCGTTTAAATTCACGGATGGTATATATGCTTCTAATTTTTATTTAGCCACGGGTTTTCATGGAGCTCATGTAATTATAGGTACTATATTTCTAATAGTTTGCTACTTTAGAGCAAAAAGAGGAGATTTTACTACAGAAGGTAATGGACATTTAGGGTTTGAATTTGCTGCATGGTACTGGCATTTTGTGGACGTGGTTTGGTTATTTTTATTTACGTTTGTTTATATATTTGGAAGCTAAATTATACTATATGTGATTATAATGTTACTTAAAATAAGTGTTTTTAAAATATTTTTGCATATTAATTAAAATTGCATATATTTAGGAGTTGATTTATATATAAATAAATTATACATTATTTTTTAAATGCTAATTATTTTATTGAGGTAAAACATATGAACTTTCCTATTCGTAAATTAAACGAAGAATTAATCGATTATAATCTATCATTACGCATACTATTTACTATTCTAAGCGTGGCTATTATTATGGTAGCTTTTGATAGCTTAGGTAGTAGTGTCGGCGATCCTGTAGGTGATGCATTGTGTAAGTTAATTATAGTGTTCAGAGGCAATACTGCAAAAGGTATAGCTGTTGTCGGTATAATTGTTCTAGGAATTCAAACATTAAGAGGAAAATTGCAGTGGGAAGTAGCTTTAGTAGTAGTTACTGCAATCATTATATTATTTAAAGCTCCAGATATTGTTAATATGGTATCAAGTGATACTAATAGCTCAAATTGTGGTGTTTCCTAATACGCGATAATAAAAATTATTATATCTTTAGTAATACCCATAAGTTTCGGCTTATGGGTATTTTCATTTTTAAGTGACGTTGTTGTATAGCTTAAGCATTGCCGTGGATACGGAGTCGTCATTGCGAGGAGGCATTGTTGCGTGGACCGGTTTATCCGTCATTGCGAGGGTAAACTGTAAGTTTTGACGAAGCAATCTCAGGATATTTGACGAGATTGCCCCGTTCCTTACAGTCACTCGCAATGACAGCTCAGTGTCACCCCGTGGCTTGACTACGGTATGACAGAGGTGAAATTGATCCACGCAACCGTCTTTACTTAAATAAAAGCCCTAATCTATTACCTATAGCAATATCAATATATTTTGCCGTAACAGGGATTCCTTCAATATTCATTTCTAGATATATTGCTTGTTTTGCAGGGATTTTTGCTTGCAGCTTTGTAATTGATACATATTCATCTAACGCTTGATTATTACTATCCATTACTCTAACTTTGATTATAGGATCAGAAATTAAATAATCAGACTGATTAGATAATTTATAAAATATCTTCATACCGCCTATATGATGAGATTTTCCCAAATTAATTTCTTCTATCTTTAATTGATTATATTTACCTAAAAATTTAAAACTATCTATTAGTAATATCACTAAACAAAAAATTATAAAGCTAGTCCATAATATTGAAAATATATTATATTTTTTCTTAGTAGGAATATACGGTAAAATAACCGGCACATTAGCATTATAATGATTTTTAATAGGAGTTTTAATAGTTTCCGTGTTTACTTTATCTTTAAAGTCATTTAATTTACTAGTATTATAGTCTAATTTTTGATACCACAAATGGCTACATTTGGAACATTTTACTCGTCGTCCGTTAATACCTATTTGATTGCTTGTAACGATAAATCTTGTTTGGCAATTTGGGCAAGTAATATACATAGTTAATTATAATTATTATGTTTGACTTCATGATAATCTCATTTATTATTTTTGGCAATAAAACAGTTATAAGATATGTCCTCTCTTATTAAAGAAATTGAAGAAGCTTGGCAAATTAAGGACAAACTTCTTCAAGATTCTTCAAAGCTTATAACATTAAAAAAAACACTTAATGATATTATAGAAAACTTAAATCAAGGTACAATTCGTGTTTGTGAAAAGAAAGAAAATAGTTGGGAAGTTAATGAATGGGTAAAGAAAGCTATATTGCTATATTTTATCACTACGGAATCGCAACTTTATAATAACAATTATAATAGTTGGTATGACAAAGTTGCTCCTAAATTTTCTGCGGATACTGATAAAAATATATTCAAAGAAGCAGCTATACGTAAAGTTCCCGGAGCTGTTGTTAGAACCGGTACTTATATAGCTAAAAATGTTGTAATTATGCCTTCTTTCATTAATATAGGTGCTTATATAGACGAGGGAACGATGATTGATACATGGGCTACTATCGGCTCATGTGCTCAAATCGGTAAGAATTGCCATATTTCAGGTGGTACGGGAATAGGAGGGGTGCTTGAGCCGTTGCAAGCAAAGCCGGTTATCATTGAAGATAATTGTTTTATCGGTGCAAGATCGGAAATAGCAGAAGGGGTAATAGTAGAAGAAGGAGCAGTAATTAGTATGGGAGTGTTTATCGGTAGCTCTACAAAAATAATATACAGAGATACAGGTGAAATTATTTACGGCAGAATTCCGGCTTATTCTGTTGTAGTTCCCGGAGTATTACCTGCTAAGGAAGCCGGCAAGCCTGGACTTTATTGCGTAGTTATCGTAAAACAAGTCGATAAAGCTACTAGAGCTAAAGTAAGCATTAATGATTTGTTAAGGTGATTGTTCACTGTCACCTAGTTCGTTTAACTAGCGTTGTTGCATGGCTCAAGAAAAGTACTCGGTGTCATTCCTGCGGAAGCAAGAATCCAGCATAAAGCGAGATAACCTCAGCTTTTAATTTCAAAAATTTTCTGTATTTATACTTTTTTTGGATTCCTGCTTTTAGCTCACAACTGTCCGAAGTTGAAAAATAAGTAGAATAAGTAATTGTTTTTACAACTATTGCTGGTAGTATTTTTAATGTTTTACGTTAAAAATACCATTTTTAGCTATTAAATAGCTTTTGTTCATTTTAACTTCGGACAGTTGTGCTTTTAGCTAAGAATGACATAAGAACCATGCAACAAGACCCGCTTGACCACAGGATGACAAAGAGGAATAATAAGACGCTCAACACTAATGAACGGTCACGGATCAATAATATCGCCGATTATATCTTTAAAGTACTCCTTTCTTTGTTGTTGCTCTGAAATAGCCAGTTGTTGAATTGCATTATTATTGGTGTTTCCTAAGAAAGTATTGTATGCCGTAAGTACTGAATTTTGTTGTTTTTGAGGATCATGTACAACGCCGGCTGCTTTAAAATATGATTCTGCAGCATTTTCTTCCTGTTGTTTTTGAAAGCGAAGTTCGTTTCCTTGGTCCATATATGAATCATATTTTTTTATAGGCTTTTCAGCCTTATCTATAAGACTGGTATAACATTCTAATATAGAGTCTAATTTATTATTCTTTCTATAAAATATGGGCCGTGCCTCCGTATTGCAGTTTAGAGTAAATAGTCTATAATCCTCAAACAGTAATAAGAATTATAGTTAAGGAGTTATGGCAAAAATAGATGTTAAGTGTAGATATTGTAACAACACAGAAGAAGTAATAAAGTCAGGATATTCAATTTCAAAACAACAGAGATATCAATGCAAGCGGTGTAATCGATATTTTCAATTGGAGTATATGGTCATGCCTCCATATTGCAGTTACGCCTATTAAAAAGCTATACGTTCAATAAGAGTACCAATAACCTTATCATGAATATCCAATGACTTGGAAAAGCAGATTGTCTTACGTGCAAGCCTCTTGCATCTCGTTCTAAGGTTCAAGTTACTTCGTTCTATCCGTTGAGTGTATTTTTTACTGATAATATGCTTTTTAGGGTCTAATAACCTAGCATAACTCCCCCATCCATCTGTATAGTAAAAAGTCACCTTGAAATTCTCTAGTTTTTTCAGTAATGATTCTAATGTGCTATCACATCTTGTACCAAACGTATAAGCAACTACTTTTAACGAAATCTTATCCAAGGCATACCAAAGCCATCGTTGTCTGGATTTATTCTGTACATAAGACCATTGTTCATCTATCTCAGGAGCAATAATTACTTCTGTTGTACTGATAGAATGATTTATTGTTTTTAATACTAGATTTTTTTAAAACACGGATAACTGTATTGATACCCGCTTTTAATACTCTTACTGTATCTCTAACTCCAGAGCCGTTGATTGACATTTCTACTATTTGCTCCTTAACTCCAGGCTTAGATGCATTATTAATATACTCCAATTGAAAATATCGATTACACCGCTTGCATTGATATCTCTGTTGTTTTGAAATTGAATATCCTGACTTTATTACTTCTTCTGTGTTGTTACAATATCTACACTTAACATCTATTTTTGCCATAACTCCTTAACTATAATTCTCTCTTATTACTGTTTGAGGATTATAGACTATTTACTCTAAACTGCAATACGGAGGCACGACCATATCAACCAAGGTATATTAGCAAATTCTGCTCAACCTTGGATATGGGTATAGTAACCATAATACAACTAAATTCACAAAACTTCAGACAAGCTAAATTTAAGGACGAGTCTGCAAAGCGTACATCAGTACGTGAGCACAGACGAGTCCTACAAAATTGCTTGTATCAAGCTTTGTGAATGATGCTGTACCAGACGGTTTTATGTAAATCACATAAAAACGTTATTGCGAGCAGGCATGCGTGGACCGATAAATGCTCTTTATGTCATCCCCGCAAAAGCGGGAATCCAGTCAAATAAAGCTTTTTAAAGCTTTATTTGAAAAAAATTATCTAATAAAAAAATCTTTGAAATCAAGATTTTTTTAGCATAGATCCCTGCTTTCGCAGGGATGACATCGAGATTTTTTAAAAAAATGTCCGGTACTATAGGCTTGACCACGGGGTCCAATTAAAAATACTAAAATTTAGTATTTTTAAGTTGTATTTTTGGATACCACGATCAAGTCGCGGTATGACAACGGTGGATTCCCGCCTACGCGAGAATGACATAGAGCCGGCTTTTTGAGCCATGCAAAAACGTCTACAGTCGCTCGCAATGACTGGGTGGTACCCAAGCAATAACGCTATAAAAATTTAAAAAAATTAGAATAGGTTTATATCTTAACTTGTAAGATATAAATAGAAACTCTACCAAAATTTAACGGTGAGAATTGAAAAGCTTTTTTATTTCTTTTTCCTTTTCTTTATTTCTTGTCTTAATGCTATTTCTTTCTTTTATAATTTTCTGTTTAGTTTCAAACGGAGCAAAAAATAAAGCAGTATAATATTCTGCGTCAGAAGCATATAATTTTCTACTAGCATCCACTGCTATCCAATCTAAAGCTCTTTTTCCTTTAAAATCTTTAATTTTTTGATCTGCTCCATACTCTAATAAAATATGAACAGGTTCAGCATTAAGATATGATGCTGCATACATAAGGGAAGTCATTCCGGTTTTAGAATTTTGAACGTTAGGATTAACACCTAGCTTAAGCAAAAGTTTTATTAAATCAGGATTATTTCTTTCTGCGGCTAGCATCATTCCGGTAATACCGTCTTCATATCTTAAATTAGGACTCATTCCCTGATTAATTAAAAATTCAGCAATTTCCGACTTCATAAATCCTATATTTATATGGATTAAACTCATGGATGCACCACGCTTTAATAAAAAATCGGCAATTTTTATATTATTATTCGATATAGCATAATCTAGAGGAACCCAACCCAAGCATGGTTGATTTACTCCGTATCCCTCATCTAATATCTTTTTTACTTCATCAAGATTATCTGCCTTAATAGCATCTGCTATCGGTGTAATTGGATCTCCGACTTTTTGATCATACGCAACACCGTTCACATATATCTTTTCAGTTTTAAACTCAAGCTTACATTCCTTAGCATGGATAGAAGGAATAATAAAAATAATTATAAACTTTAAAATTACTTGAATAATTTTCATATAATTAATCTAGGTACTATATAACTATGCAGCATTAAACCTTTATCGGTAAGAGAGATATTGTTATCTAACTTAATTAGGTCTTGGTTTTGATAATGCTGCAAGTTATTCATGTCTAAAATATCAACTAATTTTGCATTTATTTTCTGCTCTAGTGCCGCAATATTTATACCGCTTTTAAGACGTAAACCCATCATTAACGTTTCTTCAATGATTTCTTGATGCGTTAACTTAGTATTAGTTTGAATACCGACATTTTTTGCGTTAACCGAATCTAACCATTTTTCAGGTTTATGCCACATCATAATTGCTGATACCGTTGCCGGTTCAATTATTCTACTATGGGCTCCGGGACCTATACCTAAATAACTATTATAATTCCAATAAGTTAAATTATGCAAACATTCCTGACCTTTTTTAGCGTAATTAGATATTTCATATCTAAAATATTTTTTAGATTCCAAATAATGATTAGTCCATTCATACATCTCAGCTGCTTCATCCGAATGTGGTAAAATCAGATTACCGTCCTTAAATAATTTATAAAACGGCGTGCCTTTTTCGATAGTTAATTGATAAAGCGAAATATGGCCGTTTGCGAGTTGTATAGCTTGCTTTAATTCTTCTTGCCAGTCTTTTAATTTCTGACCGCTACGTGCATATATTAAATCAAATGATACTCGTGGAAAAATAGCATTTGCTGCCTCAATTGTTTTAATGGCTTGCAAGGAATCGTGAGTCCTTCCTAATTTTTTTAAATCATCCTCTTTTAAGGATTGGACCCCAATAGAAACACGATTAATTCCGGCAGATTTGAATGCTTTAAACTTCTCAGTTTCAAAGGATGTGGGATTAGTTTCTAGAGTTATCTCGGTTTTATTATCAATAATTGCTAGATTACTGATTTTATTTATTATTCCTGCAACGACTACAGGATTCATTAAAGAGGGAGTGCCACCGCCGAAAAAAATAGATTTTATATATTTATTTTGAATAATATCCTTAAAATACTCTATTTCCGTTTCATAGGATTTAAGCCACTGATGATGATCTATAGTGCTTACCACATGAGAATTAAAATCACAATATGGGCATTTTGACAAACAAAACGGCCAGTGAATATAAATGCTTAAATTATCTGCCGTCACTTTCATATTTTATATTTTTGTCAGTAGCTAACTTAGCATTTTCTTTGATTTTATTCAAGGTGTATGATAAAACACTATTTTAATTTAAGAGATATTGTTAAAATAATGAAAAAACTTACCTGCTATTTTACAATTATTTTATTAACCTTTTGTGTTCAAGCTATGGGAGATAATAATAAACAAATATATAACTCTCAAGATACCAAATTTCTAGAAGAAGCTGAAGGAACTGAAGCTCTAAAATGGGCAAAAGAGCGTACTGATAAAACCGAAAAAGCTTTCCAATCTATGCCGGAATATAAACCAATAAAAAAAGAAACAGAATCTATTTTCTATGACCAAAGAAAAACTCCATATGGTATTATACGTAAAGGTTACGTGTATAATTTTTGGATGGATGATAAAAATCCCCAAGGGTTATGGCGTAGGACGTTAGTTGAGAATTACTCTAAAGATAAACCAAATTGGGAAGTTCTAATCGATTTTGATAAATTATCCAAAAAACTCGGTAAAAAAGTAATGTATCGAGGTGGAAGTGATTGTTTTCAAAACCCTAATCGTTTCTTAATTACCATGTCATTTGGCGGTAAGGATGAGATGTTTTTTAGAGAATGGGATTTAGAGAAAAAAGATTTTGTAAAAAATGGTTTTGAGCCAAAAACAAGTAGCGGAAAATTACTAGAAGGTAAATTTACTGTCCCTACTTGGGTTGATCAAAATACTATTATATTTAATCCAGTTTTGAATAAAGAAGAAGTTACTGACTCTTTATATCCTAACTCGCTCTACATATGGAAGCGAGGAGAACCTATAGAGAAAGCCAAAAAACTATTTGAAATACCAAAGAATTATATACGTGTATCAGCCGGTAAGCTTTTATCCGATAATATTTCTTCATCTTTAATATTTATATCTGCAGATAAGGATTTTTATAATTACGATAATTATATTTTAGATACTAAAGATGAGAGCTTAAAATTACAAAAAATAAATATGCCATCAGATGCAACACCCGAAGGTTCTTTTAAAGAATATGTATTTTGGCTTCTGCGTTCCGATTGGCAATTTAAAGATAGTAATATAAAAGCAGGTTCTCTTGTTGCCCTACACTACGCTGATCTTCTAAAAGAAGATAACGATAAAGCCAGCTTAAAAATATTATTTACCCCAACAGAGAAAGAAGTATTTTATTTTGTAGGAATGACTAGAGATACAGTATTTTTAACTAGCTACGAGAATGTTATTTCAAAAGTAGTAACATTTACATTAGAAAATAATGAATGGACAAAACCGGTAACTTTAAAACTGCCCTATGAAAATGCAATTTTTGGTATGTTGTCTGATGATGAGGAAGAAGATGCACTAATTACTATAGAAAATTCTATAGTGCCGCCAACTATCTATTTATGGGATAAAACTCATGAATTAAAAGTTATTAGAAAGCCTTTATATCCGTTTGATAGCAAAAATTATGTTGTAGAGCAGAAGGAAGCAACAAGCTCGGATGGAGTTAAAATACCATATTTTATTGTCTATAAAAAAGGTATAAAATTTGACGGTAAGAATCCAACATTACTTGAAGCATATGGTGGTTTTCAAGTAATCAACTCTCCATATTTCTCTCGCATGGAAAATGAAGTATGGGTTAAACATGGTGGAGTGAGTGTTCTTGCTAATATCAGAGGAGGCGGAGAATTTGGTCCTGAGTGGCATAAGGCAGCTCAAGGAATAAAACGTCAAAACGGCTTTAATGATTTTATTGCAGTAGCAGAGGATTTAATAAAGCAAAATATTACTAGCCCTGAGTATTTAGGAATTAAAGGAGGAAGTAACGGCGGATTGCTAGTAAGTGTTGCAATGACACAGCGTCCCGATTTATTTGGAGCTATAGCATGCGAAGTACCGATACTTGATATGGTACGCTATAAAGAATTTGGAGCAGGACATTCATGGGTAACTGAATACGGAGATCCGGAAAATCCAAATGATTTAGTACATATTAAAAAATATGCACCTTTAGAAAATTTATCTTTAACTCAAAAATATCCTACTATTTTAATTACCGGTTCAGTGCTTGATCAACGTGTACATCCATGGCATGCACGTATTTTTGAGTATGTGCTTGAGAAAAACCCAAACACTACAACTTATTTCTTAGAGAGTAGTGATAGCGGACATGGTAGCGGTAGTGACTTAAAAGACAGTGCTAATTATTTTATCAATATCTATACATTTTTTGCAAATGCTTTGAAATTGAAGATTGATTAAATTTTACTTCACGGAGATATTACCCGTGTGGTTCAATTTCACCTCTGTCATCCCGTGATTTATTCACGGGATCCAGTTAAAAATACTAAAATTATTAGCATTTTTTATTACTTTTTCTGGATTGCCACGTTGCTTTCCTCCTCGCAAGACATTGTTGCGTGGATACCGATGTCATTCCCGCGTAGGCGGGAATCCAGCATAAAGCGAGATAAATCGAGCTTTTAATTTCAAAAATTTGCTGTATTTATACTTTTTTTCTGGATTCCCGCTTTTGCGGGAATGACATAAAGAGCATTCACCAGTCCACGCAACAACGCCTCCTCACAATGACGGTTTTAGTATCCACACAACAATGCCTAGCTGGAATGACATAAACTAGCCACACAACAACATCAAAAGTTGCTTGCAATAACGGTGCAGGTATCCATACAATAATGCCGTTTTACGAAAACAATTTTCCAATTCCGCTACGTAATAGATTTTTAGGATTCATTTTACTTGCTTTTTTCATCATCTCGCTTATTTGCTTATATTGCTTTAGCAAAATATTTACCTTTTGTACTGTAGTCCCTGCTCCAGCAGCTATACGTTTTCTACGAGAAGCATTAATGATGTCAGGATTCTTACGTTCTTTCAGCGTCATAGATAAAATAATTGCTTCTTGATGTTCAATTATTTTACTATTTAATTTTGATTGATCTATTTGATCCATAATTTTACCGCTACCCGGTAACATGCTAAGTATACTTCCAAAACCTCCCATTTTTTTTATACTTCTCATTTGCTGAAGATAATCATTTAAATCAAACTTACCTTTTTTCAATTTAGCTGCCGTTTTTTCGGCTTCTTCTCTATCAACAATACTAGCTGCTTTTTCAACAAAAGAGATAATATCACCCATATCAAGTATTCGAGAAGCTAAACGTTCAGCATCGAATTCTTCTAAATCTGTTAATTTCTCACCGCTACTTAAAAATTTAATCGGCTTTTTAGTAATATATTTTACACTGAGTGCTGCACCGCCCTTGGAATCGCCATCAATTCTAGATAAAATTAATCCTGAAATCTCTAGCTTTTCATTAAAACTGCTTGCCGTAACTACTGCATCCTGCCCTGTCATACTATCAATTACTAACAAAGTTTCCGTAGGTTCCACTATCTTTTTTATTGCAAGAGCTTCCTCCATCATCTCTTTATCAATTTGTGTACGACCTGCCGTATCATAAATTACGACGTCATAAGCAGAAATTTTAGCCTCGGCAATAGCTCTTTTGACAATATCAAGAGGTTTCTCACCTTGCACAATAGGTAATGAATTAATCTGTACTGAGTTTGCAAGTATAGCAAGTTGCTCTTGTGCGGCCGGTCTGTAAGTATCCAAAGAAACAAGCAAAACTTTTTTATTTTGATTTTTAAGTCGTAAAGCAAGCTTACTACTCGCCGTAGTTTTACCGCTCCCTTGCAGCCCTACCATTAGGAAATTTACCGGCGGCTTTGAATTTAAATTTAGCTTTGTCTCACTTTCACTTGAAGCTAAGAGATTTATCATCTCTTCATGAATAATTTTAATTATCATCTGCCCCGGTGAAACGGATTTAATAACCTCCTGTCCGAGTGCCTTTTGTTTAACTTCCGCTATAAAATCTTTTATCACCGGTAATGCAACATCCGACTCTAAAAGAGCTACTCTTATATCCCGCATAGCAGCATCTATTTGAGCTTCCGTCAAAATGCCTGAGCTAACTAGCTTATCAAAAATCTTCGTTAAATTTTGTGTTAAAGTTTTAAACATGCAAATAATTTAATTTATAAAGTTCTAATATATTTTGCTCAATATGTTTTAGCAACAATATATTTTGTTGTTTTATGTAGGCGTTGTTGCATGGATCGATTTTCCGTTGTCATCCTAGCTAGCTTGTAGCGGGTTCCAATTAAAAATACTAAAATTATTAGTATTTCAAGTTGTTTTTATGGACCCAGTGGTCAAGCCAATAGTACCGGACAATTTCTATTCTATGTCATTCCCGCGTAGGCGGAAATCCAGTCAAATAAAGCTTTTTTAAAGCTTTATTTGAAAAAAACGATATAATAAAAAATCTTTAAAATTAAGATTTTTTATTCTGGATCCCTGCTTTCGCGAGGAGGACATCGAGGTCTTTTCAAAAACTGTCCGGTACTATAGGTCAAGCCACGGGGTGACACAACGGGTTTTACCTATCCATGCAATAACGCCTTTTATGGATAACGTGGAAAGGAACGTAGTGATATCGTGTTAATTACTAAAAAACTCATTCACCACTAATATATAACTTGTTTTTAAGTCTAAATCATAATCAACGGTATTATATATTAACTTTTTTATATCGGTAAATTTTTGTAGTAAATAGGAAGGATGCTTATTTGGCAGTTTATCAAAAATCTTATTTTCTAAATCTAGAAGCTCAATATTGACGTTAGCGGATTTTTTAAGAATTCTATTCAATAATAATAATAAATTATCAATAAAATCTAGCCATAATTCTCGGTCTTTAGTAGTAAAACGATTAATAAAATCTAACGTTTCATTATTTGCTATCGGCTGAATAAATTGAAGATATAATTCATTTATAGAATGAGGTTGAGATGAGCTAACATTAATTTTAAAGCATCTTGATCTAATTGTAGATATAATACTTGCAGCTCTTGAAGTAATTAAAAAAATGTAACTATTCTTTGGTGCATCTTCAAGAATTTTTAAGCATGAATTCGCCGCATTTAAATTCATAAGATCAGCCGCATAAATTACGGCAACTTTATAACCTGAAATTGCAGAAGTTTTACTTAAGAAATCTTGTAATTTTCTTATTTGTTCAATAGAAATATTTTTAGCATTAGATGTAGTTGAAGTTTCCCTAGCGATGAAATGATAATCAGGATTGTTTTCAAGAGGAATGCTATTCTTAAAAAGCTTACTATATATAAAATCTTCTATATCTTTTAAAGCTTGCTCTATATTTTCGGCTTCGATAAGACAACTATTATATAGCTTATTATGTTTTAAGTTAAACTCTAGGCGTTCAATTATCATAAGTGGTTTATGCGTGGTTTCTCGTCATTGCGAAAAAATTGCATAGCAATTGACGAAGCAATCTCAGGAGTTTGTTACTATTTCATGAGATTGCCACGTCGCTTCGCTCCTCGCAATGACGATTTTGATCAACGTCACATCATTAATTAATTACAAGCTTCTTTCATTTTTCTTCCAGCTCTAAAAGTAGGTTGATTGTAAGCATCTATTTTCATTTTTGCTCCGGTTTTTGGGTTACGACCCTCACGTGCTTTTCTATGATGTATTTCAAATGAACCGAAACCTGTTATATTAATATTATGGTGGCTCTTTATAGCACTAATCACACTATCAAGAACTAAATTAAGTGCTTTCTCAGCATCAGCTTTTGTTAATGTTTTATGTGAAGCATGTTTATGATTATGACCATGGTCGGTCATAAATGCTATAAATTCGGTTTTATTCATTTTTTTTGGTTCTTTTTTGTTATGTGTACTCATAATAAAATCAACTCTCCTTTAATGGGTTAATATGTATTGATGTTTTTTTATAAAACAATATATACAACTGGCAATAATATACATCAATATATTTTTTTATGTGAGTTAATTATAACAAACTACCCACATACTGCAAATGCCAGTTATTTACAAAGTTTAAAATATATACGTTATTATATTAATTTATAGAAAAATGTAGCCATTTTACATCAGTAATACTGTTAAAACTATCTTAATCAAGTAATTAAAGTGAAAATTTATCATTAAAAACCCTAATTTATTGTCAATAGTAAATTACTCTACTCTGTAAAAAATTATAAGTTTTTTAATAAAAAACAATATATACTTAATTTATATAATAAGTTGGAAACCATCTTTCACCTTTTATATAGAATATTTCTAACCGAATAGCAGATTTATGTAATAATTCGCTATTCACATTAATTTAGAATAAAATTTTTAAAGAAAAATATATTAAATCCAATGTTATTGTCTGAAATTTGTATTAAACGCCCTGTCTTTGCTACGGTTTTGAGTTTGGTTATCGTAGCTCTTGGAGCAATTTTTTTTACCAAACTACAAATTAGAGGAACTCCGGATATTTCAGTTCCAATTATAAATGTCGAAGCTCATTATGCAGGTGCCGATGCTTTATATATGGAAAAAGAAATAACAACGCGTATAGAAAAAGCTTTAAAGACGGTTAAAAATTTAGATTATATAACTTCTCAAAGTTCTACAGGCGAAAGTAGTATTACTTTATCATTTTTACTATCTACCGATATTGAAGTAGCATTAAACGATGTTCGTTCTAAAATATCGGATATAACTTATATGTTCCCGCAAGATATGAAAGCCCCATCAGTTGCAAAACTTGATGCCGATAGTTTCCCAAGCCTCTTCATAAGTGTTGAAAGTGATCAATATAGCGATTTAGAATTAACAAAGATCGTCGAAGATAATCTACAAACACCTTTAGATAAACTTGAAAGTGTAGGACAATCACAAATTTACGGCGGTCGGGAATATATAATGAGAATAGAACCTGACTCCAAAAAATTATATCAACATAAAATTTCTTTATTGGAGATTGAATCTGCAATAAAAGAGCAAAATAAAGATTATCCTGCAGGTACGATTAAAACAAAAAGTAATAATTTTATAGTAACTCTTGAAGGCTCTTTATCTACACCGGAAGAATTCGGCAATATTATTCTAAAAGTACAAAACGGAGGTATCATAAAATTACGAGATATAGCGAAAATATCTTTAACCTCTCCCGATGAGGACATAATTTTCAGATATAACGGCAAAAGCTCCATTGCTCTTGGTCTTATAAAAGAATCAAAAGCTAATGTCATAGATTTATCAAATGAAGTAACTAAAGAGCTAGAAAGAATTAAAGAATCCATGCCCAAAGGAATAAGCATGGGTATCGCATATGATGGAGCAACACCTGTAAAAGCATCAATTTATGCGGTATTTCAAACAATTTTTGAAGCTTTAATATTAGTAGTTTTAGTCACTTATTTATTTCTTGCTTCTGCTAAAATTACCTTAATTCCGTTTGTGACGATTCCGGTATCATTGATCGGTACTTTTAGCGTAATGTATGCTTTTGGATTTTCTATTAATATATTTACGCTCCTTGCTATGATACTTGCTATAGGTTTAGTCGTCGATGATGCGATAGTTATGCTTGAAAACATTTTTAGATATAATGAAATGGGGCATAAACCCATGGAAGCAGCTTTACTTGCTTCTAAAGAAATCGGCTTTGCAATCATTGCTATGACTATTACGCTTGCTGCCGTATTTTTACCCGTCGGTTTTATAGAGGGTTTTATCGGGAAATTATTTATTGAATTTGCTTGGACTTTAGCATTTTGTGTTTTGTTCTCAGGATTTGTGGCCTTAACATTAACTCCTATGATGTCAAGTCGTATGGTTACAAAACATAATACGGACTTACCGAAATTCTTAGTAAAGTTTAACGACATTCTACAATTTATTCAAAATAAATATATTTACTATCTAAAGCTAACTTTTGACAATAAAAAGAAATTTGTCATCATTATTGCATCATCTTTTATAGTGTTGATTATTAGTTTTAAATTTACTCAAAAAATTTTCGCACCCCAAGAAGATGACGGATTTTTACAAGTTTCTCTTAAAGGACCTGAAGGTTCTAGTTTAGAATCCTCTACTAAAGTAGTGAAAGAAGCCGAAAAAATCCTTGCTAATTATAAAGATATATTAGGTTATCTGATGGTAATAGGTGCAGGCGGTAGTGATAATGTTTTTGGATTCATTCCGTTAAAAGATTGGGGTGAGCGTTCTCGTTCCCAAGAAACTATTAAAAATATGTTAAATAAGCAGTTTTCCGAAATACCGGGCATGTCGATTTTCGCTATGGATCCACGTTCAATGGTTAGCGGGAATGCAAGTAGCCCTATCGAGTTTACTATTCAAACGAACCTTGAATATGATGATTTAGATAAAATATCACAACAATTTATTGATATAATGAAAACAAATCCTATTTTCTTAAACGTCAATAGAAATTTACAATCGGCAATGCCGACTATAAGTATAGAAGTCAACCGTGATAAGGCTTATTTATACGGAATGGATTTGGCAAATATAGGCAAAACGGTACAATATTTACTTGCAGGTCAACAAATCGGGGATTTTAGAATGGGTAATGATTTATATGACGTTATATTGCAATTTAATCAAAAAGATCGAAAAGATATTAGCGATTTTAGTAAAATTTTAATCAGAGCAAAAAATAATAATATGTTACCGCTGGAATCAATAGCCAATATTACAGAAAAAATATCAGTGAAATCATATAGTCATTATAATAATTCAAAATCCGTTACTATTTCTTCCGATCTTGCTCCTGATGGAAAAATTAATGATGCAATTAATGAAATCAATAAAATAGCCGCTAAGTTACTCGACCCTAGTAATACTATAATTGAATATATCGGCGAAATTAAACAAATGAGAGAGGCAGACAGTAATATGCTTATAACATTTGTATTCGCTCTTGTATTTATCTATTTAGTGCTTGCAGCTCAATTTGAAAGCTTTACTGACCCTTTATTAATATTACTCGCCGTACCTTTCTCAATAACCGGCGGTGTACTTGCTCTCTGGCTTGCCGGTAATAGCCTTAATATGTATAGTAATATAGGACTTATTACTTTAATTGGATTAATTACTAAGAATTCTATTATGATAGTAGAATTTGCTAATCAGCTAAGAGAAAAAGGAGTAAAGGTTCAAGAAGCTATAATAGAATCCTCAAAACTTCGCTTGCGTCCAATTCTTATGACTACCCTTGCTGCTGTAGTCGGAGCTTTACCTCTAGTCTTTGCAGATGGAGCCGGTGCTGCTGCTCGTAATTCTATAGGCTTTGTAATAGTTGGAGGATTAAGCATCGGTACTATATTTACAATTTTTGTTATACCTGTAATATATCAAACTTTTAAGAAGGATTAATAAATTATAGAATTATAAAATTTAGTAGACATATAGCTCAAAATGAGAAATGATTATTTTACGTTTAACTAAAAGGAGCTTAAATATGTTAATAAATACTTCTAATAATCCGCTTATTACTACTATACATTTATTATCTTCTATAGGTGCTGTAAATTGGGGCTTAGTCGGATTATTTAATTTTAATTTAGTCACACTTTTATTTGGCTCATTTCCAATTATTGTTACAATACTTTATATAATTATAGGCTTTTGTGGTGTATATTCTTTCCTTTGTTTAGGTAAGCTATTTTGTAAACCCGGAATAGAAAAGGCGAAGTAAAGCTATACTCTTCCGTGGTTGGTGTCATCCCGTGGCTTGACCACGGGTTCCAGCTTAAAATACTGATATCATTAGTATTTTAAATTGTTTTTATGGATCCCGTGGTCAAGCCACGGGGTGACACTGTGACTGATCCACCTAACAACCTAACTTGTGCTATAGCAGTTATTGCTGCTGTTTCAGCACGTAATATATTATTTCCTAAACTTACAGATTTTGTATTCTTATATGAGGCAAGAAGTTCCAGCTCATCATTAGTAAAGCCTCCCTCCGGTCCTATAATAATAGTTATATCACTATTACTAAGTGATGATAAAATGCGTAATATAGAATTTTCTTCTTTTTCATGTTCATTAGCATATAACATCAAATTATTATTCTCTTTAAGGTAATCTTGTATTGTGATAGCTTTTTCAATTGTCGGGGGAGTAAGACGTTCTGATTGCTCTGTTGCCTCAATAACACATTTTGTTAAACGTTCAATATTTACCGTTCTAAATTGACACCGCCCAGTAATTAAGGGAATAATTTTAGTTATACCGAGTTGCGTAGCCATATTTATTACAAGCATTAATTTATCTTGCTTTATTATAACAGCAGCAAGAGTTAACGCAGATTCTGTATACGGCTTTTTTAACTGTTCTTTAAGCCTAACCGATAGGTTATGCTTACCTATATCGGTAATTTGTGCTAAAAATTCTCCATCCGTACCGTTAAAGATACGCAAGCTATCATTTACTTTAAGACGTAGCACCGTTTTAACATAATGCACATGATCATTTGCTAATTCTATCTTGCTATTTTCAGCTAAATGACTATTAATATAGATACGGTTATACTTCATATATACTCGATGAACTTGAAAAATTGGCTACGTCGTCTTTATAAGTCCTCGGATGCTGAACGTTTATTATACGCTCCGCTCCTCGGCTTACAGACTCCTTGCTCTTTTCCAAGTTGATCTTCGTATATCAACTCTTCACTTCGCAGGAGTGTTAATTATGGATAATAAAAAAGACAATATATCAGAAGAAGAAAAATTGCCAAAAGAAAAAGAAATCGGCGGCGTTAAAGGTCTAGAACCGACAAGATACGGTGATTGGCAGCATAAAGGTAAAGTAACTGACTTCTGATGGCTTTTTTCCAGCAAACAAAAATTTTACTCTATAAACCGCAAGAATTGTTTGATTTGGTCTGGGACGTCAAATCTTATCCTAAATTCTTGCCTTGGTGTTCTGCTTCTAGAATCATTTCAGAAGATAAATATGAGATCATTGCTGAGTTAGTAATTCAGTTAAAAGGCTTTTCAGAAAAATATAACTCACGAGTTACAAGCGAAATAACAGATGATGGAATATATTTGATTAATACGGTAGCTATTTCAGGGCCTTTTGAATATTTAAAAAGTACTTGGCAATTTGTTCCATGCACGGCAGGAACTGAATTAAAATTCTTTATTGATTTTAAAATGAAATCCGTAATACTGGATAAATTAATTGGTACTTATTTTACCAAAGCAACCGAAAAAATGATTATAGCTTTTGAAAAGAGAGCTAAAGAGGTTATTAAATAAAAAAGAGTAAGATTATAGATCTATAATCTTACTCTTTAGAAAATTTTGTATTTAGTTACTAGGGGTCATGCCTCCATATTGCAGTTACGCCTATTAAAAAGCTATACGTTCAATAAGAGTACCAATAACCTTATCATGAATATCCAATGACTTGGAAAAGCAGATTGTCTTACGTGCAAGCCTCTTGCATCTCGTTCTAAGGTTCAAGTTACTTCGTTCTATCCGTTGAGTGTATTTTTTACTGATAATATGCTTTTTAGGGTCTAATAACCTAGCATAACTCCCCCATCCATCTGTATAGTAAAAAGTCACCTTGAAATTCTCTAGTTTTTTCAGTAATGATTCTAATGTGCTATCACATCTTGTACCAAACGTATAAGCAACTACTTTTAACGAAATCTTATCCAAGGCATACCAAAGCCATCGTTGTCTGGATTTATTCTGTACATAAGACCATTGTTCATCTATCTCAGGAGCAATAATTACTTCTGTTGTACTGATAGAATGATTTATTGTTTTTAATACTAGATTTTTTTAAAACACGGATAACTGTATTGATACCCGCTTTTAATACTCTTACTGTATCTCTAACTCCAGAGCCGTTGATTGACATTTCTACTATTTGCTCCTTAACTCCAGGCTTAGATGCATTATTAATATACTCCAATTGAAAATATCGATTACACCGCTTGCATTGATATCTCTGTTGTTTTGAAATTGAATATCCTGACTTTATTACTTCTTCTGTGTTGTTACAATATCTACACTTAACATCTATTTTTGCCATAACTCCTTAACTATAATTCTCTCTTATTACTGTTTGAGGATTATAGACTATTTACTCTAAACTGCAATACGGAGGCACGACCTAATAATGTAAACATAGTTTATCTCCTTGTTTAAGTTACCATGTTTCATGGTTTTTAAATATAACGCAAATGCACTATATAATAAAGGTAATCAAATGTCAACTTTTATTTAATAACAAGTTAATTAATGTTAATACTTGACATTTTTTAGAAAAAACCATATTTTATGGTAATAGTGATAAAAAAGAGGTAGATATGTCTAAGCACAAAAATTCTAAACATATTAGCACTAAAAAACTTGCTTATATAGGGTTAGACCTCGCATATAAAACAGATGATTTAAATGTTTATAATCTAGAAGCATCAAAGGTCAATGAACAATTAACAGATAGCGGCTGGGAAATACTGACTGCTTCATGTGATTATATCAACACTGCTAAATATGGTTATAAAGCTGTTGCATTTATAAATAAAGAAACTAAAGAAGTTCATATTGCTAGTGCCGGTACAAAATTCAATATATATGATTTACTAGACGACTTACTTATCGCTCTTCATTATTTACCTACTAAACTAACTCCGCTTCAAGAATTTGTTAATGAAGTAATTAACAAATTAGGCGGCTTAAGTAAAGCCACAGAATATATTTTTAATACTAGCGGTCATTCACTTGGAGCAATAACTGCAGATTTAACTTCAGTAGAAATACATTCTCGCAACTTACATTTTAATAAATCTACAACTTTTGACAGCCCTGGCTCAAAACCGATAATTGAAAGAGGCATAGAAAAAAATTTATTTACCGGAAAAGTAACAACTCCAATAGAAGAATTAGCTACCCATTCCAAGATATATAATGCAAAACATAATCTTATTAATATTACTAATAAGCATTTGGGAAAAACAACAATGGTACTTCCTGGTAAAAAAATAGGACTATCACAATCAGAAGAATGGGCATCATATTTATATAATTTTGCCAAACAAAAAGTTACAAAATACTTAGGAATTAATGGAATAGTCGAAGGCTTTGAGGAAATAATAGCCGGAATCAGTAAACATGGACTTGTTAATTTTTCTGATTTGAAACAGAATATTACTTTAATCGTAGATGATTGGGAAGCAGGAACACAAAAATATGCTAAAAATACTCTAAATTTAAAAAATAATTTATATAATCAAATAGTTGAAACTGAAACCGGAGCTAATTTAGTTGGGATATATAATAATTTTCAAAGCTGCAGTCAAGAATACGCTCAGGAAGTCAAAACAACAGGAGATATAAGTGGTTATCATCTAGTATGTTAAATAAAAAAATAACATATATATAGTAAATTTATATATGTTATTTCTTATTTAGAGCAACTAAATAGATTTCCGTAGATTCGCTGCGGCTGGATGAAGGTTTAAAATGTTTTACTGTCCTAAATTCACGTTTCACTTTATTTAACAATTCGTTTTCTGCACCGCCACGAAAAATTTTAGCAATAAAATGACCGGAGGGTTTTAATACTTTTAAAGCAAATTCAAAAGCTTGCTCACATAAAAGTAAGGTTCTTATATGGTCTGTAGCTTTATGACCTATGGTATTTGATGCCATATCACTCATTACTATATCAGCTTTACCGTCTAAAGCCTGAATAATTAATTCTTCCGTATTTTCTTCAAAAAAATCTTTTTGAAAAAACTCAACTCTGGCAATAGGTTCGATTTCTAACAAATCGATAGAGATTATTTTATTATTTAGGCTATTATCCGAAGCTTTAATAAGCTTGGAAGCTACTTGACTCCACCCCCCAGGAGCTGCTCCTAGATCAACAATTTTCATGTTAGGATGAAAAAGTTTAAATTTTTCATGGATTTCAAGTAGTTTATATGCAGCTCTCGACCTAAAGCCTTCAAGACGTGCTTTTGCAACATACGGATCGTTTAATTGGCGTCTAAGCCAATTACTAGAAGAGACGGTACGTTTTTTAGAAGTCTTAACTCTAACGAATTTATTTCTATAACCGCTTAAATTATTTGTCATGAAATTTTATTATTTTCTTGAGCTATTTTGTCTAATATTGAATTCACAAAACCAATCTCATGTTCATTTAACATATCATTTGCTATGTCCGTATATTCGTTGATTACTACTTTAGCAGGAGTAGTAGGGCAAAATAATAGCTCACATATACTAACCCGCAATAAAGCTCGGAGTAAGATCGGCATATGTGCAGGATCTTTATCATTTGTTAAATGATTGTCGATAATTTCGTCTAGTTTATTAATATTTTCAAATACTGACTTTACCAGCATTTTAAAATGACTTATACTTAATGATATTTTTAAATTCTCAGGTAAATCTGTTGTAGAATTATTATTTTGATAAAAAGAAAGTACATTTTGCATGATATCATCCATATCGTCGTTATTTTGCAATATGTTTTGATAAATAGCTTGCACTGCTGCAATACGTGCAATCGACTTTTTATTAATTTTATTTGAACTCATAGAGAAAAGAAATTTAAAATTTAATTTTCGTCATTGCGAGTGAGTATTACTTGCGTGGATACCAAATCGTCATTGCGAGCAGCCGTAGGCTGGCGTGGCAATCTCGTCAAATATCCTGAGATTGCTTCGTCAATTACTTCGTAATTTTCTCGCAATGACGTGGAAAGGGATTCCCACAACAATATCACTCACAACAACGAAATGATATCTATAATCTTGCAATTTATACCTTAAAATAATTTATTAGTAAACTTATAAAATTTTTATGTTGTCTATAATCGGATTTATTATAACCATCAGCATCTTGGTATTTATCCATGAATTTGGGCATTATTGTATTGCTAGATATTTTAATGTAAAAGTTGAAGAATTCTCTATAGGTTTCGGTAAAGAACTAATAGGCATTACTGATACAAGAGGAGTTAGGTGGAAGATTTGTCTTATACCGCTTGGGGGCTATGTCAAGATTTACGGCTATGATCGCAGCCTTATGGATAAGACTAAAGAAGTTAACGAAAAAGTAGCTTTTTATGCTAAATCTTGTTTAGAACGTTTTTTAATAGTTGCGGCAGGTCCGTTAATTAATTATTTGCTTGCCGTAATAATATTTGCAGGCTTTTATTGTTACTTTGGAAAAACAGAGATTCCTCCTATAATAGGTGATGTAGTAGCTTCATCACCAGCAGCGAGAGCAGACTTAAGAGAAGGAGATAAAATTGTTAAGGTTAACGATAAATCTGTTAAAGATTTTGGGGACGTACAGAGAGAGATATTAATTAACGGCTTTAGCTCTTCTACTTTAACTATAGAAAGAAAAAGTGAAGAATTTACCGTTAATATAATGCCTCAAGAAATCATTATATCGCCTCCCGAAGAAAAGAAAGTTAAGAAAACTCTTCGCATCGGTATTATAGCTAAAAATGAACCTATTCATACTAAAATAGGAATTTTAGGAGGATTTTGGGAAGCTATTAATACTACTATAGATATGTCTGCTTTAACTCTAAAAGCAATATCGCAAATGATTGTAGGAAAACGTTCATTCGATGAGATAGGAGGACCAGTAGCTATCGCTAAAGAGTCAGGAAAATCTATAGCTGGTGGAACCCAAATGTATCTATTATTTATAGCAATGCTTTCCGTTAATTTAGGATTACTTAACTTACTACCTATACCGGTACTTGACGGCGGACATTTGATATTTATACTCTATGAAGCAATTACCGGTAGATTACCGAATCCTAAAACTAAAAATATTTTATTACAATTAGGAGCGGCAATAATAATTTTTCTTATTATAATCTCTGTTTCTAACGATATACAAAATTTATTTTCCTAAATTATAGATTTGCTTGCTCTCGTTTATATTATCTACTATAGTGGAGTACATTAATTATGTTTAAATGCATTCTTTGTCGTCATTTCGAGGAGACGTTGTTGCATGGTTCAAAAATCGTCATTGCGAGGAAATTACAAAGTAATTGACGAAGCAATCTCAGGAGTTTGTTATTATTTCATGAGATTGCCACGCAGCCTATGGCTGCTCGCAATGACGGTTAATATTTAAATCTTAAAGAAGGTTTTAGGTGAAAATCAGATCAATTAGTAAGTTAACAATTTTATTATTAACGATTTTTTATTATCATATTTCATTAGCTGACTCTGTAATTCGTAAAATAACTATCGAAGGTAACCATAGGGTTGAGCGTTCTACTATTGAGAGCTATTTAAAACTTAAGGTAGGAGAAGCCTATAATAATTCTAAAGAAGATGAAGCAATAAAAAATTTATATGCCACCTCACTTTTTAGAAATATAAATATACATATAACAAATGAGGGTAATTTAATAGTTAACGTTACTGAAACGCCTTTTATAAGTAGCGTGGTATTTAGCGGTAATTCTAAAATCAAAACTAATATGCTCGCTAAAGAAATTTATACAATGTCTGGTGAATCTCTTAGCCAAGCTAAAATCGAATTAGATGTAAAGAAAATATTGGAAATTTATAAACGTAGCGGACGTTTTGCTACTACAGTAACACCTAAAATCGAAAATTTAGAAAACAACAGAGTTAAGGTTATTTTTGATATAGCAGAAGGACCAAAAACCGGTATTAAATATATTTATTTTAGCGGTAATGAAAATTATAGTGATTCAGAACTTAAATCCGTTGTTTTAACTAAAGAATCTCGTTGGTTTCGTTTTTTAGAAAGTAACGATACTTACGATCCTGATAGAGTGGAATATGATAAAGAATTACTGAGAGAGTTTTATCAATCTGTAGGTTTTGCAGATTTTAGAGTAATTTCGGCATCGGCAGAACTCAATAATACTAAAGAATATTTCACCCTTACCTATTCCATTGAAGAGGGAGAAAAATATAGCTTCGGTAATGTTACGATAGATAATAAATTAACTAATATAAATATAACACCGCTTAATAAAATTGTTAATATTAAGCAAGGCAAGGTTTTCAATATGAAAACGGTTGATGATATAGCTGAAAAAATCGGAGAATATTTTACAGCAAACGGTTACCCTGCGGTAAATGTTTATCCGGATATAATGAAAAATGCTAATCATACTGCAGATATTAAATTTATTATTGAGAAAGCCGATAAGGTTTATATTAATAAAATTAATATTATTAATAATCTTAAAACCGAAGACCATGTTATAAGAAGAGAATTTAAAACAGAAGAAGGTGACATAATTAACCGTTCATATATTGAAAAAGGTGAGCGTAACCTTAGAAATTTAGATTATTTTGAGAAAGTAGCAATTAGCTTAGCTCCGACTAAAGCTAAAGATAAATATGATGTTAACGTTGAAGTTGATGAAAAATCTACTTCCTCTATAGGTTTTGATTTAGGATATAATACTGCCGGCGGTTTATTCGGGCGTTTCTCTTTCTTAGAGCGTAATTTAGTCGGTACCGGTAAACTACTTAATGCCGGTGTACAAGTAAGTAAAAACAGTACAAGCTATTACGGCGGTATTACCGAACCACACTTTTTAGATCGTGATTTATCACTTGGCGTAAATGCGTTTAAAAACTATACCGGACGCGGTGCTAGTGTATTAAATACAACTGATCAAAGCTATAAACAACACTCTATAGGGGTTAAAACTTCTCTTGGTTATGAAATCAAAGAGGATTTAGGTCACGAAGTAGATTATTTAATTAAACGTGATATTTTAAGTGCACCGAGTCCATCAAGCTCAATATACTTAAATGAACAAATGGGAAGATTCATTACTTCCGCTATAGGACATACTATTACTTATGATCAGACCGATAGCAAAATTGTTCCAAAGAACGGTTATTTAGTAAGCGGCACCCAAGAATTTGCCGGCGTTGGAGGTGATAACAAATATATAAAACATGAAGTTGACGGTAAATATTATAAATCTTTCATACATAACAAACTTACTTTAAAATTATCTGCTTCCGGTGGTGATATTGCAGGGCTTGGAGGAAAAATTATTAGAATTTCCGATCGCTTTAATTTAGGTGATTATAGTTTAAGAGGCTTTGCAAGCGGTGGTGTAGGACCTCGTGAAAAGGTCACTAATGAAGGACTTGGCGGTGAGCGATATTATACATTCTCAACAGAGCTTAATTTCCCAACACCTGTACCTGAAGAGTTTAATTTAACAGGTGCAGTATTTATGGATTTAGGAAGCGTATGGGGAGTAGCTCTAAATAAGAAACAATATCAAACTCCAAACGGTTTTTATAACGATAAATCGCTTAGAGCTTCCGTTGGTTTCGGCTTTATTTGGGTAACACGTTTTGCACCGATCAGAATGGATTGGGGTTTCCCGGTTAAAAAGAAGAAATATGACGATACGCAGCATTTCCATTTAAGATTTTCAACGCATTTATAAAAATGCTTCATTGTCACCTCGTGACTTGTCTGCGTTGTTGCATGGATGCCAAATCGTCATTGCGAGGAGCGTAGCATTGTTCCAATCCAAAAAATAATTAAAAAAATTCTGATTTACAGAATTTTTTGCTGGATTGCTTCGTCTAATTACTACGTAATTCTTCTCGCAATGACGGAAAACCAGTCCACGCGGGCAATACCTCACAGAAATGACATATCTCAGCCTTGCCGATGTAGCTCAGCTGGTAGAGCGGCGCATTCGTAATGCGTAGGTCTGGGGTTCAAATCCCCACATTGGCACCATTTTCTAAATAAAATTATAGTCCTATTTTGTGATAGACAGGTAGAACCTGATACACTAATAATGTGTAGAACAACGCATTCGTGTCATACCGTGCTCCCTTCACGGTATCCAGGAAAATAACTTAAAATACTAATAATGATAAAAATAAGAGAAATGAAAGTACCTACTAACTTAGAAACAATAAAAAGTTTTGAAAAATTGATTCAAGCTAGATTACCTGAAAAATATAAAGAATAGTTATTAACATATAATGGTAAAATTATAAATAAGAACATTAGTTATGATAGTTAATGAAGAAGAGTTTAAAAAACAACCTAATGTGATTAATCTTCCAGAATGGGAAAAATCTTTCTACTATATAATAAATGTAGGGCATTATGAGAATTATGATGAAGCAATGGATTGTATTATCAAAAATTTGAGGAATCCTGAAGAATTATTGCAGGCTGCAGCCATTCAAGCTTTAGACATTGCGGTTCGTAGATTTAGCAATATTGAAGATAAATTGATATTACCTATCTTATTTAAGAATTTGAGAAGTGAAAGTAAACGAATAAAATATGAAACTATTGATACTTTAGAAACAATCGCCGCTTATATAATTAGGTCAAAAAAAAATCTATTTAGAATATATTAAAAATGGCATTGATTTTTTTACTCAAAAAGAGTTGCAGGTATTTACTGATAAAAATTTAATAAATAACCTAAAGAATGAAAAAGAAAAAATAGAATTTATTTTAAGTTTCTGCCAAAATTCTTTAGATTATAATGAAGCATTAGAGGTTTGTTTATATTTTTTTCAAAAAGAAGAAAGCGAAAAAATATATGACACTTCTTTTCAAGGGCTTAGTTATATAGTAACTAGATTTCAAAAAATAAATTTCGATATTATATTACCTTTTATAAAAAAATTTTTAACATCAAAGAAAGGAGTTATCCATATTGATGTTAAAGAACTTTTAGTTAACATAGCAATTATGATACCTGAACTAAGAGAAAGAGTAATACCTTATTTAAAAAAAGCAAAATCACCTTATTTAAAAGAAATACAAGCCTTAAATCATTGAATATTGTTTTATTGCACTTTTATATTCAACTTCTTAAGTCGAATAGCAGATTATGTAATAATTCGCTATTCGTGTTAATTAACTATTATCTTTTTTCTTGGAGGAATATAGATTGTTTCATCTTCAGCATGCGAAATCTTTTCTAAAAGTCCGATAAAACGGTCTTTATTAGGTACTAGCTTTACTATTGCCCACCCTTCTTCTATTGATTTCTTTATGCGTTCTATATCAGATTTATGCTCTGAAAAAGATATAACTTTTTGTGCTGGATTTTGCATATTGATAAATCAATTATAGTTAATAAATGTTAATATTATAGTAAATATTTTTTAATAAATCAATCACATATTTATTATTTGCTAAATATAAATAAAATGATTACCATATATTAGGTCTTGTCTACTTATATCCTAATAAATAGTTTAATTAAAAATTAAAAGTTGTACAACAATTTTTTATTTTAAACATATATTTTTATTTCACTTATTAACTTTATTTAATTTAAACTGTATAATTTAATTATGTCAAATGATAATTTACAACCGCCTGCTCTTTCTAAAAAGCAATTATTTGCTTTTTTTGGTATGGTTGTCGGGATGTTTATGTCGGTACTTGATATTCAGATTGTCGCTAGCTCATTATCCGTAATAGCTGCAGGTCTTGCTGCATCAAGCGATGAGCTTTCTTGGGTTCAAACATCTTACTTAATAGCTGAAGTTATCATTATTCCTATTACCGGCTTTTTAGCAAGGTTACTTTCTACCAGAATTTCTTATTTTATTGCAGCTCTAGGATTTACGGTTATGAGCGTATTATGTTCGCTCGCATCTAATATTGAATCAATGATTATCTTTAGAGCATTACAAGGATTTTTTGGTGGTGCTATGATACCGACGGTATTTAGTACCGTTTTTATAATTTTTCCTGCATCACAACGTCCTACCGTTACTATCTTAATTGGACTTGTCGTAACTGTTGCCCCTACTTTAGGACCTACACTCGGTGGATATATTACAGAGATTTTATCATGGCATTTTATGTTTTTATTAAACGTCATACCTGGTATTTTCGTATGCACGGTAGTATTTTTATATGGGGATTTTGATAAACCAAATTATAAATTACTGAAAAATTTTGATTTTCTCGGTATATTATTAATGGCTTTAACGCTCGGCTTATTACAATATGTTTTAGAAGAAGGAAACAAAAAAGGTTGGCTTGAGGATAATTTAATACTATTCTTAAGTATTGCAGTAGCTTTAGGTTTTGTTTTATTAATCATTAGAGAACTAACCTTTATTAATCCAATTTTAGATTTAAAAACATTCCTTTATAAAGACTTTACTTTTGGTTGCCTTTATTCGTTCGTTATGGGTATCGGATTATACGGAGCAGTATATATATTACCGCTATTTCTCTTTACTATTGCCGGATATGATACATTACAAATCGGGGCTACTATGATGGTGACGGGCGGAGCACAATTTTTATCTGCACCGCTCGCCGGTAGAATGTTAGGGCTAGGGGTAGATTTACGCCTGATGCTTATTATAGGGCTTGGAGGGTTTGCTCTTGGATGTCATTTGAATAGTTTTCTAACACCTGATTCTAAATTTGCTGCCTTTGTGCTTCCTCAATTTGTTAGAGGGCTTTCATTAATGTTTTGTTTTATACCGACTAATAATATAGCTCTTGGCAATATGCCAAAAGAAAGAGTAGGTAACGCTAGCGGGCTTTATAATCTTACTCGTAATTTAGGAGGAGCTGTAGGACTTGCGGTAATCAGTACTATACTTACTAATGATACTAAAATCTTTATGCAATATTTATCGGAAAATATCTCGTCTACTTCTATAATGGCATTAGAACAACTAGATTCTTACACTGAATTATTAAGCGGGAAAGTCCTTAATCCTGAAAAAGCATCCTATTTGTTATTAGCAAACAAATTAAATAATGATGCTTTTGTAATTGCAATAAATAATATATTTAATATGATAGGGCTGTTATTTGTATTTATAATGCTACTAATACCTTTTACTTCAAATATCAAATTAACCGGAAATGTTAATGCTCACTAAAATTAAATTTATATTATATTTTCCTTGGTTATTATTAGAAATATGGAAATCTGCTTTCTCGGTTATCAAAATAATTTGGCAAAGAAAGATAGAAATAGAGCCGGTTTTTGAATGGATTGACGCAGAAGGGCTAGAAGAAATCGGTGAAGTAATTTATAGTAACTCGATTACATTAACACCCGGTACGGTAACACTTGATATAAATAATAATATGCTATTAGTACATGCACTCAATAAATCATCGATTACCGACCTACAAAGAGGTAGAATGATTAAAAAAATTAAGCAAATATTAAAAACAACTTGAAGTAGAAAATGTTATCAGATATAAACGCTCTAAAGTATAAAAAAGTTTTGCTCAAAGTTTCAGGGGAAGCTTTAATGGGAGACAAGCAATTTGGACATGAATATGAGGTAATAAAAAAGATAGGCGGCGATATTAAGGAGGTCATTGATTTGGGAGTAGAAGTCGCTATTGTAGTCGGAGGCGGAAATATTTATCGAGGGATCAATGCAACACTTGTCGGTATGGATCGTGCTTCAGCGGATTATATAGGTATGCTCGCAACGGTGATTAATGCTTTAACATTGCAAAACGTTATGGAAAGCTTAGGTATCTATACAAGAGTTCTATCGGCTATTCCTATGATGAGCGTATGCGAGCCTTATATTCGCCGTAAAGCTAAAAGACATATGGAAAAAAAGCGTGTAGTAATTTTTGCCGGAGGCACGGGTAATCCGTTCTGTACCACTGATAGTGCCGCAGTACTTCGTGCAATTGAAATGAATTGTGATCTTTTGTTAAAGGCAACTCAAGTTGATGGCGTATATGATTCCGACCCTAAAAAAAATCCTGATGCTAAAAAATATTTCACTATTAGCTATAAAGATGTTATAACTAACAACCTGCAAGTCATGGATACGGCAGCTATTGCAGTTGCAAGAGAAAATAAATTACCTATAAGAGTATTTTCGATAAAAGAACAGGGAAATTTTGCTAGAGTAATACAAGATAAAGGCGAATATACGACAATTGAGGAATAATATTATTGTAGTGTGACTCGGTTTTTCGTCATTGCAAGGAGATCTTGTTGCATAGCTCGTTTTATGTCATTCCCGCAAAAGCGGGAATCCAGCATAAAGCGAGATAAATCGAGCTTTTGATTTTAAAAACTTAAAATGTTTGTACTTTTTAATTACTGGATTCCCGCCTACGCGGGAATGACATTGTAGGTATTTCCCAATACACATAACAATGTCTCAATTAATAATATACGGATAAAATAATATGGACACAGAAACGTTAAAGAAAAACTTACAAGAAAAGATGGATAAAGCTCTGAAAGTTTTAGATCATGAGCTTAAAGGCTTGCGTACCGGTAGAGCTTCGGTTAATTTGCTTGATAGCGTAACCGTGGAAGCTTACGGGAGTAAAATGCCGCTTTCACAAGTTGCTTCTCTATCCACCCCTGATGCACGAACAATTAACGTGCAGGTTTGGGATAAATCTATGGTGTCCTCGGTAGAAAAAGGAATTACTATAGCAAATCTTGGCTTAACTCCTGCAACGGACGGTCAATTAATCAGACTACCGATACCAGCTTTAACTGAAGAAAGACGTAAAGAACTGGTAAAGCTTGCTCATAAATACGGTGAGGATACTAAAATTTCATTACGTAATATTAGAAGAGGCGGCAATGAAGAGCTTAAAAAGCTAGAAAAGGATAATATTATTGCAAAAGATGAGCATCATAGCTTATCTGAACAAGTACAAAAACTAACCGATGATTATAGTAGTAAAGTTGACTCGGCAATAAAACAAAAAGAACACGAGATAATGACTGTTTGATTCTAATCTTCGAGGAGTGAAGAGCCTTGTTGTGTGCTTGTTGATGTCATTCCCGTGAAGGCGGGAATCCAAAAAAAGTATAAATACAGCAAATTTTTGAAATTAAAAGCTGAGGTTATCTCGCTTTATGCTGGATTCCCGCCTTCGCGGGAATGACATCAATTAAATCTATACTGACAAAATAAAATGACAAAATTAGTTAGAGATTTAATTCCAGAAATTATTTTAAAATCAGGCAGGATACCGGTTATTCATATTGCTGAATCATATGAGTATAAAGAATTATTAAAAAATAAACTACTAGAGGAAGTAGAGGAATTCTTGCAAGATGAGTATATAGAAGAAGTTGCTGATATACTAGAAGTACTTGAAACAATCTGTAATATTAACGACTATAAACTAAAAGATATATTAAAAATTAAAAAACAAAAAAAGAAAGTTAATGGTGGTTTTGATAATAAGATAGTTTTAGAAAAAATAACTAATTAGCTTTTATGACTTAATAAAATAAAGCCGGCTGTGGAATCTTGTATCACAAGCTGTATCCAGGATCTAGCCCACAAATCACAGGATCGATCCATTCAGACAAGCTTTCACAGGAATAACATCAGATCACTCAAAATAATAAAACTATGATTACAAAAGAAGAAGCACAGAAAATAGCAAAATTAGCTAGATTAAAATTTGAAGAAGATACTGTAGAAAAATTTTCTGCTCAGCTTAGTACTATTATGAATATGATTGATATTTTAAATGAAATAGATTGCAAAGATATAGAGCCTTTAACGTCGGTTTCTAATATGAATGCTAGAATGCGAGAGGACGCCGTTACAAGTTCTGATTTATCAAATAAATTATTTGATAATGTAAGCGGAAATAGTGCTCAACTTGCTAAAGAAGTAAAATATTTTATCACTCCAAAGGTTGTTGAATAATTATGATGGAACTAAACAAATTAACAGTAGCAGACAGTGTAAAAGGTCTAAAAAATAAAGATTTTACAAGTAAGGAATTAGTTAATGCACATATTAAACAAATAGAGAAACATAAAAACCTAAATGCTTATGTTACCGAAACTTTTGATTTAGCTTTAAAACAGGCTGAAGCAGCCGATCAAAATTATGCTAAAAATCAACAGCGAACACTTGAGGGTATACCATTTGCCGCTAAAGATCTTTTCTGTACGAAAGGAATTAGAACTACGGCATGTTCTAATATACTGAAAAATTTTATACCTAATTATGAATCAAGCGTTACACAAAATATTTTTGATAAAGGCGGTGTGATGCTCGGCAAAACCAATATGGATGAATTTGCAATGGGTTCGGCAAATATCACTAGTTGCTTTGGAAATGTAATTAGCCCTTGGAAAGCAAATGATGATAATGCAGATTTAGTTCCGGGCGGTTCTTCAGGTGGTTCAGCTGCAGCAGTTAGCGGGTTTATGGCATCTGCTGCTCTTGGTAGCGATACTGGAGGCTCGGTACGTCAACCTGCAAGCTTTACGGGTTTAGTCGGATTTAAACCGACATATGGTCGTTGCTCAAGATACGGAATGGTATCGTTTGCTAGCTCACTTGATCAAGCAGGGATATTTACTAGAAGCGTTTTAGACAGTAGCATTATGCTTGAAGCGATGATGGGGTTTGATGAAAAAGATTCTACTTCGATTAAAGCAGAAGTTCCAGAACTACAATCCGCTATCGGAAGTTCTATGAAAAATATGAAGATAGGTGTACCTCTTAGCCTTGGTGAAGGCGGTATTATTGAACCTGATATTATGAAAATGTGGCAGGATACCATAGAGCTACTTAAAAACGCCGGTGCTGAAATAGTTGATATTACGCTACCGCATGCTAAATACGGTGTTGCCGTTTATTACGTAATAGCACCGGCTGAAACTTCTTCAAATTTATCTAGATATGACGGCGTTAGATACGGTCTTCGAGTAGAACGTGAAAATATGACGCTTGACGAAATGTACGAAATGACTAGATCAGCCGGATTTGGGGAGGAAGTAAAACGTCGTATTATGATTGGAACATATGTGCTTTCATCTAGTTGTATGGATGCATATTATCTAAAAGCTCAAAAAGTACGTCGTTTAGTTACAAACGATTTTAATAATGCTTTTGCAAAAGTTGATGCCATTTTGTTACCTGCAGCACCGACCGAAGCTTTTAAGATCGGTGAAAAACAAAATGATCCGACTATTATGTATTTAAACGATTTATTTACTATTCCTGCAAGTTTAGCCGGTTTACCTTGTGCATCGGTTCCTGCCGGATTATCGGCACGAGGTTTACCTCTAGGGATGCAGATTATAGGTAAACAATTAGACGAATATAATGTTTTGAAAGTAGCATCGACAATTGAGTCAGGTGTAAAACATATTAAATTTGAGCCAAAGGGTTTTTAATTATGGCATATATTGAAGGTAATACGGGGAAATGGGAATATGTAATAGGGCTTGAAATCCATGCTCAAATTTCCTCAAAGTCTAAGCTTTTTTCAGGAAGTAGTACTATTTTTGCAGCAAGTCCAAATTCGCAGGTTTCCTATGTTGATGCAGCAATGCCCGGAATGTTACCGGTATTAAATAAGCATTGTGTACACCAAGCAATTAAAACAGGGCTTGGGCTTAAAGCTAAAATAAATAAATATTCGGTATTTGATCGTAAAAATTATTTTTATGCTGATCTGCCCCAAGGTTACCAAATCTCGCAATTTTACTATCCTATAGTGCAAAACGGAACTATGGAAATACCGACTAGTACCGGCGATCTTAAAACTATTCGTATTAACCGTTTGCATTTAGAGCAGGATGCAGGTAAGTCTATGCATGATCAATCACCACATTACAGCTTTATCGATTTAAATCGTGCCGGTATTGGACTTATGGAAATTGTGACCGAACCTGATATATCTTCACCGGAAGAAGCTGCTGAATTTGTAAAAAAGCTGAGAAATTTGCTACGTTATATCGGCAGCTGCGACGGTGATATGGAAAAAGGCTCAATGCGTTGCGATGCTAATATTTCAGTAAGACGTAGCGGCGAACCACTCGGCACAAGATGTGAAATTAAAAATATTAATTCAATTCGTAATATTATTAAAGCAATAGAATTTGAAGCTAAAAGACAAGTAGATTTGCTTGAAAACGGTGAAGCAATAATTCAAGAAACACGCTTATTTAATGCCGATAGCGGTGAAACAAAAACTATGCGTTTAAAAGAAGAAGCACTTGATTATAGATATTTTCCTGATCCTGATTTATTACCGCTTGTTATTTCTGATGAGTTAATAAATGAACTAAAAGCAAACTTACCTGAGCTGCCTGATCAAAAGATTGAAAAATATACGAAAGAATTTGGCTTAAGTAAATATGATGCCGAAGTAATAGTAGCCGATGAATCGGTTGCTGAGTATTTTGAGAAAGCAGCAAATGAATGTAACCCTAAAATGCTTACTAATTGGCTAACTAGTGAGTTGTTCGGACAATTAAACAAAGCATCGATAGGAATAAATGAATGTAAAATTACTCCTAGTAACTTTGCAAAACTGGTAAAATTAATAGAAAATGATACTATTTCTGGTAAAATTGCAAAAACCGTTTTTGAAATTATGTTTGAAACCGGTAAAGCACCTGATAAAATAGTAGAGGAAAAAGGACTGATGCAAGTTTCGGATAATAACGTGCTGAACACAGTAATTGACGAGGTAATAGCTGAAAATCCTGAATCAGTAGAGGGTTATAAAAGTGGTAAGGATAAATTATTCGGTTTCTTTGTAGGCCAGGTAATGAAAAAAACCGGCGGTAAGGCTAATCCAACCCTTGTGAATCAGCTTTTAAAGGATAGGCTGGATTCTTGAAGCTATTACTCCGGTAGGTATTGCCCACGTGATAAGTTTTCCCGTCATTGCGAGCGAACTCAAGTAGAGCGTGGCAATCTCATGAAATAGTATAACACTTCTGAGATTGCCACGTCGATGCTACGCATATCCTCGCAATGACAATTCGGCACATGACACATACTCAAACTTAAAACATTATTTTTATGAAATTTCTAAAAATATTTTTACTATCTTTCTTACTAATTTCTTGTGATAAAAAAGAAACGGAAAAAACTTTAATAGTCGGTACTGCCGCAGATAATCCTCCTTATGAATTCATCCAAGACGGGGAGATTGTTGGGATTGATATTGATATTATAAAAGCAATAAGTGAACGTCTAAATAAAAAAGTTATTATAAAAAACTTCGACTTTAACGGTTTACTTGCAGCTTTAGTTAGTGAAAATATTGATGTTGCGGTGGCGGAGCTTTCCGTAACACCGGAGCGTTCCGAATATATCAGCTTTTCCGATAATTACGCTACTGCAAGATTTGCCATAATATATAGAACAGGCGATAATATACAAAATAGCAAAGATCTAGAGAATAAAATAGTAGGGGTACAACTCGGTAGTGTTTTAGAAAAAAAAGCACAAGATCTATCACAGACAATGAATATTAAAGTTCATTCTTTAGCAAATCATTTAATGTTAGTTGAAGAGTTAAAAGCCAGAGTCATAGATGCTATTATTTCTGAGGAATTTCAAGGCAAAAAATTAAAAGAAAATAATTCAAATTTAGAAAGCAGTACTTTAGAAGAATTTTCATCAGATTTTGCTATAGGTATGTCTAAAAACTCAGGACTAATTAATGAAATTAATGAGGCAATCGATTCATTAAAAAAAGACGGAACCATTAACAAAATTATGAAAAAATGGCTGGGACAGTAACAGAAAGTCAATTTAAAGATACTATGAGTCGATTCCCCCAGGGAGTGACTATTATAACAACAAATTGTAATAACGAGCTTTTTGGCTTTACTGCTAGTTCTCTTACTTCTGTATCTTTAAAACCACCGTTAATATTATTTTGCCTCAATAAAAACTCTTTTAGTATAAACAGTTTTCAGAAAAGTGATAAATTCGCAGTTAGTATTTTAGCAGAGAACCAAATTGATATCTCAAAACATTTTGCTAAATCACAACCTAATAAATTTACAAAAATTGCTTATGAGCTTGGCAATAAAACCAATTGTCCTTTAATAAACGGTGCAACTTGTTATATAGAATGTACTAAATATGCTTCTTACGATGCCGGTGACCATGTTATATTTATTGGTGAAGTAATAAATACTGCTATTAAAAATGATTTAAAGCCTCTATTATATTTTCATAAATCTTATACAAATTTACAATAAATCAAACATGATTAATATCGGTCTTAGCGGTTCTACCGGTAAAATGGGAAAAACCATTACAGAGAGAATAGATAAATTTAAAGATTGCAAAATTTCAACAAAATTTAATAGTACTAATAATTTAGATGATTTAGATAATTTTTGTAAAAATTCTGATGTAATCATCGATTTTTCTACTCCTGAAATATTAGAAAAATTAATTAATTATGCATTAAAACATAATACAAAATTAGTAATCGGAACCACAGGACTTCAGCCTCAACATTTTAAGCTTTTAGAAAAAGCAGCTCAAACTTTACCTATTTTATATTCTGCAAATATGAGTATCGGGGCTAATTTGCTCAGCTATTTAGCAAGAAAGGCAACAAAAATACTAGATGATTACGATATTGAAATTCTAGAAACGCATCACCGTAATAAAAAAGATTCACCCTCAGGAACTGCTATTATGCTTGCTGAAACAATTGCAAACGCACGAGACTTAGATATAACATTTAATCGCGGTAATAGACTAAGAAGAAAAGAGGAAATAGGTATTTCCTCATTTCGTGGCGGGAATGTTCACGGTATACATGAGATAGCTTTTTTAGGTGATGATGAAATAATCACTTTAAAACATGAAGCTTTGAATAAAAATTCTTTTGCTATTGGTGCAATTAAAGCTGCTATTTGGCTGCAAGATAAATCCCCTGCTTTATATTCAATGCAAGATATTTATAATTATAGCTTGAAAAAGAGCGCTTAAAGGGCTATATTTGATTATGTAAATAACATAATCCTAAGGTTACTTATGATCGATTATACAAAAACTTTAACTGCCACCTCAAAGAATAAAACTTTTGATGAAGGCTTAAGAAAATACATGCTTAAAGTATATAATTATATGGCTTTAGCACTTTTACTAACCGGTGTAGCAGCTGTAACAACCGTATCTGTTGAGCCGCTATATAATTTAATGTTTCAAACAGGCTTCGGCACTATTATAATGTTTGCTCCGCTTGGGATTGCTTTATATTTCTTTATGGGCTTTGGACGTATGAGCTTGCAAACGGCAAAAGTATTATTTTGGGTTTATGCTGCTTTAACCGGCATGTCGCTTGCATATTTAGCTCTTATTTATACCGGTGCCTCGATAGCTCGTACTTTCTTTATTTGCTCTTCCGTTTTTGGAACAATGAGTTTATACGGTTATAGTACAAGTAGAGATTTAACATCTATGGGTTCATTTTTTGCAATGGGTCTTATAGGTCTTATCATTGCTTCATTAGTCAACTTGTTTCTAAAAAGCTCAGCTCTTTCTTTTGCTACTTCTCTTATTGGAATAGTAGTATTTATGGGATTAATTGCTTGGGACACACAAAAGATTAAGTCTATGTATTACATGGCAGGAAACGATGAAGTAGGACAAAAGCTTTCTATTATGGCAGCCTTTACTTTATACTTAGATTTTATAAATCTTTTCCTATATCTAATGAGATTTTTAGGCAATAGAAGAGATTAATTGGTATCCTTTTTGCAAAGTCATGATTTATTTATGGCTTTGTTTTTTTCATTGTCATATCACGATCAAATCTATAGTACCGAATAGTTTTTAAAAAGACCTCGATGTTATTCCCCACAAAAGCGAGGCCTTGTTGTATGGATACCGACTCCTCATTGTGAACGGTCTAAGCGAGTTGGCGTTGTTGCGTGGATACCGATGTCATTCCTGCGAAAGCAGGAATCCAGCATAAAGCGAGATAAATTGAGCTTTTAATTTCAAAAATTTTCTGTATTTATACTTTTTTCTGGATTCTCGCTTTTAGCTAAGAATAACATAAAGAGCATTTACCGGTCCACGCAACAATGCCAAGCTAGTTCGACAATCCAGAAAAAATAATAAAAAAATTTTGTAAATTAGAATTTTTTTCTTCCCTGCAATTAATAATAATTAATTAATTTATATAATAAATTTTTGAAGCATTAGTTAATATAATCAGGTTATTTTATGTCTAAAGAAAAAACTCAACAGGAATTATTATTACAAGAGCAACTTTTTAAAGCCTTGAAAACAGAAGATACAGCATTGAATGCCAAAATATCTAGAGCCTGCGAAGCCATTGCCTCATCTGCTATTGACCTTTCTAATGACCAATCCCCTGCTACTGCAAGTCTATATGTTAGTCAAATGAAATTAGCTGATTTGGATGGTCGAGGTTTGGCTAAAGCCACAACAATAATAAAAAACTTGTTTCCAGGAGATAAACACCGGGAATTCAGAGAAATAATCGATGCACCTCTTTTACAGCATTTAGTTATGGAAGAGGCAATTGAACGACAAGTTGGATTAGATGATAGCCGATATAATGCAGATTACAGAAAACTTGAAGAAATAAGCAATCCTAATGACCCTAAAAAAGCAATTGATGCTATGCTACGTGATAAGAGGGTGGCACAGCAAGCTGAGTTTGAGGAGAAAGGAAAAAAGGCAGCAGGAGTTTCTGCTGGTTATGTTGCTAAAGATGAGCTAGGAAATACTTTTATTTTAAAACATTTTTATAAAACTCATGCCGCATGCCAAAAAATACAAAATAATAAGGCACGGAAACAGGCTATTGCTGACCGAAGAGACGGGGTACAAGAATTAATAGGCTCTACCATGTATCAATTTTTATTACATGATCGAGCACCAAAAGAAGGACTGGTAAAAGCAGATGAAAAACACCCTGATTCACTTTATGTACGTTCTAAATTTTTTGATAATGCTGTAACACTAACAGAATTTTCCGGTTTATCAGATCAAACTAGAGTCAGAGCTAATGATCAAAATTTAAAAAAGCTAGAAGGATTTGAAAAAGCCATAGCTGCTTGTCATATGCTGGGGGAAGTAGATTATCATGCTGGTAATTTAATGGTGCAGGATGGTAAAACAATAACCAAAATTGATCATGGTCGCTCTTTTTTAGCATTTCATAAGGATTTTGGCAGTATGATCCAATCAACAAATGAAATGTTTGCACATCCTGGAGTCGGCTACAATGCTGCTATCAAAGCAGGTAATTTCTCATTTAGTATCGATAAATATAGCGAATCGTTAAATCAGATGATAAGTCAATTTGATGAGAAACAGATGGAAGCAATAGTTGATCAAAAAATTGATGAATTAAAAAAAGCCGGGTTTGATCCAAAAAATATTGCGTTATCCACTAATATTAACAATTTTGATGATTTGAGGAAACACTATAAAGGCAGTATAAAAGAAAATCTTGTTAATATGCAAGAAGTGGCCAAAGGAGCTGAGATAGTAACAAAATTCAGTAATGTCTCACCTGAATTTAAAAATGGCAGTTGGTTAAAGGCTTTCGCTAATTCACCTGTAAAAGACCCGGTACTCTATGCAATAAATAATAACATTACAATTGAAGGTAAAGATGCTAAAGAGTGGGCGTATGAAAATAATTACCAAATTAAAACTTCTATAGGCTTGAAAAAAGAAATAATCAAGGAACAACAATGGAGCAAAGATTTAGAAGGAAAATGGAAAGAAACAGAAGTTGAGGTTAAGAAAGATAAAGTAGAAGTACAAATTTCTGATCCTGTAAAATCGATGCGTACACAAGACAAATCTACAGGCGAAAAGTTGGAATCACTAATTGTTGATTTTACAAAACAGGCAACAACTAAAAACGTAACAGATAAAGAAGTAGCAAAATTCTACGACAATATAATGAAAGAGCTAAAAAAAGAAAATTATCTTACCCAGCAGGATATTGAGGGTATAAAGAAAGATTTAAAATATCAGGATAATATCGAAAACACGACCAACTTATTAAATGCTAAATCTTTCAACTTAAATTCCAAAGATACTATATATTACAAGGTAGGAAATTTTTGTGAAAAGATAGGTTTATCTAACATTTCAAACTATTTTATGAAAAAAATTTCTCCTGAAAATTTAAATAAAATTCATGATACACAGAAGCTGATAGCAGAAAGTATAAAAATTGGCAACATATTAAAACAAAAAGGAAATCAAGGCATTCAGCCAAAAAGAGTAGAAGCGGTAAAAGAAATTGCACTCTCTAAATTACAAGCTAAAAGGGAAAATCAGAAACAAAGATAGGCATTGTTGAGGATATGCCTTAAACGTCATTGCGAGCAGTCACGGTATTTTTGCGTGGTTCTGTTTCATCGTCATTGCGAGGAAATTACGAAGTAATTGACGAAGCAATCTCAAGCAAAATTCCTGAGATTGCCACGTCGGGACTACGTCCTTCCTTGCAATGACGAGAGATTTCGATGCCACGCAATACTACGTGGGAATGACTATTGTAAAAAGGAAGCTTTACTTATATTTTTATTCTTTAATATAAGTAAATTTATTTACAATAATATTATTTTTATATAAAGTATTCATTAATCAACATTAATTTGCTAGGTAACATATGCGGATAATGGTCATGCCTCCATATTGCAGTTACGCCTATTAAAAAGCTATACGTTCAATAAGAGTACCAATAACCTTATCATGAATATCCAATGACTTGGAAAAGCAGATTGTCTTACGTGCAAGCCTCTTGCATCTCGTTCTAAGGTTCAAGTTACTTCGTTCTATCCGTTGAGTGTATTTTTTACTGATAATATGCTTTTTAGGGTCTAATAACCTAGCATAACTCCCCCATCCATCTGTATAGTAAAAAGTCACCTTGAAATTCTCTAGTTTTTTCAGTAATGATTCTAATGTGCTATCACATCTTGTACCAAACGTATAAGCAACTACTTTTAACGAAATCTTATCCAAGGCATACCAAAGCCATCGTTGTCTGGATTTATTCTGTACATAAGACCATTGTTCATCTATCTCAGGAGCAATAATTACTTCTGTTGTACTGATAGAATGATTTATTGTTTTTAATACTAGATTTTTTTAAAACACGGATAACTGTATTGATACCCACTTTTAATACTCTTACTGTATCTCTAACTCCAGAGCCGTTGATTGACATTTCTACTATTTGCTCCTTAACTCCAGGCTTAGATGCATTATTAATATACTCCAATTGAAAATATCGATTACACCGCTTGCATTGATATCTCTGTTGTTTTGAAATTGAATATCCTGACTTTATTACTTCTTCTGTGTTGTTACAATATCTACACTTAACATCTATTTTTGCCATAACTCCTTAACTATAATTCTCTCTTATTACTGTTTGAGGATTATAGACTATTTACTCTAAACTGCAATACGGAGGCACGACCCTCCAAATGTATTTTGGATATCTCTTGCCAATTTAGATTTCAAGAAAGGAGCACCGGTAAAAAAACTTATTATATCAAAAGGACAAGTATTTTCAGGTGAAGTATCGGAGCATTTTGTTCCTGAAAAACCTTTTAAATTTTCATCGACACAATAAAAGTACAAAAATTAGATTTACGTCCAAGATAAAATCGTCTTTTATCTTGGCTAATTGTTATTTCATATTCTTAAGAATCGACGGTGATAGCATAATGCTTAGCTCTTTTAGAGCTTTATCTTCTACATAGCTTGGAGCGTTCATTAGTAAATCTTCAGCTTGCTGATTTAAAGGAAATGCAATTATTTCTCTTATATTAGTAGCTTCTGCGAGTAGCATAACGATTCTGTCAATACCGGGAGCTATTCCGCCATGTGGTGGAGCACCAAACTTAAATGCTCTAATCATACCGCCAAATCTCTTATCAACTTCCTCCTCACTATAACCTGCTATGGAAAATGCTTTATACATAATCTCAGGCTTATGGTTTCTAATAGCACCGCTGGAAAGCTCAATACCGTTACAAACAATATCATATTGATAGGCGTTAATTTCTAATAACTCTTCAGTAGTTTTAGCTTGCTCTAAAGCATCTATTCCACCCTGCGGCATAGAAAACGGATTATGGCTAAAATCAATTTTTCCTGTGTCTTCATTTAATTCATAGAATGGAAAATTGGTAATCCAGCAGAATTTAAAGCAGTCTTTTTCGAGTAAATCAAGCTCTTCACCAAGTCTTATTCTAACCTTACCTGCAAGCTTTGCAGCTTTTTCTTTTTTATCACTAGCAAAAAATACGGCATCACCGTTACTAATACTAGCTGTAGCTTTTAGACTCTCTAATTGCTGCGGGCTTAAGAATTTTGCTACCGGTCCTTTTGCTTCACCGGTTTCACTAAACTGAATATAGCCAAGTCCACCTGCTCCTTCGGATATTGCAAACTCTATCATTTTATCGAAGAAACTACGAGGCAGTGCAGCTGCCTTAGGGGCAGGAATTGCACGAACAATACTACCTTTTTTGATATTCTCTCTGAAAATCGTAAAATCGGAATCTCTAAATATCTCAGTTACATCAGCAATTATAATAGGATTTCGTAAATCAGGCTTATCAGAGCCATATTTTAGCATAGATTCATTGTATGGAATACGAACAAAAGGAGTCTCTGATACTTTTTTAGCCGTGAATTTAGTGAATAAATCATACATCACAGGCTCAATAGTACTAAATATGTCTTCCTGTGTAACAAACGACATTTCTACATCTAGCTGATAAAACTCGCCAGGCGATCTATCGGCTCTTGCATCTTCATCCCGAAAACAAGGAGCAATTTGGAAATAACGATCAAAGCCTGATACCATCAATAACTGCTTGAATTGCTGAGGTGCTTGCGGTAACGCATAGAACTTACCCGGATGCATTCTACTCGGTACTAAGAAATCTCTAGCACCTTCAGGTGAACTTGCCGTTAAAATCGGTGTTTGAAATTCAGTAAAACCTCTTGCCGTCATCAAATGACGAATATGAGAAATAATTTGTGAGCGGAGTATTATATTATTATGCAATTTCTCACGTCTAAGATCTAAAAAGCGATGTTTAAGCCTCGTCTCTTCTGGAGCATCTTTTTCGGTATTAATAACAAAAGGTAGAGTATCTGCAGCTGATTCAACAATAAATTCACCTGCTAAGACCTCAATATGACCTGTCGGAAGCGTATCATTAATAGTATCATTTGATCTTGCTACAACTGTACCCCTTACCGTAATTACCGACTCATAACGCAAACGACTTGCATCTTCCATAAGCTGCTGGTTTTGATCGGTAAACACGATTTGAGTTATACCATAATGATCGCGTAAATCTATGAAAACTAGATTACCGTGATCTCTTCTTCTATGTACCCAACCGGATAATTTAACTTCTTTCCCAACATCGGATATTTGTAATTCGTTACAATTATGAGTTCTATATTTATGCATTTTCTACGTATATTTCTTTCCTTTATACATATACATAAAATTACAGAGTTTCGCAAATAAAAACTAAAGTTTTATCTTGCCAAAATTTTATCTTGATATTGCAGCAGCTTTTGGCTTTGATGGGAGTTGCTGATGATTTTGTTGCTCCGGTTTTACTTGATTTAACTCACCTTTAATCCATTCATATATTGCTTTCTTAGGGTTTTTAATTATCTCTGCAACATTTTCTACTAGATTTATTATTCCTTTAACTAACGATAATACATCTTTTGCTATTTCACCTATAGAATTATTACCTGCTTGTAGTTTTTCTTGGTCTTTATTGGACAAATTACTACGTATGTTATTCATTCTTGATTTAAGCTCATCTTGTTCTAGCTCTTCTTTTGTAAAATGTGACTTAAGTTTTCTATCAACAATTTTTTGTTCTTCCGGAGTTAAATTTTTGTATTGATCAACAAGCTTATTAACTTTTTCTTGTTCTTCCGGTAGTTTTGAAATATTTTCAGCAATATTTGGCATTTGTTTCCCTTATAAAGTTAAAACATATTAATTTTGCCCATTATATATTTTTTAACTTTATACAAGAAAAACTTTAATAAAAATTAACCTTTGAACGCAGCCTTAATACCTAGAAAGTCTAAAAAATTTCGTAATTCTTGACGTGCAAGTACGTGTGAGCTATTAAACGCTCTATCATATTTTGCAGTTTTTAGATCAAGTAATGTTAGACCTTGTAAAAATAACTCCCTATATATTACACGTTCACTAAATCCTTCTGCGAGTTTAAAGTTAATTCTTTTAGCAAGTTTAGCTAATACATTCCCTACGCGTCTTTTATTTAATGCATCAAGATTACTTAAACGATTACGCAGTATTACCCAATCTATACTAATTCTATCACGACTAGCACGCTCCATTTTCTGCTCCCAAATCATTTGACTATATATTGATGGGCTAATAATTTCATCTTTGCTGTCGACTTTTGCTATTACGTCTAAATCTAGAAAGCTGTCATTAATCGGTGTAATAATTGTATCGGCGTAAGAATGAGCAACTCTTGATAAAGGAGTATGACTGCCTGGGGTATCAATCACTATATAATCGGCATCTTGATTATTTTCTAGTACTTTCTCAAAACTCTTGACTTGCTCTTCTATCTCTCCTTCAGATATATGAAAATGTTTCGGTACTAATACCGGTTTATCAGGATTTTGCTGATTATATAAATCTCGATTTTTTAAATAGCTGGTTAAAGAACCTTGACGTGAGTCGGTATCAATACTTACTACCGAATAATTTTGATAAAGCAGAGCTATTATTAGGTGCATGCAGCAGGTAGTTTTACCTGCCCCGCCTTTTTCATTACCTATAACAAATATATAAGGTTTATTTATTGTGTTCATAATTATATTCAGAATAAACAAATAGCAAATAGATGACTTTTCGTCTGAGCTACGGAAAAACTGTAAGTTTTGTACGTACGCAATCTCAGGAGTTTGTTATTATTGCATGAGATTGCCACGCAGCCTATGGCTGCGTAGCTCATGACGACTCGGTTTCTACGCAACAAAGCGACTCTAGAATAACGTTAAATATATTCTTTAATAAATTTCTCAAGTAGTCTCACGCCGTACCCCACTGCCCCTTTCGGACCGAGTGCTGAAGCTTTATTACTATTTGCAACACCTGCTATATCTAAATGAGCCCAATCTACTCCATCTTTAATGAAACGTTTAATGAAATGTGCAGCCGTGCAGCTTCCGGCAGCTCCCGGTACGTTCCCTATATTTGCCATATCGGCTATGTCGGAGTTAATCATTGCATCGTACTCATCATGAAGCGGCATTCTCCAAAGTTTTTCATTAACTTCTTCCCCTACTTTTATTAACTTATCAGCTAACTCATCATTATTGGAAAAACAACCAGCATATGTACTACCGAGTGCTACAGTTATTGCTCCTGTTAGAGTTGCAACGTCAATCACGCATTTAGGCTTAAATTTTTCTTGTGCATACCAAACTGCATCAGCAAGTACTAAACGCCCTTCTGCATCGGTATTTAAAACTTCGGCAGTTTGCCCTGACATAGTAGTTACTACATCCCCTGGACGCTGTGCATTACCGGACGGCATATTTTCGACAAGCCCTACAACACCGACTATATTTACAGGTAATTTTTGACCTGCAACCGCAATCATAGCACCCACGACTGCTGCAGAACCTCCCATATCGTATCTCATTAAATGCATATTACTTGACGGCTTTAAGGAAATACCGCCTGTATCAAAAATCACTCCTTTACCAACCAAAGCAATAGTCGGAACATCTTTACTGCCGCCTTTATATTCCATTACTACTAATTTTGACTCGTTTTGTGAACCTTGACCGACCCCAAGTAATGCACCCATACCAAGATTTTTCATCTCACGTTCACCGATAACGTCAACATCTACTCCGAACGGTTCAAGTATATCAACTATTCTTTCAGCATAAACTTGCGGAGTTTTAATATTTGACGGTTCATTACATATATCCCTTGTAAAAAATACTGACTCAGCAATTAATTTTTTGACTTCAAATAATTTTGCTGCTTCAGTACTATTATCGGTAAAAATCTCAATTGACTCTACTGCAAACTTCTCTGCTTCTTTTAAGGTAGTTCTATATTTATCAAATCTGTAAGAAGCAAGAAACGCCCCACTAGCAACTAAAGATGCAAATGTTTGAGATGTAAACCTGCTAATTCTATTTGTAAGTTTTAAGCCGATAGTAGAAATTTTAGCACAAATTGCATGTTGTAAGATTTTACCGCCTAACTCTTCAATTTTTGCTTCAGTTAATTTTTCTTCATTCCCAAGACCTGCTATTATCAAATATCTAACCTCGCCTGATTTAATGACAGACGGAATAACTTTAATCTGTCCATATTTACCGGTAAATTGCAGTTTATTCTGAATAGTTTTAGAAATTAATCCGTGATGTTGTTGATCAAGTCCTATTAAATTACTATCAAGCTTTAACTGTTCATCAATAAAAACTACTAGACCCTGATTAGTAGATAATTCTTCATTCACAAAATTTATGTTAAGCATACTCATTCCTTATATTACTTTTGACTTTGGATAATTCTATTTATCTTGATAAAACTTTGCAAGTATTATAATTGATTTAAAACAAAATCTCATTAAATAGCATTTGACAAATGTTAATGTTTTTTATATTTTGCTGACGAATTAGTTAAATTTAAGGGTCGTGCCTCCGTATTGCAGTTTAGAGTAAATAGTCTATAATCCTCAAACAGTAATAAGAGAGAATTATAGTTAAGGAGTTATGGCAAAAATAGATGTTAAGTGTAGATATTGTAACAACACAGAAGAAGTAATAAAGTCAGGATATTCAATTTCAAAACAACAGAGATATCAATGCAAGCGGTGTAATCGATATTTTCAATTGGAGTATATTAATAATGCATCTAAGCCTGGAGTTAAGGAGCAAATAGTAGAAATGTCAATCAACGGCTCTGGAGTTAGAGATACAGTAAGAGTATTAAAAGTGGGTATCAATACAGTTATCCGTGTTTTAAAAAAATCTAGTATTAAAAACAATAAATCATTCTATCAGTACAACAGAAGTAATTATTGCTCCTGAGATAGATGAACAATGGTCTTATGTACAGAATAAATCCAGACAACGATGGCTTTGGTATGCCTTGGATAAGATTTCGTTAAAAGTAGTTGCTTATACGTTTGGTACAAGATGTGATAGCACATTAGAATCATTACTGAAAAAACTAGAGAATTTCAAGGTGACTTTTTACTATACAGATGGATGGGGGAGTTATGCTAGGTTATTAGACCCTAAAAAGCATATTATCAGTAAAAAATACACTCAACGGATAGAACGAAGTAACTTGAACCTTAGAACGAGATGCAAGAGGCTTGCACGTAAGACAATCTGCTTTTCCAAGTCATTGGATATTCATGATAAGGTTATTGGTACTCTTATTGAACGTATAGCTTTTTAATAGGCGTAACTGCAATATGGAGGCATGACCAATTTAAGTAATAACATGCCAGTATATGACATCACTTCTCATTTAATTAAGCAGAAGTATACAATGATTAAAACATCATGTGAGCTAAACCAAGATATGGATGAGATTTATAGCCTCACCCCTCATCCAATACGATATACTTGCCTTAACTATTTAAAGTTATTATCTCTACCTATATCGCTAGCATTTTATGTAACAAAGCTTTGTTTTACGGCTAATCCTGTATGGACATGGATAGGGGTTAATATTTTGTATAAGAAGATGGATCAAGCAATAGCCAAAAAAATATTACACGGCTTACCTGACGAAATAGAAGCAGATCAAAATATACCTAAAATTGTCGAGTATGTATTTAAAAAATATGAAGAAAACCCTACATTAGCACCTCTTGTTGAACCTACATTTATACAAAAATTTTTAGCAAAGACCGGTAAATATATTCCTGCTTTTTCTAAAATAGTAAAGTTTTGGAAAGAAGGAGGAATTAATTATTCTGATGAAATACAAACAAAACGAGAATTAATTGACGTTATTTATAAACAAATTGTTTCTAAAGCTTATGAAGTAGGTAAAAAAGGAGAAAAGCTTGAAATAACGGATGTGAAAGCACTTTTCCCAGAGATAAATTTTGAAGAAAAAATCAATGCTGAAGCAGAAAATCTTGAAATAGAGAAAGTAGAAGTAATCAATGAAGATCCTTTAATTTCTGAATTACCTGTTAGACATCTTTCTAAACCAGTTTATAGAGAGGAATTTAAAGGAGATACGGAATGCAGCACCGCAGCGTATATAGACATATGTGAGGATGCAAGTCTAGGCTCGACGTCTAAATCACCTCTAGAAGTGCAGTTTGAAAAGATTGATCAAAAACACGAAGAAGCTACGATTACTACTAATGCAAATAATGGTATTAACCCATTAGTAAACTTACTCATGTTAAAAGCTTTACATGATGGAATTTGTCAAGAGGCACTGAAAACTTATATTGAACATTGTTTAGCAGAAATTCAGATATCTAAAAATCAAGAAATACTTGAAAACTTCCGATATGAAGATTCTTTAGCAAGATTACAATTATACGGTAATTATAATTATGATAACAATAATACGTATATCTTTGAACAACCAGTATCTTATTTAGGTCAAACCTACGAGCATTTAACAGCACCGATTGCTTGTTATTAAAGAATCATTCCTACAAAATAAGAAAAAGCCTATAAAAAACTTAGTTTTTATAGGCTTTTTTTGTCAATAATGCGTAGTAAGGTTATTTTTCTGGATTCCCACTTCTAGCTAGGAAAGCATTGCCCGCGTGTATACCGATGTCATTCCTGCGAAAGCAGGAATCCAGCATAACTCGATGTCATACCCGCGAAAGCGGGGATCCATATTAAAAAATCTTTAAAATTAAAGATTTTTTATTACATAGTTTTTTTAAAGTAAAGCTTTTAAAAAAAGCTTTACTTTACTGGATTCCCGCCTACGCAGGAATGACATGGAAAGAAAAATGTCCGGGACTATAGGTCAAGCCACGGGATGACAGTGGTGAAATTGAGCCATGCAACAACGCTTAGGTCGTTCACAACTGTCCGAAGTTGAAAAATAAGTAGAATAAGCAATTGTTTTTACAACTATTGCTGGTAGTATTTTTAATGTTTTACGTTAAAAATACCATTTTTAGCTATTAAATAGCTTTTGTTCATTTTAACTTCGGACAGTTGTGTAGGTCGTTCGCAATGACGACTTTCAGTATCCATGCAATAACGCCTTACAAGAATCAAGTATATTTATACATTCTCTTCATCAAGCTTTACAGCTGCTTTACGCATTTTATCCATAAAGTAACCGGTTCCGGCAGGTACTAATCGTCCAACTATCACGTTTTCTTTTAATCCTCGTAGTTTATCTATTTTACCGGCAATAGCTGCTTCAGTTAAAACTCTAGTAGTCTCTTGGAATGATGCCGCAGAGATAAACGATCTAGTTTGCAGAGAAGCTTTAGTAATACCTTGTAATATTAATTGTGCTTCAGCAGGTTTTAAACCGTTTTTAATAGCTTTTTCATTTATCTCCTCGAATTCATGTCTATCTATTTTTTCTCCTGCTAATAAGGTAGTGCCACCTGAATCCGTGATTTCTACTTTTTGTAACATCTGACGAATAATAACTTCTATGTGCTTATCATCAATCTTTACACCTTGTAGACGATAAACGGCTTGCACCTCTTTAACAATATAATTTGCAAGAACCTCTACACCCATTACTTTTAAAATATCTTGAAGTACTGGATTACCGTCAATCAATAAATCGCCTTTTTTAACAAAGTCACCTTCGTTAACTACAACATGCTTGCCTTTGGGTACCATATACTCAATAGACATTGTTTCATCAATCGGATGTATAATAATACGTCTCTTAGATTTATAGTCTTTACCGAATTCTACTCTACCGTCAACCTCGGCAATAACTGCGTGATCTTTAGGACGTCTTGCTTCTACAAGCTCGGCAACTCTCGGTAAACCACCGGTAATATCTTTAGTAGTGGTTGATTCTTTCGGTATACGTGCAATAATATCACCTACAGATATTTGTACTCCGTCTTCTACGCTTAAAACTGCTCCAACCGGCAAGTAATATCTGGCTTCTAAACCGTTTGATAAGGCTATAACTTCACCTTTAGTATCTAAAAGCTGTATACGCGGACGTAATTCTGCACCGCGTGAATATTGCTTTGATTCAATAATAACTTTACTCGGTATTCCAGTAGCCTCGTCAGTTACGTCACGAATAGAAATACCCTCAACCATATCTTTGAATAAAACTTTACCTGATTTCTCCGTGATAATCGGTATAGTATAAGGATCCCACTCCGCTAGTTTTTGAGTTTTAATAACCATATCACCGTCATCAACAAGTAATCTAGCACCGTATGGAATTTTATGACGAGCCTTTTCATTACCGTTATTATCAAGTAATAATAATTCACAATTTCGGCTCATAACAATTTTACGTTCTTCGGAATTAATAACAACGTTACGACTTATAATTTTTACTTTTGCGTCATAGGAAGCTTCTACAGAAGAAACTTCAGCACCTTTTGTTGCCGCTCCTCCGATATGGAAAGTTCTCATTGTAAGCTGCGTACCCGGTTCACCGATAGATTGAGCAGCGATAACCCCGATTGCCTCACCCTCCGACACCAACGTACCGGTAGCAAGATCCCTACCGTAACATATGCTACATATACCGGTAGTACTTTCGCAGGTTAATACAGATTTTATCATAATTCTGTCGAGTCCAGCCGACTCAATCTGCTCTAACTTTGCTTCATTAATAAGCTCGCCTTTATTGAGAATTAGAACATTAGTTACAGGATGAAATATATCGATAGCAGCAGTACGACCTAAAATCTTTTCAGCTAAAGGTACTATAACTTCTCCCCCTTCAATAACACTCTTAACTTCAATCCCTTTATCAGTTCCACAATCTTTTTTGGTAATAATACAATCTTGTGCAACGTCTACTAATTTTCTTGTTAAGTAACCTGAGCTTGCCGTTTTTAAAGCCGTATCTATTTGCCCCTTACGCATTCCGTTAGCAGAATTAAAACACTCAAATTCAGTTAATCCTTCCTTAAAGTTAGAGATAATAGGAGTTTGTATAATTTGACCGTTTGATTTGGTCATTAAACCTCGCATACCGCCTAACTGCTTAATTTGCTGGAAAGAACCTCTTGCTCCGGAGATAGCCATCATATATATAGCATTTATTTTTTGATGATTCGGATCATCACTAACCGGCGGCGTAGCAATCTCTTTCATCATGTCGTTTGCTACTCTATCGGTACATCTTGACCAAGCATCAACTACTTTATTGTATTTCTCTCCATAAGTAATTAAACCGTTTGAATATTGTTGTTCAAATTCTTTTATTTCAAGCTGAGTTTCATTGATATGAGTACTCTTAGATTCCGGTACTACCATATCGTCCATTCCAAAAGAAATACCTGAAGAACAAGCATATTTAAAACCTAGTTTCATTAGCTGATCGGCGAAAATTACCGTAGCTTTTTGACCGCAGTGACGATAAACTAAATCTATAACTAATGATATGTCTTTTTTAGTTAGTTGTTTATTAATAAACTTGAATTCTATATTAGGGTTAGAAGGCAATAATTCACCTACCATTAACCTACCGTAAGTAGTATCAATGATAACAGGGACCATTTTACCTTCGGCATTTAGCTGATTTCTACGATATTTTATCTTTGTATGAATAGTTATAAATTTATTATATAAAGCATGTTCCATCTCAGCTAAATCTGAGAACATCATCCCTTCGCCTACTTCATTATCAAATGCAAGGGTTAGATAATATAAACCAAGTACTATATCTTTATCCGGTACAATAATAGGACGTCCGTTTGCAGGGCTTAAGATATTATTTGTAGACATCATAAATACCCTAGCTTCAAGCTGTGCTTCAATCGATAACGGAATATGTACCGCCATCTGATCACCGTCAAAGTCTGCATTAAACGCAGCACAAACAAGCGGATGAAGCTGAATTGCTTTACCTTCGATTAATAGCGGTTCAAATGCTTGAATACCTAATCTATGCAATGTCGGAGCTCTATTAAGTAAAACCGGATGCTCTCTTATGACTTCTTCAAGCACATCCCAAACTTCAGGTTTTTCAGCTTCCACCATTCTTTTTGCGGCTTTAATAGTCGTAGCAATACCGTACAACTCAAGCTTAGAATAAATAAACGGCTTAAATAGCTCCAATGCCATTTTTTTAGGTAAACCGCACTGATGAAGCTTAAGCTCAGGCCCGACCACGATAACCGAACGTCCTGAATAGTCAACCCTTTTACCAAGTAGATTCTGACGGAAACGACCTTGCTTACCTTTAAGCATATCACTTAATGACTTAAATGGACGCTTATTAGCATTTTTCGCTGCTCTACCTCGACGACCGTTATCAAATAACGCATCTACCGCTTCTTGTAACATTCTTTTTTCGTTCCTGACTATTATATCAGGAGCTTTTGACTCTATTAGTTTCTTTAAACGATTATTTCTATTAATTACTCTTCTATAAAGTTCATTTAAGTCCGAAGTAGCAAATCTTCCGCCATCAAGCATAACAAGCGGTCTAATTTCAGGAGGAATAACCGGTAAAACATCCATAATCATCCATTCCGGCTTATTTTCCGACTCTAAAAAATCCTCTACTAATTTTAAACGCTTTACTAATTTTTTCTTTTTGACTTCTGAGGAAGTGGTTTGTAATTCTTCGTATAATTCTTGCTTTAACTTTGAAAAATCAAGCTCTTTAAGCATTTGTTGTATTACTTCTGCACCTATAGAGGCAGTAAATGCATCTTCACCGTACTTATCTTTTGCTTTCTGTAATTCCTCCTCTGTTAAGAGTTCGCCTTTTTGTAAAATCGATAACCCTGGGTCAACTACTACATAATTTTCAAAATAAAGAATCTTTTCTACATCTCGCATTGTCATATCAAGAAGCGTACTAATTCTTGAAGGTAGTGACTTTAAAAACCAAATATGAGCAACGGGAGCTGCAAGTTCAATATGCCCCATTCTTTCACGTCTTACTCTAGAAACCGTAACTTCAACGCCGCATTTCTCACATGTAATACCACGATTTTTCATCCGCTTATATTTACCGCAGAGACATTCGTAATCTTTTACCGGACCAAAAATTCTTGCACAAAATAAACCATCTTTCTCAGGTTTAAAGGTTCGATAGTTAATTGTTTCAGGTTTTGTTACTTCACCGAAAGACCACGAACGTACTTGATCAGGACTTGCTATATTAATCCTTATTTGATCAAATTGTTGAGTATTACTTAATTGTCCGTAAAAATTTACTACGCTCATAAATACTTTTCCTTAAAAATTACTCGATACTTTTTTAATTAGATTCTTATTGCATTGCTTCCGTCATTGCGAGGAAATTTAGACGTTATTGCATGGCTCTTATGTCATTCCTGCGAAAGCAGGAATCTAGAAAAAAACATAAATATAGCAAGTTTTTAAAATTAAAAGCTCGATTTATCTCGCTTTACCCTGGCTTCCTGCCTATGCGGGAATGACATAAAACACTTTTCTTCAAACCATACAACAAAGCCAATACTATGCTGAACAATATACTTCGAGTAAATAAAGAGTAGGTATACGAAGGTCAATTTCAAAAAGAGCAAGGAGTCTGCAAGACGAGGAGCGGAGCGTATACTTAATACGTGAGCACCGCAGTACTTGCTAGACGACGTAGCCAATTTTTGAAATTCACCGAGTATACTTAACTCGAAGTTACTTCAAGCTTTACGTTAAGACATAAGGATCTAAATTCTTTTATCATAACATTAAATGATTCAGGAATGCCTGATTCAAAATTATTTTCACCACGTACTATAGAGTCATAAGTTTTGATCCTACCGTTTACGTCATCCGACTTAACCGTTAACATTTCCTGTAACGTATAAGCCGCACCGTAAGCTTGTAATGCCCAGCATTCCATTTCTCCGAAACGCTGTCCACCGAAATGAGACTTACCTCCAAGCGGTTGCTGAGTTACTAAGCTATAAGGTCCTATAGAACGAGAGTGAATTTTATTATCGACTAAGTGATGCAGCTTCAGCAAATATTTCTGTCCAACGGTCACTAGACGGTCAAAATATTCACCGGTTCTACCGTCAATTAATTTTACTTGTCCTGAAGGATCTTGACCGGCAAGTTTTAACATATCTTTAACGTCCTGAACTTTTGCTCCGTCAAATACAGGAGTTGCAAAATGTACGCCTTTACTTACTTTATTACAGAAAGAGATAATCTCTTCTTCCGATCTTTCAAGTATAGAATTAATATCTTCTCCGTACAACTCAATTAAGAATTTCTTAATCTGCTCAATACCGATCTGTTTATTTTGATATTCCTTGACTAATTCAGATATTTTTTGTGCTAAATTTATTGATGCCCACCCAAGATGCGTCTCTAAAATCTGCCCTATATTCATACGAGACGGAAGACCAAGCGGATTAAGAACAATATCCACTACTCTTCCATTTTCTAAAAACGGCATATCCTCTTCAGGTACAATACGTGAAATAACACCTTTATTACCGTGTCTTCCTGCCATCTTATCACCGGGTTGTAATTTATGCTTAGTTGCAATAAACACTTTTACTACTTTTAAAGCTCCCTGAGGTAAATCATCACCGCTTTGCAGCTTCTCCACCTTAGTAGCAAATCTTTTATCAAGAGCATTTTTTTTCTCATCATAATGAGTCTTTATCTGCTCTATTTCATTCATTACATTTACATCTTCCACAGTAAGCTGCCAAAATTGCCCTTCAGATAAGCTTTTTAGCGTTTCACTAGTAATTGTTTGTCCTGCTTTTACTTGCTTAGGACCGTTAACAATCACCTGCCCTATTAAAAGCTTTTCGAGCCAACTAAACACAAAATGCTCAATAATTTCTAACTCATCGTCTCTGTCTTTTGCTAATTTTTCAATTTGTTGTTTTTCAATAGCAATAGCTCGCTGGTCTTTTTCTACACCTCTACGAGAAAATACCCTTACTTCTACTACAGTTCCGCTAACTCCAGAAGGTACATGCAGAGATGAATCTTTTACATCAAAAGCTTTTTCCCCGAAAATAGCACGTAGTAGCTTCTCTTCAGGAGTAATAGGCGATTCACTTTTCGGTGTTACTTTTCCGACTAAAATATCACCGGCTTTTACTTCTGCACCTACATAAATTATTCCGACCTCATCAAGATGACGTAACGCTTCTTCGCTTACATTCGGTATATCACGGGTAATTTCTTCAGGACCAAGGCGTGTATCTCTAGCTATTACTTCAAATTCTTCAATATGAATAGATGTAAATACATCCTCTTTTACTATACGTTCAGATATTAAAATTGAATCTTCAAAATTATAACCGTTCCAAGGTAAGAAAGCCACAAGCACATTTCTACCTAAAGCAATTTCACCGTTATCCGTACTAGGACCGTCAGCTATAATATCGTTTTTCTTAACATAATGACCGACCTTAACTAAAGGCTTTTGATTTATACAAGTATTATGATTGGATTTTTGGAATTTTAATAAATTATAAATATCAACAGAAGGAGAACCGTCAATCTTTTGTTCTAGAGTTCTAATCACTATTCTATTTGAATCTACCTGCTCAACAATACCGTCATGTAATGCAAGTACTGATGCTCCGGAATCTTTAGCTACTACCCCTTCAACTCCGGTACCTACAAAAGGTGCATCCGTTTTAATTAAAGGAACGGCTTGTCTTTGCATGTTTGAACCCATCAAAGCACGGTTAGCATCATCGTTTTCTAAAAAAGGTATAAGAGAAGCCGCAACCGATACTACCTGCATAGGAGTCACATCAATAAAATCTACCTCATGCGGTTCTACCATTACAAAATTACCGCCTTCAACACGGCAATTAATAAACTCTCCTTGCAACTTTCCGTCTTTATCAACTTTAGAATTTGCTTGTCCAATTTTGTATTTACCTTCTTCAATAGCAGAAAGATATACCACTTCATCAGTTACACGCCCATCTTTAACTTTTCTATATGGACTCTCTATAAAACCGTGTTTATTTATCCTGGCATAAGTAGCCATAGAGTTAATTAACCCGATATTCTGACCTTCAGGTGTTTCAATAGGACAAATACGACCGTAATGAGTCGGATGTACGTCACGCACCTCAAAACCTGCTCGATCTCGACTAAGACCTCCGGGACCGAGGGCCGATAGCCTTCTTTTATGAGTTATTTCCGATAATGGATTTGTTTGATCCATAAATTGGGATAATTGAGAGGTACTAAAAAATTCTTTTACGACTGAAACTAAAATCTTGGAATTTACTAAATCATGAGGCATTACGGTATCAACATCACCTGCCGACATCCTTTCAATTACAGATTTTTCCATTCGGACTAAACCTATTCTAAATTGATTTTCTATCAATTCACCTACCGATCTAACCCTTCTATTACCTAAATGATCAATATCGTCTATGATACCTTTACCGTCTTTAAGCTCTACTAAAACTCTTACGATATTTTTAATATCATCAATTGTTAAAACCGTAACTTCCTCAGAAATATTCAGCTCTAACCTAGAATTCATTTTTATTCGTCCGACTTCTGAAAGATTATATCTTTCTGCATCAAAGAATAAATTATAAAACAGGCTTTCAGCCGCTTCGATGTTAGCAGGTTCGCCGGGTCTTAAAACTCTGAAAATATCACATAATGCTGCCTCACGGTCCTGATTCTTATCAGCAAATAAGGTATTTCTTATATATGGACCGGATTGAGGATTGATTACTAATACATTAACATTTTTAATTTTAAGATCATTAATAACATTTAGCATATCGCTAGTTATCATTTCACCGATTTTTGCTAATACTTCATCGCTTGCAGGATCTCTTAAATCTTCGGATAGATATTTGCCGATTAAAGTTTCATGAGCTACTAAAATATTATTAAGCCCTTCCCCAAAATATTTTTTAGCTAAACGCGGAGTAATTTTTTGCCCTGCTTTCAGTAAAACATTTCCGGTATCTGCATCTACTAAATCACTTGTTAAACGATGAGCAGTAATATGCTGAGGTATAAATTTAACCGCCCAACCTTTATTTTTAATAAGCTTATAAGTTACTGAATTATAATAAAATTTTATAATTTCTTCAGTACTCATACCTATAGCTCTAAGCAAAGTAGTAGCATAAAGCTTTCTTTTTCTATCAATCCTAAAATAAATAACATCCTTAGCGTCGAATTCTAAATCAAGCCAAGACCCTCTATATGGAATAACACGAGCAGAATATAAAAGCTTGCCGGAAGAGTGGACTTTTCCTTCATCATGATAAAAGAATACACCAGGTGAGCGATGCATTTGCGATACAACTACTCTTTCTGTACCGTTAATGATAAAAGTACCGTTTTTAGTCATTAATGGGATATCACCCATATATACTTCTTGCTCTTTAATCCCTTTAATTTCTCTAGTACCGGTATCCTCATCTATATCCCAAATACTTAACCTTAAAGTAACTTTAAGAGGAGCAGCATAACTTAAACTTCTTTGACGGCACTCTTCTACATCATATTTTGGAGTATCGAATTCATATTTTACAAATTCTAAATTAGCAATATTGGAGGAATCTGAAATAGGAAAAATTGAGTTTAATATAGATTGTAAACCTTTATTTTTTCTTTCAGAATCTTTAATATTTAACTGTAGAAAGTTTTTTTCATATGAATTTTTTTGAATTTCAATCAAATTCGGTATATCTGCTACTAAATTTATATGACCGAAATTTTTTCTTATTCTTCTATTATGTGACAAGGGTTGTGCTTCTATATTATCCCTTAATGAAACCATATAATCTCCTGACTGATAAAATTACTGCCCGTATTGAAGTGATTAGGTCCTATACATTTTTAATAGAATAATCATAATTATGGCTCTTTTTAGCTGTAAATCATAAGTTTTTTGAAATAGTAATAACCCTATCCTCTCAAAAATCTTATTAATTTTTGCTTAAAAATATATCCTAATTATAATCATTAATCAAAAGTGTTCAAAACCTAGGTTCTGTATATAAAATTTAAATTATTTATATTTTAAACAGTAAAATTTTTATTGGAATAACTACCTATTTCAATAAAACACTTATAATTTGCAGTAAAATATACTGTTTTAAATTTTTTTACATAGAACTTAAATTAAAGAAACCTAGTAAGTTTCCTATTTAGATCTTGTGTAGGCTCTGCGAACATTTTCAAAAAGATTTGATTTTGGTTATTTGTTTGTTACAAAAAATTATAAGATTTTTTTTAAATTAGGTACTATTCCTTCAAAAATCTCATTAATTTTCATTAAAAATCAATTATAAATGTTCACAGAACCTAGAAAATTTCAATAATTTAAATTTCTAGACGTATGGTACGTTAACAAAATTATTTTAATCAATAAGATTTTCAATGTAATAGCTTTAACCTATTTCAAAAAAATAACTTACATTAGCTTTAAAATAATTTTTAAACAAAAAAGCCTTATTCAAATTTAGTTACTAAAATAAGGCTTTTTAGATTTTAAGAAGTTAATTTAAAGCTATAAAATATTTCATCATGTAATACAAAAAATATTAGGTCCTGTAAAAAAAATTAATCTATATTTAGTTGTTTTTGATTGAAAACCACAAGATTTTTTTTGGAATAAAGATAACTGTTCCAACAAGAATCTTATTAATTTTTACTTAAAAATATCTAAAAATACGAATAATTTAATTTTTCTTTACAGAACCTAGTGCAGAAATAATTATTTTAATTCAACTTTTGCTCCAGCAGCTTCTAACTTACCTTTGATTTCTTCAGCTTCTGCTTTTTTCACATTGCTTTTCATAGGCTTTGGAGCTTCATCAACTAATTTCTTAGCTTCAATTAAACCAAGACCCGTAATATCTTTTACGACTTTAATTACTTCAACTTTCTTATCACCTGCAGCCATTAAAACTATTTCAAACTCAGTTTTTTCAGCAGCGGCTTCAGCCGCAGGAGCTGCTGCACCGGCAGCTGCTACAGCTACAGGTGCTGCTGCAGATACACCCCATTTTTCTTCTAGCATTTTCACAAGCTCAGCTGCTTGCATTAATGTTAATGATGATAATTGTTCTTCAATTTTAGCTAAATCTGCCATAATTTTTTCCTTTTTACTTTTTTTATATTGAGAGATTACTGCATCAGGTATTTCAAAGTTAATTAAATTCTTTTTTGCTACAAATTATAAGATTTTTTTAAAATAAGAGCAATCTCCTATAAAAAACCTTATTAATTTCCACTATAAAAGCTCTTTAATTATCAATTAAAATCCCTAGTGCAGTAACCTTTAAGTTAATTTTTACTAGCATGTGCTTGTATTACTCTCGCCATACTCGAAGACGGGGCTTGTAAAACACCTACAACCTTAGTAGCCGGTGCTTGTAATAACCCAACAATTTTACCTCTAAGCTCATTAAGTGAAGGTAGCTTAGAAAGTTCTTTTATTGAATGTTCATCTAATACGTGATTATCGACTATTCCACCAATAATCTTAAGATTATCATTAGCCTTAGCAAAATTAACTACTAATTTTGCCATCTCAACCGGTTCTTTAGAATAAACAATAGCAGTAGGACCTGCAAATAAATTAGCAATACTATCAAGCCCTGTTTGATTTGCAGCTATTTTTGCTAAAGTATTTTTAACTACTTTAAAACCTGCTTCTTTAGATTTAAGTGATTCTCTAAGTGAACTCACTTGACTAACGGTTAACCCATGATAATGAGTAATAATTACGGAGGGCGATTCTTTATAAATATTTACAATATCCTCTACTGCTACCGGTTTTTCTGATCTTAACACCTTTTAATTCTCCTTTTATAACACAGTTTAATATATTTAAACTGATACAAATGCTTAAAATAACAAAACTTTTTTATTATTACTATACTACCGTTAAACGGCTATAAAAATTATGCTATACTAGTTAAATCTATTTGTACCGATGCTCCCATAGTAGAAGATAAATACATTGCTTTTAAATAACTTCCTTTTAATCCGGCAGGTTTCGCTTTAATTACTGCCTCAATAAACGCATTTAAATTTTTTAATAAATCTTGGTCTGAAAAAGATAATTTTCCAAGCCCTGCATGAATTATACCTGCTTTCTCTGCTCTATATTCTACTTGACCGCTTTTAGCATTTTTAATAGCATTTTTAATATCTAAAGTTACGGTACCAAGTTTAGGGTTAGGCATTAAACCTTTTGGTCCTAAAATTCTTGCAACTGAACCTATAACTGCCATCATATCGGGAGTAGCTATACATACATCGAAATTAATTTTCCCTGCTTTAATTTCATCAATAATATTTGTTGAACCTACTAAATCTGCCCCAGCACTTTTAGCTTCTTCTTCTCTTTCTTCTTTACAAATAACGGCAACTCTTACGGTTTTACCTGTACCGGCAGGTAAATTAACTACACCACGTACCATTTGATCGGAATGCCTAGGATCAATTCCAAGCTTCATAACTATTTCTAAGGTTGGATCAAATTTAACATATGATGCTGACTTTAATCGTTCAACTGCATTTGTTAAATTATATAAAGCATCTGATTTTACTTTTTCTCTAGCTTCTCTTATTTTTTTACCGCCGCTGATTTTTACGGCAACATCTTTCTTATTTGACATAATAATTAATTCCCTACCACTTCAAGTCCCATAGATGCAGCACTACCACAAATAATTTTTGTTGCTGCTTCAATATCTTTTGTATTTAAATCAGGCATTTTTAACTTTGCAATTTCACGACAATCATCCATAGTAACTTTACCTACTACGGCTTCTTTCTTAGTAGCACTAGAACCTTTAGTAATTTTAGCATATTTCTTTAAAAAATAAGAGGCAGGAGGAGTTTTTATTTTAAAAGAAAAACTACTATCTTCATAAACAGTAATTAAAGTCGGCAAAGGTACTCCTTTTTCCGTATCTTTTGTACTATTATTAAATTCATCACAAAATGTTTTAATATTAACTTTTCTTTGCCCAAGGGCCGGTCCTATAGGAGGAGCAGGAGTGGCTCCGCCTGCCGGAATTATCAAGTTAATATAACCTTTTATTACTTTCTGAGACATTTATAAATATCCTTATTTTTCTCTTAAATTAATAGTGTATAAACTTGTCATTTCTGCAAAAGCAGGAATCTAAAATAAAATATATCTTTAAAAAAACAAGTGTTTTATAAGTTGTGCTGGATTCCTGCTTTCGCAGGAATGACATCAGCGATCTTTATTAGGCTAATAGCAACAATATACTGATTAGTATAAAAATCTAACTACCTTTAATCGTTTTTCTTTACTTGGTTAAAATTTAGTTCTATTGGAGTTGCTTTACCAAATATTGATACTGAAACTTTTAACCTATTTTTTTCTTGATCTATTTCTTCTACCGTACCGGTGAAAGTTTCAAAAGGACCGTCTGTAACAGTCACTATTTCACCAACTTCATACAATTTAGAATTCTTTGCTTCTTTAGCTTCTGCTTCCAAATTATTAAAAATATTCTGTATTTCGCTTTCCGTAAGAGCTTTTGGTGTGGTCTTGCTTCCTAAAAAGCCGGTTACTCCTGGTATATTTTTTACTAAATGCCAAGATTTATCAGTCATATTCATCTTTATCAAGATATAACTCGGCATTAGTTTTTTTTCTACCTTGACATTTTTACCACGTTTAACTTCAGAAACTCCAAAAACAGGTATTAATATATCTTCAAAAAAATCCGTCATTTTCTGTTTAGCGATTCTTCTAAGCATATCTTCTTTAATGCGTTTCTCTGCTCCTGATGCCGTATGTACTACATACCACTGCTTTACATTTTTTTCAGAAGAAGGCAATATATTATCTATACTCTGTTCTGTCACAATTTATTCCTTATACTATTTGCCGATATTAAGCAAAAGCTGCATTATGTTATGTATACTATAATCAAGTACCAAACAAATTAGGCTAAAAATAAAAACTGCTACTACCACTACTAATGTTGAAGCAACAAGCTCTTTTCTAGTTGGCCAAACTACCTTATAAGTTTCTTGTTTAACTTGTTCAAAAAACTTATAAATTTTATATTCTTTAAACATATTTTTGTTAGGTAATTTATTAGACTTCTTACAAAATTCTACTTCTAGAGGTAATTGAGACAATGATCCAGCACTGAAATTCTCACATACTAGCATGTACGCTGCGATTCGAGGCGAAGTATCTCTTTCAAATTTTTCTCTATAAGCAAATTTTGTAAAAATTCTATATTTTATAGCAAAAAAGCTCTAAACCTATAATGGCAGGAGCGACAGGCATCGAACCCGCAACCTCCGGTTTTGGAGACCGGCGCTCTACCAATTGAGCTACACTCCTATCATATTTTTAATAAAAAATCAATAAATTTATTAAAAATATTTGTTATTATTAAAAAATTACTATAATAATCGGTACTTCTAATTTATAAGCTGTCACAGTAAAACAACATTTACCTTTGCAAGACATGACAGTAATTATATCTAATTAGATCCATCAATTATTTTTTAGCTTTAATAATATCAGCTACCTGACTCGGCACTTGATCATAATGAGAAAATATCATACTAAACTGAGCTCTACCTTGAGATAAAGACCTAAGCGTATTAACATAACCAAACATTTCCGCTAACGGAACATTCGCAGTAACTACTTGAGCATTCCCTCTTGGATCCATGCTTTGAATTTGCCCTCTACGACTATTTAAATCACCTATAATATCACCCATATATTCATCAGGAGTGATGACTTCAACTTTCATAATAGGCTCCAGTAATTTAGGATTACCTTTCGGCATCCCTTCTCTAAAGGCTGCCTTTGCAGCAATTTCAAACGCAAGTACACTAGAATCTACATCATGAAACGCACCGTCAACTAAAGTTGCTTTAAAATCAATCATAGGATAACCGGCAATAACACCGGTTTCTCTAATATTATTTAAACCTTTTTCAACACCCGGTATATATTCTTTAGGTACGGCACCGCCGACGATTTTACTTTCAAAGACAAAAGTTTTATTTTTGTCTTCATCTTTTAGATCTTTTACCTCTTTTAGAGGCTCAAAAATAATTTTTACACGAGCAAATTGTCCTGCACCGCCGGATTGTTTCTTATGGGTATAATCGATTTCGCAAGCTTTTGTTATAGTTTCACGATATGCTACTTGAGGAGCTCCAATATTTGCTTCAACCTTAAACTCTCTTCTCATACGGTCAATGATAATTTCTAAATGGAGTTCTCCCATTCCTTTTATCACTGTTTGTCCTGTTTCATGATCCGTTGAAACTCTAAATGATGGATCTTCAGCTGCTAAACGAGAAAGTGCAAGACCCATTTTTTCTTGATCGGCTGTTGATTTAGGTTCTACCGCAAGCTCAATTACCGGCTCCGGAAACTCCATTCTTTCTAAGATTACTTGCTTATCCATATCGGATAACGTATCACCCGTAGTAGTATCTTTAAGCCCTGCTAAAGCTACTATATCGCCTGCTGATGCTTCTTTTACGTCTTCACGATTATTAGCATGCATTAATAGCATTCTGCCGATTTTTTCTCTTTTATTCTTTACAGTATTAATAACAGTTGATCCAGAAGTAATTTTCCCTGAATATATTCTAATAAAAGTTAATGAGCCGACAAACGGATCATTCATAATTTTAAATGCCAAAGCTGAAAAAGGCTCAGTTATTGAAATAAGAAAATCTTTTTCTTCACCGGTACTTACTTCCATACCTTTTACTATACCTATATCAATAGGCGAAGGTAGGAAATCTACTACAGCATCAAGTAAAGGCTGCACTCCTTTATTTTTAAAAGCACTACCGCATAAAACCGGATAAAATGCTGCTGAAATAGTACCTTTTCTGATTAATCTTTTAATTTCTTCTTCTGTTACTTCTTCACCTGATAAATATTTTTCCATGATCGCGTCATCTAACTCAACGACCGTATCAAGTAATTTAGCACGATATTCTTCAGCCTTGTCTTTCATATCGGCAGGTATATCTTCTTCAAAATACTCAGCTCCAAGTGATTCATCTTTCCAAATCACTGCTTTCATTTTAACAAGATCAATTATACCTTTAAAATTTTCTTCAATCCCTACAGGCAACTGAATAACAAGCGGTTTTGCTCCTAAACGATCTTTGATCATTTCAACGCATCTATAAAAATCTGCTCCCATTCTGTCCATTTTATTGACAAAACACATTCTAGGAACATTATATTTATCTGCTTGCCTCCAAACCGTTTCAGACTGTGGTTCAACACCTGCTACGCCGTCAAATACTGCAACCGTGCCGTCAAGAACACGAAGCGAACGCTCTACTTCGATAGTAAAATCAACGTGTCCAGGAGTATCGATAATATTAATTATCTTATCTTGCCATCTACAAGTAGTAGCAGCTGAGGTAATGGTTATACCGCGTTCTTGCTCCTGCTCCATCCAGTCCATGGTAGCACCGCCCTCATGAACTTCACCTATTTTATGTGATTTACCTGTATAATATAAAATACGTTCGGTAGTTGTGGTTTTACCGGCATCAATGTGAGCACATATCCCTATATTACGAATATGCTCAAGTTTATTTATTTTACTCATTATATACCCTACCTTATTTCATTTTTTTAGGGCTAAAATGAGAGAAAGCTTTATTAGCTTCAGCCATTTTATGAGTATCTTCTTTCTTCTTAATGGCGACGCCTCTATTATTAGAAGCTTCAAACAGCTCTTCGGCAAGTTTATCAATCATCATTTTTTCAGAACGTTTTGACGCAGCATTAATAATCCAACGGCTAGCAAGAGCATATCCTCTTCTTTCATCAACATGCGTCGGAACTTGATAATTAGCTCCTCCAACCCTAACCGAAGTTACTTCTAAATGCGGCTTCACGTTATGCATAGCATTATTAAAGGTTTGATAAGGATCGACTCTATGCTTCTTTTCAATTTTATTAAAGGCTGAATAAACAATTTTCTCTGCAAGGGCTTTCTTCCCTTCTTTCATAATATTATTGATAAATCTTGACAGTAAAATACTGTTATATTTCATATCAGGTAAAATTACTCGCTTTTCAGCGGCGTGACGACGTGACATTTTATTTTTTCTCTCTAACTAATAATTTATTTTTTTGTAACTGCGACTTGTTTACGAGGAGCACCATAACGTGAACGACCTTGCTTACGCCCTTTAACTCCAGCAATATCATATGCACCGAGTACGATATGATATTTCACCCCCGGAAGATCAGGAACCTGACCGCCTCTTACTAATACCCTATCATGCTCCTTTACACTATGCTTTTCACCGGGAATATATGCATTTACTGTTCTTTTATTACTTAAACGCACCGTTGCAATCTTACGAAGTGCAGAGTTAGGCTTTTTAGGGGTAACGGTTTTTACAACTAGGCAAACACCACTTTTAAAAGGATTAGATTCTAAGGCAGGAGACTTGGTCTTACGAGTTTTTGACTTTCTCCCAAAACGTACTAATTGATTATATGTCGGCATTAAAAAAAATACTCCAAAAAAAACTTATATATACGATAATTAAAGGGTGAAAAAATACTTCCACCCTTTATTTTAAATCATTTCTAAATACAAATTATAAGAATTTGTAAATTACACTAAATTTAAATTATAATTACTTTTTCCATAAAAGCAAGTATGTTTTAATTAACAATCATTTTTTTCTCAATTATTTTTGCTATAAAGCTGATTAACATCACTAAAATATAATAACAGCACGCAGCAACAAACATTGGAAAAAAATAATTATATGTTTCAATTGATACAATTTGTGCTCTACGCATTAAATCCATTTCTCCAAGCATAGAAATAATGGCTGATTCTTTAATCAAATTTACAAGCTCATTTACTAATGACGGAAAAATATTTTTAACTGCTTGCGGCAGAATTATATCTTTCATTATTAAAAACTTTGGAATAGCAAGAGCTTCAGCCGCTTCAAACTGCCCTTTATCAACTGCATTAATCCCCGCCCTGACTACTTCGGAAACATATGCTCCAGAATTAAGGGAAAAAGAAATAGCTCCCGCCATAAACACACTAAATTTAACGCCTATGATATAAGGTGAAGCAAAATAAATAATACTTAATTGAATTAATAAAGGAGTACCTCTGAAAATAGAAGTATAGAAATTTGCAAAAAGCCTTAAAGCACGATTCTTATTTACCTTACAAATAGCGAGCAACATCCCTATTACTAAACCGAATATAACGGCAATAACGCTATATTTTAAAGTTACTAAAGTCCCTTCTATAATAAAAAGGATTTTTGGATAAAATTTTATTAAATATTCAAACATATTTTGATACACAAATGATAACTGAAGAACCGGTAGACGAAGTTTAATTTGGAAAAGAGCAAGGCGTCTTGAAGCTGATAACCGCAGCGTACATACTAGTACGTGAGGATTATCAGCAAGAGACAACGTAGCCAATTTTTCAAATTAAACGAGTATACATTAATACACCCTCTTCGCCGGTGGAACTGCTTTCACCTCATCGGTTAAAGTGGTTAGCGTTACAGGTTTATAATCAAGAACTACTTTACCTGCTTCATCGATAGAGCTAAGAGTATGTTTCATCCAATCTCCATCATTACGATCAGGATAATCTTCCCTAGCATGAGCTCCTCTACTTTCTTTTCTTGCAGCTGCCGAATATACCGTTACCAAAGCCTGATCAAGTAGATTATCTAGCTCTAAGGCTTCTACTAAATCACTATTCCAAATTAAAGATTTATCGTTAATTTTTATATCTTTATAGCCGTTTCTTATTTCGCTAATCATTCCTGCTCCTTCATCTAGTACTTCTTGAGTTCTAAATACCGAAGCGTGGCTTTGCATAGTTCTTTGCATTTTAAGCCTTAAATCTGCAACTAAAATATTACCGTTAGCGTGACGGACTTTATCAAATCTATTTATAATTTTTTCAAGACTTGCCTCTTTTATAGGCTTATGGGGACTTGCTGGACTAATAAGCTCAGCTGCTTTTAAAGCACTACTTCTACCGAATACTACTAAATCAAGCAAAGAATTTGACCCCAACCTGTTAGCTCCGTGTACCGATACGCAAGCCGCTTCACCAATTGCCATAAGACCTTTTACTACGCTATTATGATTAGTGCCGTCTTTAATAATTACTTGACCGTGGTAATTAGTCGGTATCCCGCCCATATTATAATGAACTGTAGGAAGTACCGGTATCGGCTCTTTAGTGACATCAACACCGGCAAAAATTTTAGCCGTCTCAGAGATACCGGGCAAACGGCTGTGTAAAATTTCAGGCGATAAATGATTTAAATGCAGGAATACATGATCTTTATGCTCGCCGACTCCTCGCCCTTCACGAATCTCGATAGTCATCGCTCTTGAAACTACGTCTCTTGAAGCTAAATCCTTTGCAGCCGGAGCGTAACGCTCCATAAAACGCTCTCCGTTTGCATTAACGAGATATCCACCTTCACCTCTAGCTCCCTCGGTAATAAGACAGCCCGCCGAATATATGCCCGTCGGGTGAAACTGTACAAATTCCATATCTTGCAATGGCAGACCGGCTCTAATCGCCATACCGCCTCCGTCACCAGTACAAGTGTGAGCAGATGTCGCAGAAAAATAAGCACGCCCATATCCACCCGTTGCAAGCACTACATTATGAGCTCTAAAACAATGCAGACTACCGTCGTCTAAATTCCAAGCGACTACGCCTCTACACTCACCGTCTTCCATCAACAAATCAAGAGCAAAATACTCAACGAAAAACTGTACCTTATGCTTTAGTGATTGCTGATATAACGTATGAAGTATGGCATGCCCCGTACGATCTGCCGCAGCACATGTACGCTGAGCTGCTTTTCCTTTGCCGTACTCTGTTGTCATCCCGCCAAAAGGACGCTGATAAATCTTGCCCTCTTCTGTTCTTGAAAAAGGTACACCGTAATGCTCTAGCTCTAAAATCGCATCAGGAGCGTTCTTGCACATATACTCGATGGCATCTTGATCACCTAACCAGTCCGATCCTTTAACAGTATCATACATATGCCAACGCCAATCATCTTCGCCCATATTTCCAAGGGCTGCACTAATTCCGCCCTGAGCTGCTACAGTATGACTACGGGTTGGGAATAGCTTAGTTATACAGGCGGTATTTAGCCCTTCTTTAGCCATACCGAATGCAGAACGGAGCCCTGCTCCGCCTGCACCCACAACTACTACGTCAAATTTATGATGTATGATATTATACGCTTTGGTCATTAAATTAATTTTTTACTATATATTTCAGTTATATCCATATTTTTATGCAACACTCTGAGTATACTAATTTCATTTTCAATCAAGCAATAAAGTATTATATGGCTGTTAACAATTATTGATTTTATATTTTTAAAAATTTCCGGGCGATTTATCCCTATATTTGGAAAATTACAAATTTCTATACATTTATTATGTATTTGAGTTAAATATTTTTTGGCTATCTCTTGCCCCCATACTTCTTCACTATAATACTTTATTTGCAGCAAATCATTTTCAGCAATTTTAGTTAATTTGTAAGACACTATCTTACTCACCATCGATCAAATCTAAAATTGATTTCTCACTAAATATATTATTCTCTGCTTGATATATTCCTACACCTACAGCTTGACGCAGCAAATCTAATTTAATACTTTGTGCTTTTTCAAATTTATCTAACAATCTTAAAGCTTCTGCTACTACCTCACTCGCATTACTATACATTCCTGAATTAACTTTTGCGATTACTAATTCTTCTAGATTATTGGTTAAGTTTATATCCATAATAAATTACCTTATAATTTACCCCCTATAAAACATCGCTACTACAAAAGTAGCAATAGTCACAATGCAAAATAATTGCACTATTATAATTAATGTATTACGTAATTTGTGACAACTTACATAATCCTCAATCACTACACGCATACCAAGCATTGCATGATACAACGAAATAGCCACCGTAATTAACAATGCTACTACGTTAAAAGGCTTTTTAAGCTCCCACATAATAATATTTATGTCATTATTTTTGTTAGTTAGCGTAAAATATATTAACCATATAGAACATAAAGCTAATATAATCCCCGTTACTCTTTGCAATAACCAATGATGAGAACCACTTTTAGCAGAACCGCTATTTTTTGCTTTTACAATTTCTGCTTTAAAATCATATACCATTAATTTTCTCTAAATATTTGTTTTAGCCTTTCGTCATTGCGAAGAAATTGCATAGCAATTGACGAAGCAATCTCAGGATATTTGACGAGATTGCCACGTCGAGGCTTTGCCTCTCCTCGCAATGACGTTTTTAATTACTACACCCACAACAACATAGTTAATAATACAGACCCTACCACTACACACCAGCCGGTGATATTAACTGCTTTTATAGAAAAGCCGTAACCGATATCCCAAAACAAATGTCGAATACCGTTGCATAAATGATAAAACCAAGCGTAGCTTACTGCTACTAAGCATATTTTTATAATGCAGCAATTAGCAAGTTGTAAATAATTATTGTCATATTTACTAAGAATCAGCCACCACGCCAAAATCGATACTGCAAAAAATAGAGCTACGCCGGTCATACGATGCAAAATCGATAAAGTAGAACTAATTTGCGGTTTATATATGCTTAAATGCGGCGAAGTCGGACGCTTATTATAAATTTCTTGTTTGGTTTTAGTCATAATATTAATAATAAAAAACTTATATCACGTCATTGCAAGGAAAAACTGTAAGTTTTGACGAAGCAATCTCGTACCAAAATCCTGAGATTGCCACGTCGCTTCGCTCCTCGCAATGACGGTATTGGTATCTACGCAACAATGGCTGCTCGCAATGACGATTCGGGTATCCACAACCTCTATCTCTGTAACCAATGCCCTTCTGCGGGTGATAAGTCATCCGCAACTGCTCTTCTATCATCAAAGACAAAACACTCGCCTTGCCATAAATTATTCTTGTTTTGCGTATCCTCTAAATATTGCAATATACCACCTTTCAAATGATACACCTCTTCATAACCTATACTTTTAAGTAAGCTGGTGGATTTTTCACACCTGATACCGCCTGTACAGACCATAGCAATTTTCTTACCTTTGAGCAATTCTTGATTCTGCGCAGCCCAAGCAGGAAACTGCTTAAATGTTTTGGTATTAGGATTAATTGCCGATTTAAATGTACCGACCTCTACTTCATAATCATTTCGAGTATCTATTACTATAACATTTTGTTTGGTGATAAATTCGTCCCAATCTTTCGGCTCTATATATTCGCCTTTAAATAAATCAACATTCAAATCTTCAACATTCATCGCTACGATTTCTCTCTTAAGCCTGACTTTCAACTTCTGAAAAGGATGAACATCACTATAATTTATTTTAACGTTAACATCTTTGGGATAGGTTAGTTTTATTAGTTCTTCAAGTACAAGATTTACATTTTCATATGAGCCTGAAAAAGAACCGTTAAAACCTTCGTTAGCTAATAGAATAGTACCTCTAACATATTTTTTTTTACCGATAAGCAAAAGTTTCGGTATCAAATTCGCCGGTTCTTCTATATTAACAAAACTGTATGCACTTAAAATTGCTATTTTTTCATTCATAATTATTTAGGTATTATTATTGTATGGCTTGACTTTTTAACGTCATTGCGAAGCCACAACGTGGCTGAAGCAATCTCAAGATTTTTTTACTAGATTGCTTCGTCAATACTTCGTATTTCCTCGCAATGACGATAATCACTCTATATAACTTGTAACGGCACAAATACACTTGTATCGCCCCTTTCAATCAAAAGCAAAATATTTTGCTTATCTGATTTTTTAGCATTTTCATATAATTCTTCTAGCTTATTTATATCATCTATGCTTTCCTGATTAATATTGGTTATCAGATCACCAATTTTGAAGCTACTTTCTTCTTCATCAATATTGGTTATAACTATTCCAGCTTTATCGCTCGGAATATTATATTGTTGTCTTAATTCTTCAGTCAAATTACTAAAAGTAATATTATTTTTAGTAATAGATAAATTACTTTCTTCTTTGTTTATTATTTCTTCTTTATTGGTCTCTTCTGTAGAATCTTTGGTAACTTCTTCATTATCTGAAGTAATTTTAATAGGTAATTCAAGCTCTTTTTTATCGCGAAGTATTTTTACTTTTACTTCCTGATCAATAGGAGCATCTGCAATAATCACACGCAATTTTTTAGTATTTTTAACCGGTATATCTGCAAACTCTATTATTATATCACCTGTTTTAATTCCTGCTTTATCACCTGGACCGTCTTCTTGTACTTTAGCTACTAACACCCCCCTAGTATCTTTAAGCTCTAACCCTTCAGAAATTTCCTCGGTTAAATCTTGTATTGTTACTCCAAGGCGTCCTCTACTTACTTTTCCATCTTTCTTAAGACGTTCGATTATGGGCTTTGCAGTATTTGACGGTATTGCAAAACCAATACCTATATTAGTACCGAGCGGTGAAAAAATTGCCGTATTTACGCCTATTACTTTTTGATCCAAATTAAACATAGGACCGCCGGAATTACCGTTATTAATTGCAGCATCCGTTTGAATAAAATTATCGACTATATTATCCGTATCTATATCAATATCCCGCCCTTTAGAGGAAATAATACCGCTTGTCACCGTACCGCCTAGATTACCGAACGGATTACCGATCGCAATAACCCAGTCTCCTACTCTTGCATCATTTGAATCTCCAAACTCAACAAAAGGTAGCGGCTCCTCGCTATCTATTTTTAAGAGAGCTAAATCAGTTTTAGTATCACTACCTATTAGCTTAGCAGGTAATTCAGTATTATCTGCAAGTTTTATATTAATTTTATCAACATTTGCAATTACATGATAGTTTGTCACTATTAAACCGTTAGGCTCAATAATAAACCCTGAACCAAGCGGAACGCTTTTAGGAGTTTGATCGATTTCTTCCAAATTCAGCGGTATATTTAGCTTTTCTAAAAAATCATTAATGAAGTCTAAAGGCTTTTTTTCTTGCAGCGGATCTTTCTCAGCATTTTCCGACTTACTATTAACATATTCTATTGTTGAAATATTAACGACTGCAGGAATTAACGGCTCAACTATATCAGCAAAGCTATAACGGGCAGCTTCACTTACTTTTAAAGGAGCAGAATTTATTGCCGTAAATTCATTCTCTTCTTGCTCTGCTACTTTTAAAGACTTACTATTTTCTTTTGCCAAAACAACGTTACTTGATATTAAAACTATTAAAATAAGAACTATTTTCAGATTAACCATATACTCCAAGTAAATAATAAAGTAGATAAACGAGTTATTTAGTATAGTACCGGACAATTTTTAAGAAGCCCTCGATGTCATCCCTGCGTAGGCGGGGATCCAGGCTAAAAAATCTTTAATTCTAAAGATTTTTTATTATATAATTTTGTTAAGTAAAGCTTACTTAACTGGATTCCCGCCTATGCGGGAATGACATAGAATGAAAAATGTCCGGTACTATAGTTATTTATTTAAATTAAGGTATTTTAAAACTTCTGCATCCGGTGAAATCACAAAATTAGTATCTTCTTTCTTTAAAGAATTTTTATATACTAAAAGTGATCTATAAAATTTATAAAATTCCGGATCGACGGAATAAGCGGAATTATATATTTTTGCCGCTTTCTCATCGCCGTCACCTTTAATAATTTGTGCATCTCGATAAGCTTTAGCAAGTATTATTTTACTTTCTTTATCTGCTTTTGAACGGATACGCACGCTTTCTTCCTGTCCTTCTGCTCTAATTTGGGTCGCTTCTTTTTCACGTGCCGTTTGCATACGACGATAAATAGCCGCACTATTTTCTTTCGGTAAATCTGCTCTTAAAATTCTAACATCTACAACGTCAATTCCAAAGCTTTTAGCTTCTCCGTCTACTTGATTTAAGATATTTAGCATTACGTTGCTACGTTCCTGACTTAAAAGACTACTTAGCGAAATTTTACCTATCACTTTACGCATTGACGATTCAAGATTACGAGTCAACCTAATTTTCACCCCTTGATAATCATGTACCGTTTTATAAAACATTATGGGATTATTAATTTGGAATTTGGCATAAGCATCAACAATAACTCGTTTACCATCGGCAGCCGTTAATTCTTTTGCCTCAACCTCAACATCTAAAAGACGCTTATCAAAAAATTCAACGTTTTGAATAAACGGGATTTTAATATTTAGCCCTGGATTTTCTATAGTTCTAACTGCTTCACCAAACTGGAATACTACAGCAGATTGGCGTTGGTCCACTGAAAATAAGGAGCTAAAAATCAGTATCAGCCCGAAAATAATTGTAAAAATTATATAATAAATCTTTTGTTGCATTTAATTTAATATTCCTTGTTGTTTTATCATGTAACTCTTAAAAAAACCCTTTTACGAAGATCAACTTCAAAAAGAGCAAGGAGTCTATAAGTCGAGAAGCGGAGCGTATACTTAATACGTGAGCATCGCAGAACTTATAAGACGACGTAGCCAATTTTTGAAGTTCATCGAGTAATAGCCATATGCGGCAGTAGTGCATTATTAATAATCGTTTTATTTGAACCGCCTAATATCTCTTCGACTACTTCTAAATATAACCTATCTCTAGTTACTTGCCTACCTATAGTATATTGTTTATAAATAGCATTAAATCTTTGGCTATCACCTTCTGCTTTTGATATAACTTCTTCTCTATAACCTTCTGCTTCTTGTATAATCTTTGCGGCCGCTCCTCTAGCTTCCGGCAAAATCTTATTATTATAGGCTTGAGCTTGATTTATTTCTTTCTCTTTATCTGCTTTTGAAGTTTGCACGTCTCTATAAGCGTCTATTACTTCGGCAGGCGGCTCGGCTTTTAATAGCTGCACCTTCTCAATCATAACACCGGCATTATAACTATCCAGTATCTTTTGTGCTAATTTTTCTATTTTGTAAGTAATTTCTTGCTTTTGATCAGATAATACCCAAGAAATAGGAGTATTGCCTATTACTTCTCTAACAGCACTTTCTACTGTTGCTTTTACTGTTTCTTCAGGTCTTTGTACGTTAAAAATAAAATCTTCAAGGTTATTAATATGCCACATTACGTCACAATTTAAAGCAACGATATTTTCATCACCGGTAAGCATTATACTTTCACCGGCGATATTTTTAGTATTATCGCCACCGCTACGTGCCGAGCTATTTGTACGATAACCAATCTCAATTCGCCGTGATTGTTTAACTTTCTCAACTATTATCTTTTCAAAAGGGGCAGGCAAATGATAATTAAGCCCGGGGTAGCCCTTACGCACAAAACGCCCAAATCTTATTACCGCTGCTTCTTCACCTTCTTTTATTTCATAAATACCCGAAGCAAGCCATAAAGCAATCACTGCGACAACAGCTAAAATTATTGTTTTGCTATTAAAATTAAACTGGAATTGAAATTTATCAAAATTAAATTGATTTTTACGCGGTCTTGTGAATATGTTATCTTCTTTATCAGAATCAAAATCTTTCCATGGGGATTTTTTTAAAATCGAGCTATATTTTTTACTAAGCATTTGCTTTTTTATATTATTTTAAGGATTAAGTGATTATATATATTATAGCATATAACGTCAAGTTACGAACTTAAACAGCCTTAAAAAGGAAATTTAATTATGGCGAATTTACACCAAAAGCAAATTATCGATAAACTTCAGCATATTATATTTAAAGACGGTACTTTTTTAAATAAAGTTATATCGGATATTATAATTAAGGGGAATAATATAGGTTTTTCTATAGATATATCAGGTAAAGACAAGTTAGAAGCCGAAGAAATCAGACTTAAGGCAATTAATAAACTTAACGAAATTTCGGAAATAAATAAAATAACAATTGTTTTTACCGAAAGTAAACCGATGGAGAAAAAAGCTCAAAAACCAAAACATTTTATAGAAAACGTAAAAAAAATTATCTTAGTAGCGTCAGGTAAAGGCGGAGTCGGAAAATCTACAATATCGGCTCTTATTGCTCAGCAATTGAGTCTAGAAAATTACCGAGTAGGAATAGTGGATGCCGATATTTACGGTCCGTCAATTCCCCATATATTCGGCATTAACGGAGTACCAAAAACAGAGGAGGGACGCATAATACCGATAATAGCAAAAAATATCCAAGTTATTTCTATAGGCTTTTTTGTTAAAGATCATTCGGCAATTATTTGGCGTGGTCCTATGGCGAGTAAGACCATTTATCAATTATTATCAGTAACAAAATGGGATAATTTAGATTATCTAATTATTGATATGCCGCCGGGAACTGGTGATATTCATTTAAGTATGCTAGAGAATTATCATTTAGACGGCGTGATAATAGTAACAACACCGCAAAAAATATCAGAAATAGATGTAATACGTTCCATAGATTTATATCAAAAATTAGGGCTACCGATACTCGGAATAATTGAGAATATGAGCTATATGTTTGAAAGTAATAGCGGCGGGCATTTATCGCAAAAATATAATATACCTTTAATCGCTCAAATCCCGATTATGCCGGAGATAGCCAATGCTTGCGATAAATCACTACCTCTAACAGATTTATTAACATTACCTTTAAAAGAATATTTATAATGAAAATATACGTATTGGCTGATAATAGAACAGGTAACACAAATCAGGCTATTGCACTTGCTGAAAAATTAACGCAAGAATACATTATAATTAAACTGCAGTATAATTGCTTAGCTAAGCTACCGAATTTTTTACTAAAATATTATCCTATTCATATAAAAAGTGAGCTATTGCAAGATATTATGGCAAAACCTTTACCTGATATGATAATTACCGCCGGCAGAAGAACAGCAGTTTTAGCATTTTATTTAAAAAAGAAATTTGAAAGTATACAGTTAATACAAATAATGCAGCCCTCTTTGCCTTATGATGCGTTTGATGCCGTTATTCTGCCTTATCATGATCAACGTCATTGCGAAGCCACGAAGTGGCTGCGGCAATCTCAGGACTTTTTTACTAGATTGCTTCGTCAATACTTCGTATTTCCTTGCAATGACGACTTTAAAAACATCATCCCTATCAATGGAGCTATCAACAACGTAACCGAAAAGTTCGCCGCAGCGAACTTAGAGCTACAAAAGCATTATCCTGACCTTAAACAATTTATTGCCGTGATAATCGGTGGGAATAATAAAAAATTTAATTTCAACGAAAATGAAGCAAATTTATTTTCTTCATTATTAAATAAAATATATACTAATCAACAAATACCATTTTTCATTAGTTTCAGTAGACGTACACCACAAGCCGTAAAATCAATTATTAAAAATAATATGCCGTCTTCCACAATTATTTATGACCCGAACGAAGACACAGGCTATACCGTAGATACTTCAAAAGTTGGAAGTCAAATAAGCGGCGAGCCTGCGGAGCGTATAATAATACGTGAGCACAGGCGAGTCCCGAAATTTGACGTACCAAATCTTGAAGTATCTACGGTATATAATCCATATATAGCTATGCTTGCTAATGCAAAATATATAATATCTACGGCCGACTCGATTTCAATGTGCAGTGAAGCAGCTTCAAGCGGTAAACCTCTTTATATATTCTGCCCACCAAACTTTAATTCCTCGAAGCATAAGATTTTTATAAAGCAATTAGTAGAGCAGAAAATAGCAAGAATTTTTGATGAGTCAGTTATTTCTCTAGAAGAATATAGCTACAAACCTTTAAACGAAGCAGAAAGAGTAGCTGAAATTATTAAATCTTTGATATTATAGAATTTATTCATTAGCCTCCCATTTTTCATCTATAGGCTCTAATATATCACCTTTTATCTCACCTTTATTATTAAAATTAGTACTACTCAAAGACTTTATAATGCCTTGCAGTGTTTGAACTTCAGGGGAAGAGAGGCTATTGATACGTGTAAATATATTAGTGATATTTTGCTGCATAGCGGACTTTTTGTCAGGAGCTTTGAAGAAGCCGGCTTTATCGAGTCTGCCGAATAAATTTACTAAAAAATGCTCTATTTCTTCTTTAGTAGCTAATTTTTGAATATTGTATATATCCTCTCTAGGTGTAGAATTACGAAATAATTCATAGCATATAATAATAACTGCTTGAGGGTCATGCCTCCATATTGCAGTTACGCCTATTAAAAAGCTATACGTTCAATAAGAGTACCAATAACCTTATCATGAATATCCAATGACTTGGAAAAGCAGATTGTCTTACGTGCAAGCCTCTTGCATCTCGTTCTAAGGTTCAAGTTACTTCGTTCTATCCGTTGAGTGTATTTTTTACTGATAATATGCTTTTTAGGGTCTAATAACCTAGCATAACTCCCCCATCCATCTGTATAGTAAAAAGTCACCTTGAAATTCTCTAGTTTTTTCAGTAATGATTCTAATGTGCTATCACATCTTGTACCAAACGTATAAGCAACTACTTTTAACGAAATCTTATCCAAGGCATACCAAAGCCATCGTTGTCTGGATTTATTCTGTACATAAGACCATTGTTCATCTATCTCAGGAGCAATAATTACTTCTGTTGTACTGATAGAATGATTTATTGTTTTTAATACTAGATTTTTTTAAAACACGGATAACTGTATTGATACCCACTTTTAATACTCTTACTGTATCTCTAACTCCAGAGCCGTTGATTGACATTTCTACTATTTGCTCCTTAACTCCAGGCTTAGATGCATTATTAATATACTCCAATTGAAAATATCGATTACACCGCTTGCATTGATATCTCTGTTGTTTTGAAATTGAATATCCTGACTTTATTACTTCTTCTGTGTTGTTACAATATCTACACTTAACATCTATTTTTGCCATAACTCCTTAACTATAATTCTCTCTTATTACTGTTTGAGGATTATAGACTATTTACTCTAAACTGCAATACGGAGGCACGACCCTGCTTGAGCAATATTTAATGAACTAAATTCAGTGGTGTTAATAGTGATAATCTTATTGGCAAGTGAGATTTCTTCATTACTAAGCCCGTTATTTTCCCTCCCGAACATTATCCCGACTTTTGCAGAATTTGGATAATCTAAAGGCAAATTTTGTGAAAATACGTAATCTTTATTCATAGCCCTTTTAATGCAAGTAGTAGCATATAAATATTCGAGGTCTTTAATACTATCTTCTAGGCTATCATAAATTTTTGCATTATCTATAATATTAACCGCTCCGACTGCATTATTACGTGCCACCTCATTTGGCCAGCCGTCTCTTGGAGCTACGATTCTAAGCTCATTTAAGTCAAAATTCTTCATTGCTCTAGCGGTAGCACCGATATTCTCGCCCATTTGCGGGGCAACTAATATTATAATCGGATTCATTTAAACTCTCATAACATGACAAGTATAAGCGATTGCAACTGCGTCAGCTTCATCAGAGTTAGTAATAACAGAAGTTCCAGGCAAAAGTAACTTTATCATATGCAAAATTTGGTCTTTCTCTGCATGCCCATAACCGGTTACGGTTTTTTTTACCGTATTTGGCTTAAACTCCCGCATGTCCAAATTATATCTACCGATCAGCGACATTATCGCACCTCTAGCATAGCCGAGCTTTAACGAAGTCACGCTATTAGTATTAACAAATGTTTCTTCAATCGCTGCCATATTTGGTTGATATTCTAATATTACTTTTTCTAATGTACTGTTAATAAAGGCAAGTCTATTATGAATTTCATCTTTACTATTTGTTTTAATAATACCGCTAGCTAAATATTTCAGCTTTGCGGTATCCTTTGCAACCACCGCCCATCCAAGACTCCCAAGTGCCGGATCAATCCCAAGTACTATCATAGTTATTATTTTATTTTTCTAAAATCGTCATTGCATGGTTTTTATGTCATTCCCGCAAAGGCGGGAATCCAGCATAAAGCGAGATAAATCGAGCTTTTAATTTCAAAAATTTGCTGTATTTATACTTTTTTTCTGGATTCCCGCTTCCGCGGGAATGACATAAAACGATCCATACAACAATGCTTTGAGTCGCTCGCAATGACGTTTAAATTGATTATATCTTCATATATTGATAAAATTCTTGGTTATTTTCCCACAGTTCACGCACCTTAACAAATAAAAATAAATGAACAGGGAAGCCAAAAAACCGCTCCATTTGCATTCGGGATTTTGCCCCTATCTCTTTGATTTTAGAGCCGTTTTTACCGAGTATTATAGTTTTATAGCTCTCTCTTGAAACTACTATAACTTGATTAATCTTTACGGATTTGTCTTTAAGCTCTTCCCATTTTTCGGTTTGTACAGTTAGTTTATATGGGAGTTCTTGCTGCAAATTAAAAAACAACTGCTCTCTTGTAATTTCTGCCGCAATAAAACGCATAGGTAAATCCGTTATGTCGTCTTCCGCATAAAGCCAAGGAGAAATTTTTGCCTTACTTGTTATATATTCAAGTAATCCATCAATATTTTTGCCCGATAAAGCAGATATAGGAAAAAGCAAACCATTAGGATGACTTCCCGTTAAAAAAGCTTTAATGTCATTTAGATATTTTGATTCGACGTCTATTTTGTTCAATAAAAATACCGGAACAATATTAAGTGAGCGAAGCTTATCTAAAATATTATGCGTTACATCATCAAACGGTTTTAAACTATCGATAATTAACATTACTAAATCCGCACTATGCAAACTAGACCATGCACATCTGACCATCGCCTTCTCAAGCGTCCCTTTTGGCTCAAATATACCGGGCGTATCGTATAAAATTACCTGCGTATCCTTTAAAGTAATAATACCGGTAATAATTGACCTAGTAGTTTGAACTTTTGGGGTAACGATTGAAAGCTTTTCACCGATTATTCTATTTAACAGAGTGGACTTCCCACTATTTGGTCGCCCTATTATACAGATAGATATAGTTTTTTGAGCTTGTTTTGTCATAAAGTTGACATAATTAATTATGCTCTTAATTTTCTAATTTTTGTATTAATAATTGTTTAACTCGTTGAGCGTCAGAATTCCTAGGGTTTAATTCAAGAGATTTGTTAATAGCCTCAAGAGCTAAGACGTATTTGCCTAACTGAGCTAAAACCATACTTTTATTATTATAAAAACTTGAATCATTAGGATTTAGTTCAATAGCTTTGTTAATAGCCTCAAAAGCTAAGTCATATTTGCCTAATCCCCCTAAAGCCATACCTTTATTGCTATAAGAATTTGAATCATTAGGATTTAACTCAAGAGATTTATTAATAGTTTCAAGAGCTAAGTCATATTTGCCTAGCTGAGCTAAAGCTTTACTTTTATTATTATAAAAACTTGAATCATTAGGATTTAATTCAATAGCTTTATTAAAAGCCTCAAGACCTAAATTAGCTTGGTCTGATCTACATAAAATTATACCTTTAAGATTATATAAAAGTGAATTATTGGAATCTAAGCGTATAGCTTTATGGTCATGCGACTTGGAAAAGCAGATTGTCTTACGTGCAAGCCTCTTGCATCTCGTTCTAAGGTTCAAGTTACTTCGTTCTATCCGTTGAGTGTATTTTTTACTGATAATATGCTTTTTAGGGTCTAATAACCTAGCATAACTCCCCCATCCATCTGTATAGTAAAAAGTCACCTTGAAATTCTCTAGTTTTTTCAGTAATGATTCTAATGTGCTATCACATCTTGTACCAAACGTATAAGCAACTACTTTTAACGAAATCTTATCCAAGGCATACCAAAGCCATCGTTGTCTGGATTTATTCTGTACATAAGACCATTGTTCATCTATCTCAGGAGCAATAATTACTTTTGTTGTACTGATAGAATGATTTATTGTTTTTAATACTAGATTTTTTTAAAACACGGATAACTGTATTGATACCCACTTTTAATACTCTTACTGTATCTCTAACTCCAGAGCCGTTGATTGACATTTCTACTATTTGCTCCTTAACTCCAGGCTTAGAGCACGACCAGCTTTATTAACAGCTTCAATAGCTAAATCATACTGACCAGACTTATATAGTTTGTTGGCTTCATCAACATAATCTGTATAGGAAACAGTGTTATTATTTGTTTCAGCTTTACTGATTGATGTAATGATTGACAAAAAAGCAAAAAATAAAAATTTAAAGTATTGTTTCATATTATTCTCTTATTAATATTACATTTTGATAATTATTTATTTGAGCTTATGTAATAATTTCCTTGCTGCGTTTTTTTCGGCTTCTTTTATAGAGTGTCCTGTACCTGTTTGTTCATAATCTTTTACTTTCACAAGCACCGTAAAAGTTGATGAATGGGCTGCCCCTTCTCTTTTTATCAGACGGTATATAGGTAGGTGATGGCTACTCGCTTGAGCCCATTCTTGTAAAGCAGTTTTTGGATCATAATCCGTTAAATTCTGAATTTTTATAAATTCTGCCCATAATTTCCTGATAATATTACGGGTTGTTTCAATATTACTATCAAGATATATAGCTGCAATTAAAGCTTCCGTAGCATTTTCTATATTATTAGGATTATCACGCCCGCCTGCTACTTCTTCACCATGAGTCATAATTATATAATCTTTTAAAGTGAGCTTGGTCCCAACCACACATATTGTTTCTTTGCAAACTAAATATGATCTAATTTTAGCTAAATTTCCCTCATTATAATTTGCAAAATTCTTAAATAAAATTTCCGTGACTACTAAATTTAATACAGCATCACCTAGGAACTCTAATCGTTCATAATCTTTATCATCCTTATACTCATGATGTTGTCTTAAAGACGGATGACTCAACGCTTCTATTAAAAGCTCTTTATTTTTGAAACTATAGCCTAGTAATTTTTCTAACTTCTCAAATGATTCCATTATTCATCCATGCTATAAAGGTTTTTGAACATGCGATTTAACCTAACAGATTCAATCCATGGCTTTAACTTTAGTACTAGATTAATAACTCCTATATCATTATCCCACCAAGTTATTTTTGTTGAGAACCAAATAAATTGTGCTTTAGCAATAAAATTTTCAAACGGTACAAATCCAAGATTTACTCTACTATCATTTGACTGATCTCTATTATCCCCTAAAAAAAAATATTTTCCTTCAGGTACATAAAAAACATCCGTATTACCGTATCTATCATTATATATAACGCCAAAAATAGGAGCAAGCTTATAAGAAAAATACGTTCTACCGTTTGGCAACGTTTCTTTAAACTTCAAATATTTTATTCCTTCTTCGCTAATATAAGTTCCAACTTCCGTGCGTTCTATTTTTTTATCGTTAATATATATTACGTCATCAATCAATTGAATTTTATCGCCGGGTAGCCCTATTAAACGCTTTATATATCTAACATTCATATCGTTAGGCGGGCGAAAAACTACAATATCACCACGCTCCGGTTCGCGTGCAAATATTCGTCCTTTAAAAAGATTTATGAAATCAAAGAAAGATAAAGAATAATTACTATAACCATAACTATATTTCGTAGAAAATATATAGTCATTCTCAAGTATGGTTGCTTTCATAGAACCGGTCGGAACGGTAAACGGCTCCATAATAAGTATTCTAATAAGTAAAGCGATACATATTACAAAAGCAAAAGAACCCCACTCTTGCTTAGTTGTTTTATTAGTGTTTGTTTTTGTATTATCTGTTTGCATAATTTATTTCTTTTTTATGGGTGGATGTCATTCCTGCGGAAGCAGGAATCTAGTAAAATATATAATTATTGTACTAACATTAAAATTGGTTATTTTGTGGATTCCTGCTTCCGCAGGAATGACATCTTGAACGTTCATATAGCACTGGACCACCCCTTTATCCTATCCTCAATCTCGCTTCTAAAATGGCGTATCAGCCCTTGGACCGGCCAAGCTGCCGCATCACCTAAGGCACAAATAGTATGCCCCTCTATTTCTTTCGTAACATTAAGAAGCTCGTCTATCTCGGATTTTTGGGCATTACCTTTAACTAGCCGCATCATAACTCGCCACATCCAGCCCGTACCCTCACGACAAGGAGTACATTGCCCACATGATTCGTGCATATAAAATTTACTAAGGCGTGCTATTGCATAAATAATGTCAGTAGATTTATCCATAACAATAATACCGCCTGTACCGAGTCCGGAACCTGCTGTCCTCAAACTATCGAAGTCCATATCTACTTCACATAATGACTTAGGAAGTAAAGGCACCGAAGAACCACCCGGAATTATGGCTTTAAGATTATCCCAACCGCCTCGAACACCGCCGGCATATTTCTCAATCAATTCTTTTAACGAAATTCCCATTGCCTCTTCAACATTACAAGGCTTATTAACATGCCCCGATATGCAGAAAATCTTAGTACCGGCATTGTTAGGCTTACCGATAGAAGCAAACCAACTAGCTCCTCGTCTTAAAATGGTCGGCACTACTGCAATAGACTCAACATTATTTATAGTAGTCGGGCAGCCATATAGCCCAAATCCAGCAGGAAAAGGCGGCTTTAAACGAGGCATGCCTTTTTTACCCTCTAAGCTTTCAAGTAATGCAGTTTCCTCACCGCAAATATAAGCCCCCGCCCCACGATGTAAATAAATATTACAATCAAAGCCTGAACCGCAAGCATTCTTTCCTATTAACCCGTCTTTATAAGCTTCGTCTAATGCACGCTGAATATTGGAAGCTTCATTGTAAAACTCACCTCTGATGTAGATATAACAATTATTTGCTCCTATAGCAAAACTTGCAAGCAAACAGCCTTCTATCAATTTATGCGGCTCAAACCTTAATATATCACGGTCTTTACAAGTACCTGGCTCAGACTCATCAGCATTTACTACTAAATAGCAAGGTTTCTCTGGATTTTTGGGCATAAACGACCATTTCATACCAGTAGAAAATCCGGCACCGCCTCGCCCTCTAAGTCCTGATTTCTTGACCTCTTCAATAATAAACTCTCTACCTTTATCAAGCAACGCTTTAGTATTATCCCAATCTCCTCGCTTCTTGCTAGATTTCAAATCATGGCTTTGCTGCCCATGTAGGTTAGTAAAAATTTTGTCTTCTTCTTTTAGCATAAACTATTCTCGTTATGGCTTAAAAACGTCGTTGCGAGGAAAGGCGAAGCCTTGACGTGGCAATCTCGTCAAATATTCCTGAGATTGCGTACGTACAAAACTTACAGTTTTTCCTCGCAATGACGATTCATTACCTTTCTATTACTTTCTTATTAAACTTCCTATTAGCAAACATTGTAAGTATCGGAGCGGAGATAAAAATTGATGAATAAGTACCGGCTATTATCCCAAAAAATACAAGAACGCTAAAACTACGGATTGCCTCACCACCAAAAAGAATAAGGGCTAAATTGGCAAGTAGTGTAGTAATTACCGTTAAAATAGTTCTTGATAAAGTCTCATTGATACTTAAATTTATAATTTCCGTGATATTTTTTTTATGATATTTACGTAAATTTTCTCTAATCCTATCATATATTACTACCGAATCATTAACGGAATAACCTATAATAGTTAACACTGCGGCAATAGTGCTTAAGTTAAAATCAAGCTTAGTCATACTCATAAAACCAAGGGCGAGTATTACGTCATGCACTAAGGCGATAAGTATACCAAGACCAAAATACCACTCAAAACGCACCCAAATATAAACCATAATAGCTAAGAAAGAGAATAGCATCGCCATAGCCCCCGCTTCTATTAGCTGCCTACCGACTTGCGGACCGACAAAATCTACCTTACGATATTCAAACTTATACGGAAAATTACTTTGCAAAGATGCTTTAATTATCTCAATATTTTTCATGAGATTTTCTTCGCTACTACTACCGAATCTAATCGATAAATCACGCTCACTACCGAAATTCTGTAAGACTACCTCACCTATTCCAAGCTCACCTAGAACCTGACGCATTTTTGGCAAATCAGGAGTTTGATCAAGCCTTACTTCAATAACTATACCGCCGGCAAAATCAATACCGAAATTAAATTTATATATACCGATCCAAATAAAGCTAATGAGTGATAAAATAATTGAGAAACTGTAACTGACTTTTTTAAAATTCATAAAATCAAAATCGATTTTATTAGGTAAAAGTCTTAAAGGATAAATTTGCATTATTAATATTTCGTTGAATAAAAGTTATATACTGCTTGTATTTCAAGAACCCTCATTTTATTTTGAGAGGTGAACACCCGCAGCCTATACTTAATAGGTGAGGATGCGAATCCTTGATAAAATGAAAGAACAATTCTTGAAAGATAAGCAGTATATTTGTATTATATAGTAAATTCAAAAAGGTTAAACGATTTTTTATGTCAGAAGTAGTAGTAAAAGAACAATTAGAGCAATATATAAGCAAAATAGAAAGATTAGAACAAGAAAAAGCTGATTTATCTCAAGAAGTAAAAGATATTTTCCAAGATGCTTCTTCACATGGATTTGATGTTAAAGCTATGAAATCTATATTGAAACTAAAGAAATTGGATAAAGATAAACTTGCCGAGCAGGATGCTATGCTTGAGCTTTATAGAGATACTTTAGGGATTTAGTAGGTTTGCTTGCGTGGCTCGACTTTTTCGTCATTGCGAGGAAATTATAAAATAATTGACGAAGCAATCTCAGGAGTTTTATACTACTTCATGAGATTGCCACGCTCCTTTTAGTCGCTTAGCTCATGACGTATTGAGTAAGTGAAAAATCGGTAGACGAAAGTCAATTTCAAAAAGAGCAAGGAGTTCACAAGACGAGGAACGGAGCGTATACTTAATACGTGAGTACCACAGAACTTGTAGAACGACGTAGCCAATTTTTGAAATTCTACCTGAGTATACTTAAGCTTTTGCTGCTTTGGTTTTAGCAATAGGAATATGTCTCTCTTTAATTCTAGCCGACTTACCGCTTCTTTGTCTTAAATAGTAGAGTTTAGCACGACGAACTACCCCGTATTTTACTACATCAATAGAGTGTACTATCGGCGAGTAAGTCATAAAGCGTCTTTCGACACCTTCACCATGGCTAATTTTACGTACTAAGAAAGATGAAGTAATACCGCGATTTCTTTTTGCGATAACTACACCTTCATAAGCTTGAAATCTTTCTGTTAATTTTTCCTTACCGTCTTTCTCAATCGATCTATCAATAATTTTAACAGTTACCTTAACTGTATCACCGGCTTCAAAATCAGGAATTTTTTTATTTGCAGTAAGCTTTGAAATATTTTCCTGTTCAAAGTGGTCAATAATATTCATTTTTTTAACTCCTTAACTCTATAAATCTTTAAGTAACTCCGGACGGCGTAATTTAGTAATCATACGTGATTGCTCTTTTTTCCACTCATTAATTAGCCTGTGGTTACCAGATAATAAAACACTCGGTACAGCTCGATCACGCCAAATTTCAGGTCTTGTATATAGACCGCATTCAAGCCCGCCCTTAAATTCCCCGTCTTCTTCAAAAGACTCGGAAGATAAGGTATTTTGGTTCATTAAAACACCTGGCAGTAGTCTAATTAAGCAATCGAGAATGGTGAGGGTAGGTATTTCTCCGCCGGATAAAATGTAGTCGCCTACACTAATTTCTTTAACATTATACTCTTCAATTACACGTTCGTCAATCCCTTCGTAACGTCCACATAAGAATATAAGGTTTTTATTTTTTAACATCTCCTTAACAAAGCTTTGAGTAAAGACTCTACCGCGAGGTGAAGGATAGTAAATTTCAGCATTAGGATTTAAAGAAAGGGCATGATCTATACTACTGCCTAAAACATCAGGACGCATTATAAGCCCGTCACCACCGCCATAAGCTTCATCATCGACATTTTTATGCTTAGTTAGACCGAAATCCCGAATATTGATAACATCATATGACCAAATATTTTTTTTCAGAGCCTGACCTGCTAAAGAATGCTCTAGAGTACCAGGAAACATTTCAGGAAAAACGGTTAAGATTGTAGCGTGAAGTAGGGACATTATTTAGTGTTTCTGTTTTCGTAATGCTTTTTTAGGTCATGCCTCCATATTGCAGTTACGCCTATTAAAAAGCTATACGTTCAATAAGAGTACCAATAACCTTATCATGAATATCCAATGACTTGGAAAAGCAGATTGTCTTACGTGCAAGCCTCTTGCATCTCGTTCTAAGGTTCAAGTTACTTCGTTCTATCCGTTGAGTGTATTTTTTACTGATAATATGCTTTTTAGGGTCTAATAACCTAGCATAACTCCCCCATCCATCTGTATAGTAAAAAGTCACCTTGAAATTCTCTAGTTTTTTCAGTAATGATTCTAATGTGCTATCACATCTTGTACCAAACGTATAAGCAACTACTTTTAACGAAATCTTATCCAAGGCATACCAAAGCCATCGTTGTCTGGATTCATTCTGTACATAAGACCATTGTTCATCTATCTCAGGAGCAATAATTACTTTTGTTGTACTGATAGAATGATTTATTGTTTTTAATACTAGATTTTTTTAAAACACGGATAACTGTATTGATACCCGCTTTTAATACTCTTACTGTATCTCTAACTCCAGAGCCGTTGATTGACATTTCTACTATTTGCTCCTTAACTCCAGGCTTAGATGCATTATTAATATACTCCAATTGAAAATATCGATTACACCGCTTGCATTGATATCTCTGTTGTTTTGAAATTGAATATCCTGACTTTATTACTTCTTCTGTGTTGTTACAATATCTACACTTAACATCTATTTTTGCCATAACTCCTTAACTATAATTCTCTCTTATTACTGTTTGAGGATTATAGACTATTTACTCTAAACTGCAATACGGAGGCACGACCCTTAATTAGATAATATATAAGTTAATTAATAAAGGGAAAACTAGTTATTGTTTTTAGTGGGAATTTCTTAAGTGCCATTAACGCAACAGTGTATTTTTTTATTTATCCCAATTTTCTAAAATTAAATTAGGTATACGCTTAAATTCTTTTATATTATTAGTAACTAAAGTTGCGTTTTCAGCTATAGCATGACTTGCAATTAGCAAATCATTATTTCCTATTATTAGACCCTTTTGCTCAAGTTCCGTACGTAATTCTCCATAATAAAAAGCGCATTTTGCAGAAAAATCTATTATTTCTAATCTACTTAGAAAAATATCCAATTTGCTTTGATTTTGCTCTTTTTTCTTACTTTTAGAAACACCATATTGAAGTTCTGCTAATACTATTGATGAAATAGCAATAGTATTATTTTTTGCCAGTAATTCTAAATTATTATGATAAGAATCAGGATGTTTATTAATTGCATAAACACAAATATTAGTGTCAAGCATGTAGATCATTCAAAATATTTCCTTTTTTGTGGCGGTAAATCTTTTCTTCCCTCAGGAAAAATATCATCACTAGAAATTTCAGCCATTTCCTGAAAAACATCTTTCCAACTGTTAGGCAGAGGCTGTAATACTATTCCTTTACCTAAAGGAATAACACTAACTTCTTTAACTGAGAAACGAAATTCCTTAGGTAATCTTACTGCTTGACTTTGACCATTCATAAATATTTTTGCTTTATTCATAACTATACCTCAATAGTATATATTAATTAGTATGTATTAACTTTATTATTAAAGCAAACAACTATTCTAAATATATATCTTTTACTATTTCATCCCTCTCAAATGATCTTCTAATTTTCTTAGTTTTCTGCCTTCATTTACTATTGGTCTCACATATTTTTCCATTTTGGCATTTTCTCTATATTTATTAATCTGATCGATCTGAGCATTGACTTCATCGGTAATAGCTTGCTTTCTATCCTCTATTTTATTTAATACTTCAGTACTATATTCATAATTTTTAACATCAGCATTAAAGTTATTAAGCTCTTCCGTAATCTTTGCGTCTACTTCAGGTCCCTGCTCAGTATCTTTGATCTTTTGTGCTATTAATGCCGGCATTTCCTCAATGTTGATATCATCTCTTTTGAAATGATCTTTAAGCTCTTTATAAGTTTGTTCTAAATTTCCTTCAGCTTTCTCGTGCATAATATCATAATGCTCTTGGCGACGAGTATATCGATCTTCCTCTATAAATTCTGCATGTTTTCTATGGGCGTTATCTATCATATCTCGCATCTGAGAATCAGTAGCTTTCTCACGCATAAATCTGTCGCCCATCATTACCGGTTCACCTTTCTCGAATAACCTACCACGCACCTCATGAATAAGCTTTCTTTGACCTAATTCTTGATAATATTCTACATCACTCTGTCTACCTGCTTTTTCTAGTCTTGCTAGATATTCCGGTGATAATATATCTGCTTGAGCAGCTAATGTTTCCTTATTAATATGCATTTGGAGCTCTTCACGTTCCCGTGCTTTTTCATCATCTTTTAATTTTTCGCTATAAGTTCTAAGCCTTGGATCGTTATATTCAAAATCATGCCATTCGGCACTGGTTAGATTACCCTCATAAGCATCACGTAAATCTTTACCGACTATTGCAGTTAAAGCTCCTCTTTTTATTCCCGTATAACCGGCATAGAGTTTTTCACCTATACCTACACGCCTTTCTTCTTTTAATTTACGTTTTGTATCAATACGATGCTCCATCTCTTGCCAACTTCTAAGCGGTTTTATATTTTTACCGAACAGACCGACACCTCGCCCTGACATTTCTTGGTGAGCATATTTATAAGCATCTTGATAATCTTTAGTAAAGTTCGCATCGCTAGCGAGTTCACGTAAGTTAGCATCTTTTAATGACTTATCAAGCTCTCTTTTTTGTTCTTCACTTAAAGCGGCGTAATCTTTCACTCCATATTTATTTGCAGCAATTTTATCTCGAAGCTGAGTAAATTTCATTTGCGATAGTTCTTTTGCTTTTAATTCATTCCCTTTAGGTAAATTCTTTAACAATCCTGAAATACCGTTTTCATAATCAGTAATAGCATTCATTTTTACATCTTTAGAATCTATACCGTATTTTCTCTTAACCTCATTTTGTACGGCTTTGTTTGCTGAAGAACCAAGAGCTTGCTTTTCAAGATTTCCCATCATCATACCTTCAAATTTCTCGGCAAAGAACATACTAGCTTGCTCTTTTCTTGCACTTACACGGCTAGTTACAGGTGCACTTACCGTCTTAGCTACATAACTTAATGGTCTATTCATTTGCTTCGCTGCAGATTCATAAGATTGCTGATTAACTTTTTGTATGTCTGTTAAATTACCTGAAGTACCGGCAATAAATTGTGCCGTCGATATAGCAGTATCATTAAATTTACTTAGCAAATAAATAGACACGAAAATTAGTAATATCCCATCAAGTTGGACAAATTTCCCGTTTATAAAATTACTAATCCTTTTTGCATCTTTAACTAAATCTAAAAACGGTAATTCAATATAGCGTTCATCTATACACTCATACGCAGCACAATGCTTACATTTATCAGGGTCATTCTTACAAGAATCATCTACTATTATATGATCTTCGGGAACTAATATCTTTGCTTTGTGGAAATTATTTATACCTCCTTTCATTGGTACAGGGAACCACCAATAAAATATTGAATTACCAAGGCTTGGATCTATATCCTCAAGAAAACTACCGAATATTTCATTTATCGGACCTAAATTAGGAAAATCATGTTTACATACCCCAAAACCAAGAGTTGAATATATTTCGGTTCTGATGATCATTGAAATAAAAGCGATACCGGCAAATAAAATTATAGGCTGTAATGCATATGATATTAATTGTCTTAACCAATTCTCAAATAACGAACGAGTTATATTAAACAACATGAAACAAATAAATATCGGTCCCATAATTATAATCATACCGATAGTTATAAGAGCGGTTAGATAGATAATAGTAGCTTTAAATATAAGAAAGAAAATAAAATATAGGGCTATTAAATATAGAATGATATATATAAAACCAAGCCAATCAACAAATAGTAAAGAAAATAATTTAGATAAAGTTTGAGGAGAAATAAGTAACCCCAGCAAACTTTGAGAACCGGGACCGGTAGCCGCAGCTTCATTAATTATTTGCAGTATTTGCTGAACCCCGTCAATAAAAAATACGAATAAATAATCATGAAAAAATGTCCAAGCTTTATCCGTACTTAATAATATTGAGACTATACTAACTTTTAATATTCTAACTATAAGTTCGACATGAGTAAGGTTTATATTACCTATTAAAAAGGAAAAACCCGTAAACATTATATATAGAGTTAAAATAGCCGAGACACTCATCCTATAACCCGGCGTATCAATTATTTGTTGATAAGTTTTCTTTATAATCCCATCCTTACCAAATAATACCCCTTTTATTAAATCCGTTAAAAATTGTAGCGGATCGGGTCTAGTATCAGTAACTCCGGACTTGATTACTAATCTATATTGTCCGCTATTATCATCATAAAATTTATCTATAATCTTAAAATAAAGAGGAGATTGAGCATATTTTGACTTATCTTCACCTTTATATTGATAATTTATTCCCCCTGCTGGCAAGAATTGTCCTGTACTACTAATACTATAAAATTCATAGCCTACACTCGAAGTAAGCTCTCCTAAATGCTGAGTTATACCTTGCGGTTTACGCTGTGAGTCCGGCGAAATATTGGGATCGGTATTTTTAGCAGCAATAAGAAAATAAAGCCCGACACCGTCTGTCATTATACATGGAGGATTACTAATCATTGCGTCATTTTGATTTGCGGGATTAGGAGTACACATATCAAGTCTAGCATTATCCCAAAAAGTACACGGTTGTAGCTTAACGCAAAAAGCAGCCAAAGTAGTTGTGTTATTTTTCTGACCATACCACGGACACCATGCAGATAACTGACCTGAAGTATTTTTATCACCAAGTATATAACTCCACGGTCTTACCATAACGGTTAAAGGATAACCATTTACTTTATAAGCACTATCACGCCATGGTGCTACCTGATCACCTTCCTGTCTTGAAGTAATTTCTTCCGGATTATATCTAGAAGAGACATTGAATTTGATAAAACCAAAATCATCAGGGTCAATACAAGTATCGCCGGTACAACCGGAAAGCAGTAATAACGATGATATTAATAATGTAATAAAAATATTTTTGTTCATTTATTTTAAGTTATTTTTATATAGCGTCATTGCGAACGACCGTAGGGAGTGCGGCAATCTCATGACACAGTACGAAATTCCTGAGATTGCTTCGTCAAATTACTTCGTAATTTTCCTCGCAATGACGGCGAAAATATTTACAATTATTCTTTCCTCTCTCCTTCCTCTTTCTTCGGTACATCATTACGCTCGGCAAGGAATTTATTTGTATGTTCGCCTCCTTCCGGTTTTCTAGCTTTATAATTTTGATCAATTATCTTGTCTTTGAAAACTCTAGCCGGAGCCATTGCAGCCTTTTTAATCGGTTTTGTTACCGAACCTATATCCTGCATAACGGCTCCCACAGGATCAGAGCGTTCTTGATAATTTCCTGATATTCGTGCCGGTGTAACATTTGTAAGCATTCCGACTACTATATTTACAAAAGTTACTAAACCATATGACATCAAGCAATATGAATAAAATAATAAAGCCGTAGTAAATAATACTAAGAAAGTATTAGCCTTGTTCGTTAGAATATTCGAGCTACTAATTTCCGGTACATCCGGAACATAAAAAGGTATTCCAGGTAAGAACGGTAATGTAAAAGAGAAATTAATCGGAATACCAAGATTTGTTAAATCAAGCCCTATTTTTATTGGTATAAGAGTATCCCAGCAAGCTCTAACTACCACTTTTAAGAGCTGCTCAGATAAAACCTGGTCTATCAATAAAAAGAAGATCAATAGTACAGTTGGCTGCACTACATAGCTAAGCAATGTCGATATCCAATTATCAAATAAACTTTTAGTTTTTTCAAATAACATTAATATTATGAAAAACGGTGCTAATGAAATCATAACAGTTAGCCCTATAAATGCAATAACATAGCCTATTATAACTTCTAAAATAGCTCTAAAATAAGTAATAAGTGAATAAATGGTTATAATAGCGATAAATGCTAAACCATTATGTATTTGTAATAATTCAATAAATAGTAATCCCCAAATCCTACCGTTAGTATATTTATCAAATATAGGATCAATAAAACCAAAAATATTAGCTCTAGAGCTTGTAGCACCTACTACGTTAGTTACAAAGAAATCAATACCGTTAGTAAATGCACTAAAGAAGTATGTATTAAAGAAGCTCCAACTTTCTTCTCTAATTAAAAAAGCTACTATAGCTATTTTGCATATACGTGTTATTACTTCTACGGCAGTTAATTTTAATGCTCCCGCAACGAACATTAGCCCAAATATAGTAACATAAAGGGTTAATGCAGCTTTAGCTATATTCTGCACTGCAGAATTTTTAACTAACTTAATATAAAAGTTCTGACTAAAAGTTCTAAACTGATCGGTAATAGGTTTAATAGCACCGTTATATATTATATCAGAAAACCAAGTTGTACCGGTATAATTAGCATAATTTACACTAACCACCCCTTGTATATTACTATTGGGATTTACCACCCTTAACCATAAATATCCATCTTGCGGTGCATCGGCTGCAAAATTATAATCTACCGGTGTACCACGAACAGATGGATCAGGTAACGTACCATCAGATGTTATTAAATATTCTAAACTTATATTTTGCTGATCACCCGGATTAATTGAATTTGCCCCATTACCTATTTCAACAATCATCGAATAACGACCGAAATATAAAAAATTAGCTGACCAATCATTCTTATTTATATAATCTACAAAATTAGCATAATTTGAAAAATTTCGGCTCCAATCACTCATTAAAACTGAATTACTAAACATGTTATTAACTTGCCAATCGCTAGTAAAATCCATAGTACCGCCGCTAGTGGCTTGATAATATATAAAGCTACTTTGAGTGCTGCCTGAATTTACAAAACTCTGATCTCGTTCCTTAATAACCTGCCCGCCTACTTTAATTATCATCCCTCTACCTTGATCGTAATAGCAAGCAGGGCTAGTATTTATACCGGCATTAGCAGGACAAGAATTAATTAAGCCCATGAAATTCTGTACCGCTCTCGTTATCATAGGTTTGCCGACTAATGCTTCGTTACTATTTATACTTTTATATTTTGTAGCTGAGCCAGTACCGCTACACCCGCTTGGTTTATCAGGATCTCTTGAAGCGTCTATAAGATCGCATACCTCCTTTGCAGATGAGTAAATTATTCTATTATCAAAATTTCCAAGGTTACTTTGAGTATAAAGTGCAGAAGCAGCAAATATTGAACTATCAAGTTCCTGCGTTAAAATATTATCTAGAGTATTAGGGCTAAAAAAATTATCTTTACCAACTAAACTAATATTTACTACATCGCCGACCTTAACTTCAATTCTCGAATTACCGTTAGAATAGTTAAAATATTTAACAGAATCAGACATTTTAGTAAATGAAAGTGCATCAAGGTCTTTATCAGGCGGTATAGCCCCAGGTGTTGCACTGTTATTGTCCGTAACAAAACGAGGGAATCCTAAAGCTTCAAATTGTAATTTAGAATAATTATAAGTTTTAATGAAAACTTGCGGCGTACTAAATCTTGGATCAATTCTATATAATACTAGATATTTTCTAGGTTCAGGAGTAATACCTGAAGTAGACCAGTTTATTTTTAACAATTTACCTTTCTCAACAGTATTACCTGTTGATTGCCAAGTTCCGGCTGTAGATAAACTAATTCCTATATTACCTTCTTTAAAACTTGTAAATTCAGGCACTTCTAAACAACCGAATAAGCTTTTTAACCCACCAAAACTGGTTGACATCCATGAAAAAGCATCATCAGCTTTAGCTGGCATCGCCATAAACAAAACTAATAAAACTAAACTCTTAAGAATTTTCATAATTTTAAATTGTTATCCAACACGTCATGCCGTGGTTTTTATTTTTTGTCATTGCGAGCGACCAAAGACATTGTTGCATGGCTCAATTTCACCTCTGTCATCCCGTGGCTTGACCACGGGATCCAGTTAAAAATACTAAAATTATTAGTATTTTTATTGTTTTTATGGACCCCGTGGTCAAGCCACGGGGTGACACAGTGGGTTTTACCGGTCCACGCAACAATGACTCCTCGCAATGACGATTTTCGATTCACCCCCTATCCCCGTGCTTCAGGCTGCGGCGGTTCTTCATTTGTCTTTTCGCCCCTTCTTTTGGCGTATTTTTCCTATTTTTTTCAGCCTGATCGAGCGTCTTATTGCGTTGTTTTAATCGTGCTTCCGCTCTGCCGGTAATACCTTGTCTTGTTTTATCATCCATTCCTATTGGACTTAATGCTTTTTGTCCTGCATCATGAGACATTCTACCACCAATTTCAGTAGCCGAAGGTCCGGCAGCACTAGTTAATTTTGCTACCATACGCCCTGAAAATTCGACATAACCATACATACCATAAGCAATAATAACTAGAGCTACGATATTTTGCATATTTACTCCCATCATACCCGACATATAATCCATTCCCCAAGGGGCAAACCAATTAATACAGAAGATAGGTACATTCAGCAATGCAATAGGTAAAATAGTACCGATAAAGGGAATTTTTATCGGTAAAGCACATTTCCAACAAACGCTATAACCTAAAACAAAATCTAGATAAATGGTAAATAGCTGGGTTAGCACTATAATACCTGCCATCATAACTACCGGTTCTATCATATAGCGGATCGTAAACCTCACCCAATTATCAAATAAATACCTAGTAAAATCAAATAATAAGAAACTAATAAATAAAGGGGCTATACCGATTAATATACAAGTTGCCATAAATGCCATAATATAAACGGCAACAGCTCTAAGTGCCGTAATAATTACTATACCAACCGCAATAAAAGTAATTATAAAATATATAATACCGCTAAGCCCAAGAGAAAGAAGTGAAAGTAATTGAGCGATAAAGGTTTGACTAAAAAATATTTTACTCATTACTGCATCTAAAAACATGAAAGGATTAGAAATAGTATTAGTAGAAGTAAACAAACTATATCCACTCATATTAGCAATAATTGCGTCTGAAAAATTGGTAATTGCATCAAAAAGATAGTTATTGAAAAATTCAAAAGTATTACCGTTCATAAGTCCGCTAACTACCCCGATTTTTGCTATTCTAGTTACTAGCTCTTTTTGGTTTATCTTAGTAAAACCAAGCAAAAACATTGCTCCGTAAGTCATCACATACAGAATTAAAATCGCTTTAATATAGGTAAAAAAGTTAGTACAGGATGAATTATCATTAGCTTTATAACATACCATATTTTTAAAAATAGAAGTAGCAGCCCCTTGTACTTTAGTTTTAAATAACTCAAGTAACGGATTCATTACTTTAATAGTAAAACTTCCTACTTTTAAGGATGTTGAGAAATGTACTTTATAGCTACCTTCACTATCTTTATAGTCCCTTAAATTATTATTAGGATCATTTAGAATTTTCATCCATATATAACCCGCCTCATTCGCATTAAAGTTATATTTACCGTCACTATTAACGTTAATTCCTTGAGGTGAATAGGTTTTACCGCTAGTATTCGGGTTTTCCGAAGGCTTTACTATTATGTATTGCACTCGCCCCCGATCATCAAAAGTATCGTTAAAACTATTACCGTTCTCTCTATAACATTTAGTCTGTTTAATATTTAGAACATATCCTCCCGTATTCTTACTAGCATCTTGTGAGGCGGGATACCAAAGCCTATATTGTAAATAGCTTTTTTCAATATTACTGTTAAAAGGTCTATTATATATAACTTTATATAAATATTTACCGTCTTTATCTTTATAGTCAGGCGGTTGATCTGTCTCTGCAACAAACTCAGCAAATTCTAGCTTAGAAGGCAGTGCTTGACTTACAGAACCCGCATCATTCATTTGATATATTAATCCGGTTGGTCCTTTGCCTCCTTTACCGTCCGCCGTATACCAAAATCTTCGATTCTTTTGAAAATCTCCATCCTTACATATTCCTGAAGTACAATTTACACCTCCAATATAATCTTTATCCTTAGGACTACGATTCTCGACACTATCAGGACATTTACCGTTTGGAGGAATATTGGCGTTATTAGAACATTGAAGTCCCGCATAATCAATAAATAAATTACCGGAATTATTCGACCAGCTAAAGGTAAAACTACCGTCATCTTTATAAGCCTCCGGCATGTCGCCCTCGTGATTTATCCAAGCAGGTAAGGAGTCACATGTAAAACCAAGGCAACAATGAGAAACGGCATTAGCAGCATCACATACCAACTGTGCAACATCTTCTTGATGAATACATCCAAAAATACAATGACATTTTTCCCGATGCTTATTACCTTGCCAATAATTTTGCTTCAGTTCGCAAGCATTAACATATTTACCGGAATAAATAGAATATTTTCCACAAATCGGCTCATAAGAAGTTTGGCCTTGGGAACAATCTTTCGTAACCTTATCATCTTTAAAAGCATCCTCAACTGTCGCATCCGTATTGGCAAAATTAGGAGATACGGAAACTAAAACTCTGTCATTAGCGTATAATTCAGCAATATTACGCCATTCATTATTTTTTGCATCCATTATTAGAGAGAGAGGCGGATTATTTGCATCGGTAATACGAGGAATCGGAATCATGTTACCTTTATCGTCTAAATTAGATTTACCAGGTCTTGTACTTTCAGTAAATTGTACATTATCTTTCGGTACATAAGCCAAACATAAACTAACCTGACCAACCACTTGTAAATTCACCGGTTGATTGTTTTCTACTAGCACCTGAGTATTTAACCATTCACCGTAACGATTAGGATCAGGAATAAGCTGAGTCGTGCCATCGGGCAACATCTTAGAAGTATTTACATAATTAGCATTAGCATTAAGTGTTATAGTACCGGTTATTGAATCTGAACCTCCTTTACCGTCCGGAGCATATCTCATGTAGCAGCCGTCACCGACTTTTACTGCTCCTATCATACCAAGTGCTGCAAAAATAAAGCAAACTAATGTTGCTACTATAGCGAGTACTCCTAAAACTTTTAATAAGTTACTCTGCATATTCTATCATTTACCTCCACCCGAACCGCTTGCTAAATCAGCTAATCCTCCGCCTGCACCGCTTTCTGAATCCCCGCCTTGCTGCTCTCCCTCTTTACGCTTACCTCCAACATCCGGCTTATCTCCTACCGGCGGCTTACCTTGTGAAGCCATGGCCGCATCCTTAAGGAAAGCTGCTCCTTTCTTTACTAAATCAACGATTTTAGTTGGACTTGCCGTTACTGCATCCATATTAGGACCGTTAGTTAAATCAGAAGCAAATCGCCCTATAGATTTAGAGAAGTAATAAAAAATAACCGAAAATACTAATACGCACAAAAGTTCCGCTAAAATAGATACAACATCTCTAACAATTGATTTTATTGGGAAAAGTATCAATAAATGCTCTTCCCAACCTTCACCTGCATAATATTGTAACATTTTATATCCAAAACTTTCCTGACATTTATCTGCTCCACCGTTAGGTAGCCTTAACTCAAAAGTGCTAAATCTAATATCCCCTTTTTCATAATCATATCTAAGAAATTCGCAATTTTTAAATATTGCAGAATCATACATAGTTATTAATAAAGCTATAAAACCTGCTACTACTGCCGGCTGCAATGCACATGAAATACATACTTTTAACCACCCGTCAAAATAAGCTTTTGTACGAGTAAATAGAGCCATAGGAATGAATATAGGAGAAATATATGTCATAACGTAAATAGTAATCATGCAAACTAAATAATGCGTAATAAAATATAAAAGTATAGATAAAAATATTACAGAAAATACTAGACCTGCTGCAAGTATAATAACGTTTCCGGCCATAAAGAATCCAAACATAACAGCAAAAAATCTAAGTGCTCCTGCTTTACTTAAATCTTTCGGTCTGTCTTTTTTGCCGTCAGGGTCAAAATTAGGTATAGGTGTATTATTACCGCCGGGACCATTACCGACTGAATTCCCTAAAACTCCATTCTTATCTATATTATAAAGTAAATCCAAGCCAAGATAATAACCTATACGGCAATCAATCGCGTCCCACAAGCCGTAAAATTTATAACCGTCCTTATACTTTGAATTATCAAACTGACATAATCCTCTAGAACCTGCTGCATTAAAGACCATCTGTGCAAAGTCCGGTGCTGCTCCCGTCAAAAGAGGTAATCCATATTTTAACATACCGTTTTCTTTTGTCGGCTGACCGCCGCTAAAATCTAAAGGTCCAAGACCGATAGAAAAATAAGCAACAAATAAGAACTTTATTACAAAAAGAGCTATTTTTTCAGTACTTGCATATTCTTTATTTAGAGCCATATTAAAGGCAAAAAACATAGTATAAAGAATTAATGCCGCACCTATAATCCTCTTTAAATAACCTTGAAACGTAGAAAAAGCTGCAAGATTAGTTATTCTAGAATTTTGATCTTGAGAGCTACAACCATTTCCGGCAAAAAATATTTTATTAAGCGTTTCGCTCAAACACTGAACTGCAAGACCGGAAAAATTAATTAACGATTGACTATAATTTGCTCCCGTATAGCAACTTTTTCCTATATTACAATTTTCATCATCAGGCGGAGTAGGCGTCGGAGTAGCACTTAAAGATTTACATGCTACTGGCATCGGTCCTCTTGACGTCGGCATAACTAAACATAGATCATTATCCCATTTTTTAACCGTTAAAACGATATTCTTTAATATAGGATTTGCTCCAAGATCAGGATTATTATCAGTACTTAAATCACTAATCTTCTTAGAGTCACCTTCATTTAAATTATATATGGTGCAAGGGCTACTACTACCTTCTATATTTTTAAAACAAAACGTTATACTAGACGCAGCTGAGTTACAATTACCTCTCGGATCTTTCATATCAATATTACGAATTATATAGCCATATGCCGTGTCCGTTTCTAAATACCCATCTGAAGTAGTCGGTAAACTAGAACATGATTCTCCAAAGCCGGCAAAGCTAGCTAAGCTTACAGACGCTATACAAATTATAATAAATATCTTTAAGGTTTTAAGAGTTTTCATTAGAACTATTATCTTTTTTTTCTGTTACTACGCCGCTTTTTACTAACTCATCCCATGTTTTTTCAGCATTTGCACGTCGTTCTGATACTTCTCCTCCTTCTTGTTCTCTTACTCTTCCTCCTCCGCTTGCTACTAGTTCATTCCATGCTGTTTCTACTTTTACACGTTTATCCCGAATCTCTGCATTTTCCCGTATCTGCTTCACTCCTGTCGGATTTTCATGTTCCTTTAAGTTAAAACTATAATCAATTACTCCTGAACCCCTACTTGTACTGTCAACTTTTTCTTGCGGTGACGTAGTAGTATTATCTTCTTTTCTGTCGTTTTCTATATTTTTATTTTCTTCTACCTTTGCTTTTTCTGGCTTATTAAGTTCATCAGCTAATTTATCAAATTTATTAGTTACACTATTATCTCTTTCTCTTATTTCAGTTACTACACCGCTATCGACTAATTCATTCCATTTCTTTTCTGCATTCGCACGTCGCTCCGATGTTTCTTCACCTTGCTGATCTCTTATTCTTCCTCCGCCGCTTGCTACTAATTCGTTCCATGCTTTCTCTACTTCTGCACGTTTATCCCGAATCTCTGCATTTTCCCGTATTTGCTTTACTCCTGCTGGATTTTCATGTTCCTTTAAGTTAAAACTATAATCAATTACTCCTGTACCTTTACTTGTGCTGTCAACTTTTTCTTGTGGAGCTGCATTATTAACTTTTTCCTGTGGAGGCGGAGTATTATCAATCTCTTTTTTACTTTCTTGATTATTATCTCTTATAATTTTTCCAACACTTTCAGTTTCAATATTACTTTGCGGTGCAGGTGTAGAAATAGAAGTTCTAATACTAGCAGGCGGTGGTGAAACAGCTTCTGGAGGAGCAGGAGGAGGAGTAACAACATCTGATCTTGCTTCACTACTTACTGTTTTTGGGCTAGAAGTTGCTACAGAAGACGAAGCTGTCGGTGTTGTTACCGTAGGTGCCGACGTACCTCCGCTTACAGCAATATTATCATTTGGTCCTCCGCCTCCGCTCTTAGCAATATTATCACTTACTCCTCCACCTTGACCAGCTTTTAAATCACCAACTCCTCCTCTACTTGCTATCTGATCGACCCCCTTAGTTGCCGCACCCGCAGCAGCAAGGGCTGCCATACCTGCCTTAAATATTGCTTGCGGTTTTATAGCAACATTATTAAGAGCTACTCCTTCCGTCATATCTGCAGCAAATTCAGCTAGCTGGCTACTAAAATTATACATCAAATACAATGTAAAACATGCCGTAACTAACGCAAGTAAAATATTTTTAATTTTCTCAAAAAGCACCTTTGGAGACATGAAAAACATTCCGGGTCCCAAAACTACTCCCGATAAAAACTGGAATTTAGCAAGAAATTTATCTGTAGGGGTATCTCCCGGTTTACTATCGACGATTTCACTTACACTATCTTTTGCAAAATTAAATGCCGTGGTAATAGGGTTATTTAACATATAACCTAAACTATTTTGACAGCTTTCTACGGCATCTTTATCAGGATATTGTGACGCATCATCCCAATCATTATTAATGTAAAATATTAAAACATCCCTCTTAGAAGTAATACCACCTTGAATTTTGTCTTCTATACTATTGTGAATTAACTTGCTCTTATATTGACATTTACCGTAGAAACCATAATCATATACCGAAAACATCGTAATCATAAAAGTAACTACCACCATAGGCTGTAGCAAGAACGAAATCATCAGCTTAACCCAGCTGTCAAAATAATTTCTTGTATATGTGAATAAAAACATAGGTACAAAAAGAGGAGCTAAAATACCGAGTATTACTATAGATATCATACACATAATCGTTGCATTAACCATAAAGGCAGCAACCGAAATCACAAGTAACGGATAAGAAAGAGCGAGTGACACTAACATCATATTACCGGAGATTATCGCCGGAATTAGCAAATAAATATATGGTGGAGCACTAAAACTAAAGAAATCAAAATTTAAAAAATCATGGCTTCGATAAGCATTTTCGACAAGTAACGTAGATAATATATCAAGCCCTAAATAATGAGCTACCCTACAATCTAAGGCATCCCATAATGCAATATAGGAAACACTGCCGTCATAAGAAAGATTGTTAAATTTACATAAACCGGACGGAGCAGCATTCATAACCCAACTTGCTAAACCGTTTATACCGTCAAGTAAGAAAGGAAACGCCCACTGAATCATACCGTCTAGTCGGTCATACGGAGAGCCATTACCAGGGGTTATATTAATTCCTATTGAAAAATAAGTTACGAATATCATTTTCAATATAAAATTTATATACTCACTTTTTGGCGGTATTTCACCTGCAAGTAATAGTTTAAAGCCAAAAAACATAACATATAAAGTTAGGAAAGCCGTAACTATTTTATACATTCCTACTTGGAACTGAAATAATGCACTATCTTGCCTTGAAGCCAAATTAACCACTTGTTCTACATTATCAAAACTACAAACATCTTTACTAATTAGTAATCTAGCAATCATTTGCCTCATACATTCTATAAGAGGAGAAGTCATGACTACTGCAGTTTTTGAAGCATTATAAGCTTTCTGATAACATCCGTTGCCTGCTGCACTACAGGAAACTAACGCTAAAGGATCGGTAGGCGTTTCCTTAGGATCCTGAATAAAATCCTTATCTGCTACATCCATAAAACTATTATACATGGATTTCGGAAACGGCTCTTTCATATATTTACAGCCGACGGGAACATCTCCTGTAAACCCCTTTGTTGAAACACATATTCTATCTTTATCTTGAATAACTTTCCAATATATTCCAGGGAAGCTTACATCAAATGCAAAACCGTCATCACCGGGCTTACCACTATATGGAATATGATATTCCTTTTTTTTATTTTCCCACGCTTTCTTTATATCATCCCAAGGGTCGCCCCCTGTTAAGACGGCTTTAGCAATAGCAAGTGCCGATTCAGCAACAGATTTTGCCCGAGATACAATTAATTTAGCATTATTACATAAAGCAAAGCGTAATTCTGGATTTTTAGGATCAATTCTGTTTTCACGAGTACATTGACCTCCGGGGAAATTTCCAAAATTACTATCGTTAAATAAATCACTGTCGTTTATTTTAAGCTTTAAAAACGTATTCATGTATAAAACAGGAGAGACAAGATTCATTACCGCAAAAGTAAAGAACGGAGCGACAATACAGGTATGAGAAAATTCAGTACGCAGCAAATCCCCTACGCCTTGGGTTTCGCAAGTTAAGCCACTCAAAATATCTACAATGCTATCAAGAGTATCCTTGGCATGGGTTTTAGTAACTAGCCCTAAATTTAGGGCAAAGCTTAATACTAATGTTATAAGTATACTACGAGGAAATAATTTCATGACTAGTTACTTGCCTCGTATTGTAAAAATGTCATCCCGTGGCTTGTCCACGGGTTCTCAGGACACAGTCTGTGAGACAAGATCCCGTGGACAAGCCACGGGATGACAGACAAGAATCTATAATGTTTTAACTGCTTCATAAAATATAGGTAACCACTTATCCGGATCATTGCCGTATTTCTCTCTAATTTGATCGAGCAATATTACAGTCTCAACTCTGCCGGATAAAACACTAATTATATTATTCATACCGTCTAAGTTAACTTTAGCAACTACGGCATCTATTCCTTGTTTTATTAAAAAATAACGTGTAGTAGGGTCGGTAGTTTTAATTAAAATATATTCTCGCTGACTTAACATAAATGCACTACGATAAATATCCGTAGCTTTCAAATTAGGTAAAAAAATCTGCGTAGCTGTTTGTTGAATCAACGTATCACTAATTCTACTTTTTGCGGCATCTTCAACACTCTGCGTAGCAAATATAACAAAAGTATTTAATTTTCTCAACACTTTTAACCAATCTTTGATCTTAGGTGCAAATACTGGATTATCGATTAAAGCCCATGCTTCATCAAGTACTATCATAGTTTTCTGCCCATCTAAAGAGATATTAATGCGATGGAAAATATATAACAATACCGGTGCAAGGCTTACAGGGTCTTTAAGTAATTCAGTCATATCAAAACCGAATACCCTTGCTTTTTGTAAATCAATATCATCTACTTCATTGTCAAATATCTTAGCATGTGAACCTTTACCAACCCACATTGCAATCCTACTCGCCAAACTATTTGGTGTATCAATACCAAGAAATGCTATAACATTACTAAGCCTTCTGTCTTTTTTCTCTAATCTAAAATTACCGCTTACTGCTTGCGATAAGATTTTATTATCTTGTGCAGTTAAACTTTCACTGTTAGAAGTTACAAGTACACGAAGCCACTCTAAAATAAATGTTCTATTCTCACTAGTATCTTCAAGCTGCAAGGGATTAAAATTACATTTTAATCCCGGATCAATTACCGTATAAACTCCGTTTAAAGCACGTATAAATATTTCTGCTCCTCGATCTTTATCAAAAAAGAACATACGAGGTTTGAATTTTTGTGCTTCCGCACATAAAAAATTCATAAGAACTGTTTTACCGGCACCGGTTGGACCGATAATTAGAGTATGTCCAACATCCCTTACATGGAAATTAAAATAAAACGGCGTACCTGAAGTAGTATCAAGTACTGTGACATATTCTCCCCAATGGTTATCTCTAATTTTACCGAGCGGATAATTATGTTGTGAGGCAAAGCTAGCCATATTAAGAGTATTTATAGTGGATTTACGTACTATATAATCCATATTTCCCGGCAACTGTCCCCAATAGCTAGGTTCCATGTTAACTTTTTCTCTAACCGGCTGAATTCCTGAATTAGAAAGCTCAACTGCTGCCATTGATAATATATCTTCCAAAGCTTTAATATTATTCGCGGAACATAAAAGCGATAAATGATGCTCACCGAAACCGATATCACCGCTAGTGGCCATATCAAGGGCCGTATTAATTTCAGCAATTTGCGAAGTAGCTTTATCACCAGATTGTATCATTCTATTTTGCTGTAATTGCATTTTACCGATCGCTACGGTTCTATTAGCAAAGACAAAGCTTTGAGTCATGACAAATTCAAAAGGCATTTGCAGAAACCCGTCAAAAATTCCTGCCGAAGTATTAGGTCCGTATTCAAGTATACTGATCATTCCGGCATATTTTTTGCCAAGCGGACTTCTTGCTTCAATAGTACGAGAATCAAAAAATAAGCGATGAGTCGGTAAATATTCGTCAATAGTACCACGCGGTAATGCTATAGGACCTGGTGAATCGCCGCAATTGATTAAAGATGAAAGGAATTCTAAAATTTCACAATAACTACCTGACTGCGTTTGACGAACTCCAAGTAATCTTGCTCCGTAACTTCTGAATGTATTAATCACTCTAGTTGACATTTCTTGAAGATTTTCTTTCATCTCTTTCATGTCATTTTCCCAAGCGGTTTTATTAGATTTTTGTCTAAGCTTCTTTAGAAAATACTCAACTATAGCAGCACCGCCGGTATCAGGCTTATATAAAATACTAACATATAATTCGTTAAAAAATGACCTAGCACCTGCATGTTTCTTACGCCATTCCGCACCTAAATAAGTAATAAAATCATTAGGGACTTTTACGGTAGGATCATAAGTAAATTCCGTATCGTCAAATATTACTGCTTTACGTCTTCTAATAGTATGGAAATACATAACGATATTTCCCGAAGCCATATTTTTAAGTAAGGCATTTCTGATATTCTTTTTAATGTCTAAATCTTCATCATCAGCAGTTTCAAAAGAAAATCCGTTTATTTTAATAACTTGTAATAAAGAATTATCTTTTGTTAAAATAGTATTACTATCCCAATGACATTTATAAGGAATAAAATGCGAAGTTGGTCTTTCTTGTTTAGACCTTAATTCTTTAGCTGCTCTAGTTCTAAATAACTTCATTACCTCACCTGATTTAACTATTTTGATTTATTTTGTCATTGCGAGAAGAGGCAAAGCCTCGACGCGGCAATCTCAGAAATTTTATACTGTCAGCCTACGGCTACTCTTAAGGCATTGTTGCGTAGACCGGTAAAACCTACTGTGTCACCTAGTTCACTTGACCACGCGGTCTATAAAAACAATAAAAAATACTAATAATTTTAGTATTTTTAACTGGATCTCGTGGTCAAGCCACGGGATGGACAGAGGTAAAACTGATCTACGCAACAACACCTGCTCACAATGACGGCTTAGCATACACACGAGAATGACATAAAACTCAAATATTATACGAATTTGCCCCATAGTAAAATTTATTAGGACATTGGCTAGTTCTTGACATTTTATTTAAATATAGCTCTATGAATCTCGGTTCTTTAAAACATATAATATAAGCTACTAAATGCAAAGCCGCTGCAATGAATAAAATCATAATACCGTTATTCCAAATGAATACTATCATTGTCATTATCATATTTAACGCAGCAAATTTAATACTTACTCCAAATATCATCGGCGGTCTAGTTAACCCTACAAATAAAAGATCGGATGCTAATGCTCCTGCCATAAAAAACCTCTATTAATTTATATTAATATCAAACATAGTTGACAATATTGAATTCGGTACTTCACTATTCACAAAATGTACGTAACCGTTATTATTTTCAAGTGCATTAACTGCTATCTTAATTAATTCTTCTTCGATGAAATTATTACTATCATCTAACATTGATTTCAATAAGTTAATATCTCGTATTTTTATATTATACGGAAATGTCTCTGATACCTGTAATATCTCATATGGCAATATTAAATGTTCTGCACTTAATGCAGAAGCAATTGTTGCTACCGTTAAGTTAACATTTAATAAATGTGTTTTTTCCTGATCATCATTAGCAAATGGTGCTATCACTGGTATAATATTATTATCTTCAAAATTTAATAAAATTTCCGGATTAATCATAATAGGTTCACTTAAAAAACCAATATTTATAACATCATGATTTACAATTTTTCGGTGAGATAATTTTGACTTTTTTGCTTGCAGTAAATTAGCATCCTTACCTGAAATACCAACTGCATAACAACCTATACTACTTAACTTTGTTACTATAAGCTTGTTAACGTAACTAGATAAAATTTCCATAATAATAGGATTATTTAGAGAACTATAGTCGCTTATTTTACTAATTTTCTGACTAAAATTTTCATCGATTTGTGATATTAAAGACGAACTTCGTAAATCAATATGATCATGTACTATATATATTTTAGCACCGCACATCTCAAGCAATCTAACAGATTCAATAAAAGCCGTAAATAATTTATCGTCAATAATAATAGCAGCAGGTAATTTTAGAACTATTGCTTGATTCTTCAACTCACTACTACACTTTATTATATTCTTAATTATAGCAATGTTATTTAATGAAGAAATACTATCTACCTCTTTACCTTTGAGGTTTGATGCATTTTGCCAAACTAGCTTTAAGTTCTCTTGCACCTTCTTTACTCCTACTACTCACATACATAACATTACATGAGTAGTTTAAAGTTGCAAGAAAATTCTGGGCTTCATCGTTAAGGTTTTTACGATCTGTAACTTTATCGGATTTTGTGAAAATAATTTGAAATTCTCTTTTATTTGCAAGTAATAGCTCTGCTACTTTCTTATCGTTTTCTTTTATACCTCTTCTTGAATCAATCAATAAGTTAACTAACCTTAAATTATAACTATTTCGTAAATAATAACTAATTAACACTTCCCACTGTTCTTTGACTGATATAGGAACATTAGCAAAACCATAACCGGGAAGGTCAACTATAATAAGTTTATCTGCAAGGTTAAAAAAATTGATTTGCCTAGTACGTCCAGGAGTATTAGAAACTTTAGCAAGATTTTTATTATTACATATCGTATTTATTAGGCTTGATTTGCCGGCATTTGACTTACCGACAAAAGCAATTTCCGGTAATGAAAAATTGGGGATTTGATTTATATTCATAGCACCGGCTACAAATTTAGCTTGATGACGAAAAAGCTTACTGCCGTCAGATGATTTTGTAGATACTATTTTCTGAGTAGTCATAATTTGCTTTTGTATTTGATGTAATTAGGCATTGCCCGAGTGAATACCGAGTCGTCATTGCGAGGAAATTAGATAGTAATTGTACGTACGCAATCCAGTAAAAAATTCTGATTTACAGAATTTTTTTTATTATTTTTCTGGGTTGCCATGCAAGTACTACGACTGCTCGCAAAGAATTGTTGCGTGGATACCGATGTCATTCCTGCGGAAGCAGGAATCCAGAAAATAGTATAAATACAGCAAATTTTTTGAAATTAAAAGCTCGATTTATCTCGCTTTATGCTGGATTCCCGCCTACGCGGGAATGACATAAAGAGCATTTACCGGTCCACGCAGTCAATGCTTTCTCGTAAAGACAGGAAAACCAAACCATGCAACAACAATGATTTAGGAATGACATCAGCAGATTTCAATAACACTACAAGTGAGTTGAAAAATATGGTAGCGGGGGCTGGATTTGAACCAACGACCTTCAGGTTATGAGCCTGACGAGCTACCGAGCTGCTCCACCCCGCAATAATTGAGAATTGACGATTTATCTGTGTTATATTGTGATTTAGTCCAATACTATATATTGCTAGTGTCATTCTTGCATAGATACCGAGTAATCATTGCGAGCATCCGTAGGCTGCACGGCAATCTCATGAAATAATAATAAATTCCTGAGGTTGCGAGCGTACAATTGCTATGCAATTTCCGTAGCTCAAACGACCTTCAGTATCCACAAACAAAGCTTAACTAGCTTCTTTTGTACCACCGAAAGAAAGACCTGAGAATCTTTTATTGAAATCACTAACGCTTTTGTTCGATTGATTTACTACATTTCCGGAATCTTTATTCCATGCCGGATGCTTTCTAAAATCAACATCCATTAAAATTTCACCTGTAGGATGAGTAGACATTGTTTCAAAAACGTCACTTCCTACTTTAATCGAAAGTTTTCTATATTCTGGATGTATACCGTTTTTCATAATGATTTTGCCGTTTTAGTCTGAATTATTTTTTTCTTAATAGCTCTAGCTGTACTTGATAAAACATTATCATTGGCTTTTAGAATATACGCATCAAACCCGCCGGCTTTTTCCACTGAACTAATACATCTAGCATTAACTGATAATCTATATCCTTCAGCTGTTATATCACTTGTAAACTTAACTGACCTTAAATTAGGCTCAAAACGTCTTCTAGTTTTACGCTGAGAATGTGATACATTATTGCCGTATAAAACACCCACACCTGTGAGTTCGCACTTACGTGACATAAGCTAAATACCTTAAAACTTATAAATATACAATAGATAAAAAATATAAAGTAATACTCCCCTAGTGTCAAGAGATAATTACGGTCCGTTTAGCGAAGAAATAAAGATAGGTACGATATATTTATATGTGAAATAGGCACAAGCCAAGCCTAACATAGTACCGATAACGATTATACGGAATTTTGCAGGACTAAAAATTAAAATAACTATTCCAAGAATAATTACTATTTTTATTATATCATCTGTCGTATAAGAGCTAGAGTTTATAGCATAAACATTTAGGTTTATACCTAGAAATATTATTATACATAATAAGTTCTTAAACATTTTATACCTCTATAGGACCGGTAGTTAATCCATTTATAAATTGTTTTAAATAAGGATTATCACTATTACGCATTTCATCTTTACTACCGTACCATTTAATTTTTCCTTGATAAATCATAGCTACTTCTTTAGCTATTTTTTCGGCACTAATCATATCATGAGTTATAGTAATCGTAGTTGCCCCTAACTCTTCTTGGATTTTTATAATTAATTCGTTGATAACATTTGCCATTATAGGATCAAGCCCTGTGGTCGGTTCATCAAGAAATAAAATCGACGGTGTACTACAAATAGCCCTAGCAAGGGCTACTCTTTTTTGCATTCCTCCCGATAATTCGGAAGGGTAAAGATCGAGTATTCTAGGGGACAAACCGACGGAATTAAGCTTTGCACCGGCAAGGTCGTTTTTTTCTTTCTTAGATAATTTTTTAGTCTCGAAAGTAATATTATCACGTATATTCAAGGAGTCAAATAATGCTCCACCTTGAAATAAAAAGCCTATACCGTCCATTATCTCAAATTTTTGTTTACTTGAGATATCTTGGATTTCTACATTATCAATAAAAATTTTACCTTTATCAGGTTTAATCAGTCCTACTATATTTTTAATTAGAACCGATTTGCCACTACCGGAACCGCCTAAAATAACTAATGAACTGCCCCTTTTTACATCCAAATCTATTCCGTCTAACACCTTATGATTAGCAAATGATTTATATAATGACCGAATTTTAATTTTAAATTCTTCCTTTGTACTCATATTTATACTTTAAAAAATAATTCGGTTATTAAATAATTGCTGATTAAGATAAGGATAGAAGAATTTACTACTGCCGAGGTAGTAGCTCTTCCCACTCCCTTAGCCCCTTTACCTGAATAATAGCCGCTATAGCAACTTATTATAGAAATAATAAACCCAAAAACTCCCGCTTTAACAAGACCGGAAATTACGTCAATCGGTTCTAAATACTGAAAAGTACTGGTTAAATAAGCCGTGCTATTAAAATCAAGCTTATACACACCAACCAAATAACCGCCCATAACACCAATTATATCACCGATTAAAACAAGACAAGGCATTGTAATAATAGCTGCTATTACTCTTGGAAAAACTAAATATTTAATAGGATCGGTAGATAAAGTATATAAAGCATCTACCTGCTCCGTTACTCTCATTGTCGCTATTTCGGCGGCGATTGATGCCCCGACTCTTCCCGCTACCATTAGTCCGGCTAAGACAGGTCCAAGCTCTCTAGTCAGCGATAATACTACTACCGTTGCAATGGAACTTTCAGCCGAGAAACGAGAAAAGCCTGTATAGCTCTGTAATGCAAGTACCGCACCTGAGAAAAAAGTCGTCATCGCAACAACCGGAAGCGAGTGAAACCCGATAAATAATAATTGTCTGATGATTAAACTCAAATATAAAGGCGGTCTTATGATACTGCTAACGGCAGCAAAGCTAAATAGAGAAAAACTACCTGCACTTTGTGCAAACTTTATAGTACGTTTACCGACCGAATTAGCTATATTTAATAACATTTGTGTATATTTTTTTGTTTATATGTTATGTGGACACCTAATCGTCATTGCGAGAAGAAACTGTAAGTTTCGACGAAGCAATCTCAGGATATTTGACGAGATTGCCACGTCGCTTCGCTCCTCGCAATGACGATTACTTATAAATTCTTTTATACCTACTACCGAGACTAGTCAACACCTCATACCCTATAGTACCTATAATACTTGCTATTTTATCGGGCGTGCAATAATTTCCGATAATTTCCGCTTCCTGCCCTAGAAAAATATCAAGCGGTGGTAGATCGGTAACATCGATATTTATCAAATCCATCGATATTCGCCCTACTATAGGAACGCTGCGACCATTAATAAATACTTCGCCTTGATTGCTAAAATTACGACTAAACCCATCGGCATAACCAAGCGGTAATGTTGCAATAACACTATCACGCTCAGTTGTAAAAGTCATATTATAACCGATATGGCTATCTAGTGTCAAATTCTGTAAATGAATTATAGGAGCTTTTAAGGTTACGGGATTTTGTAGACCTCTCGAATAACCTCCGTCTAAAGGTAATTTGTACGTCGATCCGGTACTCGAATCCTCACGTACGTTTATGTACGCTGCGGTTCTGCGTTCCGTGTCTCCTTCAAACTCCTCTTTATAAGATAGGTTATTCGAGAGGTCTATTACAGGATTAAGCCCATATAAGGCAGCACCTGGTCTTGCTAAATCAAAATGATAATCTTGTCCTAAAAATATGCCGCCAGAATTAGCAAGGCTTGCTTTGACGTTTGGGAAATATTGTAAATAAGTTTTAAATCTGTTTAATTGCTCTAGATTATAAGGATTATCTATTTCTTCGGATACAGCTAGATGGCTTATAATATATTGTAAATCTAGCCCTTTTAATAAATCACGATTATTAATTAACTGCTCTATTTCATTATGAGTTAATCCAAGGCGATTAATCCCCGTATTGAAATGTAAATAACAAGGCAATAATCGGTTTTTCAAATTACTAAATTTTTGCCAAATTTCTATTTGTTTTAAGTTATTTAGAACAGGGATTAAATTATATTCTATAAGCTCTAAAGCATCATGTTCAAAAACTCCATTGAGAACTAAAATATTAACATCATTATCTAGTGCTTTGGGCGTTGTTGCATGGATACTAGAGCCGTCATTGCGAGGAGCGAAGCATTGTTGCAATCCAGAAAAATAATTAAAAAAATTATGACTTACAGAATTTTTTACTGGATTGCTTCGTCGAATTACTGTGTAATTCTTCTCGCAATGACGGAAAACCGATTCATGCCACGAAACTAGAGCTTTGCATAAATTAACTCCCTCCTCGCTTGTGGCCACAAAAAAATGCCTACAATTTTCTTCTATTAAAGCTTTAGAAATTTGCACTGCTCCAAGACCGTAACCGTTAGCTTTAACGGCAGCACCGACTAATGAGGTTTTACAAATATCTTGTAATAAAAGATAATTATTTTTTATTGCAGATAGATTTATTTCTAGAGTACATAAACTCATAATATATTTCTTAACTCTTTAACGATAATTGGCATTACCGGTATTATATGAAATTTTGGAGGTAAGTCACCTACTTCATAGTATCAGTAACAAAAATCTTATCTAATAGACCTCTTGCATAACTTGCTTCTAAAGGTAATTTGTACGTCAATCCGGTACTCACATCCTCACGTACTAAAGTGTACGCTGCGGTGTTGCGTTCCGTGTTTCCTTCAAATTCCTCTTTATTAGCTTCGTTCTCCAAGAGGTCTATTATCGAATTTTTAGAACCGGTAGCAAGCACAGCATGAGTTATAAAAGCACTAACCGATAAAGCCGAATGTTCTTTTAAAAATCTTGCTGCTTTTACGACTGTTTCACCGCTATCTATAATATCATCAATTAATATGCAATTTTTGCCCTCTACACTACCTATTATTGATATCATCTCGCAATTATTATTTATATCCCTTTCTTTGTTTATATAAGCTGAATCTATATTTAATAAATTACTAATTTTTTGAACTCGATTGATACTTCCTTTATCAGGTGCAACTATAACGAAATTGCTATAAGTTCTTAAAAACGGGATATATAAATTTATAGGTTCAAGATTAGAAATAGGAATATTAAAAAATTTCTCTATTTTATCGGAATGTAAATCAATAGTAATTACATGGTTTACTCCGAGCTTCTCTAAAAAATCTGCTATTAACTTAGCAGGAATTATATTTTGAGAATTTATATTATCTTGCCTTGCATAACCGAAATAAGGCATTACTAAAATTATTCGATTTGCTACCGCTTTTTTTGCTGCATCTACTAGCAAGAACAGTTCAATTAAGCGATCATTAACGGGCTTTGATGTGGATTGTACTATGATTACATCTTCATTATGAAATGATTCTTGAATTTCTACTTTTATTTCGGAATCATTGAAATAGGTAATTCTCGGCTCAATATATTTAATGCTATAGCTAAACGAGATGCAAGTAACTTATTACTACTGCCTGCTAGGATTTTCATGTGAGTGATTTATGTTGTTTGACGCTATTAGCAAACGGCCTGTGTTGCGTAGACACCTGATCGTCATGAGCTACGCAGCCGTAGGCTGCACGGCAATCTCATGAAGTAATACTCCTGAGATTGCTTCGTCAAAACTTACAGTTTTTCCTCGCAATGACGATTTTGGAAATGACAGCAACTTTAAGAACGACTTTCTAATTTTTGTATTAGTGCCTCAAAGCCTTGATTTTTTAAAGTATCAGTAAACTCGTCTTGTTGAGCCCCAATAAGACTTACACCTTCCGTAATTATATCAGAAACTTTAAAAACATCTTTTCCGTTCCCTTTCATTTCACGTACAAGATATTCTACTTTAATAGGGTCTTGCTCTTTATTACTAACGATATTCATAGCAACCATAAAATCGGTCGAGCTTAAAGGACGAACTCCTACTATTTTAGGCTGTTCACCTTTATAATCTTTTATTAAATCAGTATAAGATTTAGTAACATATTTAGAGTAAACTTTGATGAATTCCTGAATCTGCCCACCTGATAAAGTTTTTATCCCATTTCTGCCTAATGTATATTTAGCCATCCAATCAAAATCTAGGTTCTGAGACATTAACTCACGTGCTTTAGCAATTTTTACTCGCTCAGATAGCTTACTATCGTTTAATATACTAGAAGCTTCATTTACTAAATTAGTAACGTAATCATTCAAACCAGCAGGCACTTTCTCGCTAGAATAAGCGGAAAACGTCATAACTAATAAAAATAAACCTGTAATAATTTTTTGCATATAATCCTCGTTAATTTAATTAATTCTTGGGTTTAGGACATTTAAAATTTTCAGGATATTGAACCGATGCTTCACGAGCACGATGTAATGCTGATCTAATAGCCACATAAGGATCGGTAGAATTCTTCATCACATAATCACTAAACGGTAATACAACATATCGATCGTTTATTTTACTAACTGCTATTACTCCTAAGTCAAAATCATTATGAGTGTAGTACATTAATGGATTAAGAGCATAATTAGTAATTACCGAATCCGTCATATCTCTTGCGTTAGTACTACCGATTATCGGCAATACTAAATAAGGACCTGGGGCAACTCCATAATGTGCGAGGGTACTGCCGAAAGTTTGACGTTCAGACGGCAAACCTACTTTACCTGCTACGTCAAATAAACCTCCTATGCCAAGCGTCGTGTTAATGAGAAACCGCCAAACGCTTTTCATAGTTTTATCGTAATTTAACTGAAGCCCGTAATTTACCGCTGTAAGCGGTGTATCAACATTACTGACGAAACTATTAACACGTGCTTTTACGTAATCATTCGTGATATTCTTATAACCTATTGCTAAAGGACGCAATATTATATAATCTAGTACAGAATTAAATGCAAACACTTTACGGTTAAATTTTTCGTATGGATCGTAAACTTCCAAGCAACCGTTTTTATTTCTTCCACCATTATAGTTATATATGTCATTATCAACATATTCAAGATCAGCTCTTGCGAATAATGAGCATAGTATAATAGATAGTATAATTAAAATTCTCATTGATTTATGTTATTTTCTTACAAACAATAATACTATATTTATTGTTTTCCGCTAGTATTATTTCTTCCGAAGTTAATATAGTAAAATTATTTTTTTGTAAAATATTATTTATTTCATTCAAGTTAAAAATAAATTCTTTGCGTTTTACTGAGAATTGTGTCTTCGCGGCGTTCGGTAAACAAAGAGCAAAATACCCTTGTTCACTAAGAGATGAGTATATTAAATTAAAATATTCTATTAAATTGTTAGTAAACGATAATCCGCAAAAACTAAAAATAATATCAAATTTATTAGAGTTTTGTTTTAAAAATTCATCGATAGCAATATTATATATTTGATCGTAAATTTTAGTGTTCGGGTAATATGTCTCTTGTAAATCATTCATTAAAGTAGAAATTTCTACACCGGTTAAAGTAAAATTTTCCGGAAAACGTTTTTGTATTTCATAACCTACCAGCCCTATATTACTTCCAAGTTCCAAAATAGAATAATTATCCGGTAAATCAGATATCTGCTTGAGTGTATCATTAACAAACCTATACGGGAGATGGATATTTTTATCGTTATTAAAAATAGTAGGATAATATTGTGCAGTTAAATCACGATATTTTCCCCAAATTTCCCCCGGTATTTCAGTAATATCCTTATAATTTTTCAAAAAATTTATAAATATAGCTTTATATTTTTCATTAGATTTTTCTAAATATTCTATAGCTTGTCTGTAATTATTTTTTAAAAAATAAACCCATCCGAGTTGATAATATACTTTAGAATCATTAGGATTAAAAAATTTATCTACTAGTTTAAACCTAAGCAAGGCATCATTTAAATTACCTCTATATAAATGATCAAGTCCAAGCTGATAATTAGTTTCGGCTAAATGAGAGAATTTATATTTACAATCACTTATATAATTTTTAAATTCTAAAATTTTATTCTTAATAAAATTCGGTATATTTATTATAGTTAAGCAATAATGTTTGATTTTGTCTTTTATTTTACTGAGCATAGTTTAATTACTAAATTAATATTACTTACTATAATAAAGCATATCTTGATAAATTTTTAAATAAAATAATAGTTATACTTGTAAATTAATGAAATGTGAGCTAAGATGTACATGTTATATGTACATCAGTAGGTAACTCATGAACTCAATTAGCGGCACTTCATTTAGAAAAAACTTAAGCTCTATACTCAATACCGTAGAAAACGACCATGTTCCTTATCTTATTAAAAGAAAAAATCATAAAAATATTATTCTTTTAACCGAAGAAGAGTATGAATCTACAAAAGAAACATTATATTTATTATCTAATCCGGCTAATGCTAATCGAATAAAAAAATCTATCGAACAAGCAAAAAGAGGAGAATTTGCTAAAGTTAATTTAGATGATTGAGATTGAGTGGACACTAGAAGCAGCGGAGGACTTAGCGTATTGGAAAAAATACGATATTAAAAAATATGAACGTATTAAACTTCTAATAAAAAATATCCAAGAAGCACCGTTTACAGGTATAGGTAAGCCCGAACCTTTAAAACATATATTATCAGGTTTATGGTCACGTAGAATTAACCACGAACATAGATTAATATATTCTGTTAATCCTAAACAAATTATAATATATAATTGTAGATTTCATTATAAAAATTAATATTTATTTCTTGAAATTACTGATTTTACTATAGCTTTCATTTAATACGGACTCAAAATTATGTCAATTATTTCTACGAGACTAAATTCTATAAAGCCGTCACCAACCCTTGCAGTTGTAAAGAAAACCCTTGAGCTTAAAAAAGCGGGAGTTGATATTATCGCACTTGGTGCAGGTGAGCCTGATTTTGATACACCTGATAACATTAAAGAAGCAGCGATTAAAGCGATTAAAGACGGCTTTACTAAATATACTAACGTTGAGGGTATGCCTCTTCTAAAGCAGGCGATAAAAGACAAATTCAAACGTGAAAATAATATAGATTACGAACTTGATGAAATAATAGTAAGCACTGGCGGTAAGCAAGTTATATATAATTTGTTTATGGCATCTTTGGACAAAGGGGATGAGGTAATTATTCCGGCACCCTATTGGGTTTCATATCCTGATATGGTTGCACTTAGCACAGGAACACCTGTTTTTGTAAATTGCGGAATTGAAAATAACTTTAAATTAAGTGCAGAAGCTTTAGAACGTTCAATTACGGATAAAACTAAGTGGCTTATTATTAACTCACCTAGTAATCCAACAGGTGCAAGCTATAATTTTGAAGAGCTAGAAAATATTGCTAAAGTTTTAAGAAAATATCCTCATGTGAACGTAATGTCCGATGACATTTACGAGCATATTACTTTTGATGATTTTAAATTTTATACATTAGCCCAAATAGCACCTGATTTAAAAGAGAGAATATTTACCGTAAACGGTGTATCTAAAGCTTATTCTATGACGGGTTGGCGTATAGGATACGGCGTGGGCTCTAAAGCTTTGATTAAAGCAATGACTATTATTCAGTCGCAAAGTACTTCAAACCCTTGTTCAATAAGTCAAATGGCTGCTATTGAAGCATTAAACGGTCCTCAAGATTATATAAAGCCTAATGCTTTAAATTTTCAAAAAAAGCGTGATCTTGCTTTATCAATTTTGAAAAGAGTAAAATATTTTGAGTGCTATAAGCCGGAAGGGGCATTTTACTTATTTGTTAAATGCGATAAAATATTTGGGCATAAAACTAAATCAGGAAAAATTATTGCAAATAGTAATGATTTTGCCGAATATTTACTTGAAGAAGCAAAAGTTGCCGTAGTACCCGGTATCGCTTTCGGCTTAGAAGGGTATTTCAGAATCTCTTACGCCACTTCTATGGAAGAGCTAGAAGAAGCTTGTATTAGAATTGAAAGAGCTTGTGGTTCTATAAGTATAAAATCGTCATTGCGAGGAGGTGCGTAGCAGAGGGCGGAGGCAATCTCGTCAAATATCCTGAGATTGCTGCTTCGTCGAATTACTTTGTAATTCTTCTCGCAATGACGCTTAAAACACTATTAAACCAACAAAAAAACAATGCGGAAAGCTTTTAAAAAATTTTTAAAAAATAATAAATACGTACTTAGTATAATTACTATTTTACTATATTGGTATTTGCGTTTTGTTTATTTTACATCAAAACAGAAATTTATTTTTTACGATAACGGCAATAAGGAAAAATTCTTAAACGAACAAGGAGTAACCTTTGCATTTTGGCATAATATGCTTGCCTTAAGTCCGGCTATGTTTATAGGACATAGAAATATCTATGCTTTAATATCACCGCATTTAGACGGGAAAATTTTAAATGATCTAGTAGGAAAATTCGGTTGCAGAGTGATAGTAGGTTCTACTAATAAAAATCCAATTGGAGCTTTACGTAATATTATAGGTAAGTTATCTCAAGGTGCAAATATAATAGTCACGCCGGACGGTCCTAAAGGACCGGTATATAAAGTAAATAGCGGCATTACCGAAATTGCTTATAGATATAACAAAAAACTTATTCCTATAGTCAGCTCCACTTCTAGATGTTTCAGATTAAAAAGTTGGGATAAATTAATAATACCCCTACCGTTTGGTATTATTAAAATCATAGTTGGCTCACCTTTAGAACTCACAAATGATAAAATACAAAACCATATAAGCCTTGAAAAACAACTAGCAAGCTTAACAGAGAGCTTAAAGAAATGATGTTACTATATTATGCTTTAAGCTTTATATTATTACCTATTTATTTTATCATAATTCTTATACGTTTATTAATAGGTAAGGAAGATATAAGACGCATCCAAGAACGTTTTGCTATAGGTAAGCATCGACAAGACTATTCATTAGACTTCTTACATAACGAAGCTAATAAAGAGAAATTTAAAGGAGACACGGAACGCAGAACCGCAGCGTACACAAGCGTACGTGAGGATTCGAGTACCGGATCGACGTCTAAATTACCTTTAGAAGCAAGTTATGCAAGAAGTCTAATATGGATTCATGCAGCTAGCGTCGGCGAATCAATGGCAGCTTTAACTTTAATAAGTAATATAAGTAAACGCTATCCTGACATTCGTTTTTTAGTAACTTCTTGGACTAACAGCTCCGCTAAAATATTAACTGCCAAATTACCTAAAATAGCAGTTCACCAATTTTTACCGATAGATAATATTATTTTTACTCGAAAATTTTTAAAAAATTGGCAACCTAATTTAGGTATTTTTATAGAATCGGAATTATGGCCGTGTACTATTAATGAAGGAGCGAGGCAGTGTAAATTACTGCTAGTAAATGCTCGTATTTCTGATAAATCGTTTAAAGCTTGGCTAAAAAGAAAAAGTTTCTTTCAGCTTATCCTCAAAAATTTTAGTAAAATTATCGTGCAAAGCGAACGTGACTTACAAAAATTCAATGAACTTGGCGTATCAGATGCAGTTAATTTAGGCAATATTAAATTTGCCAACGAAAAACTTCCAGTTAATCAAGAAGAGTTATCAAAACTAAGTTTACATTTAGACAATAGGCGAGTTGTGGTATTTGCTAGCACTCACCCCGAAGATGAAGAGATAATTTTGCCTATAATCGAAAAACTAAAAGAACAGGTTTTAGATTGCTATATTATCATAATTCCAAGACATCCCGAGCGAGTTAAATCAATTATTGATAATTGTAAGTCACATAATTTATCCGCTACCGCTAAGTCACAAAATGATTTACCTGTTTTAAGCGATGATATTTATATAGTTGATAGATTCGGTGAAATGGGATTGTTTTTTTCTGTAGCTACAATTTCTTTTATCGGCGGTTCTTTTAAACAAGGCGGACATAATATTTTAGAAGCGGCATATTTCTCTAATTGTATTATATTCGGTCCCGATATGAGTAAAAACACCGATATTGCTAAAGGCGTACTGCAAAATGAAGCAGCTATCCAAATCAAAAACGGTGAAGATTTACTAACCAAACTAACATATCTACTTAGCCCTAATAATTCTCTAGAACTTAAAGCTTATCGTGAAAAAGCTTTAAAATTTGTTGAGAATAACCAAAAAGTCCTAGATGAATATTTACAAGTAATTACGAAGTTTCTTCCATAACTAAGGCTAGTTAATAAAATAGAATTCCTAAAATAATATTTGTCTTCTAATTGCAATGTGATTAAATAGCTATTTAATCATGAAGGAGGTATTATGTTTACACAAAGTCCGGAGACTATACGTCAAATTGCAAATGACGGAGCATTGGGACATGATGCAAGAAGATATAGAAAGAAGCATAGCTCATCTGATGATGGAGATAGTGAGTTAGCCGGAATATTAATAGTGGGTGCATGTATAGTAGGTCATGCCTCCATATTGCAGTTACGCCTATTAAAAAGCTATACGTTCAATAAGAGTACCAATAACCTTATCATGAATATCCAATGACTTGGAAAAGCAGATTGTCTTACGTGCAAGCCTCTTGCATCTCGTTCTAAGGTTCAAGTTACTTCGTTCTATCCGTTGAGTGTATTTTTTACTGATAATATGCTTTTTAGGGTCTAATAACCTAGCATAACTCCCCCATCCATCTGTATAGTAAAAAGTCACCTTGAAATTCTCTAGTTTTTTCAGTAATGATTCTAATGTGCTATCACATCTTGTACCAAACGTATAAGCAACTACTTTTAACGAAATCTTATCCAAGGCATACCAAAGCCATCGTTGTCTGGATTTATTCTGTACATAAGACCATTGTTCATCTATCTCAGGAGCAATAATTACTTTTGTTGTACTGATAGAATGATTTATTGTTTTTAATACTAGATTTTTTTAAAACACGGATAACTGTATTGATACCCACTTTTAATACTCTTACTGTATCTCTAACTCCAGAGCCGTTGATTGACATTTCTACTATTTGCTCCTTAACTCCAGGCTTAGATGCATTATTAATATACTCCAATTGAAAATATCGATTACACCGCTTGCATTGATATCTCTGTTGTTTTGAAATTGAATATCCTGACTTTATTACTTCTTCTGTGTTGTTACAATATCTACACTTAACATCTATTTTTGCCATAACTCCTTAACTATAATTCTCTCTTATTACTGTTTGAGGATTATAGACTATTTACTCTAAACTGCAATACGGAGGCATGACCTGTACCGGTAAATAGCGGACATTATGAGTATTTAACTCAAACAATTTATGAAAATAGAGGAGAGATATTAATAGGAAAAGCTGACCATACGTATCATATAGAGGCTATATATGATTAGTATTTTTAGTTGTTTTTCTAGACCCCATGGACAAAGCCACGGGGTGACACAGTAGATGGTCTACGCAACAATGCACCTATGGGAATGACATTGAAGCTATGAAACAAGACCGTTAACCCTGTGTGATGGCTGCTACTTCATCGGCGAAGTTTTTTTCTTCGTGTTCTATACCTTCACCAAGTTCGTATCTAACAAATTTGGCGATTTTAATTTCTGCACCGAGTTCTTTTTCAGCATTTTTAATTACTTCCGCAACAGTAAGTTTAGGCTCAAATAAGAAATTTTGCTGAAGCAATACAACTTCAGAGAAGAATTTACGTATTCTACCTTCTACCATTTTTTCTATAATATTATCAGGCTTTCCTTCTTCTTTAGATTTCTCAAAAAATACTTTTCTCTCACGCTCTACGAGTGCTTGATCCAAGCTTGAATCATCTATACTTTGCGGATTATTTCCTGCTACATGAACAGCAATTTGTTTAGCTAAAGCTTCTAGTTTTGCTTTATCTTTTGCGTTAGACGCAAGACCTACTAATACGGAAATTTTTCCTAGATTCGGTACAACTTCATTATGTACGTAGGAACCGATTGCTCCTTCGGATATCTCTAATATATCCATACGACGTAATGTTAAATTTTCACCGATTGTAGCGATATTTTCTATAATCTCTTCTTCAACTGATTTACCGCTTTGCATTTTAGATGTTTTTAACGTGTCTATAGTTTTTGCAATTACTGCAAGGTTTGCAATATCCTTAACTAGATCCTGAAATTGCTCATTTCTAGCAACAAAATCCGTTTCGGAATTTACTTCAACCACCACTCCGGTAAGCCCATCAACTTTTACAGCCGTTAAACCTTCAGAAGCAATACGTCCGGCTTTTTTTGCTGCCGCAGCTAAGCCTTTCTTACGCAGAAAATCTATAGCTTCTTCAAAATTACCGCTGGTTTCTATTAATGCTTTTTTGCAGTCCATCATACCTGCACCGGTTTTTTCTCTTAATTCTTTAACCGCTGCAGCACTTATATTTATTTCACTCATACCTTACTTTCTCCTTAATTATTATATTTGGCTTGGGATGTATAGATAACTAATCGTCATTGCGAGGAGAGGCGAAGCCTCGACGTGGCAATCTCAGGAATTTTGTACTGTTACATGAGATTGCCACGCAGCCTTACGGCTGCATAGCTCATGACGGTTCAAGTGTCCAAACTACGCATTATCAGAATTTTTATTTTCATCGGCATAATTTAATGCTTGCTCAAATTCTGTATTTGTCTCTTCATCAATATTTTTCGTTTTAGAGAATTTTTTAGCTTGTTTTAATTTAGAAACATTTTTAGAAGTTAACGCCTTATCTGTATGCTCCTGCATAGCTCCCATATCAACCCCTGAAGCTTTCATTGATTCTTCAAGGCCTTGTAATGCCGCATCTGCAAATAAACTACAATAAAGTCTTATTGACCTTATAGAATCGTCATTACCCGGAATCGGATAATCTACATTATCAGGATTAGAATTAGTATCGACTACTGCAACTATAGGAACATTAAGCTTTACCGCTTCATTAATTGCGATATGCTCTTTATTAGTGTCAATAACTACTAGAAGATCAGGTTTAGAATTAAGATTTCTAATACCGGCAAGAGATAGAAGTAACTTCTCTTTCTTACGGCTCATATCGAGTATCTCTTTCTTAGTATAACCCATAAGTGCTTCTTCGCTTTCTAAGGTTTTTTCTAACTTATTTAATTTTTCTATTGAACCCGCAATAGTTTTCCAGTTAGTTAGCATACCGCCAAGCCATCTATGATTTACGTAATATTGTCCGCATTTTTCGGCATATTCCGCTATAATATCACTGGCCTGTATTTTAGTACTTACAAATAATATTTTACCGTCTTTTTTTACGGTTTCATATATTGTATTCAAAGCAACACTCATTAAAGCGGCACTTTGTCTTAAATCGATTATATGAACATCATCACGTTCACCATATATATAAGAGGCCATTTTGGGATTCCAACGTGAGGTTTTATGACCGAAATGCACGCCTGCATCTAATAATTCTTTAATGTTAACAGATGGTATTTTTGACATTTTTAAATTCTCCTAATTGTTAGTTTATACCTCCGTAAGATGCTCATTCTAATGAACTAACATATATCTTACGTGTGAATTTTTTGCTTACATATTGTTCATGCTGCGACTCCTATGTCATTCCTGCGAAAGCAGGAATCCAGTACTTTAAAGCTTTTTAAAAGCTCGATTTCTCTCGCTTTATGCTGGATTCCTGCTTTCGCAGGAATGACATAGGAGCAACGCCGTCTTGACTACATATTAAGCCTACAAATCATACACGCATGATACATAATTTACAAGCTTTTATTCTTTTCGCCAAATAGTAGTACCATCAGGTTTATCTTCTAGAATTATTTTTTCCTCTAATAACTGATTACGAATTTGATCGGCTAATAACCAATTTTTTTGTTTTTTTGCTTCCAAACGCTTATTTACAAGCTCGTTTATATAGAGTTCATCCACACCGCTATTAAACCACTCATGGGGAGCTTTATTCATTAAACCAATAAAATTAGCACAAGTAATAATAGCAGAGGCGTTAAGCTGCCTTTCTTCTTCAGTTTTAGAAATAAAAACACCTTTAGCATAGTCATTAATTATTTTAACGGCAAGCGGCGTATTCATGTCATCAAGTAAGCTTTGCATGAAATTGTGAGGTAAATCTATTTTTTGTACATTAATATTTTCTATGGCTCTATACCAATAATCTAAAGTCTTTTTAGCATCTTCTATAGCTTTATCATTATAATCAAGTGGACGTCTATAGTGAGTATTTAATAAAAATAACCTTACTACCTCTCCTGAAATTTCTTTATCCATTAAATCCCTTACGGTAATAAAATTACCGAGAGATTTACTCATTTTCTCACCGTTCACCGTTAGAAAGCCATTATGTACCCAATATTTAGCATAGGTAGAATCCGGAAAAGCACATCTACTTTGTGCAATTTCATTAGTGTGATGCGGAAAGATTAAATCTGCTCCGCCACCGTGAATATCAAAATTCTCACCTAAATATTTGTAGCTCATGGCTGAACATTCAATATGCCATCCAGGGCGACCAAATCCCCAAGGACTTTCAAAATTCATATTTGCGGATTCATTCGGCTTTGCCGGTTTCCATAACACAAAATCCTGTGGATGCTTTTTGGTTTTGCTGTTTTCTATACGCACTCCCTCAAACATTTCTTCTAAATTTCGGTTAGATAATTCCGTATAATTTGGAGCTGATAAAACATCAAAATAAACATGATTATCCGCAATATATGCGTGATCTTTTGCTATTAAGCGTTCTATTATTTCGATCATTACATCAATATGCTCTGTAGCTTTCGGCTCAATACTCGGTAATAGGCAACCTAAATATGCCATATTTGTATGAAACTCTTGCGTAATTTTATCAGTCAACTCATTAATAGTAATGCTAAGTAGCTCAGCCCTATCGATAATTTTATCGTCAACATCCGTAATATTACGTACGTATTTTACAGATTGCTCACCAAATATTTTTATAACTATACGGTAGAGTAAATCATATACCACTACCGACCTGCTATTACCTATATGAGGATTATCGTAAACAGTCGGTCCGCATACATACATTTTTACTTTAGTCTTATCTTGAGGGTTAAAAACCTCTTTAGTACGGCTAAGAGTGTTATATAAGTGAAATTGAATTTGCATATTTTATTTACCAAAAATTGAGATGCCATTAGTATGTGATGTATTAAGCACATTTTGGTTAAAAAATCTATTAGTTAACAAAAATTAGTAATTAATAGTTTACATAAGTTAATAAACATTATATAATTTGCCTCGTTTATATTTAAAAAAATAATAACTGATCGAGGTTTGAATGAGCTTACAATAATTCCCACTCAAAAAAATATGTTTTAACTTTTTTCATGTCAACATGTTTGTTGACTAGTAGCTTTTTAAGTACAAGTGCTAGAGCGGCAAGTTTTACCCAATTAGCTAACCAAATATCAACCTTGAGCGGTCTTTCCGAAGTACAAAGAAAACAGAAATGGAATAGTTATACTTTACAAGAAAAACAAGAAGCATGGAGAAGAGCAAAGTTGACACCTGATTTTGTTCAAGCAATGATTGATATGCAAACCGGTTTTACTGAAAGTGATTTATCGAGTCGCAATAACAAAACTAGGCATAAAGCAAGAGAAAAAAGCAGAGCTTGACTTATATATTGCCGGAACGAAACAAGGCTTTAAGGAAAAAGTTGACGGGTATATTTCACAAGGAAAAATTCCTACGCCTGAAGAAGCAGCACAAAACCTTGAAATAGATTATGATGCTAAAAAAACAGATAATAAACTAGAAAAAAATCAAAATGTACGCCGTGCAGAAAAAGATAAAAAAGCCTTACTAGACCTCTATATTCACTCAATAACAACTTCAGTTAAAGAAAAAGAATACATAACTACCGGTCAAGTCCCTGAATTAGGTGAACTAGAGAAAGCTCTTAATATAAGTAAAGAAGAAGCAAAACACCGTAGAACCATAATAAGAGATCAAGTTATGGCAAATGAAAGACCAAAGCTTGTACGTAGTGGTACGGTTCTTACAAAAAAGGGTCATGCCTCCATATTGCAGTTACGCCTATTAAAAAGCTATACGTTCAATAAGAGTACCAATAACCTTATCATGAATATCCAATGACTTGGAAAAGCAGATTGTCTTACGTGCAAGCCTCTTGCATCTCGTTCTAAGGTTCAAGTTACTTCGTTCTATCCGTTGAGTGTATTTTTTACTGATAATATGCTTTTTAGGGTCTAATAACCTAGCATAACTCCCCCATCCATCTGTATAGTAAAAAGTCACCTTGAAATTCTCTAGTTTTTTCAGTAATGATTCTAATGTGCTATCACATCTTGTACCAAACGTATAAGCAACTACTTTTAACGAAATCTTATCCAAGGCATACCAAAGCCATCGTTGTCTGGATTTATTCTGTACATAAGACCATTGTTCATCTATCTCAGGAGCAATAATTACTTCTGTTGTACTGATAGAATGATTTATTGTTTTTAATACTAGATTTTTTTAAAACACGGATAACTGTATTGATACCCGCTTTTAATACTCTTACTGTATCTCTAACTCCAGAGCCGTTGATTGACATTTCTACTATTTGCTCCTTAACTCCAGGCTTAGATGCATTATTAATATACTCCAATTGAAAATATCGATTACACCGCTTGCATTGATATCTCTGTTGTTTTGAAATTGAATATCCTGACTTTATTACTTCTTCTGTGTTGTTACAATATCTACACTTAACATCTATTTTTGCCATAACTCCTTAACTATAATTCTCTCTTATTACTGTTTGAGGATTATAGACTATTTACTCTAAACTGCAATACGGAGGCACGACCAAATTCTACAACAAGATAATACTTCGGACTGCGGAGTTTTTGTATGTGATGATTTAATAAGACAATCTCAAGGTCTTGAAATTCTCTCTACGGAGCAATGTAGAGAACAAGGACTAAATTTAAGAAAATCTCAAGCTGAAACACTAAAACAAAGTTTAATAGCTCAACAAGCCCAAGAACAACATGTTTATATTAACGTAGATAGTAACGCTTCAGATGACGAAGAAGATGAGAATAATAACGGTAATAATAATGAAATAGCCCGCCTTCCTTATGGGGATAATGGTGAAGTTGATGGGCTTGGTATTGCCTCTCAACATAATGAGTAACATTAGATTATAGAAAATGTTTATGAATTTTGCTAGAAGTTTGACGTTGCGATGTCATTCCTGCGAAAGCAGGAATCTAGTACCCAGCTCGTAAGGTCTTGTTGCGTGGACCGATTTTCCGTCATTGCGAGAAGAATTACATAATAATTCGACGAAGCAATCCAGTTAAAAATTCTGATTTACAGAATTTTTTTAATTATTTTCTGGATTATCGCGTCGCTTCGCTCCTCTCAATGACGATTTAGAATTTCATGGACAACAATATCTATACCGAAAAAGAATTACCGCAGCCGCATTTTGCTTTAGCTTGCGGATTACTAACGTTGAAATATGAACTGCCGAGTTCCTCTATAAAATCTAAAGTACAATCTAGCATAAATTTTTGAGAGATAGGATCAATAATAATTGTAGCATTATGTTTAGTAATAACATAATCATCATGCTCTATATCATCTTTTGAGACTAGTTCATAATTATACATAAGTCCTGAACAACCGCCGCTATCAACCGAAACTCGCAGTACTAAATTCTTATCTTTTTCTAGCTCTATTAACTCGCAAACTCGTTGAAAAGCTCTATCCGTAATTGTTATCGTCACCAAAATTACCTTGTAAAAGTCTTATAAATTATATAGTATAATGAATATTTTTTCAAGATGGCGTTGCTTGTGTGGATACCAAGTCGTCATTGCGAGGAGAGGCAGAGTCTCGACGTGGCAATCTCAGGAATTTTATACTGTTTTCTAGATTGCCACGCTCTCTACGTTCGCTCGCAATGACGACTTGGTATCCACACAAGCAACGCCTTTCAAAATAAAGGATTACGATGCTAGCTTCATACGCTTCCGATCCTCTTAAAAGTAGGGGAAGATTATATAAAGAAATCCCGACTTCGTATAGAAACGAGTTTGAACGTGATCGTGATCGTATTATTCATACCAATGCGTTTAGACGTTTGCAATATAAAACTCAGGTTTTTATTAATCACGAAGGGGATCATTACAGAAATAGGCTAACTCACTCCTTAGAGGTTTCGACTGTTGCTCGTTCGGTCGCTAATACTTTAAATTTATCAAGTGATTTAGCTGAGACAATAGCACTCGCTCATGATCTTGGTCATACGCCTTTCGGTCATGCAGGCGAAAGAGCTTTAAATGAATGTATGAAAGAGTATAACGGCTTTTCCCATAATGCTCAATCTTTAAAGATACTAACACTACTTGAAAAAAGATATGCCGCTTATAACGGAGTAAATTTAACATGGGAAGTTTTAGAAGGAATCGTAAAACATAATGGTCCTATAACTGGGGAAATAAATGAATATATAGCGGAGTATAATAAACAAAATGATTTAGAGCTTAGTACTTATGCGTCGGCGGAGGCTCAAATAGCAGCACTTGCCGATGATATTAGCTATATTTCGCATGATTTAGAAGATAGTATCGGTGCTAAAATTATCGATTTTAATAGTCTTGCTGAACTTAAATATATTGACAGCTACGTTTTTGAACTCAAGTCAAAATTTAAGAATATTAGCTCATCCTGTCTGATTTATGAGGTAGTACGTAAGCTAATACATGAATTGATTACCGATTTATTACAGCAAACAAAAGAAAATTTAAATAAAGAAAAAATTACTAATATAGACGAGATACGTAATTTGAATTATCAGATAGTGGATTTTACGGAAAAAACTAATGACCGTATTAAGGAAACTAAAAAGTTTCTGCATGAGCGAGTTTATAAAAGTAATAGAATTACGGCCATCAGCCTTAAATGTACTAAAATCGTACAAGGTCTGTTTAAGGTTTATATGGATGATATTAATTTATTACCGGTTAATTGGAAAATGTTAATAGACTTTAATGAAACATATAGTAAAGCTAGAGTTATTGCCGATTATATAGCAGGTATGACCGACCGTTTTGCCATTCAAGAATACAATCAGCTTTGTTCGCTGAATTTTAATAATATCTAAAAATTTAATTATGAATATATTTAATCAATTAAAACAAGATATAATTGCGGCAAGCAGGCAATTATATAATAATCAAGAAATAGCAAATAATGCTACTATTGAAACTCCGAAAGATAGTTTTAACGGTGATTTATCAAGTAATATTGCAATGATTATTGCTGCTAAAGAAAATATTTCTCCTAGGGAAGTGGCTTTAAAGTTTAAAGAAGTCCTTATAACATTACCTTATATTGCAAGTATAGAAATAGCAGGACCCGGCTTTATTAATTTTACTATAAAAGCTGAAACTTGGCAGATAGCAATTAAAGATATTCTACAGCACGAAGAAAAGTTTTTTGAAATTGATATAGATAAAAGCAGAAATATTAACATCGAGTATGTTTCGGCAAATCCCACCGGTCCAATGCACATAGGGCATGCTAGGGGTGCGGTATATGGTGATGTGCTAGCTAGAATTTTGCAAAAAGTAGGTTATTCCGTTACAAAAGAATATTATGTTAATGATGCAGGTTCGCAAATAAATGATTTAGTTAGTACGGTATTATTACGTTATAGAGAAGCTCTGGGCGAGAAAATTACTATCCCTACCGGTTTATATCCGGGCGAGTATTTGATTCCGCTTGGGCAAATTTTGGCGAAAGAATACGGTAATAAATTATTAACGATGAACGAAGATGAAAGGTTCAAAATAGTCAAAAATTTTGCCGTAGAAAAGATGCTTGATTTAAATAAAAAAGATTTAGCGGATCTCGATATTAAACATGATATATTTTTTTCTGAACAGTCATTGCATGATAAAGGCGAAATAGAGGAAACAGTGAAATTACTTACCGGTATGGGGCTGATTTATGAAGGAACACTCCCTGCTCCTAAAGGTAAAGTTCACGATGAATGGGATAACAGAGTTCAAAAATTATTTAAATCTACCAATTATGGTGATAGTCAGGATCGTCCTATAGAAAAAGCTGACGGAAGTTGGTCGTATTTTGCTTCCGATCTTGCATATGCTAAGGATAAAATAGATAGAGGAGCAAATCACTTAATTTATGTACTTGGTGCGGACCATAGCGGATATGTTAAAAGAATTGAGGCAATAGTTAAGGCTCTAGGCAAAGAACAAGTTAAAGTAGACGTTAAAATCTGTCAATTAGTCAATTTTGTTGAAAATGGTGTGCCGGTTAAAATGTCAAAACGTCTTGGGAGCTTTGCTAGTGTACAAGATGTAAATCATGAGGTGGGGAAAGATATTATAAGATTTATGATGCTGACTAGGCAAAATGATAAACCGCTTGATTTTGATTTAGCAAAAGTGAAAGAACAATCAAGAGAAAATCCTATCTTCTACGTACAATATGCACATGTGAGAACAATATCTATTTTATCAAAAGCTAGAGAATTAATGACTGAATCTTATAATGACTTTGAAGAAGGCAAGTATGATTTATCTTTATTATCCTCTGAAGAAGAAATTGAGATCATAAAACTTTTGGCTAGCTGGACAAAAACATTAGAAACATCTGCAAAATATTTTGAACCACACCGCATTGCATTTTATTTAATAAACTTAGCTTCAAGATTTCATTCTATGTGGAATTTTGGTAAAGAAAATAGTGATTATAGATTTGTAATCGAGAGCAATAAAGAATTAACTACTGCTCGTCTTGCTCTTGCAAGTGCCATACAGAAAGTTATAGCTAGTGGTCTTGAAGTGATAGGTGTAGAGCCTATGAATAGGATGTAGTTAGGTTTTCATCGTCATTGCGAGCAGCCGTAGGCGGCGTGGCAATCTCATGAAGTAATCCTCCTGCGATTGCTTCGTCAAAACTTACAGTTTTTCCTCGCAATAACGTTTTTTTATTATCAAATTACTAAATATGATCAATAATATTTTTGTTAAAATATTTCTAGTGTGCTTAATATGTATATCCGCTATTTATTTTGGTTATCAATATTATCAGAATAGCAAGCCGGTAATTACTATTTATCCTGATGAGCTGCCTACAAAAATAAAACCGTCTATAATAGAAAATAACCAAATAGCAGCAGTACATAGTAGTATATATGAAAACCTTATTGCTAAAGATACAAATATTAAAACCGTAAAATTGCTTCCTGACCCTGAGAAACCTATGAATATAGATTCTCGTAACCAAAGTCAAAGCGATGAATCTTTTGATGAAATATCTAGCCTTATTGCATTAATAGAGCCAAATAGTAACTCCAAAAATGAAACTGATTTAAATATAATAAAGCGTGAAAAAGGAAGCAAAGCTACTAATACTAAAAGTTGTAATAATTATGAGAGTTATAAAATACAGCTTGGTTCGGTAAAATCTGAAGCAGAAGCAATGCAAGAAGGGGAAAGAATAAAAAAGAAATTCCCGAAAATTCTTAAAAATGTTGTTATCACAACCAAAAAAGTTAAATATGACGACGGCAAATTTTTCTATTTAATCTTAGCCGGTGATTATGGTAGTCTTAGTCAAGCTAAAGCAGTTTGCAAGAAACTAGCTTATAACAAGCAGAGTTGTGTGTTGAAATAATAATACGGAATTAAAATTGACAAATGTATCAGATATGATACTATTAATAATAACTATATAATTTATGGTAAATTATGGCAGCTAAAAGATTACTAGTTTCTTTAGACGAAAAAACTTTCGATGAAATCACAAATTTGGCAAAAATTAATAAATCTTCTTCTTCTAAAGTAGCAAAAAAGCTTATTATATCTAGCCTTGAGCTTGAAGAAGATGCTTTATTTTCAAAACTTGCAGAAAAAAGACTAGCAGAAGCTAAATACTGGGTAAAGCATGAAGATGCTTGGAAGTAAATAAGGTGTATAATATTATTTACTTAGATAAGGTTACCTCTAGAGATATTCCAAAACTTTCTCCTCCTATTAAAGCTATGATACAATCTGTTATTGAAGAAAAACTACTTGCTAATCCGATAAAGTTTGGTAAACCTTTAAGATATAATTTAAAAAACTCTCGTTCTTTAAGGATAGGTGACTATAGAGTAATTTATCAAATTGAAAACATTACTATTCGAATATTAAAAATAGGACACCGCAGAGATTGTTACGATTATGAAAGAAGCTAAAATAGAAAATATTGACTTTGGTAATGCGTTATCGGAGCGTTATCTTGCTTATGCGTTGTCAACGATTATGTCACGTTCGCTTCCTGACGTACGCGATGGACTTAAGCCTGTACATCGTAGGTTGTTATACGCAATGCTACAGCTAAGACTTGAGCCGAATTCTGGTTATAAAAAATGTGCAAGGGTGGTCGGTGACGTAATAGGTAAATACCACCCGCACGGTGATGTGGCAGTGTATGATACCTTGGTACGTCTTGCTCAGCATTTTTCGCTTCGTTATCCTTTAATTGACGGACAGGGTAATTTCGGCTCTATCGATGGCGATAATGCAGCAGCTATGCGTTATACCGAATCACGCATGACGGAAATATGTACTTTATTAATGGTAGATATTGATAAAGATACGGTAGATTTTCGCCCTACTTACGACGATTCAGATTTAGAACCGATAATAATGCCCGCAAGTTTTCCGAACTTACTAGCTAACGGTTCGGAAGGTATAGCAGTCGGTATGGCAACCAATATACCGCCGCATAATTTACATGAGTTATGTGATGCTCTAATGTATTTAATCGACCACTCGAAAGCTGAAATTAACGATATAATGAATTTCATTAAAGGTCCTGATTTTCCAACCGGCGGCATAATTATTGATAAAGCCGAATTTATAAATGCTGCATATACTAGCGGGCGTGGTAGTTTTAGAGTGAGAAGCAGATGGGAGAAAGAGGAGCTAAGTTACGGTACATATCAGATAGTCGTAACCGAGATACCTTATCAAGTTCAAAAATCAAAACTTATAGAACAAATAGCGATATTACTAAAGGATAAAAAAATCCCGCTTGTCGGCAATATTAGGGATGAATCAACCGACGTTATAAGATTGGTTATAGAGCCGAGAGATCGGGGATGTGATCCACAAATAGTTATGGAATCTCTATTCAAGCTAACGAATTTAGAAAGCCGTATTCAGCTAAATATGAATGTGATCGGTAGTAATAACGTGCCGAGAGTAATGAATATTTTAGAAGTTTTACAAGAGTTTTTAGCTCATAGACAAAATATTGTTACTCGCAGGTCAACTTATCTTTTAAACAAAATCAAGCATCGTTTAGAAATTCTAGAAGGTCTTAGAATAGCTTATCTAAATCTTGATGAGATAATTAAAATTATTCGTGAAGAGGATGAGCCGAAAGCTATAATGATGGAGCGGTTTAAACTAACCGAAATACAGGTAGAAGCGATATTAAATACTCGTCTTCGCTCGTTACGCAAACTTGAAGAGCAGGAAATTATTAATGAGCATAGTAACTTGCAGAAGCAACAAGCTATATTAGAAGAGATTTTAAATAATCCTAAAGAACTATGGAAAATAGTTAAAAAAGAAATCAAAGCAGTACAAACGAAATTTGGATTAAATACAGTAATAGGAGCTAGACGTACAAGCTTTGAAGAAGTAACGCTTACGAATCAGGTAGTTGATATAACAGCGTTTATTACTAAAGAGCCGATTACTATTATCTGCTCAAAAATGGGATGGGTGCGTTCGTTAAAAGGTCATAACACTGATTTATCGAATATTAAATATAAAGAAGGTGATGCAGAGAAGTTTATTATAGAGGCTTACACGACCGATAAGATACTAATAGTAAGTTCGGAGGGTAGGTTTTTTACTTTGCTTGCCGATAATATTTCTAAAGGTAAAGGAACAGGAGAATCTATAAAGCTGCTTGTGGATATAGGCAATAACGATATTACAAATATTTTAGTCTACAAGCCTGATCAGCTTTTATTACTGGCAAGTAGTGTAGGTAAGGGGTTTTTAGTTAATTCAAACGAAGTAATGGCTCAAACAAAAACGGGAAAGCAAATTATGAATGTACCGGATGGTCATGCCTGTACAGCTTGTTTACCTGTATTGGGTGACGCTGTTGCTTGTATCGGTGAGAGTCGTAAATTATTGGTATTTAATATAGATGAAATACCGGAAATGAAAAAGGGGCAAGGCGTAACGCTACAAAAATTTAAGAATGCAAAGTTACTTGATATTAAAATATTTAATAAAGAAGATGGCTTAGGTTGGAACAACAATGGAAAAGTAAAACTTGAGAAAAACATCATTGCATTTTTAGGAAAAAGAGGGAGTACCGGTAAATTACCGCCTATGGGCTTCCCTAAAAATAATAGATTTTCATCATAATTATAATAAAGATTGAGTGTATACAAAAAACAGTATATTTTATATGGCTTGATACAAGCGAATTATCTATAAATTCGCTTGTATCGTTCTATTATTAAAAGTTTTTATAAGTTTTTAAATTCATCTTACCTATTTAAATTAATAGATGTTACTATCTCCTACTCCTATAATATCAACCTGATTATCCTGATGGCTTTCCTCTAACTGATAATATGTAAAATCTTCATTATTATTACCGAAAAAATTATAAGCCCCGGTTAAGAGCTTATTACTATCTTTAAAAAATTGGATTATAGTAGAACAATCCTCTCTAATTGTATCTATTAAAGGTTTTCCGATAGCGGTAGCAGCCGCCATAAGTGCTGGAACCTTTATTGCATCAAATTTGCTTATAACGTGGTTGGGGCTTGAAATTTTTTTTAAGGTAAAACCTATACTCATTAAATGAGGGATTGCAGTAATATATTTATCTATAATATTACTTGTTTCCATCATGTTTTTAAATACGTTTAATATAGGAGAGAAAAAATTTTCATTGTCCTCTGATGCGGGTTTTTCGATGTTCTGAGTTACATCTATCTTTATCTTGAGAGAATTATCCTGTTTCATATTAAAAAACTTCAATGCTGCCTCAAAATCCCCGTCTTTTGTATAGACTTTCTGAATATTTAAAGCATGTAATATTGTAAATATTTTTTTTAAGTTAGGACTAGAAACAAAATTATAGGTATCTTTAAATAATAATTTAGAAGCGGTTGCATATCTTGTAACTGCTTTTAATCCATTTACAAAGGAATATCCTGAGCTTGTAAATTGAGCATGATTCATATTGTTACTCCTGTTTTAAAATAATAAAAATCATATATCACATGATTACCATATATTATGGTTGCATCGCAATATATGGTAATTAAAGAAAGTCAATATCTAAAAATAAAAAAAGTAAAATATATAATTTTATTTAATCAAAAGGTAATATAGTACGAATTTTTTAGGATTCGCCGATACTTATGTAATTTATGCTGTGTAGACCAACTTTAAATTCATCTTGGCTGCAGCATTTTTAAGTAAATGATAACACATAATTTGACAAGAATTAGAGAGCTGTAAGCTAATAGAATGGGTTTAAAGATTAGCAGAAGAGAAGACAACATTACTGCAACGACGGAACTATAATTTGTTGATAGTTTGATTAATAATTAAGGCGTAAGATTTATAGTACCAGAAAGTTTTTACTCTATGTCATTCCCGCGTGGCATTGTTGTGTGGATCAATTTCACCTCTGTCATCCCGTGGCTTGACCACGGGTTCTAGTTAAAATATTAAAATTATTAGTATTTTTTATTGTTTTTATGGACCCCGTGGTCAAGCCACGAGGTGACACAGTGGGTTTTACCGGTCTACGTAGGAATGACATTGAGTGAGTTTTAAGAGTCATGCAACAACGCCCAAAAGCTGGAACCCAGTAAAACCTAAAAAATCTTTAAAATCAAGATTTTTTAGCTTGGATCCCTGCTTTCGCAGGGATGACATAGAGGGCTTTTTAAAAATTGTCCAGTACTATACATAAGATTGCTCTAAGCGTAGTGATGGAACTTAATTTGTAAATAATTAAAACTTAAGTTTTGTACCTATAAGACCAACAGTACCTCGTGTTGTTTTACTAGGTGCTTCAGGGTAATATACAGGTTTACCTTTAGCTTGGAAATGAGAAATTTCAGCATATGGTAATAAACCAGGCATGATCTTATACTCAGTAGCTAAGCTTACAGCATCGACGGTGTTTTTATATCTTGAAGTTTTAAGATATTCAAGACTTGTTTTTATAGGTCCTTGTCCATAAGCAACTGCTCCATTGTAATAATAGGTATCACGACCGACTTTATAATATTCCTTAGCGGTTAAGCTTTTACCTAAATTACCGTAAGAAGCTCCGCAAGAGAAATTACCATAAGTAAATACGGCTCCAAGATTATATGCTTTTAAATTAGAAAGCTTATAAGTATTAAGCACTTGGATTGTAGTTCCGTCTATTTTAGCATGAACAAGACGACGAGCAGGTTTACCATACTCTCCGGTAACGGATAATTTTAAGTCTGCATCTTCGCTAATTTCATGTTCATAAGTTAAGCCGGCAGAAAAAGCATCTCTAATATTCTGATTTATAGTCATAGTTTCGCCGTTTCCTAAGGAAACCGTCTTTATTCCGGTTCTAGAAACACTAACTCCGTTTCTTCCTGAGCTTTCAAGCGTTAAATTATTTATATCTTTGTTACCGCCCGTATTAGCAGTATCGGGAGTATAAGAGATACCAGCTTGGAAACCTTTCATTTTAGGAGTAAAAAAGTTCGCCCTTCTAGCTTTTTCAGTTTTTTCATTCATTTGATCAAAAGAGTTAGAGTATGATTCAAGATAAAAGCTAGCACTAGTATCGAAATCCGGTTTTAAACCGTTATATCTCATATATTGACCATCAAGTAGAGCATATCTATACCATCCTCCGGTACCTGCGGTTACTTGAGAGCCGGTAACACGCAATTTAGCACTTGCATCGACAGGAGAGCCTAATTCTACTTTACCGTAACTAGTTTCAATAAAGATATGTGATCCGTTATAACTTGCAGAGGTTTTTGCTCTTGTAGTAGGCTGAAGCACTATTTTAGCACCTGCTATTACATCATTGATAGTTTTAGAAATAGTTGCCGCAAACGCTGCTTCCGTGTAAAACCCTAGCTTTTTCCTGTTATCAGTTACATTTTTATCAAATAAAATTAAATGATCCTGTTTAATATAACCGCTTTCAAATAAATAAAACCCTTCTAATTTTATTTCAGTATCAGAATTAGAAATAACAGGTGTTGGATTTTCTTCGGCAAGACCAGCCGATGCAAGGCAAATAATACTTGCAGCTAATAATAATTTTTTCACTTTAATAAAGTCCCTATAAACTTAAATAATAAAATTTACTATACAAAATAAATTTAGTATTAATAAATATAAATCAACTACGCTAGAATATAATAATACTTTTCAGAATTGACAATAAAAAACTATTTTAATTTGTAATAATTTAATTTAAAGTATACAATGTTGTATTATTATCACTATCATTATTCACGCAGCCTCAGACTTATAGTTTTAAAGAAAAATTTTGTATTGTAAATAATTATGAGTTATAATCATTAGTTTATTAATTAAATTAAGTTTTGATTATGGCTATAATGTCAGATAAGTGGATAAAAGAAGCTGTTATAAATCAAAGTATGATAAGGCCCTTTGCGGAAAAGCAGGTAAGAGTTCATAATAAAGAAAAGATTATTTCTTACGGCTTATCTTCTTACGGCTATGATGCTAGAGTATCTAATGAATTTAAAATATTCACCAATATAAATTCTACTACGGTTGATCCAAAAAATTTCAGTGAATATAATTTAGTTGATAGAGAAGTAGATGTGTGTATTATTCCACCTAATAGTTTTGCCCTTGGCAGAACTATAGAATATTTTAAAATACCGCGTGATGTATTAGTTATTTGTGTCGGCAAATCCACTTATGCAAGATGCGGTATAATAGTAAATGTGACTCCGTTAGAACCGGAGTGGGAAGGACATGTAACTTTAGAGTTTTCTAATACTACTCCATTACCTGCTAAAATATATGCAAATGAAGGAGCTTGTCAGTTTTTATTTTTAAGAAGTGATCAAGTTTGTGATACTTCATATGCCGATCGACAAGGAAAATATATGAAACAAGTAGGCGTAACTTTACCGTTAACATAACTTTTTTATGCAAGAACCTGTTCACGATCTTAATTTTAAAGCTAATTAAAATCTTTTTAGCCGCAAATTATAAGATTTTTTTGAAATAAGAATACTATTCCTACAAAAATCTTATTAATTTTCGCTTAAAAACCTGTTTAATTATCAATCAAAATAAAATCGTGAATAGGCTCTAAAAAATTATATTAAATTTTTAATAAGGATTTTTATGAGTACAATAAACACCGATACTAATGAGGCAATGCCGCATATTTCCGTTAATGCACAATATATAAAAGATTTATCTCTTGAGAACCCTTCTGCCCCGTCTTCTCTTGCGGCTTTAGAACAACGCCCTCAAATTGATTTATCTCTAGATATAAATATTACTAATTTATCGGAAGAAAATTTCTACGAAGTAGAATTAAATATCGAAGCAACTGCAAGAAATGAAAAATATAAATTATTTCAGATAGAATTAAAATATGCTGGAGTATTTAATTTAATTAATATTGATTCTGAACAACATCCGATTTTATTATCTGTTCATTGTCCGGCAATGATATTTCCATTTGCTAGAAAAATTATAGCTAGCTGTACTCAAGATGCAGGATTCCAGCCTTTAATGATTGATCCTATAGACTTTGGTGCCTTATATCATAAGAAAATGTCAGTGCATCAAAACTAAGAAAATCATTTAATTATTTAATAAATTTCGTTTTAAACGCCATGGTTTTTAAATCACAGATAGAGCTTAATAGTAAAAATTTTATCAATTTGATTAAATATTCTTTACTTATGTTATTAATGAATGTATAAAGCACTAGATAAAAAATTATAATTTAGTTAACAATAATTAACTGTAATTAAATTATAGCACAATATAAAAATTGAATTTTATGGAGAAAAATAATGAGAGTTTTGTTAATTGAAGACGAGCCGGAAATGGCTAACTTAATTGAGCTAACTTTAGCTTCAGAAGGTATAGTTTGCGATAAAGCTTCAGTTGGTGTGGAAGGTTTAAGGCTTGGTAAAGTAGGTGGTTATGATCTAGTGATTTTAGATCTTATGTTACCGGATATTAATGGTTTTGAGATATTATTAAGATTGCGTGCTGCAAAAATAAAAACCCCAATCTTAATTTTATCTAGCTTAACGGATACGGATCAAAAGATTACCGGTTTCTCTTCTGGAGCCGATGATTATTTAACCAAGCCGTTTGTAAGAGAGGAATTAGTTGCTAGAATTAAAGCTATAGTTAGACGTTCTAAAGGTCATGCAGCATCAGTATTTAGGTTTGATAAGGTTAGCGTAAACCTAGATACTAGAACTGTAGAAGTTGACGGCAAAAAAGTACATTTGACGAACAAAGAATATGCTATTTTAGAGCTATTAATACTCCGAAGAGGAACTATTTTAACTAAAGAAATGTTCTTAAATCACTTATATAGTAGTGTTGACGAACCGGAAATGAAAATTATTGACGTATTTATTTGTAAACTTCGTAAGAAGTTAAGTGATGCTGCCGGCGGTAGAGATTATATCGACACAGTATGGGGACGCGGCTATATGCTAAAAGAATATGATGAATTACAACAAAAAGAAATTTTAGCACAAGGAGCATAATTAATGCCTTTATCTACTTCTTTACTTGGTAAAAAAAGTACTTATAAAGATAGTTATGATGCAACTTTATTATTTAAAATTCCACGTATAAATAATCGAAACGAACTTGGAATAAATAGTAATAATCTTCCGTTTTACGGTGTAGATATTTGGAATACATATGAACTATCTTGTCTTAATAAGAACGGTAAGCCATGGGTTGGAGTAGGCACTTTTTATATACCGACGGATTCTGAAAATATAGTAGAATCAAAATCATTTAAACTATATCTAAATTCTTTTAATAACTTTGTTGTTGAATCAGTAGAAGAACTAGAAAGAATTATCTTGCAGGATCTAAGTAATGTTACACACGCTAAAGTAACGGGATGTATATTTCCTATAAATACAAAAATAGAATTTGGTGTTCCAAGCGGTAAAAATATCGATGATTTAGATATAGTATGCAATAATTACGGTCCGCCCGATAATAGTTTAATTGAGCATGAAGATGTTTTGGTAGAAGAAGAGATTAATTCTAATTTACTAAAATCAAATTGCTTAGTAACCGGTCAACCGGATTGGGGTACAATCGTTATAAAATATAAAGGAAAAAAGTTAAAACATGATTCTTTCCTGAAATATCTAATATCTTTTAGAAATTGTAATGAGTTTGCAGAGCAGTGTGCCGAGCGTATTTTTACAGATATTAAAAACACTATAAATCCTGATTTTCTTTCTATTTATATAGTGTATACTAGGCGTGGAGGAATTGATATTTGTCCCTATCGTTCTACCAATAAAAGTTATACTTTACCTAGCGATAAACGATTTATTAGGCAATAATCACTTTTCTAATCCATAAAAAATCCGTTTGCGAGAAAGGCGTTGTTGCGTGGATTGATTTTCCGTCATTGCGAGAAGAATTACGTAGTAATTCGACGAAGCAATCCAGTTAAAAATTCTGTAAATCAGAATTTTTTTATTATTTTTTCTGGATTGCCACGTCGCTTCGCTTCGGTGTTGTTGCGTGGATCGAAAAATCTACTCGATGTCATTCTCAGCTAAAAGCAGGAATCTACTATAAAGCGAGATAAATCGAGCTTTTAGTTTTAAAAACTTGTTATATTTATACTTTTTTGTGGATTCCTGCTTTCGCAGGAATGACATAAAACGATCCATGCAACAACGCTCTTCGCTCCTCGCAATGACAATTAAGATATCTACGCAAGCAACGCCTGCTTGCAATGACGATTTGCTATCCACGCAATAGTCGGGATAACAATCAAAGAATAATTCACGTAAGCAAGCTTTTCGCAGGATAGAAGTTAGTATAATTTTATGATTCTTTTATAGGATTTTGTGTAGGCTTTAGGCTTTCTACTATTTTATTCAGGTCTATTTGACTACAGATTCCCAGTAATACGGGATCACGAGGACGAATAGAATTCATATTCCAATGGCTACGAGTTCTAATAGCATCTATAGTAGTCTTAGTAGTGCCTATTAATTTAATTATTTGATGGTCTTGGATGTTCGGATAATTAGACAATAACCAATATATAGCATCCGGTTTATCTTGACGCCTTGCTATAGGAGTGTATTTAGCACGCTGTTTTTTCTGATTTTTCATCAACTCATCAGCAGGGCTATATGAAATTTGTAAATTAGCATTAGGATCTTTACTGCAACGCTCAATTTCCTCTAAAGTTAACTGACCGTTTGCAATTGGATTTAAACCTTTTATAGATTGTGCGACGTCTCCGTCAGCCATACCTTTTATTTCAAATTCATGAATACCGCAAAAATCGGCAATTTGTTTAAAAGTTAAAGAAGTATTTTCAATTAACCACATAGCCGTGGCTTTTGGCAGAAGCGGTAATGTTTTTTGCGAATTCATGATAATTGTTTTTTGGCTTAATTTAAGAAGTTATAACAAATAGAGTTATTTAAGTCAATCTTCATTTAGAAACTTAACTATCTCCTCAACTACTTTCTTAGCATCGCCGAATAACATAAAAGTATTATCGTGATAAAATAGCTCATTTTCTATACCTGCATATCCTGAAGCCATAGAACGTTTAATAAACAAAATAGTACGTGCTTTTTCGACATCTAGTACCGGCATACCATAAATTGGACTGTCTGGATCATTTTTGGCAGCAGGATTAGTTACGTCATTTGCCCCAATCACAAGCACTACATCAGTGGTAGCGAAATCTCTATTAATCTCTTCAAGTTCAAGCACTTTCTCATAATCTATATTAGCTTCTGCAAGTAAAACATTCATATGTCCAGGCATTCTACCTGCTACCGGATGTACGGCAAAACGTACATTAATGTCTGAACGTTCTAATATATCAACCATCTCTTTTATGATATGCTGAGACTGGGCTACTGCCATACCGTAACCGGGAACAATTATCACCGATGATGAATTAAGTAGTAAATGTGCCGCATCTTCAGGGCAGCTTGTTTTTGCTATTTTATCGTCGTCTATATCCTTGTTAATCCCGGTAGGTGCAGACAAAAACGCTCCAAAAATAACCTTGATTAATGAACGATTCATAGCCCTGCACATTATATAGCTAAGTATAGCTCCGCTACTACCGACTAATGCACCGGTAATAATGAGTAGGCTATTGCTAAGCGTAAAGCCGATACCGGCTGCTGCAAAACCTGAATAAGAATTTAGCATTGATACTATAACAGGCATATCTGCACCGCCTACCGGTATTATTAGTAATATTCCGATTAACAGTGATAAAAAAACTATTAGATTAAATAAAAATATATTTTCTGAACGAATAAAAGATATTACTAGAATAGCCAATATTATTGCCGTTAATAAGCATATATATTGCTGACCGTAGAATTTTAACGGGCTACTTTTCATTAAGCCTTGTAGTTTTAGAAAAGCTATAACCGAACCGCTAAAAGTTAACGCTCCTATAGAAACTCCAAGCGATATTTCGATTAATGAATTAATCGGTAAACTTCCGGCTATTCCTATAGAAAAATTTTCAGGAGCAAGTATCGTAGCGTAAGCTACAAATACCGCAGCAAGACCAACAAAAGAGTGAAATCCGGCAACTAATTGAGGCATTGCCGTCATGGAGATTTTAAGTGCAATAATCCCTCCGATTATACCGCCTAATAATATGGTTGCTATAATGGGTAATTTATGAGTAAAATCCGGAAGGAAAAAAGTAACGCCGACTGCTATCACCATCCCCAAAATACCTATGGTACTGCCTAAACGTGCTTGTTTCTGTGAGGATAAAAACTTTAGCGACAGAATAAAACAAACAGCCGCAACTAAGTATAATAACTGGATAATTTGTAGGGACATAGGTGGATTTATTTAATAATTTGGAAACGTCATTGCGAGGAGAGGCGAAGCCTCGACGTGGCAATCTCAGGAATTTTGTACTGTTTCATGAGATTGCCACGCTCCTTTTAGTCGCTCGCAATGACGAGAGATTTTTAAAAATTAAACCCTATACCTATAGAAACTATTAAAGGATTAAGTTTAACTTTAGAGGTTACGGTTTTAGTACCTACTAAATTCGGTTTATACTCAAGTTTAGGATTTAAGAAAAATTGTCTTACGTCGATATTGATTAAAGTATCATCTTTAGCATAAAAATCTACACCTATTTGTCCGACTAGACCGTGTCCGTTTCTAATTTTAAGACCGGTAGCTTGAGTAAGCATGTAAGAACCGTGATAACCTACACCGACATACGGTCTTATCCCGCCGTAAGGAGCTATATGAAATTGTCCGGTAACCGTTGCAGGGATCATATAAATAGGCTTGTTTTTTCCTAGTTTGACATTATCAACGCCATAATTATGAGCAACGGCTGCAAGGGATGTATATTTAGTGCGTAAAACATTAAAGCCAAGTGATAATTCAGTAGCTAAATAATTGTTAAAGAATATAGTAGTGGATGCATCACCTCCATAACCGTTTTTTGCAACTTCTCCTACTGGAACAGGTTGAGGAGAGGTCGGAGTAGGTAATCCCTTTTGCTTAGCACTTGAAAAAACACCTCCTAGACGCATCTTGAAAACTAAACTTCCTTCGTTTTCGTAATACGGTGTACTATCATAGTCAGGAGCAGAATCTACATCATCATACATGCTTTTAGCAAAACTATTAATACTTATGCTGGATACAAACAAAATTATCCCTAATTTTTTCACTATTCTTAACATATTAATTATAACCTTTACTTGCTTAAAATTGATTACCGTATTATTATATAAAATTTTTGTTTATATATTTATACCATTTTCATAAAAGATAGAATTCTTTTATGCTAAAAGTCAAGACATTTAAGTAAAATTATAGAAATTATTGGAGCATATTAATGAATGATGCATTAAAAACATATTTAACCGGTATATGTTGGTTTTTACTTAGTTTAGTAAGTAGTAGTGCCAATGATGTAATGTCTAAATATCTTGGGACTCGTTTACATAGCTTTGAAGTAGCTTTTTTCCGTTTCTTTTTCAGTAGCATAGTTTTACTACCTTTTGTTTTTTATTACGGTAAAAATACCTTAAAAACAAGTCGTCCTTTTGTACATATATTAAGAGGATTATTATTATTTTTCGGTATGACTTCCTGGACTTACGGTCTTACCATAGCTCCCGTTACTACCGCAACCGTTGTAAGTTTTTCTATCCCTTTATTTACTTTAATACTTGCCGTATTTTTTCTTAACGAAAATATTATTTGGCAAAGATGGGTAGTTACCGTAGTAGGATGTATAGGGCTTGTTGTTACGCTTAAACCTCATGCCGAGGATTTTAACCCCGAAATTTTGTATTTTGTATTAGCGGCTATTTCATTTGCTATGCTTGACATTATTAATAAAAAATTCGTAATAAAAGAATCGATGATCAGTATGCTATTTTATTCGGCAATAGTAACTGCTGTAGTATCATTGCCTGTTGCATCGCAATATTGGCTAACCCCTAGCGGTTTTGAATTAGCTTTATTATTTGTACTAGGTAGTAGCGGTAGCTTAATATTATTCTTCCTACTTAAAGCTTTTTCCATGGTAGATGCAACCGCTACCGCTCCTTATAGATATTTAGAGCTGGTGATTTCAGCAATAGCGGCATATTTCATATTTAGTGAGTTTCCCGATAAAAGCACACTTCATGGAGCAGTAATAATAATTCCTGCCACCTTATTTATAATATACTCCGAAAAAAAAGCTATGAGTAGAAAACATGAATCGCAGTAAGCTAGTATTTTCAAGCGCTATCGCTAACACTTTTGAATGGTATGATTATGTATTATTCGGTTATTTTGCACCCATAATAGGAGCAAAATTTTTCCCGAATGATGATGCTAATACTTCTTTATTGCAAGCTTTTTTAGTATTTGCTATAGGTTATTTGGCGAGACCGTTGGGTGGCATATTTTTTGGTGTTATTGGTGATAGATTTGGACGCAAAGTAGCCTTAACTAGTGCGTTATTTTGCATGTCTGCCCCAACCGTATTAATAGGAATATTACCAACTTACCATACTATAGGTATAACTGCGACTATATTAATGATTTGTGTACGAATTCTACAAGGATTATCAATGGGAGGAGCTTTGACCGGTTCTATTTCCTTTGTTATTGAGCATACTAGCCCTAAACATCGAGGCTTTACCGGTAGTATTTCAACGTCTAGTATATGCTCCGGTTTATTGCTTGGTTCTTTTGTTTCTTATATCGTTAAGAATATCCTAACAGCTTCACAATTTGATAGTTTTGGCTGGAGAATACCTTTTTTACTTGGATTTTTTATTCTTTTTGCAGCATTGTATATTAAAAAAAATACACATGAAACACCGAATTTTAAAAATCTAAGAGAGCAGAAAAAGATTTTACAATCACCGTTAAAAAAAGTCATTACCAATCATTGGTTTGATATATTAATCTCGATTTTTATCAATGCTCCCGGTTCGATAATATTCTATTTAACTACAATTTACTTAGTATCGTTTTTAAAAATCAGCCGTAACTTTATTGAAAATGAAGTAAATAGCCTCGCTAGCGTATGTTACGTGATTATGATAGCTGTAACTTTATTAAGCGGTTATTTATCCGATATTATAGGTCGCAGGAAAATTTTTGTAATTAACCTGATAATAATTATTATAACAACGCCGTTTTTACTTAATAATTTTGAGAACGGTGACTTTACAAGCGTAATTATCTCACAATTTATACTAGCTATACTTGCCGCTAGTTATATCGGTCCTGAACCGGCATTACAAGCAGAGTTTTATCCTACAAATATACGTAACACCGCTCTGTCTATTTCATATAACACTGCTACAAGTATTTTCGGAGGTACTACGCCTCTTGTCTTTGAATATTTAGTACAAAAAACAGGGCATGTAACCTCGGCAGTTTATTACGTCATATTAAGCTGTATTTTTGCATTGTTCGCCTTATATTTTTACAAAAATAGAAGCTTAGATAAAATATGAAAAAAATTACAAAACCTGCAAACCTAATTGAATTTAATGATAAAATTGTAGTCTTGACACCTAAGAGTTCTTACTATGGCAATGCTTACGAACACAAAATAACTAAAAAAGGATTAGTTTTTGCTTGTATCTCACAGGATAGCATAAATCACTCCAAAACTGTTGAAAAAATAACTAATAACGAGGCAATTTCAAGGATGGATATAGACTTATTCGGTACGTGTCATAGAGTTACTACGACTGTAACAACCGACCGATTACGGCAAGAAGAAAGCGGCTCCTTAGAAATGAGACCTGCTTCTGCAAAAGAGATAGCCCAATTACAAAAGTTAGTACAAGATAATAAAATGATATTAGCATGCCAAACCAAAGAAAAAACACTAAAGATTTTAAGTGATTATTTACATAAAGAATTTGGGATGTATGCTAATGAAGCTACAGTAGCATCTTCTGATGAGGTACATATAAGTGGATAGAATGAAAAGCTAGAATAAGAGCTTTTTAGTAATATAGTAAATGAATTTTCAAAATTCTTCTTGATTTAATAGCAAATATGTGGCAAAAAGAGTTTAAAATAAAATTCTAAGCTACTATAGCTCAGGGGTAGAGCACTTCATTGGTAATGAAGAGGCCGGGGGTTCAATTCCCCCTAGTAGCACCACTGAAAATATATATTATGATAGACATCCTTCTTTTTGTACATATTACTATTGCTATATTGTTAATTATAGTTATTCTGATGCAGCGTAGCGGATCGGATGGAATTAGTAGTATAAGCGGCGGTAATAATATGGGAGTAGTCAGTGCTAAAACAGTCGGTAATTTTCTTACTAAAAGCACTATAATACTTACAACATTATTTTTAATAAACGCAATAGTACTTGCTAACCTTTCCTCAAAAAAGAAATCAGATTTAGTTTCTAAAATTAATGAAATTGAAGAAAATCAAGCAGAAAATAGTTTACCTATAGCTAAATAGTTACAGCTTTATCTTAGTAATATCTCTCATACTTGTCATTGTCTATCTTTGTTGGCATTGTTGCGTAGACCGGTAAAACCTACTGTGTCACCTAGTTCGCTTGCTAACTAGGTCCATAAAAACAATAAAAAATACTAATAATTTTAGTATTTTTAACTGGATTTCGTGGTCAAGCCTATAGTATTGGGTCGTGCCTCCGTATTGCAGTTTAGAGTAAATAGTCTATAATCCTCAAACAGTAATAAGAGAGAATTATAGTTAAGGATTATGGCAAAAATAGATGTTAAGTGTAGATATTGTAACAACACAGAAGAAGTAATAAAGTCAGGATATGCAATTTCAAAACAACAGAGATATCAATGCAAGCGGTGTAATCGATATTTTCAATTGGAGTATATTAATAATGCATCTAAGCCTGGAGTTAAGGAGCAAATAGTAGAAATGTCAATCAACGGCTCTGGAGTTAGAGATACAGTAAGAGTATTAAAAGTGGGTATCAATACAGTTATCCGTGTTTTAAAAAATCTAGTATTAAAAACAATAAATCATTCTATCAGTACAACAAAAGTAATTATTGCTCCTGAGATAGATGAACAATGGTCTTATGTACAGAATAAATCCAGACAACGATGGCTTTGGTATGCCTTGGATAAGATTTCGTTAAAAGTAGTTGCTTATACGTTTGGTACAAGATGTGATAGCACATTAGAATCATTACTGAAAAAACTAGAGAATTTCAAGGTGACTTTTTACTATACAGATGGATGGGGGAGTTATGCTAGGTTATTAGACCCTAAAAAGCATATTATCAGTAAAAAATACACTCAACGGATAGAACGAAGTAACTTGAACCTTAGAACGAGATGCAAGAGGCTTGCACGTAAGACAATCTGCTTTTCCAAGTCATTGGATATTCATGATAAGGTTATTGGTACTCTTATTGAACGTATAGCTTTTTAATAGGCGTAACTGCAATATGGAGGCATGACCCGTAAAATTACTAAAGGTAAATATTTATGGATAAGAAATAATTTTAGTACGGCAATTTCTTTATTTATTGATACTTTTATTGTAATTGGGATTATGAGCTTATTTAATATTTTTCCTTTTGACCAATTAGGTCAGCTTGTACTTAATAGCTATTCATTTAAACTATTTTTTACCGTATTTAGTACGCTGATATTCTATTTGGCAGTTTGGTTAATAAGCTTGTTTATTAAGAAAGGATAAGCTCTTAGGAGAAACTTATCCTTATTTATTTTACAAATTGACTTTTAGTTTAATAAGCCCTTGATGGCTTTGATATTTTCTATGGGTATAATAATTATATTCAAGTAGAACATTTATATTTTTCCTACTCATAAGTATATTACTGCCGATATTATATCCAAGCTTAGGTTGTTTTGGTATAATAATTGTTTCGTGTAATGTTTGCCCTTTAAAAGTCGCTTTTGCATTAACTTTTGTATTTTTATTATTGAAGTGACGCTCAATATTACCGTACAAGCTTGGTGTTAATACTATATTATTTACGGTTGTTATAGGCTTGAACACTATTTTACCGCCAATACTACTTTCAAATGATTGATTTGATTTCTTTTGAATCATTAAGTTTTCTATATCTACATTATATTCTTTGTAGTTGCTAGCTCTTGAATAATCATATTTAAAACCGATATTAGGAATAAAATGTAAATCATATTTTGTACGATATTTATAATTTAATAAGGTTTGAAAACTTAAATTATTGTTTTGGTATTTTCCAATTATATTATTAATACTTTTAGATTTATTCTTAATATCATTATGACCGTAAGATGTTATAGCTTGTAATGAGAAACCTTTAATTAGTTCTTTTAGACCGTAAATGCTTAAAAGATGACCGTTAACAGCTATTTTTCCTAGTTTTTTATTATATTTAATTTGGGATTCTAAACGGCTATAAGCTATTCCGATAACATCATGACTATTGATGAATTCAGCATCGACCCCGATAGTTACACCGGTTGTGCGACCTTGATATTTTGGAATATTCTTCCAAGTTCCTTGTTTGTTAATGCCGTATAAGCCGCTAATCCATACGCCTCTGTTTATACTAGCTTCTTCATCACCGGCACCTATTGCAGCAACCTTTAATCTATCACTTAAAATATTATAGTGAACAGGTTTATGGAGAGTTGAAGTTGCCTTAACTAATATTGCTACTTTCCTACTGGTGTCATCAGATACTTGTTGTCTCTGTGCCGCTTCATCTTGCTCTGCGATTGCTTCAGTTTTGAATGACAAATCGATAGCTTCGTCTTCGCTTTCTAAAGCTATATCTTTTTTGATTCTTCTCCCTCTGTTTCTTCTTGTTTACGTTTTTGTTCAGCTTCTTCGTCTGCTAGACGTTTACGCTCTTGCTCTTGGCGGCTCTGCTCTTCTTGACGCTGACGTTTTGTTTCTTCTTTTTGTGTATCTTCATCTTCTGCCGCTTTGTTTGCTTCATCTTCTGCATTTTTAAACATTGAAGCCATATACGCTAGATATTCTGCTTCCGCCTTTTCTGTTTTACGCGTTGCTTCATCTTTTGCCGCTTTATTTGCTTCATCTTCTGCCGCTTTACGTTTTGCTGCCTCATCTTCTGCCGCTTTGCGGTTTGCTTCGTCCTGCTTACGCTTCAGGTCTTCTTGACGTTTACGCTCTGCTTTTTCTTTTTGTTCAGCTTCATCTTCTGCATTTTTAAACATTGAAACCATATCTTCTAAATATTCTGTTTCTGCCTGTTCTGCTTTACGTGTTGCCTCATCTTCTGCCGCTTTGCGGTTTGCTTCGTCCTGCTTACGCTTCAGGTCTTCTTGACGTTTACGCTCTGCTTTTTCTTTTTGTTCAGCTTCATCTTCTGCATTTTTAAACATTGAAACCATATCTTCTAAATATTCTGTTTCTGCCTGTTCTGCTTTACGTGTTGCCTCATCTTCTGCCGCTTTGCGGTTTGCTTCGTCCTGCTTACGCTTCAGGTCTTCTTGATGCTTTGCTTCTGCTTCTTGTTGTTTACGCTCTGCATCTTTTGCTTCAGCATCCTCTAAGTTTTTCTTAGCTTTTGCTACCTTTTCTTTAGCATCGTTTAACTGTATTTCTCTTGCTTGTATCGGTGTTATTTTTTTATCTGACTCGTTATCGGAATCATCATCGCTATCGCTGTTAGATATGTTACCTCGCCTCTTAGCAAGCTCATAATTGCATTCAGCAGTACTTAAGACTGTTATAGCTTTTTTTAACCAATTTTGAGCCTCTAGTATTTCCTTAGAAATTCGTGGACTAGATTCTGCATTATTGTGTTTATTTTCTTTCTTCTTGTTTAAGTCCTCTAAAGTTGTTTCTATTTTTTCTACTGCCTTTTTAGCATTTGTAACCATTTCATTTACGTAGTTTTGAACCAGTTGTTTTTTTTGTTTTGTAACTACGCTTTCTTTTAATCTTTCAGTTAATATTTGAAGTTCTTCTTGTTTTGCTTTAAATTGCGATGAGTTTGCACGTGATGTAAATTTCCCGGATATTTTTCCGTTGTTTAGTGTATTAATCTCCTCATTTAGTTTATTTATTTTTGATTGATCTTCCGGTGATAAGTAATGCTGCCAATTCTCATCCATATCATTTTGATATTCTTTAGGTATTATTGCGAATGCTTGGGCTGCATTATCTATTAGTTCTTGTCCTTTTTCTTCTGCTAAGGTTAGTTTATCTTCAGCTCCTTTTAAATATCCTTGGCATGCTGTTGCATTTTTTATTGTATTGTCTTTTAGGAGACTGCTCATTTCACTAAATTTTCTTGTTGCAGCGTTAACTGCTTGCTCTAATTCCTGTTTTGCTTTTGTTATTCTGTCAACATTGTTATTAGTCTCATCCTGTGTATTTTGATTATCCTCTTGCCATCCTTTATTATTTTCATCCTGTGTATTTTCTTTATTATTCTCATCCTGTGTGTTTTGATTATTATTTTGGTTATCTAGATTATTCATATTTTTTAATCTATTCCACACATTCTCACTTCCTGTTGTTGATGCTGTTTCTTTTTCTCGCTTACTCTCTTCTATCTTTTTATCTATTGTTTCTTGGGTTGTAGATTGTCTTTGTGCAAGTGCCTTCTTTAGTCCCTCTACTAAAGGATCACCTTCTGTGTTTTCTTTTAATTTTTTATTTTCTTCTTGTTTTCGCTCTCTGTCTATTTTTGTTATAAGAGCTTTTCGTATCCTTGGGTTATTAGTCAATACATCTACGATCAATCTTTGTTGTTCTGGAGTAGTGTTTTCTAAACCTTTTTCTAAAGTTTTATTTACAGTTTTATTACTTTCATTACCATCAATATATACTATAGCTTTAGTTAAATTCTTTATTAAATCTGTTTCTTTATATTTTTGTAATATTCTAGTTAAATCTTGTTCAGTTATCGTACCATCATCTTGGAGAAAAATTTTCTTTAAAATTTCATTATTTAAGCTATCTATTAGCTCTCTTACTTCTTTTTTTGAAAAGGGAACGTTTTTTAAGTTCGTGTTGATTTTATTTTCATCAAGTATAAAACCTACTAATTGATTGCTTGAAATTTTATTTAACTGCTTAGATAATTCTTTCAGTTTATCTTTTAATGTTGCCTTACTGTGTTCACCTAGAATTTCAGAATTTTTATTTATAAATTTTAATTGTCCTAATATATCGCCCTGTTGACTTAAAATTTTAGGTAGTTCTTTAGGTAATTTTTTTGATATATCTGTTGATGCCGTCTTACCATACGCACCTAGAATTTCAGAATTTTCCTTTATAAATTTTAATTGTTCTAATATATCGCCCTGTTGACTTAAAATTTTAGGTAATTCTTCAGGTAGTTTTTTTGATATATCTGTTGATGCTGTCTTACCGTATGCACCTAGAATTTCAGAATTTTCCTTTATAAATTTTAATTGTTCTAATATATCCCCTTGTTTACTTAAAATTTCTTGTTTCCTTTGTGCATCTAGTTGCTCTAATGATAAAAGACGCAATATTGCTTCTTCTTGATCTTCATCGAAGAGCTTGCTATCTAAAAAATCTCCTGTTTGTTGGTTTGCGTTTTTTGTATTTACAAACTGAGCTATATAAGGATCTTTTATAAGCTCTTTATACTTTTCTTTTGCCTCACCTAAAATTTCATCATTTTTTTTACTAAAAAGAGTAAGAATTTTGTCTGCATCAGCGGCAAAATCTTTAAGTGTTAATTCGTCGCGTATAAGAGATATTATTTTCGTTGAAAATGATGACATTAAAACTACTTGAGCAGCATCCGGATTAATTAATTTAGCGTATTTTTTACCAAATTTTCCAGTAGGGGTAGGTACTTCTAGCGATTGAGTAGGTGGTGTTTTTATTGATGAGGAAGGTTTTTTACTGCTACTAGTGCTTTTTGATGATTCTGGTTGAGTAGTTTGTCCTCCACTACCAATATTGTTTGATGACGTTGCTTGAGATGTCCATCCCGGTGGAGGCGGTGGAGGTGGTGGTGGTGGACCGCCGGCTGCTTCTGAACCGGTGGTAAATAAATTTATTGATATACTAATAACGAAAGAGTAGGTTAACAATACTGATTTTAATTTGCCTGTTATACTCATTACTTAACCTCAATGATTATTTTTAAATATATAAACGAGGCGAATTATATAACATTTATTAATATTTATCAAGAAAAACATTATTTTTTATTAACCTATTAGTTAAATTAAAAATAATTGTTGCATAAATTAGCAGATAAGTTAGGGAAACTGAAAAAACTATACTCGGTGAATTTGGAAAATCGGCTACAATGTTTTTGTAACTCCTCGGATGCCGACTGCTGCCGTTCCTTGGCTTATAGACTCCTTGCTCTTTTCCAACTTGTGTCGAAGTATACTCAACCACTAATAAGCTAAAATCTTATGGTGGTTGAGTAATAGCTTTATAAATTGACTTTTAATTTAATAAGCCCTTGATGGCTTTGATATTTTCTATGGGTATAATAATTATATTCAAGTAGAACATTTATATTTTTCCTACTCATAAGTATATTACTGCCGATATTATATCCAAGCTTAGGTTGTTTTGGTATAATAATTGTTTCGTGTAATGTTTGCCCTTTAAAAGTCGCTTTTGCATTAACTTTTGTATTTTTATTATTGAAGTGACGCTCAATATTACCGTACAAGCTTGGTGTTAATACTATATTATTTACGGTTGTTATAGGCTTGAACACTATTTTACCGCCAATACTACTTTCAAATGATTGATTTGATTTCTTTTGAATCATTAAGTTTTCTATATCTACATTATATTCTTTGTAGTTGCTAGCTCTTGAATAATCATATTTAAAACCGATATTAGGAATAAAATGTAAATCATATTTTGTACGATATTTAGGTCGTGCCTCCGTATTGCAGTTTAGAGTAAATAGTCTATAATCCTCAAACAGTAATAAGAGAGAATTATAGTTAAGGAGTTATGGCAAAAATAGATGTTAAGTGTAGATATTGTAACAACACAGAAGAAGTAATAAAGTCAGGATATTCAATTTCAAAACAACAGAGATATCAATGCAAGCGGTGTAATCGATATTTTCAATTGGAGTATATTAATAATGCATCTAAGCCTGGAGTTAAGGAGCAAATAGTAGAAATGTCAATCAACGGCTCTGGAGTTAGAGATACAGTAAGAGTATTAAAAGCGGGTATCAATACAGTTATCCGTGTTTTAAAAAAATCTAGTATTAAAAACAATAAATCATTCTATCAGTACAACAAAAGTAATTATTGCTCCTGAGATAGATGAACAATGGTCTTATGTACAGAATAAATCCAGACAACGATGGCTTTGGTATGCCTTGGATAAGATTTCGTTAAAAGTAGTTGCTTATACGTTTGGTACAAGATGTGATAGCACATTAGAATCATTACTGAAAAAACTAGAGAATTTCAAGGTGACTTTTTACTATACAGATGGATGGGGGAGTTATGCTAGGTTATTAGACCCTAAAAAGCATATTATCAGTAAAAAATACACTCAACGGATAGAACGAAGTAACTTGAACCTTAGAACGAGATGCAAGAGGCTTGCACGTAAGACAATCTGCTTTTCCAAGTCATTGGATATTCATGATAAGGTTATTGGTACTCTTATTGAACGTATAGCTTTTTAATAGGCGTAACTGCAATATGGAGGCATGACCTAGAATTTGTAAGTCTATTATTTCTACCTCAGAGCAAACCTCAGTAATAAGTTCTATTAAGTCAGGACGATCATTTAACGATCTGCCCAAAGGATCATTATAAGTAAATATTATCTTATTTGTATTATTATCTTTAGTAATCACCATACTTACCCAATGCCCATGTCCTGTATTAATAGCCATAAGTACAATTTTATTATTTTTAATTAAATCCTCATGCACTCTTTCTCTAAGTGCATCTCTTACTTGTTCAGGGTGTGCTAAATCAACATGGGTAACTATAGAGAATTTATTTTTGTCTATATTTGCTTCTAATATATTTTTTATATCATCTTCAGTATACTAGTAATCCGGTTTTTGTATATTTTCTACAGTATGAAGTGGGCTGTTTTCCGGTGGCAACGGTGGTGGTTGATGCTGCTGTGTTTGCTGCAGCTGAACTAAAACTTCTTCTTGTTTTTGAGGCTGTATATCATTTTGTTTATTTGTTTCTTTTTGTTCATTAGTCAATTGCTCATTTTGATTTTGTTGTACTTTTGGCCACTCTATGGCTTGCGGCTCCGGCAGTGGTACAAAATTATTTACTAGAGTCTGTGTATCGTTGAAAAATTTTGTTCTGTTAACCTCCTTGGTAAACATACTAAGATCTTCTATTTTGCCTTTTTCAAGCATTGCACGTATAAAACCAATATTTTTTGCCATATCCGTATCAAAAGCTTTTAACGCTTTTGATACTAATTCTTGTTTTTCCTTATCATTTTTATCTATTCTACTTGCAGCTCTCAAATATTCAAGCCCTGCTTTTTGTATTAAATTTAATTTAAATAAAAATTCTGCTACAGATATATGAAGATCTTTTTCTAAAGATATATAATGGGCTTTTTCTTCTCGTTTACTTTTTAAAATACTAAAAATTTCATGAAGAATATTACTACTATCCTCAATATTGGCTATACTTAAACTTACTTTAAAATATTTCATTGCTTCATGAATTAACTTGATAGCACTTACATTTTCATTTTTACTTTTATACCATTTCCCGAGTACTAAAAATAAGTCACCTATTTTTTTACAAATATTGCTAGAAATGTACGGAATCGTGTCATGACCATAGAGAAAGTTAAAATCTTTGGTCATGCCTCCATATTGCAGTTACGCCTATTAAAAAGCTATACGTTCAATAAGAGTACCAATAACCTTATCATGAATATCCAATGACTTGGAAAAGCAGATTGTCTTACGTGCAAGCCTCTTGCATCTCGTTCTAAGGTTCAAGTTACTTCGTTCTATCCGTTGAGTGTATTTTTTACTGATAATATGCTTTTTAGGGTCTAATAACCTAGCATAACTCCCCCATCCATCTGTATAGTAAAAAGTCACCTTGAAATTCTCTAGTTTTTTCAGTAATGATTCTAATGTGCTATCACATCTTGTACCAAACGTATAAGCAACTACTTTTAACGAAATCTTATCCAAGGCATACCAAAGCCATCGTTGTCTGGATTTATTCTGTACATAAGACCATTGTTCATCTATCTCAGGAGCAATAATTACTTCTGTTGTACTGATAGAATGATTTATTGTTTTTAATACTTATAGACTATTTACTCTAAACTGCAATACGGAGGCACGACCAAATCTTTATCAATTTCTAGAGCATTAATATATTCTCTTATTGCTCTAAACCAATCTAATTCCGATTTACTATTTTCATAGATCATGCCTAAATAATAATGAGCATTGGCTTTTATCTCATTTATAGCTATAACAACAACTTCAACTTGCGGTCCCGTAAGTTTATCAAGCCATTCTAAAGCTTCAGTATAATACTCTGTTGTTCCGTTATTTTTTAATTTTATATCTAATATAGCTTGATCTAATAAATTCTCTTCAATTAAGATTTTTTTTGCTTCGTCAACTGCCTCTGTCAACGGCTGCCACTTTTGCGATTGCGGATAAAATTTTTTACAAAAAGATAAAGCTTTCCATTGCTGATTTAAGAAATATACATAATTACCTAATATTTCTTGGAAATGAGTTTTAGCACTTATATCTTTCGACTCATAAAACTTTCTTATAATTTCTAAAAATGAAGTAACCATGGTTAGGTGATCATCAGAATATTTAATATATATTTCATTAAGCTCTTCTATTTCTCTTAAAGCAGGAAAAAAACTTTCTTCAGTTTTTTGTGCCGGTGATTTATTTAATATTTTTTTTGGCAAATAAGGTTGAATTAATGAATAATTGTTTGAGAACGTGTCTGAATCTAATTCTTGATGTAAATTAAGATTATCAGAAGAAATAAATGAGCTTATTATATTATGTTTATTGACTTGAAAGAAATTTATAATAATTTTACCTATAGTTAAAATATTTTCCTTGACTTGATTAGATAAAACTTGTGATAAAATTGGCTTCTGTGTTTCTGATTTTTGCGGTTTTATATATATTTCTTTTATTGTAGCCCATTTATTTTGGCTTGAGTCCTTGACTTGATTTAGGTCCTTGGCTTGACTTAAGTCCTTAATATTAAGCGTATCTGAAAAAGGTTTTACACATAGGGACATCAATTTTTTTACTTGTTCAATAATAAGCGGCTCATATAAGTTTTTTTTACTCAAAATATCTTGTAGCTCAAATTTCAACGCAGTAGTCATGATATTTTTCTGTTCCTCAGCAATTATAGTAGAATTTGTATTGGAAGCAGAATTAGGCAGAACATCTCCTGTGCCTTTGGAAGGGCAAGTACATACAAATCAGGATGTTTCTGCCCATCTATTACAGTAATATTAGTATTTTTTTCTTCTTCATTCTTACTCTGAGAAATAACCTCTATAGTTGTAGCAAAATTTGCGGAAGCAGACTTAGGCAAGACGTCTCCTGTATCTTTGGAAAGAGCAAGTACATCCAAGATTTTACGTTGCCATTCATCTATTAGAACAATATTAGCATTTTTTTCTTCTTCATTCTTACTCTGAAAAATAGCCTCGATATAAGAAAAAATTTGTTCTCGTTCTTCTTCTATTTCATTATTTGCGATTGTTCTAACTACTAACGAAATAGCATCTATAACAATAAAAAAATCTTTAGTATCAAGTGTTTCTAGAAAAGATTTAGTATCACCGCTAGGTTTTTTAAATAAATTTACAGATTTTCTTAGCTCTTCAATTATAAATTTTTGTCCTTCATCTAGATTTTGACGCTTTGCGTCCTTACGGAGTTTACTTTCTTCTACTTTAATTTTAGCTTTTTTTTCTTCTTTAGTTTTATAATCAGCAATAGAAATTATATAAGGTACAGCATCTTTTAATTGTTCTTTAATTTCCGGAGTTAACTGACCATTACTATCTCTAAAAATATTAGTGAATTGTTGATATGTAGAGTCAACAACATCATTTGCACTATTATCTCTAATTACGACTGAAAATCTAACTTTTTCGGCTAATTCTAATATTTGCCGGTAAATATATGAATTAAGAATTGTTTGAATAGAATTTATAGGTTTATTATGAATCCCTGGACATTCTATAATATTAATTCCACCTTCATCATCAGATATAAAGAAATTATTAACAAGCTTATATCCATTATTTGATTGATGATGTATTTTTTCATTATATTTCGGTTCTTTCGCATATAAAGAGCGGTCTTCATCTTCTTCTAATTTTTGTCCGCTTAAAAAACAACTAAGAGTAGTCGCTCCTACTCCGTTCATCCCTACCATTACAATTAGTTTATTTATACTATTTCCTGTTTTAGTGATTTCATTATGGCTTTCTGCAATTAATTTTAAAAGCTTATTACCGTTCTTTACGAACGGTCTTTCCAACTCATGGTAATTTTTAAGAGGTTGTGAATTTTTATTTTCGATTTCAGAATCGAGGTTTCGAGCTTTTGTTTTCTTTAAATATGTATTTACAGAATTTTTATTTAAAATATCTACTTCGGAAACGAGCTGAAATTCTGAATTATCATTAAAATTAGGAGAGATTTTTAATTCTGCTAACTTATGCTGATTATTATGTTTTATCTCTAATAAAATTTTTATTCCGATATTAGTGATTGCTTTATTACTTACTAAAGAAAGTTTAGTTATTGTTTTGTTAAGCCTAAATATTTCGGCTAAAATTTTTGTTTGCTTATCATTTATACCGCAATTGTCCAAAAATACTTGCTCGATAGTCTTATTATTCCTTAAATAATTTGCTATATATTGTATATCTTCCGTTATAAAGGGGTAGTTACTAAAATCCAAAGCAGTTACCTGGATAAACTCTGCAAGCCCGCTATTTGGTTTTACTAATATTTCATTAAATATAGAACGAGTATTATTAGAAAGCCAAGCTATAATATCTTTATATTCATACTTAGATATGAAGCTTGTGTTTGGAGTTAATATCTCTTTAATATTAATATTACGTAATTTATTTAAAACGTTACATTTTTCAAGAAGATTTTTTGAAGTGTTTTTTTGTTTGAAAAGGTTATTAAAATATTCCGTCAAAAAATCATTTATATTTTTTAAAACCTGTTCTTCTTGTTCTTCTTTATGCCCCCCACCAACTAAACATATATATTTACCTAAAATAATTTATATTACTTCAAATAAAAACATTTTTGCTCCATAAGTTGAATAAATAAATATTAACACTACTTAAAAAGTTTTTTGAATAAGTAAATTTACAACAAGAATTTAAAGGTGAATTGGTGAAATTCTGAGGATAAGAAAGTTCTATTTTTTATATTGTAAAAAATTATCACTTCTATTTTTAAATTGAATTAATAGAGGATATTTTATATATATTTTGAAAGGTAAAGTTTAAGAGGCTATAAATAAATGTTAACCGATAATTTAATTCTTTTTGCTGCAAAAATCTTATTAATTTTCGCTAAAAAAGCTCTTTAATTACTGATTAACATTTATTTACAGATAATATCTAAGATTATTTTTCTTTTGTAATTTTATCATATTTTTTTAGTTTGATAAGAATGGACTCTAGATTATCCAACTTAATCATACATGGACCATCACTTGGAGCGTTATCTGGATCTTGATGTACTTCCATATACATACCAGCGATACCTACAGCAGTTGCTGCCTTTGCAAGCAGCTCTACATATTTTCTTTCTCCGCCAGTACTACCTCCTAGCCCTCCAGGCTGCTGAACGGAATGCGTCGCATCAAAAACTACAGGTACATTTAACTCCGCCATTATTGCAAGACTACGCATATCAGATACCAAATTATTATAACCAAAACATGCACCACGCTCTGTAAATAATATATCTTTTACCCCAAAAACTTCTAGTTTTGTTTGTACATTTTCATATCCCACGGAGCTAGAAACTGTCCTTTTTTACTTTTACTATTTTACCTGTTTTTGCTGCAGCTTGGAGTAAATCGGTTTGTCTACATAGAAACGCCGGAATTTGTAAAATATCTGCTATTTCGGCTGTTTCAGTACATTGACTCTCTGAATGAACATCAGTAACAATAGGGCAATCGAATTCAGATTTTACTTTTGATAAAATTTCTAAACCTTTCTCAATACCAAGTCCTCTAATCCCATTTACGGAAGTTCTATTAGCTTTATCAAAAGAAGATTTATAAATAAATGGAATCTCAAGTTTGCTAGTTAATTTAACAAGTTTTTCTGCCATAAACAACGCATGATCTTTGCCTTCAATCTGACAAGGTCCTGCAATTAGAACAAACGGTAAATCATTTCCTATTTTAATATTTTTAAGTTTTACTACTTTTTGCATAATTCTTATATTTAATTAATTGAGCGAGGCACGAATTAGTGTTTCTCGGTTATATTAGGTGTTGATTCATTTTCTATTAAGTCATTGTTAATTATTAGCGTATAATATTTTTCTTTTATTGTCGTTAAATCATAATTACCATGATAATAACCTTCTAGGTTAATAATTTTTTTAAATAAAAATTTACCTGCTCTGTTTCTAACGGCTCATCTATATTTTTTATAATAGACGACTTAATATTAATTAAATATGCTTTTATTTTTTTAAATTCTTTAATAATTATAAAAATATCATGCGGTTTTATTACCAATATTCCTACAAACAAAATTAATAATATTTGTGTTAAAGACATATTTATATTAATTTCTTATGTTTATATTTTGGATTTAAAATACTTTCCCCATTAGTACTTAGCATATATTCATAGTAATCTTGATAATTTCCTTCAAACCATGTAGCATTATTTTCTTTATCATATGATATAATATGAGTAGCTATTCTATCTAAAAACCACCTATCATGACTAATTACTAATACACAACCTGCAAAATCTAAAATAGCATCTTCAAGTGCTCTTAACGTATCAATATCTAAATCATTAGACGGCTCATCTAATAATATAACATTTGCTCCTTCTTTTAATAATTTCGCCAAATGTACTCTGTTACGTTCTCCACCTGAAAGTTGTCCAACTTTTTTTTGTTGATCACCGCCTCTAAAATTAAAAGCTGCACAATAAGCTCTACTTTTAATTATTCTATTACCAAGTTGTAATTCATCTAGACCTTCTGAAATTTCTTCCCATATAGTCTTATTATCATCTAAATGATCCCGTGATTGATCAACGTAACCTAATTTTACCGTTTGACCAATTTTAATAGAACCACTATCTGGTGTTATTTTACCTGTAATAATATTAAATAAAGTAGATTTACCTGCTCCATTCGGTCCAATAATTCCTACAATAGCTCCACGTGGAACTTTAAAACTAAAATCTGATAATAATATTTTATTATTAAATTTTTTAGCTATATGTTCTGCTTCAATAACAAGATCCCCTAAACGAGGTCCGTTAGGTATAATTATTTGAGTAGGATCAGTTTTTTGTTCTTGTTGTTTATTTAATAATTCTTGATATGCTGTAATACGTGCTTTATTTTTTGATTGTCTAGCTTTTGGTGTTTGACGAATCCATTCAAGTTCACGATTCAATTGTTTTTTTCTATCATCGTCTTCTTTACTTTCTAAAGCTAATTTTTTTTGCTTCTGTTCAAGCCAAGAACTATAATTTGATTTCCACGGTATACAATTTCCACGATCTATTTCTAATATCCATTCTGTAACATTATCTAAAAAATAACGATCATGGGTAATTGCTATTACGGTGCCTTCATAATGCTTTAAATAACCTTCAAGCCAAGAAACTGATTCTGCATCCAAATGATTTGTAGGTTCATCAAGTAACAACATATCAGGCTTCTCTAAAAGCAATTTACATAAAGCCACTCTTCTTTTTTCTCCACCGGAAATTTTTGTAATATCTGCTTCTTTTGGTGGGCAACGTAAAGCAAGCATTGCGATCTCTATTTCACGTTCTAGATTCCATCCATCACAATTATCTATTTTTTCTTGCAATTCTGCTTGTTTATCAAAAAGCTTTTGCATTTCTTCATCAGTGATTTCAGCAGCAAATTTGTTACTTATATAATTAAATTCATCAATAAGTTTTTTCTTTTCATGAAGACCTTCCATGATATTATCAAAAACATTTTTACTAGCATCAAGATACGGTTCTTGAGGTAAATATCCTACTTTTATACCGATTTTAGCTGTTGCTTTACCTTCAAACTCTTTATCAATACCTGCCATTATTTTTAATAAAGTTGATTTGCCTGCTCCATTTGGACCTATTATACCGATTTTAGCTTTTGGTAAAAATGATAAATTTGTTTCTTTTAAAATTCGTTTACCATTTATAATTTTGCTTAAACCAACCATTTCATAAACATATTGATATGACATAAATTACTTATTTCCTTATATTATTATTTTACACCGATAAATATATTTATTACTGCATTGTATGAATTTCTTGCTCTATGATCATATAATGCAAAATTAGACATTGTAATTTCTATCATTATTTTTCTTATTTGGGTATTTATTTTAAGAAATAGAATGCTGTATATATACTTTACATTTTAACAGTTTTTTTTAATTTAATTTTAATAATATCAAGTCTAGTTCTTCTAAATTTTTATAATGAAATATTAATTTCCCACCTAAAGAATAATTTTCTATGGTTACTTTTATACCAAATTTTTCTGATAAAACTTTTACTAATGATTCAAGATCATTATCGGTAGCATTGTCTTTTAAAAAACGCTTTCCTACTTTGTTATTATTGTTGGGAGATTTCGTATATTCATTTTTATACCATTGTCTTACTAACTCTTCTGTTTGACGTACATTTAAATCATTACTTATAATATGATCGGCCATTACTTCTGCATGTTCATGATTTATTAAACATCGAGCTTGTCCCATGCTTAATATATTCTCATTTACTTTATCTTGAATAGATTGTGGCAAATTATTAAGCCTCAATAAATTAGCTATATGACTACGACTTTTGCCAAGCCTTTCAGCTAATTTTTCTGTCGTATAATTAAAATTTTCTACCAAATATTTAAAGCCACGAGCTTCTTCCATAACTGTTAAATCAGTTCTTTGTATGTTCTCAATTAATGCTATTTCCATACTCTCTCTAGCATCTAAATTTTTTATAATTACTGGTATCTCTAAAACTTTTGCTAATTTACATGCACGCCAGCGTCGCTCTCCTGCTATAATTTGGAAATTATTATCAACGATAATAGGCTGTAATAAACCATTATTCAATATAGAATCTGCTAATTCTTTTATTTTATCATATTCAAAGTTTTTTCTAGGCTGATTCTCATTCGGCCTTATTTTATCAATATTTATTATTTGTATTATTTCTGATTCTATAGAAATAACTTCTTCCCCAAGTAATGAAGATAACCCTCTTCCTAGTCCTTTATTTTTCGCCATATCTTTCTAAGATTTCTTTTGTAAGTTCTATATATGCAATTGCTCCCGAACATTTATAATCATATATAATAGCCGGTTTTCCGTATGAAGGTGCTTCAGATAATTTAATATTTCTTGGGATAACGGTTTTAAATACTAATTCTCCTAAGCATTTTCTAACATCATCTTCTACTTGTTCAGTTAAACGATTACGCTTATCATACATTGTAAATAATATACCTGCAATCTTTATCTTAGGATTTAATTTTTTCTCTACAATTTCAATTGTTTTTAGCAAGTGACTTAATCCTTCTAATGAATAAAAATCACATTGCATTGGAATCAACACTTCATCGCTTGCAACTAAAGCGTTTACTGTTAATAAATTTAATGAAGGAGGGCAATCAATAATTACATAATCATATAATATCTTTATTTCTTCCAATAGCTTCATTAAAATATATTCTCGGTCCTTTAATTTTGTTAAATCTAATTCAGCAGCAGATAGATTAGTGTTTGAAGTAATTATTTCTAAATTTGGTATGTCTGTAGAAATTATTGCATCTTTCAATTTTATTAAATTTGTTAATACTTGATATATAGTATTTTTGCGTTGTTGCTGGCTAATTCCAAAACCAGTACTACTATTCCCTTGAGGATCAAGATCTATAACTAAAATTTTTTTATTTACAGCAGCAAAAGCTGTAGCTAAATTTACAGTAGTTGTAGTTTTAGCCACACCTCCTTTTTGATTAACAATAGCAATTACTTTCATATAATTTTTGTTAAATTACTAACTTCTAGAATTTTTCCTTCTTCACAAGTAATACTTTGATGTATTAAATAATCAAATAACCACATCTCTTTAGCTTCTACTATTTCTGTTAAATAATTTTTTCCTTTTAATAATAAAAATTTCTCTTGTACTGAAATATTTTTTATACAACTAAATATTGTATTTAATTTAGAGAAAGCTCTACAAGTCAATATACTACAATCTATTTCTACTTTTTCTATTCTTTGATTGATTATTTGTATGTTATTATTTGATATCTTTGATGCTTTTTCTAAAAATATACATTTACGTAAATCAGCTTCTATTAAACTTACTTTTGCTACCCCTGCTATAGATAATACTATACCGGGAAAACCGGCCCCACTTCCTATATCAACCAAGTGTATTTCTTTATTATCAATATATTGCATTAATTGTAATGAGTCTAATATATGACGTTGCCAAAAATTATGTATAGTATTATCCGATACAAGATTAATTGATTTATTCCATTTTTTAACTAACTTTTGAAAAATTTCTAACTTTTCAATTATTTCACGTGGAACTTCCATCACTATATTTAGTTTTTAAATAAATTATAATAGCCGTAATTGCTGCAGGTGTAATCCCTGAAATTCGACGTGCTACACCAATAGTAGTAGGTTTATGGGAAGAAAGTTTTTCCTGTATCTCTAATGATATACTTGGTATTTTAAAATAGTCAATATTTTTAGGTATTAACTGTGCCTCTTCACTCTGAAATAGATTAATATCTGCGTATTGTCTAGTTAAATATGAAGCATATTTTGCTTCAATATAGAGTAATTGCAAAATATTATTATTTTGCATTTCTTTAAGCATAGGAAAAATTTTAATAGCTTGTTCAACATTAAAACTAGGTATTTTAAATAAGTCTAATACTGTTTTATATGTACCATCCTGTGCAACCTGTATACCCATTTTAGCAAGTTTACTAGTAGTTAAAGACAAGGTATTTAATAATGATTTTGTTTTTTCTATATCTTCACATTTTTTTGTAAATATTTTTTTACGTTTTTCTGATACAACACCAATATTTATCCCTAATTCCGTTAAACGTAAATCAGCGTTATCTGCTCTTAAAGATAATCTATATTCTGAGCGAGAAGTAAACATACGATAAGGTTCTATAGTACCAAAGGTTGTTAAATCGTCAATCATTACTCCAATATAACTATTTGCTCTTGTTAACATAAACGGTACTTGATCTTTTACTGCTAAAGCAGCATTTATACCGGCTATTATACCTTGCCCTGCGGCTTCTTCATATCCTGTAGTACCGTTAATTTGCCCAGCAAAATACAATCCAGCTATTTTTTTTGTCTCTAGCGTAACACTTATTTCACGTGGATCAACATAATCATATTCTATAGCATAACCTGGACGTAAAACTTTTACATTTTCTAATCCTGGTATTGTTTTAATTAATTTATGTTGTACATCTTCAGGCAAAGAAGTAGAAATACCATTTGGATAAATCGTATAATCATCTACCCCTTCAGGTTCTAAAAATATACGATGTTCTGATTTTGTACTAAATCTGACTATTTTATCTTCAATAGAAGGACAATATCGCGGTCCTATTCCTTCTATCTGTCCTGAATACATTGCGGATTTATTAAGGTTCTCACGTATAATATCATGAGTTTCTGAGGTTGTTTTTGTAATAAAACAATTTATCTGAGGAACATTGACAACATTTGTTAATTCAGAAAAAGGACGAGGAGTTTTATCGCCGGGCTGTAAAGCTGTTTTACTATAATCAATAGTACGCCCGTCAATTCTTGGTGGTGTACCTGTTTTTAAACGGGCAATCTTAAATCCTACTTTTTTTAATGTATTTGATAATCCATACGAAGGCTCTTCATCTACTCTACCGGCAGGAATTTTTTTTTGTCCAATATGAATAAGACCTGATAGAAAAGTACCAGTAGTTAATATAATTTTTTGACAAGGAATTTTGCTATCGTTATTTAAAATAACCGCTTCAACTTTAGAAGATTTAATTTCTATATCTTCCACTTTTCCATATAATATATCTAGATTAGGGTAATTTGTTAATATTTGATACATCGCTTTTTTATAAAGCTTTCGATCAGCTTGAGCTCTAGGTCCCCAAACTGCCGGTCCTCTAGTCTCATTCAGCATTTTATAATGTATACCGGCTTGGTCTATAACATAACCCATTAACCCATCAAGTGCATCGATTTCTTTAACTAATGTACCTTTTGCAATTCCACCAATTGCTGGATTGCAAGACATTTCGCCTAAATTTTCTGGTTTTAACGTAATTAAGAGAGTAGGAACTCCAAGACGTGCAGAAGCAGCAGCTGCTTCTACGCCTGCATGTCCACCGCCTATAACTATTACGTCATATTTTAGCATTAATTATTCTATAATTTCAGATTTGTTAAAGAAAAATTCGATTTCTCTTTTCGCACTGTTTTCACTATCTGAACCATGAATACTATTAGCCTCAATTGATTCGCCTAAATCTTTTCTAATAGTTCCTGCTTCAGCTTCAGCAGGATTAGTTGCACCCATAATGGTACGGTTTAAAATTATAGCATCTTCCCCCTTAAGAACTTGAAGTACTACCGCTCCTGAAGTAATGTATTCAACTAAGCTATTAAAAAACGGTCTTGCTCTATGTTCATCGTAGAAACACTCAGCTTCATATTTAGTTAAAAATTTCATTTTCTGAGCTACTATCTTTAAGCCTGCATTTTCCAAATAAGTATTAACTTGTCCTATTTTATTCCTCTTGATAGCATCAGGCTTAATCATTGAAAAAGTATATTGTATTGTCATTTTGTAACCTATTTATATAATTGTTAAATTTATTTTTTAGCTGAACGATTCCATGTTAAAGCAAATAACCCTCCTCCTAAAAGAGCAGAAATACTGAAAAATATAAATACCCCATTCCAACCGTAATTATCGCTAATCCATCCTACGCCGACTCCAGCAATAGCCGCTCCTAAATAACCAAATAACCCTGATAATCCATTAGCCGTACCGACAGCTTGACGAGTACTAAAATCAGCAGCTGCTATACCTACAAGAAGCTGAGGTCCTGAAACAAAAAAACCTATTAAAGAAAGAATTACTATACTTAATAATTCACTTTGAATAGGAATCTTCCAAAACAAGACTAACAATAAGCTAAGCAATACCATACATATGGATGCAACAGGACCTCGACGACCTTGAAATAGTTTATCAGATAAAACACCTGCTATTAATGCCCCTGGGAGACCTATCATTTCATATAAACCGATTTGTAAGCCTGCATTTGCAAGGCTTATATTACGTAAATCTTTTAAAAATGTTGGAGCCCAATAAATTACTCCGGAACGTATTATATAAACAAACATGTTTGCTAAACAAACATACCATATTAGCTTATTACAAAAGACCATTTTAAGTAATTGAGGAGTTAATAGCTTCTCATAATCCCCTATAGCTTCAGGCGGATATTCTTTATATTCCTCTACGGTAGATAAACCTACTTCTTTTGGAGAATTACGAAGCCTATTATATAAAAAAAGCGATACTATACAAGCAACTACACCGGGAACGAAAAAAGCAGCTCTCCAATCAAATTTATCGATTAAATAACCGCAGCTTATCATAGCAAGGGCACCACCTATTTGATTAGAAGTTGCACCCATAGCCCATTTAGTTCCAAGTTCTTTTGAAGCGAACCAGTGAGTAAGCATTTTTGTTGCAGGAGGCCAACCCATCGATTGAAACCAGTTACTGGCTATCCATAAAATTCCTATAAGCCATAAAGAGTCTGCAAAACCTATTAGAATAGTAATGACCCCGACAAATAAAAGACCCAAAACCATAAATATCCGAGCGTTAACTTTATCGCTAATAAACCCGTTACACGCTTTACTAACTCCATACATAATAGATGAAGCAGTTAATATCCAACCAATTTGTGTTTTAGTAACCCCAAAATATTCTCTTATAGCAGGTGTTGCTATATTAAAATTCTGACGACAAAAATAAAAAGTCGCATAACCTATAATAATAGAATACAAAATCCTTATTCGCCAACTGTTATATTTTTTTACATATGGCGATCTTGGAGTTTTAATTTTGGGTTTTGTATCTGTCATATTATAAACTCTCCGACTATAAAAAAAGCAAGTTTCTGAAACTTGCTTTTTTATTTTAACAAACTCTATTTTTCAGTTTTATTTACCAAAACTTGATACTCTTTATTTAAACCTTTAACGGCATATATCCATAATATTACTATTACAAAGAATATAGAAGCAAAATATGGTGTTGCCTCAACAAAACCGAATGCAGGAAATAAAATAAAGAATGTGGATTGAATAATAGCACCACCCGATTTACCGAATCTTCCTCCGATAACTTCAACAGCAGCCTGTCCTTTTACTCGTAAATCCTTATCAAGCGGAATATATGCCATGTTTTTAGTGGCATCAAATAAAGAATATTTTACACCTTTACTTAAAACATTTTGAATCATACCGATCATAACAGCAAGTGCTAAAGGACCTGAAGCAAGAATACCTGTTAAATACATAGCAATAACACTATCAAAAAAGATAAATGCAAAAAACGCTGCACCGGTAATTAACATCATTAATGGAGTTATCATAGCTGCAGCTAACCATGATACTTTTCTTAAAATATTACTACCTATAAGCATGAAAGCAATTGCAACCCAACCCTGATAAAATTGGAACTTACCCATATATATAGTATAAGCCTCTTTCGTCGGATACAATTCTTTTACTTTGGATTTCCAAACGCCTTCAACTAAGTTTACTGAAATACCATAAGCAATAAGTAACAATGCAATATAGCCTACATACTTAGAGGTAAAGATCATTTTAAAACTGTCTATTAATGACATTTTAGCTTTAGCTTTCTTTTCTTTTACTAATGCCGGATCATAAAGTCTAGGATCGGTTAGAACGTTTCTATTCATCCATCTATATGTTAATATTACCAAAAAGCTACTTGTTATCATTATAACAAATAAAGGCACAAATTTCAGATGTTCTGCAACTATTTGAGTTTTTTCATGCAAGAAATATCCAATAATCACGGATGTTACAGGCAATGCTAAATTAGCAAGTAAACCAAACATTGAGTAAAAACGTTTAGCTTCATCGGTTTTAGTAATTTGGTTAGCAAACTGCCAAAATAATAAACTAAGCATCATTGTTCCCCAAAGCTCTGCCATAGTATAAAAAGATGCAAAACTCCATTTCCCAACTATTCTTATAAACCATTTAAAATTAGGGTAAGCTAAACTTAAAGATTCTATGGTTTCAGGATCAGGATGAACTAAATCAGGGTAGGGGTAAAGAACAAACGCAAATAACGCAAAATACCCTAAGAAAAATGAAGTAATAACATAAAATACGTTTTCTTGCTTTAAAATATCGCAGAGCTTAACATAAATTACCATAGCGATTACGGCAGAAGGTAGTACTATATATGTTTTTAAGAAACTTATTGCTTCTGCCCCTATATCCGTTACTACAAATCCGTCTTTAATTGAACGAAGCGTTGAGTAGTTTAATAAAATACAGAACATCATAAATGCCATAGGCAAAAACTTCTTATTTTCGTATTTTTCTATGGGCCAAATTACTTTTCTTAGTTCCGAGAGATAATTATCACTTTTGGGAGTATTCATAAATTAAATTTTTCTATTTATTTTGAAGATAAATATTATACTAGAATATGTTAGAAAAGTCAAACCTATTGATTTTTTCTCAAAGGAAATATAAATAAAATGTATTAACTCTGAGATGTATAAAAGAAATATGATAATTTATTTACTTGATTTTAATTTCTATCTATAATTTTCTATTTATAAATTATTATAATAAAATTAGGGCAGCTATGGCACTGTTAACAAAGTCATTTTAATTGATAATTAAAGAAATTTTTTAACGAAAATTAATAAGATTTTTGCAGGAATAGCGTTCCTATTTCAAAAAAATCTTATAATTTGCAGTAAAAAAGATCTTAATTAGCTTTAAATTTGACTTTGTTAACAGTGCCATATACTTGTATAACTTAAATTTTTTCGATATAATACTGTACGAGTATAGTTAAGTGTTAGATTTTAAAAGTGTTGTTGATTTATTAGAAAAATTACCTACTGAACAAAAGTGCATAGATTATTTTACTTATATATGTTAGGCTAACGGAGCTTACTGTCTGCATTGCGGCAGCCAAAAGATTTTTCATTATTTATCTTATAAACCCTTGGTAGTTCGACATGAAACTCAAAGTAGTTAAAAACGAAGAATTATCTTTTAACGAGGCTTTAGCAATGATAGGTCAAGCTCCGTTAAAAATTAATTCTCCAGAGATTGAAGAAGACGGAATCCCTAAACCATTTATAAAATGGGCAGGGGGAAAAAGAAGCCTTATCAAAGAGTTGTGCTTACGCTTACCAGCTAGTTACAATAATTATTATGAGCCTTTTGTAGGAGGAGGAGCACTTTTTTTTGCACTCGTTCCGGACAAAACTATTATATCAGATATAAACTTAGATTTGATTATTACATACAAGGTGATTAAGGATGAAGCTCGAGCATTAATTGAGCTATTAGTTAAGCATAAAGCTAATCACTCTCAAGATTATTACTATGCTGTTAGAAAGAACGCAAATAGCGATAACCCTATTGAAATAGCAGCACGTTTCATATACCTTAACAAGACCTGTTATAATGGTCTTTATAGAGTAAATAGCAAAGGAGAATTCAATGTCCCGATGGGAGCTTATATTAATCCTAATATTCTTGATGAGAATAACATAATTGCGTGTAGTAAAGCTTTGCAAAATGCTGAAATAATATATCAGGATTTCGGCAATATTTCGCCTAAGCCTAAAGATTTCGTTTATATAGACCCGCCATATCAACCTATTAATCATACTTCATTTACAAAATATACAAAGCTTGACTTTACAGAAGCAGATCAGATTAAGCTTTATGAAAAATGCAGAGAATTACATAAGAACGGTGTATATTTTATGCTTTCAAATTCAGATAACGATTTTATAAAGAACTTATACAAGTCTTTTAGTATAGATATAGTAAATGCACCAAGAAGCATAAATTGTAAATCCGACAGTAGGCAAAGAACTAATGAAGTTTTAATAAGAAATTATTAGTACAATGGTAAAACAAATTGAAATTTTACAAGCTAATAAAACTGGAAACGAACTTGAGATTTTTATACAGGATCGACTAAAAAGAGAAGGATATTGTTTTGTACCTAATAAAAAATTTAGTGCAGCTAAGATCCTTAAGCAACCTATTTATACTAGACAGTTTGAAGTTGGCGAAAGTATTTATGGTACTAAATGGAAATGCGATTTTATATTATATCATCCAGAACGTCACCCCAATTGCCTAATTATAGAATCTAAGTGGCAACAATCCGGAGGATCGGTTGATGAAAAATATCCTTATCTTGTGCAGAACATAAAAAAACAAGGAATTTATGATACTATAATAATAATTGATGGTGATGGATATAAAAAAGAAGCTTTGAAATGGCTTAAAGATCAAGTTGGTAGTAATTTAATAGAAGTTTTTAGTATGTCTGAATTTACATCTTGGGTAAATAAAAAGAAAATATAGGTTATACAAATATATAATTCCCATAAAATATATGTCCAAATTAAAAACAGCTTTTTTATTAACTGCTATAATTTTCATAACAGGTTGTAAAAGTAATATGAAAAATGAAAATAATATTTCACTACCGGAATATGTAACTTTGAATGTTCAAACCTTAAATAGCTCAGAAGATAAAACTATTAGAATAAAGGCAAAAACGTTAAACTTCCCTTTATCTGCAGAAGATTTACGTGATATATCTATTTTAGAAAAGAAATATGATCAAGAAGAAAATTGTGCAGGACTTGCCGCACCGCAAATAGGAATATCAAAATGTATAATAATATTTGCAGTACATGAAAATGAAGAGTTAAAAAAATGGCGTCCTGATCTTAAGGATACAATGCCTAAAACTATATGGATTAATCCCTCATATAAACCGATAGGTATTGATAAACATGAAGATTACGAGGGATGCTTTTCTGTTGAAAATGCTACAGGTCCAGTTGCAAGATTCAAAAAGATTCATTATCACGCATATGATATAAATGGAAATCAAATCCAAGGCATCGCAGAAGGATTTTTAGCAAGAGTTATCCAGCATGAAATCGATCATCTAAACGGAAAAGTATTTTTAGATTATGTAGCTCCTGAAAAAATAATGACAAAAGAAAAATATTTAGAAAAACGTAAAAAAGCTATGGAGCAGCAAACTATAAAATCTTAGGCTTGTCTGAGTTCTCTAAACCTTATAAATATCATTTTAGCTAAAATTTAGTATGTCATTTCTAACTAAAAGCACTCTTGTTGCATGGCACGAAAAACCTACTCGATGTCATTCTCAGCTAAAAGCAGGAATCCACTATAAAGCGAGATAAACCGAACTTTTAAAAAGCTTTAAAGTAATGGATTCCCGCATACGCGGGAATGACATAAAGAGCATTTACTAGTCCATGTAATAATGCCTGTTTCTTTAATATTGAGGCTTATATATCTTAGTAAAATACGGTAGTTTTGATTCTACCGTAAAGAACTTTTTCAGGCAATCTACAGATTTGAAATCTGTTATACCGTAACGAGCATATTTGGCTTTTTGACCTTGCCAAGTCATGCCTTCACCTGAATAATCAATCTCATGCCACTGCCGCCTATAATATGAGAAGTATTTTCATCAAATACTGCAACATTTTGGAAATTATAATATTCTATTAGTTCTTGCAAATATTTTGCCATTAAATCGGCTTCTTTTATGTCTAAGCCCCTTTCATTGATCGCTATTAATAACTCTAAGGTAGTTTTCGGCAAGTTATTTTGTAAAATAGGTAAATATACAAAATTATAATTAGTAGCATTTAAAAATTTCTCTAAGCTTTTGGCATTTGATTCTTGTAATTTCATTTTCTTATTAGTTTGCTCTACTCGTGATTCTAAAATAGGACATAATTTCTGCCACTGATTCGGTAACGAGCAATCCCTTGCTATAGTTGCTTCTGTTAGCAATAAAGTTATAATTATAATCAAGAAACGCATAAATTCAGTCTATATTATTTGGTAATAACTATTGCATCGGATACGGGACGTATTGTATGTTCGCCTAAAGCTTCATCTTCATCGCCTGTAACATTATTTATAATTTTTCCTTCCATAAATAATGTAGAAGAACCGCCGCCATCTAGATTAATTGCCGATTCACATCCAAGGCTTATCATATAATCTGCAAGCTCTGAAGTAGTTAATCCTACTATAGTATCATTAACAAGATGTTTTTCTAGAATCTTTAAAGCTTCGGGGAGCGTTAATTTCTCAAAAGTTACTCCTTTTTCTTTCCGCAATATTAATCTAGCTTGTACAAGTTTAAGGTCTTTTACGTGTTGCTTATAAATATGCTCGGCTACAACTATAACTATAGTGCCGTCATTACGCAATCCCAAAGCAGTACGTGCATGAGCCGAATCATTTTGCTTTAGATTATCTACAATATTTTTACCGTTTTGAACTAATACAGGGATGCCGGTTACTACTGAAGCAGTTTTGCTTAAATTTATAGGCTTGCCGTCTTTATCGATAAATTCTAAATTTAGCTTTACGGAATCATTGATATTTACTGCTGGCAAGCTTATTTCTTTTGGAAAAGATAATACAAAACCTTTTTGCGGGATTTGATTATCACCATGATTGCTTATATCCATAATAATCAAATTCTGGTCAATCAAGATTTCCTTATTAGTATATGGCGTTAATGTAGTAGACGCCCAAACATCATTATAAAAACTAATATCTTTTAGATTTGAAAAATAATTAACTTGATTTGGAATAATAGATTTATCGCCTATATCTACAGAAATTTTTGCACTAGCCTTGGTAATTTGAATATTATTTTGATCTATGATTAACAAACTTTGTAGTTGTTTTCTAAGACTAAATAGCTTGCCGTCAACCATTAAGGTAAGGCTAGGTCTACCGTCATCGCTACCTGCAATCTCAAAGAATCCGGCATTAATAGCAGCAACTGCATTAGTGCGGCATGCTATAGCGTCTACTGTTTCTCTGCCTATAACCTGATTGTGAGCTTTAACTAATTTTAACCTAAAATTCTTAGGATCAATAGTTAACACATGAATAACATGCTTATCTTTTTCATAACGATTATAGGTTAAGCCTTTATGTTCCTTTGCATATATTTTAAAACTGATTATTAAAGCGAGAAATAAATAAACTAATCTAATCATATTGTTTTACTTTTTTTTACAATAAAATTTAACCATAATGCTTCTTTACTTGGAGAGAATCTCTTACTCTTTTCCGTCCATATTTTAACTATATCAAACAGCCCATCAAAATAAGGTTTTATTGTATCTTCATTCATATTGTAAAAATCGCGAGCATCACGTTGTATAATATCTGAACCATATCCGGGTCATGCCTCCATATTGCAGTTACGCCTATTAAAAAGCTATACGTTCAATAAGAGTACCAATAACCTTATCATGAATATCCAATGACTTGGAAAAGCAGATTGTCTTACGTGCAAGCCTCTTGCATCTCGTTCTAAGGTTCAAGTTACTTCGTTCTATCCGTTGAGTGTATTTTTTACTGATAATATGCTTTTTAGGGTCTAATAACCTAGCATAACTCCCCCATCCATCTGTATAGTAAAAAGTCACCTTGAAATTCTCTAGTTTTTTCAGTAATGATTCTAATGTGCTATCACATCTTGTACCAAACGTATAAGCAACTACTTTTAACGAAATCTTATCCAAGGCATACCAAAGCCATCGTTGTCTGGATTTATTCTGTACATAAGACCATTGTTCATCTATCTCAGGAGCAATAATTACTTCTGTTGTACTGATAGAATGATTTATTGTTTTTAATACTAGATTTTTTTAAAACACGGATAACTGTATTGATACCCACTTTTAATACTCTTACTGTATCTCTAACTCCAGAGCCGTTGATTGACATTTCTACTATTTGCTCCTTAACTCCAGGCTTAGATGCATTATTAATATACTCCAATTGAAAATATCGATTACACCGCTTGCATTGATATCTCTGTTGTTTTGAAATTGAATATCCTGACTTTATTACTTCTTCTGTGTTGTTACAATATCTACACTTAACATCTATTTTTGCCATAACTCCTTAACTATAATTCTCTCTTATTACTGTTTGAGGATTATAGACTATTTACTCTAAACTGCAATACGGAGGCACGACCCATATCCGTAAGAAGCATAAAAAATTCCTTCTGGCTTTAATGCAGCGTGAATTTTTTTATAAACATTGGTTGTTTCATTATAAGGTACATGAAGGAGAGTTGCTTGAGCCCAAACACCATCAAACGACTTCTTAAAATCGATATCTTGAAAAGTTGAGTGTAATACATTTATTCCGGTTTCTTTTGTAGCTAATTTAACCATTTCGGTTGAACCGTCAAAAGCAGTAACTTGATATCTTTGACTTAAAAAATATTTTGTATCACGACCAACTCCGCAACCGGCATCTAGAATATGAGCTTTATTCGGCAAATAGCTAATAAATTCTTTATAATTATCAGATAAATCTGCATTAATTGTTCTGTTATAAAACTCTTGAGCATTATTATTATAATATTGTATATTTTTCATAATTTTATATTTATTCCCAACTATTAGTATATTTATACTTACCAAACAATAAAATACAAATAATTTCTATTATATCTTTTCATTGACTATTAGACTTAAAAATGGTCTACTTATTAAGAAGTTTTTGTGCTGACATCGGGGTCGTCATTGCGAGGAGCGAAAAGCCCGCTCGATGTCATACCGTGGCTTGACCACGGTATCTAGAAAACAATTTAAAATACTAATACTTATTAGTATTTTAAGCTGGACCCCGTGATCAAGTCACGGGGTGACAGTAACCGATCCATGCAACAACGCCACTTATTAAGAATAAGGCTTAAGGTTTATATGATAAAAAAAATAATATTTGGAATAGCTATTTTACTGAGTCTAAGCTGCTTTGCCAATAGTACAACTTCTGACGGCTCAAAAAAAGATGCAGCAAAAACCAACGACGCTACAACACAAAAAATTATAGATGATTTTTCTACTTACGCCGGTACTATAAAACCGGAAGTGCGGGAGGAAATACAAAAATATAGAGTGGCAATAGTCGATATTAATAAGAAGAAACGTGAACTATATAACAGCCTTTCCAAAGAGGCTCAAAATTTTTTAGCAGAGCAACAAAAATATAAACAAAAACTATCCATCTCTAAACTACCTACAGAAGACGACTCTCCAAATAATACTGCTAATTCTAAAGATAATAAGGATACAGATACAAAATAAATTATTTTTCTCATTAGTCATACCGTGGCTTGTCCACGGTATCCAGGAGAATAATAAAAAATACTAATATTATTAGTATTTTTAACTGGATTCCGTGAATAAATCACGGAATGACAGAGCTAAGAGTTACATCTTCATAAATCTGCTCTACTACACCGTCAACGCCCATTAAGAAAGTATAAACCTTTAATTGAGGGAATTTTTCTTTGATTAGGTTACGTGCTTTATTTAAAATTTCCGCATGTGCTGCCGTTTCTTTTTCACGTGTGTCTAAATGTTCTTGACCTACAAGCATCTTGTAAGCTCCACAATCTCTATGGTCAAGAAACACAATTTGTTTAATATTATGTAACTGCTGTAAAATTCCTATCGTATCTTCTATTGTTTTTCCCCAATAAGTATATTTGTCGTTAACGAGGGCAAGCGATGCACCGGGAAGCGATACTTTATCAAAATCATCGTCTAACCCTAATTGCTTCATTAATTTATCTGTTTCGTCTATTAATCTAAAATCTACACAACTAATTAAAAGAGTAGAAGCTTCATTTAATGTTTTTAAATGTTCATTACTTACTTCTACCTTTATGACTTCCTTATTGGCAATTATATCATTGTTAGCAGCGTAAAGATTTAAACTAGACCCCATAATAAACCCTAAAATTATATATTTTACATATATCATAAAATTCTCCTATTTAAAAATATTTCTTACATGCTTTAAAATAAGAATAACCTGTAATGATTGTTAAAAAAGCGGCAATCCATAAAATTATTTCCCCTACTATATCTAAATAAATAATTCCTGAACCTTTTGAGCCTAGTATCAATATCGATAAAGCAAACATTTGTAAAAACGTTTTTACCTTAGCGAGTCTCGATACAGGCACACTAACCTTTACTAAAGCTAAAAATTCCCGAAGACCGCTAACTAAAAATTCTCGTGCTAAAATTAATAGACAAGGTATCTCATCTACATTATCTTTTTTTAGCAGCATTATAATAACGCAACCTACTAGTAGCTTATCTGCTATAGGATCAAACATCTTGCCAAAGCTCGTAACTAAATTATATTTTCTTGCAATATAACCGTCAAAAAAATCTGTAATACTAGCTAAAACAAATAATAATGCTCCAAGTTTACGTGCAAGTGAATTATTTATATAAAATGCCAGTATAATAACCGGAATTACCATTATTCGAGCAATAGTTAGATAATTAGGTAAATTTTTATCTATTCTCATTAATTAAATTTATTAATATAATATTGTTGAATTATGGATAGAATATTATTCCAAGACCAATATATTAAAAGTCCCACAGGAAAACTACTAAACATAAATAAAAAAATTAGCGGCATAAATTTCATTACTTGAGCTTGCATCGGATCCGCAGGTTCAGGACTCATTTTTTGCTGTAAGAACATAGTAATAGCCATTAAAATAGGCCATGCTCCAATCATTAAAAATGACGGCGGTGAAAACGGTAATAAGCCGAATAAATTAAAAATAGTAGTAGGGTCAGGGGCAGATAAGTCTTTAATCCAGCCGTAAAACGGTGCTTGCCGCATTTCAATAGTTACATATAATACTTTATAGATAGAGAAAAATACCGGAATTTGAACAAGTATAGGCAAACAACCCGCTACCGGATTTACTTTTTCCTTTTTATATAAAGCCATTATTTCTTGATTTAAACGTGCTTTATCATCACTGTATAAATTTTTTATCCTATCGATTTCCGGCTGTAAATTTTTCATTTTTTTCATCGAACGATAAGACTTATTGGCTAAAGTAAACATCAATAGCTTAATTATAACCGTAACAATTAATATACTAACACCGAAATTACCGACATAGCCATAGAAAAAATTCATAGCGTAGAAGACTGGCTTAGTAATTATGTAAAACCAACCGAAATCAATAGCTCTATCAAATAATTTAATATCATATTGCTTTTCATATTTATCAAGTAAGTCTACTTTTTTTGCTCCAGCAAAAATTCTGCTTTTAATGGAAAAATTTTCGCCAGGCTTTATTATTTGTACCGGTGAAATAAAATCTACCTGGTATCTTTCAGTCCCTTGCTTAAGAGCATAATTAAAATTCGAGCTGTAATTCCTTGATTTATCAGGAATCAAGGAAGATAACCAATATTTATCGGTAATTCCTATCCAGTCAACCTTACTTGCTGCAAATTTTTCACTTTTCTTATCTTTAATATCATCATACGAATATTCTTTAAGATTCTCGTCTATACAACCTATAGGTCCTTGATGCAGTATATTTACCGCTTTTTCCACTGCGGTATATTTACGATTTATTAAACCATATGATTGGATTGGAAGCTCTTTATCGCTATTATTAACGATAGTTTGCTCTATAGTAAATAAATAGTTTTCATCGACAGTAATAGTAACTAAAAATTTAACTCCATCTTCATTAACCCAAAATAAATTAACAGGTTTTTCAGGGCTTAATATTTCACTATCACTATTCCATATAGTATCGTTGTTGGGGAGTTTTACACTAGATAAATTACTAACTAAACCAATTTCAGCAAAATAGGCATTTTCTGTATTAGCCGGTGAAAATAATCTCACTTCAGGACTATTGTTAGATAAATCTTGCTTATATTTCTTTAATATTAAATCATCAAATCTAAGTCCTTTTAGTGAAATAGAACCTGTGAGTGATTCAGATTCTATTTTAATACGCTGTACCCCGCTTTCTTCTTGAACAACAATATCAGTCGCAGGTTCTACTAAAGCTTTTAACTGTTGTTTCTTTAAATTTTCTGCTTTCTGCACTGCTATTTGCTGTTGCTGTTTTTTTTGTTCAGGTTTTACAACAAAATATTGCCAACCGAAAATTATACTTAAAGACAGTATAATAGCGGCTATTAAATTAATTATATTATTATTCATTCCTAGGTCTTAAATTTTCATATTTTTAAAGCTTTAAGTTTTAAAGCATTTAGAGAAAATAATCAAGTAGTATATATACTTCTTTTCTTTCAAAAGTAGTGAATATCCAAGATGAAGGGTGGCTTCCATCTTGGATACAAATTTAACTTCAGATATATTATACCACTCCTACATTCTGAAATATTTTTAATTTAAATTCAGGAAGTATAGAAATTAAATGTTCAGAAATATTATCTTGTATATTTTCATAACCTACTAAATTCACTTCTTTAACAAAGATATATATTTCTATAGGCAACCCATTAATCGTAGGTTCAAGCTGTCTTACTAGAAAAGTAAATCCTTCGGTATAAACTGCTGGATTATTCTTTAGATATTCCTGAATATATAATTTGAATAGTTTAATGTTGGTTAAATCTTTCTCTTCTTTATCAAGAGTTATTTTATCTATTACATCCTTTGATATATAAGGAGATTTTTTTAGTTCTTTTAAAATAGTAGCATCACAGAAGTTAATAGTTGCCATATTAATATTAAATACTCTCTTTACCCTTCTTGCTCCTGATTCACTAATTCCTCTATAATTAGTTACATTAGAATTTAAAATACTGTAAGTAGGAACTGTAGAAATAGATTGGTCAAAATTCCTAATTGTTACTACGGAAATAGTAATTTTTTCAACTGTTCCTTCAATTTCGCCTATACGTACCCAGTCTCCAATATTAATAATTTCTTGAGTAGTTAGTTGCAAGCTTGCAAGTAACCCTAAAACGGTATCTTTGAAAACAAATGTTAAAAGAGCTGCTGCCGCACCTAAACTTGTTAAGAATGTACTAAGCGAAATATTTAATATATATGAAATAGTTACCATTGCTGCAATAACTATGACAATAATTTTTAATATTTGAAAATATAAGCTAAGCGGTGCATTTTTTGTAACGGCCTTGATCCTATTGTTATACAAATCTGCAAAAGCATCTATAAGCGTTAATAATAACATCGTCACGGATATACCAGTATATAAGATTACTATAGTATCTTTGATTCCAAGTAACACATGTGCTTTAAAAGAAGTAGGATGAAAAACATTTCCCCAACCTATAAAGTAAAGTGCTAATAAAGTGTGTAATAAATAACGAAATATAGGATATTTTTTTAGTATCCTTTCATAATCATCATAATGATGTCTAGTTAAATAATTTTTTACAGGAATAAAAATTAATCTTTTAATTAGAAATATCACCGGTATAAGAGATACTAACATAACAAACAATAATACTAACTCAGTACTTGAGGTATGATATAGATCCATTAAATATTGCATATTTTACCTATCATTATTATTATAAATATAAATCTTTTTTATTATTACTAAGAATTTTATTTTTATCAATAATTTTAACTCAAAAGAACTTGGTATTGCTAAGCAAATATAGATACTGTCATTGCGAAGCCACGAAGTGGCTGTGGCAATTCATAAAAATAATAAAAAACTCGATTACTTCGTCAATTACTTAGGTCGTGCCTCCGTATTGCAGTTTAGAGTAAATAGTCTATAATCCTCAAACAGTAATAAGAGAGAATTATAGTTAAGGAGTTATGGCAAAAATAGATGTTAAGTGTAGATATTGTAACAACACAGAAGAAGTAATAAAGTCAGGATATTCAATTTCAAAACAACAGAGATATCAATGCAAGCGGTGTAATCGATATTTTCAATTGGAGTATATTAATAATGCATCTAAGCCTGGAGTTAAGGAGCAAATAGTAGAAATGTCAATCAACGGCTCTGGAGTTAGAGATACAGTAAGAGTATTAAAAGTGGGTATCAATACAGTTATCCGTGTTTTAAAAAAATCTAGTATTAAAAACAATAAATCATTCTATCAGTACAACAAAAGTAATTATTGCTCCTGAGATAGATGAACAATGGTCTTATGTACAGAATAAATCCAGACAACGATGGCTTTGGTATGCCTTGGATAAGATTTCGTTAAAAGTAGTTGCTTATACGTTTGGTACAAGATGTGATAGCACATTAGAATCATTACTGAAAAAACTAGAGAATTTCAAGGTGACTTTTTACTATACAGATGGATGGGGGAGTTATGCTAGGTTATTAGACCCTAAAAAGCATATTATCAGTAAAAAATACACTCAACGGATAGAACGAAGTAACTTGAACCTTAGAACGAGATGCAAGAGGCTTGCACGTAAGACAATCTGCTTTTCCAAGTCATTGGATATTCATGATAAGGTTATTGGTACTCTTATTGAACGTATAGCTTTTTAATAGGCGTAACTGCAATATGGAGGCATGACCATTACTTACATAATTTTTCCGTAACTCAGACGTTAAATGAATTAAATAACTTATTATGACATTTCCTAATATCAATCCAATTATTTTCTCTATAGGTCCACTTGCTATCTCTTGGTATTCTCTTTCATATGTAGTAGGAATTTTGCTAGGTTGGTTCTATGCAAACAAAATTATAGAAAAATTTAAGCCTCAAATTACTAAAAAAAATCTAGAAGATTTCATTACTTATGCCGTTATAGGCATAATAGTCGGAGGTCGCCTCGGTTATGTTTTACTATATAACCCTTTGAAATATTTTTCAAATCCAATAGAAATTTTAAAAACCTATGAAGGTGGAATGTCGTTTCACGGTGCTACTATAGGAATGACTATCGCCGCTTATTTGTTTTGCCGAAAATATAAAGTGAATTTTTTAAGCCTCACGGATATTATAGCGCCTGTAGTACCTATCGGGTTGTTTTTAGGCAGAATCGCCAATTTTATTAACGGTGAATTATATGGACGCATTACAACTTCTTCTTTCGGGATAATTTTTCCAAATAGCGATTTACAGTCCCGTCATCCTAGTCAGCTATATGAAGCTTTTTTTGAAGGGTTAATATTATTTTGTATATTAGCATACTCAGTATTTAAACGTGGAACTCTTAAAAAGCAAGGCTTAAACTCAGGGCTATATTTAATATTTTATTCTCTTTTCCGTATAATTGTTGAGATGTTTAGAGAACCTGACGTGCAGATCGGGTTTATTTTAGATAGCTTAACTATGGGACAGATTTTATCTATACCGATGTTGCTTTTAGGGATTTATTTAATATGTCAGTCGAATCGAAAATAAGGCAGTTAATTGATCAAACCGGATATATTACTTGCGATGTTCTCATGCAGGAAGTATTACAATCAAATCCTACTTCCTATTATCAGCAAGTAAAATCGTTGGCTAGCGAAGGTGACTTTGTTACAGCTCCTGAAATTTCGCAGCTATTCGGTGAAATTATCGGTTTATGGTGTATCAAAGAGTGGCAAAGAATCGGTTGCCCAAAAAGTCTTAGTTTGGTTGAGCTTGGTCCCGGTCGAGGTCTATTAATGCGTGATTTACTACGCACTGCAAAATTAGTACCGGAATTTTACAAAGCTTTATCAATTGAACTAATAGAAATTAATCAAAATTTTATTGCTCATCAAAAGGCTAATTTACAAGATATTAATTTACCGATTAGCCATCAATCATTTGTAGAAGATATACCCAAAAAACCTACTATAATAATAGCTAATGAATTCTTTGATGCTATGCCGATAAAGCAATATATTAAAGTCAAGGAATTATGGTATGAAAAAACATTTGTAGTGCAACCGGTAGACGGAAGAATTAAATATGACAAAATAAGCATTAATAAGCAATTACAAGAATATTTACTACGAACTCATATTGAGGCAAAAGATGGAGCAGTACTTGAAGAATCTTATAACTCAATAGAAATTATAAAATTTATAGCACAGCATCTAAAAAAACTAAGCGGCAGCTGCTTAATAATAGATTACGGCTATGATCTAGCTCCGGGTAACAGAACTAGATATCAGTATAATCCAACATTACAAGCGGTTAAAAACCATAAATATTGCCCCATCCTTGAAAATCTTGGAGAAGCTGATTTATCGGCACATGTGGATTTTTATACATTAAAAACAGTAGCTAAAAATAGTAAAATAAATGTAATAGATACAATATCGCAACGAGATTTTTTAATAGAAAACGGAATCTTATTACGCAAGCAAACATTGCAAGACAAGCTTAGCGAGGAGCAAGCAAGAATAATAGAAAAACAAGTAGAAAGATTAATATCACCGAAACAAATGGGAACATTATTTAAAGTATTACAGATAACGAATTAATTCATTATTTTCCAATGGGAACATATTTACATATAAATTCAAAAGGACTCTCTTTGGCACAAGGAGTTAGTTTTATTTTATTATTCAGGAAGCCGCTAACATTCAAAATCTTATCCACATCAAACTGATAATCTTTATGTGGTACTTCCCAATTTGTGATATGTTGTAACGCACGAGATTTTGCTTCTTGTTCACTTTTTGCTACAACAAAAATATTTTTATGAAGCTCTGTAAATTGTTTGCTATCATATCCTCCCAAATTAATAAAATATAACTTGGCTTGATTATTATTAGGTTCAAAGTCAACAATTTCAATGCTATATCCATCAGCCCAAGTTAGTACACCCCAGGCATCTAAATGCAAACTTTCTAGAGAACCCCACCAACTTTTTTTTAAATAATCATAAGTATCCTCAATAGTTTCGGCTATAACTAATCTAATATCATGCAATTCTATTAAAGCTCCGCTACAAGAACCCCCTATGTAAATAACAAATAAGTTTTTCATTACACACCGTGGCGTTCTGCAATTAAACTTTTTATTTTACCGATAGCTTTAGCAGGATTTAAGCCTTTCGGGCAGGTCTTAGTACAATTCATAATCGTATGGCAACGATAAAGCTTGAACGGATCTTCTAAATCTTCAAGACGTTCGCCGGTATGATCATCCCTTGAATCGGCAATCCATCTATATGCTTGTAGTAAAATCGCAGGACCTAAATATTTATCACCGTTCCACCAATAGCTAGGGCAGGAAGTAGAACAGCAAGCACATAATATACACTCATATAAACCGTCAAGCTTTTCTCGGTCTTTAATCGACTGTAACCTTTCAGAGTTTGAAGGGGTAGGGCTATCGGTTTTGAGCCAAGGTTCTATAGATTCGTATTGTGCATAAAAATGCGACATATCAGGTACTAAGTCTTTCACTACTTTCATATGAGGAAGCGGATAGATTTTGATATCGCCTGATATCTCTTCTATCGGTTTTATGCAAGCTAAAGTATTTGTACCGTCAATATTCATGGAACAACTACCGCAAATTCCCTCTCGACAAGAACGCCTGAACGTTAGAGTCGAATCGATTTCGTTTTTGATTTTAATTAAAGCATCTAAAACCATTGGTCCGGTTTTGCTTAAATCTATCTCAAAACTATCGATAGTAGGATTCTCATCAAGATCAGGGTCATACCTATAAATTTTTACCTTTCTAGGTTTAAGCATTTCCTCTTGTTCTTTATGCTCTTTTCCTTTTTTTACTACTGAATTTGGCGGTAATCTTAACTCTGCCATTTAAGTACTCTCTTAAAATTTATTTTTAGGACTATATAAAATAATTAGCTAATTCACAATTTTTCATACCATTAACAAAATCTTTGATTTTTAATTTTAGTTGAATGTTATTACCGGGATGTTTAATTGAATCTTTAGGGATTGTTTTACTTAAAGAGCCATTCCCCCCTTTTCGTTGAATTACAATATAATTACCTATTATAATATTACCCTTATTTATAAAAATAATATCATAATTTAGAGCTTTTAGAACATCTTTCATTACATATATACGCATTAGTTTTTCCTCTCTCGGATATAAAACTAATAACTCTCTTGCAGTTTCATTTGAGAATGACCATTTAACCATTTCTTTTGCAATAGGCTGAAAAATTAATAACACCCTTTCTTGTTCTTCAAATGGAATTAAATTTGACTTAATATTTCTCGATTTGTTAATTATCAAATTTTGTAGATAATCTAAACAATTTAAGTTAAATGTTTTGCAAAAATTACTTATAGATGCTCTTGTAAGTTGATTATAGGCTATTGCCTGCTTATATGCCTTAATACTAACATCTATGTTATAACCGCAGCTAAAATTCATTTTAACATCAGATTTTTCTGCATATATTCCTGTGCTAATAGCATGTGAAAAATTGCCTTCTATTTTAAAAACATCTCTAATCTTATCTATTATATCAATATGTTCACTGATACTATTTTTAAAAAGAGTTTCTACATTTTTACCTATATATGCGTTTCCATTATCCATTAAACTGCTATTATTGAGTCATATATATTTGCTATTATTTGTGGAATTACTGAATTACCTAACTGCCTATAACCCTTTAATCCATCTGCAACATAATGATCTTGGGGGAAACCCATTAAATATTTACATTCATTGATTGATAATCTTCTTATCTTGTCATTTATATAATAAAGACCGGTTCTAGCACCAACACCGCCACCAAAAGCCGATAAAGTTATTGAATGACCGAAAGGGCTGTAAATCCTTTCACCTTGACCGCCTTTATTAACTTGACCAATCCTAATTGGCTTTAATTGCTTTTCAACCGGTGTTTTATCTAAAACAATATCATCTCTATTAATATATAAACTTTTATCAACTTCCTTTTCTAAAATATCATTGAGAAAAATCCTTTTATAAGACTCTTCCGGTTTTACATATTTGAGTGTATATTCACTGCTAAAGTCTTTTCGTAAACAAACAAAATAAACTCTTTCTCTTGCTTGCGGTACTCCAAATAATGAAGCATTTAACACATTTCTATATACTTTATAGCCAATCTCATCTAATTTTTGGTCTATAGTTTCAATTACGCTACCATTATTAATAGTCAGAATATTTTTAACATTCTCAAGTAATAATATATAGGGTTTGTGATATTGTGCTATTCTGATTATTTCATAAAAAAGTCTGCCATTATTATCTCCTATACCAAGCCTCTTACCTGAAATGCTAAAAGATTGGCAAGGAAAACCAGCACATAAAATATCATGTTTAGGGATTTTGTTTTCTGATATTTCAGTAATATCACCATGCGGTTTATCACCAAAATTTCTTTTATATGCTTCTTGTACGTCTTTGTCTATATCAGAAGAAAAAACACATTCAAGCCCCTTTGTTTCCAAGGCTTTTCTAAAGCCCCCGATACCGCAAAATAAATCTATAAACTTATACATAAATTATACTATTAAACTTAGGAAGCGGAATTTTCTTTTTTAGCCTTACTTGTTTTTGCTTTTTCAGGTGATTTTTCTTTATCTACCTTTATAATAGATGAATCATTAAAAGGAAATTTGTTTTCCTCTTCTGAATCTAAAGCTCTACCGCTAAGTAAATTTTTAATTTGCTGACCGGATAATGTCTCATATTCAATCAAAGCATTAGCCAGTGTATGAAGTTGATCTATATGTTTTGTTAAAATATCTTTTGCAAATTCATATCCTTGTGTAATAATCTTTTTAACTTCGGCATCAATTAACTCTGCAGTGGCTTCCGAGGTTTCATTACTTCCTTGTCTACCATACATATCGTCACTGCTTGAACCGTGGAATATCGGTCCTATTAAATCGCTTAAACCTGCTTTTGTAACCATCGCTCTTGCAATATTAGTTGCACCTTTTATATCCGATGAAGCTCCTGAGGTAACTTTATTTCTACCGAAAATAATTTCCTCTGCTACTCTTCCTGCCATATAAACTGCTATAGATGATTCCATCTGTTCACGATTCTGAGAATATTCATCAGTTTCAGGAAGTCTTTGCACCATTCCAAGAGCATTACCGCGCGGTATAATTGTAGCCTTATGAATAGGCGATGCTGCAGGACAATAAAGCCCGACTAACGCATGTCCTCCTTCATGATACGCAGTTAATCTTTTTTCTTTCTCCGACATTGCAATAGAACGACGTGCAACTCCCATCAGCACCTTATCTTTTGCCTCTTCCATGTCGTGCATATCTACTTCTTTCTTACCAAGCCTTGCAGCGATAAGAGCAGCCTCATTAACTAAGTTAGCAAGTTCAGCACCGGAAAAGCCCGGGGTACCACGAGCAATAATTCGTGCTAGTACCGTACTATTATATTTAATTTTCTTTAAATGTACTTTTAGAATTTGTTCACGACCGTTTATATCAGGGTTTGCAACGGCAATTTGACGATCAAACCTACCGGGACGCAATAATGCACGGTCAAGTACGTCAGGACGGTTAGTAGCTGCAATGATCACAACTCCCTCATTTGCTTCAAAGCCGTCCATTTCGACTAACATTTGGTTTAAGGTTTGCTCACGTTCATCATTACCGCCGCCCATACCGATACCTCTATGGCGACCTACCGCATCAATTTCATCGATAAAGATAATACAAGGAGCATTACGTTTACCCTGTTCAAACATGTCACGCACACGGCTTGCACCAACGCCTACAAACATTTCAACAAAATCAGAGCCGGATATGCTAAAAAACGGAACATTAGCCTCACCTGCAATTGCTTTAGCAAGAAGGGTCTTTCCTGTTCCAGGAGGCCCTATAAGTAAGCAGCCTTTCGGTATTTTACCCCCAAGCTTTTGGAACTTGCTTGGATCTCTTAAGAAATCTACTATTTCAGTTAATTCTTCTTTTGCTTCATCGATACCCGCTACATCTTTAAAGGTAATTTTTGGTCCTTTATCTGATAGCAACCTAGCTTTCGATTTTCCAAACCCCATGGCTTTCCCGCCTCCATGCATTTGACGCATGAAAAAAACCCAAACACCTATCAATAAAAGCATAGGAAACCAAGAAATTAAAAAGCCTAAAAAGGTATTCATTCTTGTTTCAAGAGGCACCACTTCAATATTAACGTCATTACTAGTAAGACGATTTACTAAATCAGGATAATCAGGAGCATAAGTGTTAAAAGAAGAGCCGTCATTTGAAGTGCCTTCAATTACTCTACCTTGAATTTTTACCGAATTAACGGTCTTTTCATCAACTCGTGTTAAAAAATCCGAGAAAGTTATATTATTTCTTCCGCCAAGTAAACCGTCAGATTGGAAAACATTAAAAAGTAATATTACAAAAACAAAAAGTGCTGCCCAAGCTAAAATACTTCTACCTTGATTATTCATCGATATAAAACCTAATAAAAATTTTTATCGGTATTAGAGGCGTTGTTGCATGGATCGTTTTTTTCATCATTACGAGAAAAAATTGCAAGTTTTGATGAAGCAATCCAGTAAAAAACACTAATTTATAGCATTTTTTTAATTTTTTATGGATTGCCGCACAGCCTATGGCTGCTCGCAATGACGATTTGGTATCCATGCAACAAAGCTAAATACCGGTGTTAGCAAAAATGGGTGAAACGAGATACAAAATTTGGAGCAAAAGATACTTCAAAGTTCCACATGTCGTTATCATAATATGATATATGTGGTATTGCTATAACTTTTTCAAGTATTTTAATGATAGGTAAGGTAAATAAAATTGCATTGTGGTTTTTGCAGGATAGATTTTTCAAAGGTTCTAGATCTAATTGTTTCTTTATCATTTTATAATCTTCTAACGATAGATGAGTTACAAAACAATTTGGAGTTTCTTGATTTCTTGTGATGCAAAATCTATTATCCCAAATAACGGATTTATCCAATAATATTTTACTTTCAGGTAATTTTTTGCTGAATTCCCTGTATATAAGTAACTCGTTTTGTATACGATTAATTACACAGCCATGAAGGGTATTCTTAAAGTTTACGTCTTGAGTAATTAATTTCAAAATAGGTTCTACCGAATAAAAACGAGCTGCTCTAGATTGTCCGCTAATTATTATCAGTAAAAAATTAATTATTTGTACTTTCACCTCATTTGAAAACTTATCAAATTTAACTAAATCAAGAAAAGCAAAGCCATATTCAAAAATTTTGACTGCTTCGGCTATTGCTGATATTAACTCCGGTTTAAATTTATTATCCAGTAAATCATTAATTTTAAGCTGTTGTAAGATTATATCGGCTTTAATATAATCTTCGCCTTTAGCTAATTTTTGCCTAATAATATTTCGTCTATATTTATCAGATGAATTTGACTCATCTTCAAACCACTTTATATTATGACTGACTAAATACTCTACTAATTCACTTTTTGGAATATTATATAGCGGTCTAATTATTTGTATATTATTATACCAATTAATATTACTGCTACTAAGTCCAAATATACCGCTATTACGTTCTAATCTTAAACAAAAATTTTCTACGTAATCATCTTCATGGTGAGCAGTTAAAAGTACTAATATATCGAGTTCTAGACATAGATTTGTCATCAAATCATAGCGTCCTTCTCTTGCTCTTTCTTGTAAATTGGAAAAATTATTTTGGTGATCAAAAGATAAACTATAATGTTTACGATTTAGACTATTACTGATATTTTGGATATAATGGGTCTCTTGCTTCGACTGTTCCCGTAAGTTATGATCAACCGATATAACAGATAATTCTATATTATTTTTTTCTGCCCAAATATTAGCGAGATAAAGAAGTGCTACCGAATCGCTCCCACCGGAGACTGCAACCGCTATTTTAGATAAACCAAAATTACCTATTAGATTATTGATATTATACTCAAATTTTTCATATAGCATAGTTGAAAAATATTAGTATTGTAAAGTGTTTGGATATTGTGGTCAAACGTAGTAGTATGTCATTCCTGCGAAAGCAGGAATCCAGAAAAAAGTATAAATACAGCAAATTTTTGAAATTAAAAGCTCGATTTATGCTGGATTCCCGCCTACGCGGGAATGACATCGAGTAGATTTTTCGATCCATGCAACAACACCGAAACGAAGCGACGTAGCAATCCAGAAAAATAATTAAAAAAATATCTGTAAATCAGAATTTTTAACTAGATTGCCGCAGGAACGATGTTCGTTCGCAATGACGATAGAAAAAATTTATGCTGACTCAGCTAAATCTACTGAAGTTTCAGTCTTTTGTTCGCGTAAATAATCTTGTGCTTCTGATTCTGATCTTGCAACAATAACCGTAACTATAGCATTAAGCTCCGCATGGAGTCTTATTTCAACTGTATAAATTCCGGTAGATTTAATTTGTTTATCAAGAATAATATTTGAATGAGAGATATTATAAGATACATTTTCAGATAATTTATCGGCTATTTCTTTGTTAGTAACCGAACCGAAAAGTTTACCGTCATCTGATGTTTGACGGATAAAAACTAATTTTTGATCTTTAATAAGAGCATTAATTTTTTCTACTTCTTCTCTTATTTGCTTATCTTTTGCTTCAAATTCGTGTTTTTGTTTCACTATTAGCTCTTTATTAGGCTCAGTAGCTCTAATAGCTAATTTTTGCGGTAAAAGATAATTACGACCAAATCCGTCTGCTACTTTGAGCATGTCGCCAATTTTACCTAATTTTCTTACGGGTTTTATTAATATAATTTCCATGTATTATGCCTTTATTTAGCTTGAAATACAAAAGGTAATAACGCTAAAATTCTTGCAATTTTAATAGCATTATTTAGCTTTCTTTGTTTCTTTGCACAAACATTTGTGATCCTGCTTGGTAGCATTCTACCGCCTTCAGAGACAAATTTTATTAAAAGCTCAGGATTTTTATAATCAATAACAGGTGCATTAGGCACAGAAAGAGGGCATCCTTTACGTCTTCTAAAAAACACTTTTTTAGCAGTTTTATCTCCTACCTTGCGAGTAGCTGTTTCACTAGCATTATTACTTTTTAACATTCTTTAACCTTAATTCTTACAAATTTAATTATTAATCGTTACATCAATTACCGGAGTATTCTCTGTACTCTGATTTTTTAATATCGGTGAAGGTTCACTACTAATTGAATCTGCTTTAATTGTAAGAAATCTAATGATATTTTCGTTAAGCTTCATTTTTCTTTCTAGCTCTTCTTTTACATTACCAGTAATATCTAGACCTAAAAAATAATAATGTCCTTTTTTGTTATTACCGATTTTGTAAGCTAAAGTTCTTAACCCCCAATATTCTTTTTTTACGATAGTGCCATTATTATCTTTAATAATTTTAGCAAAATCATCAACGATTTTATCTATATCGTTTAATGATACGTCTTGGCGTATAATAAAAACTGATTCATAAAAGCTCATGATATATAAAAATCTCCAACAAACAAACTTTAAAATAAAGCTATTTATAGCAACTAAAACTATTAAATTCAAGTATTATCTTTAAAAAATTATTATTTCTTTGTTTCTTTTTATAAAAAGTTTGCTATAAACCCTAATAAATCAGAAAATTATTACAAAAGTTTTTAATTATAGAAGAAAAAATAAAAAAGTGTTAATATTTCTTTAAGTAATGATATAGAGAGAGCAGGATTTAATATAATTAGGGCTTCAACTCTAGAAAAAGCATTAACTTATTTCTTTAGTCAGCCGCTTGCTATCATGATTATTAGTGCAGAATTACAAGAAAATCCTTTAATAACAATAAATAACGTTAGAAAAATTAATAAATTTTCTAAAACTCCTATAATATTTTTATTACCAAACAAGCAATTAAATTTAACAGAAATAGACGATAACGTACTATTTTTTATAAGCCCTTTTTATCTGAGCAAATAGTAGGTACTTTAAAGAGCTTATTGAGACGTTCTAAGTCAGTTTTACAGGATAATATTATTAAATTTAAGAATATAAATATTGATTTAAATACTGAAAAAGTATACAAAGACGGACTGAATATTCGCCTAGGTCCTACTGAGTTTAAAATTTTGCGGCTTTTTTTTCAGTTTCCAAATGAAGTGTTTTCGCGTCAAGAAATAATAAAATATTTATGGGAAAGTGAAGAGACTTTTAATGAACGTCTTATAGATGTTCATATAAATAGAATTAGAGAGGCCTTAGGGAAAGACAATTTAATTATTAAAACAGTTCGTTTTATCGGTTATTGTTTAAATAAAGATAGCGACTAGAATTTTGTTGTCAAAATTTTCTTTGTATTTATGCATTAAGTATGTTAATATTTATTAATTATATTTATGTATACTATAATATAATAAGATTTTATTCGTTGCCAATTTATATATTTTATAACTAAAAACTGTAAATTTTATGTTAAGTAAACTAAATAAGCCTGCTTTATTTGCTTTAATATTTTATCCTATTTTTATTATATCTCTTGTAGTTAAATATTCGTTTGATTATGGGATAGGACTAACTGAAGTTATTTTTATAATTGCTAGTTATTATATTAATAATATTACCGTTGGGATTGGTTTGCATAGGTTATGGTCTCATAATGCCTATAAAATAAATAAATATGCCGAGTTTGTCTTAATTATGCTGTCTGCAGGAACATTACAAGGACCGGCTTTATCTTGGGCATCGAATCATTATAAACATCATAGATATACGGATCAAGACCAAGATCCGCATACTCCTTTAAAATTTGACAATAAATTTTTAGGCTTTATGTGGTCTCATATAGGATGGATGCTAGTCGGAAGCGGTAGCTATAAGTCTATTGATCGCATTACTTGGGCTAAGCACGGGAAAAACAATTTATTAAAATGGCAGCTAAAATATTATTGGCAAATAGCAGCTTTTATGAATATTGTCGTGCCTTTATTTATCGGTTACTTAGTCGGCGGTACTATATTATCGGCATATGCAGGATTTTTATTTATGGGGCTCGGTAGATTCCTACAGCAGCAAGCAACCTTCTGTGTTAATTCTTTATGCCACTTTGCCGGTAGTAAACAATATTACAAAGGCACGGCCGGAGATATTTGGTGGATGGCTCTATTTTTACTAGGTGAAAATTGGCATAATTACCATCATGCTTTTCCTTCAGATTATCGTAACGGTGCAAAATGGTATCATTTTGACGTTCACAAATGGATAATATTTTTAATGAGTAAAATAGGTTTAGCTTCAGAACTTGAACGTACTACAAAAGTACGTATACAGGCAAAAATGCAAGAAACTTTAAGCTATCTTAGTGAAAAACAAAAGCAAAAATTGACTTTAATGCAAACTAAAATAGATCATTTATTAGAAAATCTATGCTTAAAAATTAAAGAGCTTGAAGAATCATCTATTACTATTAAAGAACAATTTAAGAAATCTTTTGTAGAAATACAAGAATCACTTAAAAATTTAGCAGAGCAAGTAAGTTCTGCAACGCAAATAACAGAAAAACCTTCGGAAAAATTACTAAAAATAGTTAATAAAAAAATTATTGATGCCGAACAATCTATTTATAAGCTGTATAACCAACTAAATACCTTAAAGGTATCTAATTAAGCATTATTAAATAAAGATAAATATCGTCATTGCGAGCCGGCTGCATGGATACGAGTTGTCATTGCGAGCAGTCGTAGACTGCGTGGCAATCTCGTTAAATATCCTGAGATTGCCGCGTCGTTGCTAACGCAACTCCTCGCAATGACGGAAACGGTCTACGCAACAATGACGATTTGGTATCCACGCAGGCAACACTACTTTTTTAGCCAATACCGGTTTCAATTTGAATGATAAAAATTTTAGGTATAGAATCAAGCTGTGACGATACAGCTGTTTCTATAATCACCGAAAATCGAGAAATCCTATCTAATATAATTATTTCACAAAATACAGAACATGCAGTTTTTGGAGGGGTCGTACCTGAAATTGCTGCACGTTCTCACTTATCGAATCTAGATAAAGCATTAAGAAATGTTTTAAAAGAGAGCAACACTAAATTAACGGAAATTAGTGCAATTGCCGCAACTTCCGGTCCAGGCTTAATCGGCGGTGTTATAGTCGGTTCAATGTTTGCAAGGTCGCTAAGCAGTGCTTTAAAAAAACCATTTATTGCAATTAATCATTTAGAAGGTCATGCTTTAACCGCAAGGCTAACCGATAATATCCCTTATCCTTATTTACTCTTGTTAGCTTCGGGGGGACATTGCCAATTTGTAGCGGTCCTAGGGCTTGGAAAATATAAAATATTAGGATCTACTATAGATGATGCCGTAGGCGAAGCCTTTGACAAAGTAGCAAAAATGCTAAACTTAGCCTTTCCTGGAGGACCTGAAATTGAGAAAAGAGCAAAACTTGGCGATCCTCATAAATATAAATTTCCAAAACCTATAATTAACAGCGGTAATTGCAATATGTCCTTTTCAGGGCTTAAAACTGCCGTACGTACTTTAATAATGAGTTTAAAGGAACTTAATGACGCTGTAATTAATGATATAGCGGCAAGTTTTCAGTTCACCATAGGAGAAATTCTAAGTAGTAAGGTACAGGATGCTATTATAGCATATGAACGAGTTGTAAATGATTATTACGAGAATATAGATTATACTACACAGCTAAATTTAAAAAGCTTTAGACAAAATGAATTTAAGGAAGAGCCTGCGGAGCGTACAAAAGTACGTGAGCACAGGCTCTACCCGCAAAATTCGCTTGGATCAAGCTTTTTAAATGACGCTATAGTTATTGCCGGTGGGGTTGCTGCCAATAAATATTTACAAGAAATATTAAGTAATTGTGCTAAAACATATGGTTATCAGCTTATTTATCCGCCTATCCGTTTATGTACCGATAATGCTGCAATAATTGCATATGCAGGACTTGAGCGTTACAATAATAAGCTATTTACTCCTTTGAATTTCTGTCCAAAAGCTAGATGGAGTTTAGAGGATATCAGTAAATAAATTTTAATATTGACACTTCTTAATATAGTAGTATGATATGTAATTACCATGTTTCATGGTAATTATCTATATAAAAAAGAGGTAAGTTTATGAGCAATAACAATTATGAAAACATATATAAAGCATTTAATTGTTTTTCAGAAGCAACCAATTCTGCCTATTCAGCCGTAAATAATTTTTTAGAACTACCTAATGTATTTAATAAATATCCTACTGTTATTTCTTTAATTTTTTCTAAAACAGCAAAATTAGATTCTAATATAACCACTATAATTAAAAACGGTGTTATTATATATGAGATATCAACAACCTTAATAGGTGCCGTAAATACTTTCTATAAAGATAAAAAACTAGTCGATAAAATATTAAAAGACGGACAGAATGCTATTGATAAGCTTATTGAAACAACAACTTACTTATCGCCAATAGTTACAGATATTACAAATTCTTACTTAGTTGATCCGTATAAAGAAGAAAAAACACTATTATTTGACTTACAAATTCCTAACTCTACTAGTAATGATTGTTATAAATTATCAGGTACTGAAAGTATAACATTAACTGAAATTGAATGTTATTAACTCTAAATTGACCCGAATTATGGATAAATCTTTATCCATAATTCGGTAAGTAATATTTCTTTTTTATATCAAGTTATGATATCAATTTGTGAAGCGTCGGATCCTAATGTATAAGTTTCCATGTCTATATCGGTATTTGTGGATACTAATTGCTCTATGTTAGAAAGCCATAGATCAAAATTACTTTTCCATGTATCATATATGATTGGCTTGTTTTTCATACTAATACATAGGGTATGCTCATCCTGGTCGTGCCTCCGTATTGCAGTTTAGAGTAAATAGTCTATAATCCTCAAACAGTAATAAGAGAGAATTATAGTTAAGGAGTTATGGCAAAAATAGATGTTAAGTGTAGATATTGTAACAACACAGAAGAAGTAATAAAGTCAGGATATTCAATTTCAAAACAACAGAGATATCAATGCAAGCGGTGTAATCGATATTTTCAATTGGAGTATATTAATAATGCATCTAAGCCTGGAGTTAAGGAGCAAATAGTAGAAATGTCAATCAACGGCTCTGGAGTTAGAGATACAGTAAGAGTATTAAAAGTGGGTATCAATACAGTTATCCGTGTTTTAAAAAAATCTAGTATTAAAAACAATAAATCATTCTATCAGTACAACAGAAGTAATTATTGCTCCTGAGATAGATGAACAATGGTCTTATGTACAGAATAAATCCAGACAACGATGGCTTTGGTATGCCTTGGATAAGATTTCGTTAAAAGTAGTTGCTTATACGTTTGGTACAAGATGTGATAGCACATTAGAATCATTACTGAAAAAACTAGAGAATTTCAAGGTGACTTTTTACTATACAGATGGATGGGGGAGTTATGCTAGGTTATTAGACCCTAAAAAGCATATTATCAGTAAAAAATACACTCAACGGATAGAACGAAGTAACTTGAACCTTAGAACGAGATGCAAGAGGCTTGCACGTAAGACAATCTGCTTTTCCAAGTCATTGGATATTCATGATAAGGTTATTGGTACTCTTATTGAACGTATAGCTTTTTAATAGGCGTAACTGCAATATGGAGGCATGACCGTCAACTTCAAAAATTGGCTATGTCATTCTACAAGAGCTGCGGTACTCACGTATTAAGTAACTGCTGCCGCTCCTCGCTTTGTGAATTTCTTGCTCTTTTTGAAGTTGACCTTCGTATACTACTTTTCATTTCACATCAGTATACTTACAATTCTCTAACTGGTTTTAATACTAGCTTCTTATTCCTGAAGATATTGGTTTTAGAAAAGAAGCCGTTTTTTGGTTTTTTAAAATCACGTTTATAATTTTCACCGGTGACAACATTATAGCTAGTAATTAAAGAAGGTATAACCTCGTTATAATATATTTTATAAAGGTCGTGCATAGTTTCTTTGGTAGTTAAATATCCCCATTTTACGGCTTGTTGCGGTACTCTAGCGAGTGCCTCAATACAGGCTACAGCTTCTTCAATTTCAGGGTTTTTATTTTTATACACTTCAGCGTTTGGCGATAAATTAGCTTGCATATCTTTAAACATAGCATCAATCATTAACGCCATATATTTATCGGTTTTAAATTTTTTTACAAATATTAGGTTATTCCTACTGCTATAATTTAAAAGCCGAAATTTATATATAAAAATCATAAATTTTATAGCATAAACTTTTAAGCCGCTAAGCTTGTTTGCATTATAAAATTTAAGTTTCGTTTCATAATCTAATTGCTTTTTCATGCCTGCTTTAAGGAGCTTACTAAGCAAATTATGACAATGTATTATATCATTTTTTCTAGCAATTCGTACTTTATCAGTAGCTTTAGTACCGGAAAAATTAGCCGAATGGCGAGTTATTTGCCTGCCTTTATCATCTCTTTTTATATCGGCAAAATGCCCAAGCTCTTGGGCTGCGATAATCTGAAGCCTAGCAACGGCAGGCCAGCCATTACCGTACATAGGATAGTCTTTATTGTTTTCAGCAAAAGGATTACCGCCGCATGAAACAAAAATAGCTACGTCCTTGCCGTTAGTGCTTTGCATACCGCTATTACCGCCTACTCGTTGCCAGCTAACCATATCCATCATATCGCCGATATTATGTGAATAGGTAAGGAATACTTCCGTCTTATTAAGAAGAAGCCACCTTATTACAATCGGATGAGCCGACTGAACAAAAAGACGTGCCAGCATTTCGGTTACTTCTTTCTTAACCGGCTGCAATTTTTGTATTTGCTTTTTTAAATTGTCAAAAATTGATTTTATTTTCTGATCTGAAGCGGAATTTTTGTATAAATTTTGAAAAAGCTTAGTAGTTTCAGGGATTAAATGCGGGCTTGTTAGTTCTTCTTTACTAACCATTAAGCTTATATTAAGAGCAGGCTCGGTAAATCTTGCAAAATTGCAGCAATCATCAGTATCTATCCGTAATTTACCAGACTTAATTAATTGCATCGCCAAATGCTCATACTCTATTTCCATGTCCTGCTTATAAATAGCAGGAACATTGTCAAGAATGTAGTATATGCTAGTCATTAGACCTCTTCAGAAACTCTACTTCTAGGGGTAATTTGTACGTCGATCCGGTACTCGAATCCTCACGTACTAAAGTGTACGCTGCGACTCTAAGGCCTACAACGACATCTACCTTAGAGAATACTTTGTCAAAGCAGCCTATAAAAAATTTATCCGATGATGTTAATTTTATTGCATCTAGTGCTTTTTGTCTATCATCTTCATTTTTAATACATGTGTTAATTGCCTCTCTCCTAAAAAATAAATGAGGATAATCATTGAAAATTTTTGTAATTAGCTCCGGCTGTTTCTCACTAAAATATTCGAGACATGCCTTATTACCATATCTAAATATTTTATATGCTAAAAATAAGACAAAACAACCTTGTTCTTCTTCAGTAAATTTATCAGCAAAATATTTTTGATTAAAAAAATCTTCAACCCCTCTTCTGATGCCAGTTGAAGAAAATCCTATTTTTTTCAAAAGTGGTTTTGAGAGATCAACTGAAACGCAAGATATCTTCACACTTCGCAGCTGTCCGATTTTTGCTTTCTCAGTTATTATTTCAGATTCAGGTACTTGCTTTTCTATTTGCCATAAATCATTTTCTACAGTACCGGGAGTAGTTTTTCTTATCTCCTCCCATGATGTACTTAATCCCTCTTTTGCAGTAGTTATAATTTGGTTTAACAATGATTTAGAATTCTTTAATATACTCTCTGCATTATGATACATATAACCAATCAAAGAAATAGCATCTTGAAGTGCTAATTTTTCCATAGGATTACTATTCATTTCGTCGGTATTATTAGTATCATAACGAAAAAAATTACCTTGCAACGGCAGTTTAGTCGTAAAGAAATTACTGAAATCTGTCCCATTAGTTTTTTTGATTTCTGCACTCCTTAAATTAGCAAAAAATAAAGCTAATCTCTGTAAATCTTGTTCTATAGATACGGTCATATTAGATTGCTTATTAATCATTTTACAAAATTTAGTAAGTACATCTACTAGCCTTTTTTCTTCCTTAGAGTTAAATATATTATCCCCGGCATCATGCAGAACTGCTATTAAAGCAGTGGCAATAGGACTTAAAAAACCGGACGCTGCTATGTCGCCAAGATAACAAACATTTCACCCAAGAAGAGGCACTTATACGTTCCAAATGCCCCGAATCAGGAACTACTAAGCCGCTACTTACGGCACTAGCAGCAATACATACATTGTGTAAAGCCATATTAAAATGTTTATAATATTCTTCTAATTTAGGATTAAGGACTTGCAATTCTTTAATTTGGGTGTTTATATCTACAATAAGCGAGATATTTGCAGATGCTAACATTTTTTTCATGTCTGCAATAGTTAGCTCTATGTCTGTAACCTTGTGTTCAAGTGTAGTTACTCTGCTTGCTAGCATTACTACTGATTTTGCCAACTCTTCGTTATTGTTGCTTTTATTAAGTGCAATTAATTGACTCTTAGATAAATCATTTTCTCTCGGTAGCAGCGGTGAATTAGTAGTTTTATTAGGTTCTTGGGGTATTTGACTAAGAAATTCTTTCTGGTTCTTTTGGGAAGGTGTATATTGTTCGAGTACAATCTTAGCTTCCTTGAATTTACCTACTTTACAAAGAATTTTGCCTAATAAAAAATAAGTATTTTTAGGGATAGATTTGTATTGAGCTGTTTTACGAAATGAAATTTCTGCCTTAAAGTAAAGCTGTTGCTTTTCTGTTATATCATTATTAGTTTCTGCTTGGGAAGTATAGATTATACCATTTCCATAGTGATAGTATTGTATATATCCGACTAATCCTTTAATTTCTGCTAATTTATTAAATGCTCCTTCATAATTACGACTTTTACATAGTGTTTTAATATCTTTCAATATTTGTTTTATCATATTCTATCTATTATTAGTTATATTTGTTTAAATCATATTATGGCCGCCGTTGATAGAAATAGTCTCGCCTGTTATAAAGCCGGCATTTTCATCAACTAAAAATGCCACGGCTCTAGCTATTTCTTCAGGCTGTCCTAGTCTTTTTTTGGGGATACTATTAACGATTTTAGCAAGTACGTCTTCGGGTACTGCTCCTACCATTTCGGTTGCAATATACCCTGGAGCTATACAGTTAACGGTGATATTTTTAGAAGCAGTTTCACGAGCAAGAGCCTTAGTAAAACCGATGATTCCGGCTTTAGCAGCAGAGTAATTAGTCTGCCCAACCTGCCCTGCTTGAGCATTAATTGAACTGATATTTACTATACGACCGTAATCTTGGTTTCGCATCTGTTCCATTACGCTACTAGACATATTAAAGCAAGAATTGAGATTAACGTTAATGACGTCATTCCAATCTTGATGGCTCATTCTATGTAGCATTTTATCTTTGGTAATACCGGCATTGTTAACAAGAATACTTACCGGTTTTTTAAATTCCTCTTCAATTTCCTTTACTGCTTGCCTGCATTCTTCAAAATCCGCAACATTCCAGCGTTTAGTTTTGATACCGTATTTTTCTTCCATCTCTTTAGCAGCGTCGTAATTACTGAAAAAATTAGCAACTACCGTAATGCCCTTATTTTTTAATTCTAAAGCGGTAGCCTTACCTATTCCTCTAGTACCGCCTGTTACAATTGCAATTTCTGACATTATTTCTCCATACCTATATTTTGACTTTTATTAAATTTAACCGGTGGGGTTATACTTGGTTTAAGTTGTGACACCGATTTAGTTAACGGTTTAACAACTTTCTTATCACTGCGTATTACGATAGATTCTTTAGGATGATTTTTTTCATATTCTGCATCTATCTTTTTATCCATCTTTTTTTTTGTCTTCAATTTTATTTGTTTTAGCCGTTACCTCCATTATACCAGCAAGTGTTTCTTTTCTACTTTTTGGAATACCCGCTTTATTTTCGCTTTTTGTTCCATAACAGCCGATAGTTGCACCGCCTGCATAAATACTACCTGCTTGTTGAGCAATATGACCGTTTTTAAGTAATTGTTTATCGATGTCTGTTATTTTTATACCGGTATATTTTGATAATGCTTGAGATATTTTATTATGTTCATTAAGTCCTTCTCTATCTTTACCGCTAGCACACATTGTTAATATTTCTTCCTGAGGTAAATTTATTAAACTAGTGGTTTTATTTTCTTGTTTATTTTGTCTTATTTTTTCTGTTAAATTACTTAAGGCATCTGATATATTTAGATTAATATTTTCTTTATCAAACGATATAAAAGGAAGTTTTGTCTCGAAAGATACTCTAAAAGGAATATCTGCTTGCTCAATATTTTCTCTTAATGTTACAGCTTTTTTTAATATTTCTTTTTCCTGATCCGTTAAATTTGCATTGTTAATTATTTCTACTGCATTTCCTTTAGGTTTATTTATCCTAAAAAAACGTTCAAATTTGCTTCTAGGTTTAATATGTGCTTTTAATTCATCAATTCCTTTTTGAGTTGGTAAATTTTCTGCTATTTTGTTTAAAGTATCACTCACTCCTGAAAAATTATTTGTTACTCCTATAAGCCTAAATAAATTAAGAGGAGTATTAGTATTTTTCCCACCGACATTTTCCATAGATTTTTTTGTCTGATCAACAATTGTGGGATCATTGCCAGCTCCTATAGGACCTGAGTTTAATGTATTGGTATGAATAGTAACGCCGTCTTCAAGCCATTCTTGGGCTTGGCGTGAATTTAAGTCGGTAATTTTTTGTCTAGAATCTATATCATTTGAAATCGAGGCTAATGTACCTGCATGTTTAGATGTAAGCAATGTTTCAAAATTTTTACCGTCTTTGTCGGTTATTGCCCCAATTTTCTCAAAGGCATTTTTCATGCCAACAATTTGTCGTAACTGGGTTGGGATAACATGCTTACCGTTTTTAATTGCATCAGCGTACTGATCAACAAGCTTCCTCTCCCATTCAGGCATTACATTATACCAGTTTTTACCTTCTCTATTTTGATATTCTTGCTTTTGTTCTTCTGTTAAGCCTTTAAAAGCTACTTCCGCTTCGACTACAATATGCTCTTTTCCCTCATAATTGGTGACTTTTGACAAAGTTACTATATTACAATGCTCATCATTGAAATTTTGAAAATCTTTAGCAACATTTAATTTTTTATGAGCATTTTTAATACCATTTGTTCCTAGCAATTCAGCAACCTTGTCAATCTCAGTTTGCATATTTTTTGAGATATTTTCTTGTGATTTTTCCATATTCAAAGCATTAAAACTATTAATAAATTTTACTGCTTCTTTATTTAATTTCAGCACAAGCTCAGGTTTATTTTCGGTCTTTGCTATGTCTATCGCTCCTCTGATAGCGTTTAAATATTGCATTTCAAAAGCTTCAGTGCCTAAAACAATTTTTTCATTAGGATTGTTGCGACCGTCACGTATTAATATTGAAGTTTCGCCATTTTTTCCTTCAATTTTAGTAAGCTTTATACCGGTTTTCTTATGACGTAAAATTTCTAAACCCTGTAATGCCCCGGTAAAGCTGCCTTTTTCAACAGCTTCTTCAATTTTAGCTCTATTTGTTTCTAAAGGAACGCCTACTCCGGATGTAGTTAAAAATTCTTTTGTATGATTTAATAAAAACGCCTTATCGTTATCAAATTGTTTTTTTAATGATGAAAGCATTATAAAATTCTATATGTAGTTGTTCATCTCTTGTTATTTTAATTAAAAATTATTATATAAAAATAGTCTAGTTAAAAATATTTAACTTTATTAATTAAAATATGTTATTTATATGAATATTGATAAATTTACTGCACATGCTAAATCAGTGATAGCTAGTAGCCAATCGATTGCTGCTAAAAACGATCATCAGCAAATATTACCTTTGCATTTATTATCTAGTCTTTTAAGTGAAGAAACAGGTATAATTCAAACCCTTATTAATAATACCGGAGGTAATATAAACTTATTAAAAGATCAAGTTCAGCTAGAACTAAATAAAATTCCAAAAGTTCAGGTTGAGGGAGGGGGACAAGTTTATTCTTCTGCTGAAGCTCTTAAAGTTTTAGAAAAAGCTAGTAGCATTGCTAAAGACAGTGGGGATAGCTTTGTAACCATAGAGCGTATATTTGAAGCATTAACTTATGATAATACTATAGCCGGTAAAATTTTAACGAATAATGGAATTAATAGTAAAAAATTAGCAGCAGCTATTTTACAGCTTCGTAAAGGCAAAAAAGCAGATACCGAATCGGCAGAAAATAGTTGCGATGCTCTAAAGAAATACGGCAGAGACGTAACAGAGCTTGCCGAAAGCGGTAAGCTTGACCCGATAATCGGACGTGATGAAGAAATAAGAAGAACCGTGCAGGTACTATCACGACGCATGAAAAACAATCCTGTGTTGATCGGTGAACCAGGAGTCGGTAAAACTGCTATAATAGAGGGCTTAGCACAACGCATATTTAGTAAGGACGTACCTGAATCGCTTATTAATTGCCGTATTATAGAGCTTGATATGGGAGCATTAATAGCAGGAGCTAAATATCGAGGCGAATTTGAGGAGCGTCTTAAAGCAGTACTTGGTGAAATCAAGGAATCAAGCGGTGAAATTATCTTATTTATTGATGAATTGCATTTATTGGTTGGTACGGGCAAAACCGATGGTGCTATGGATGCCTCAAATTTACTAAAGCCGATGCTTGCTCGTGGTGAGCTACATTGCATCGGAGCTACTACTTTAGACGAATATCGTAAATATATCGAGAAGGATGCAGCACTCGCTCGTCGTTTCCAACCTGTTTATGTAGGTGAACCAAGCGTAGAAGATACTATATCAATACTTAGAGGAATTAAAGAAAAATACGAGCTGCATCATGCCGTACGAATTTCCGATAGTGCAATAGTTGCAGCAGCGACGTTATCAAACCGTTATATTACCGATCGTTATTTACCTGATAAAGCTATTGATTTGATTGATGAAGCTTGTAGCCGTATGAAAATAGAATTGTCAAGTAAGCCTGAAGAGCTTGACGAGCTAGATCGCCGTATTATTCAGATAAAAATTGAGCTTGCAGCACTTAAAAAAGAAAATGACGAGCATTCTAAAAAGAAAATTACCCATTTAACCGAGGAACTCGAAAAGTTAGAATCTAAATCATATGATATGAACGCTAAATGGCAAGCAGAAAAGTCTAAACTACAGCAAGCCCAAAAACTTAAAGAAGAGTTAGAACGAGCAAGAATCGATCTAGAGCGTGCCGAGCGTGACGCTAATCTCGCTAAAGCTAGTGAGCTAAAATACGGAATTATACCTGAGATTATGAAAAAGATTCAGGAAGCCGAAAGTATGGATAATAAAGGGCTATTAAAAGAAATTGTATCGGAAAGTGATATAGCAAGTATTATCTCTCGTATTACTGGTATTCCGATTGATACTATGCTATCAAGTGAACGTGAGCGTTTGCTTGTAATGGAGCAGAAATTACGTGAATCGGTTATAGGACAAGATGAAGCAATTAAAGGCGTTAGTGATGCAGTTAGAAGATCACGTGCAGGTATTCAGGATATTAACCGCCCGCTTGGTTCCTTCTTATTCTTAGGACCTACAGGAGTAGGTAAAACCGAGCTTACCAAAGCCTTAGCCAGTTTTCTTTTTGATGACCGTAATGCGATACTTCGTATAGATATGTCGGAATATATGGAGAAGCATGCTATTTCTCGTTTAATAGGAGCCCCTCCCGGCTATATCGGATATGATCAAGGGGGGGTGTTAACGGAAAGCATAAGACGCCGCCCTTATCAGGTAATATTATTTGATGAAGTTGAAAAAGCCCATCCCGACATATTTAATATTATGCTGCAAATACTTGATGAGGGAAGATTAACCGATAGTCAGGGTATCACAGTTGATTTTAAAAATACTATTATAGTTTTAACTTCTAATTTAGGTGCTGAGATACTCGTTAATCAGAAAGAGGACGAAGATACATATAAAGTAAAAGATGAGGTTATGGAATATGTTAAAGCTGTATTTAAGCCAGAGTTTTTAAATAGGTTAGACGAGATTATATTATTCCATCGCCTAAATCGTAATAATGTTCATGATATAGTTAAGATACAGCTTGAAAGCTTAAAGAAAATTTTACTAGCACAAAATATTATTCTTGAATTTGATGAATCTGCTTTAAATTATTTAGCCGAAAAAGGCTATGACCCAAGTTTTGGAGCAAGACCCTTAAAACGCCTTATCCAGAGGGAAATACAAAATAACTTAGCCAAAATGATTTTAGCAGGCGAAATAAGTAGCGGCAATACCGTGAAAATAGCTAGAGAAAAGGAAGAGCTACGGATAAAGATAATTGATTAAGCTCTGCGTACGAAAACTAAATTATTGCATAACTTATAATTTTCATTAATTTTTTCTTGAGCCTAGTCGATTACTTTGTTATAATCACCTTTCTAACTTTGATAAATAAGTAAGTTAGATACAATAAAAATCTAATGAACGGAGGTGTGAAGCATTATGTATAATGACGATGAAATAGATTACTAAACAGCAGAAGAGATATTGAAAGAAATCTACTCCTTAAATGAACTGGAAGAATTAAAAAAACAAGATGGAGCAGAACTTGAAGAATATGTCGATGCTTACAATGAAGCAGAATTAGATGATAATAACAGTATGGTCGTGCCTCCGTATTGCAGTTTAGAGTAAATAGTCTATAATCCTCAAACAGTAATAAGAGAGAATTATAGTTAAGGAGTTATGGCAAAAATAGATGTTAAGTGTAGATATTGTAACAACACAGAAGAAGTAATAAAGTCAGGATATTCAATTTCAAAACAACAGAGATATCAATGCAAGCGGTGTAATCGATATTTTCAATTGGAGTATATTAATAATGCATCTAAGCCTGGAGTTAAGGAGCAAATAGTAGAAATGTCAATCAACGGCTCTGGAGTTAGAGATACAGTAAGAGTATTAAAAGCGGGTATCAATACAGTTATCCGTGTTTTAAAAAAATCTAGTATTAAAAACAATAAATCATTCTATCAGTACAACAGAAGTAATTATTGCTCCTGAGATAGATGAACAATGGTCTTATGTACAGAATAAATCCAGACAACGATGGCTTTGGTATGCCTTGGATAAGATTTCGTTAAAAGTAGTTGCTTATACGTTTGGTACAAGATGTGATAGCACATTAGAATCATTACTGAAAAAACTAGAGAATTTCAAGGTGACTTTTTACTATACAGATGGATGGGGGAGTTATGCTAGGTTATTAGACCCTAAAAAGCATATTATCAGTAAAAAATACACTCAACGGATAGAACGAAGTAACTTGAACCTTAGAACGAGATGCAAGAGGCTTGCACGTAAGACAATCTGCTTTTCCAAGTCATTGGATATTCATGATAAGGTTATTGGTACTCTTATTGAACGTATAGCTTTTTAATAGGCGTAACTGCAATATGGAGGCATGACCTTCTTGAGAAAATATATCCTCATCATCGTTAGAATCATTTGATTTCTTAAGGGAGTTTTTAAAATTATTTAAGTCTTTATTTTCAAATATTTCAATAGATTTTAAGGTTTCATTTGGAATTATAACTATAATATTTTTACTTAATTCATCTAAATAATCAGTGGTAACGGAAACTTTCAACACTCCTCCATATTTGCTCTGTTTGCTACTTACCACAAAATCTTTTAAAGATTTACTTTTAAAATAATTTTCAGAAGTAAAGATCATTGTTATAAAAAATAGTACTAACGAGATAGTAGTACCTACGGCAAATCCTGCTAATAGCCCTAAGAATCTGTCAATAAAACCGTTTCTCATAAACGAAATTATAGCAAGAAATTTATAAACTATAAAAACACATAAAATTAAAGAAACAACATAAGATATAACACCGGCTATAATTATTCTTATAACCTCATTATCCATATATTTCCCGATTAGTTCAGAAATATACGGATATAAGAAATATCCTAACATTATAGAAGTAATAAAACCGAGTATTCTAGTTGAAAACCCGATTATACCTTGATATAAGCCGAAAAATGAGAAAAGAGTAATAATAGCAAAAATAGTAATATCAAAAAATGTGATCATTATTGTTAACTTCTATTGAATAATTGGATTTAAATCTTATATACTTTAAGAGGTGATCTATAAAGATATTTTAAAGCTAGTTAGATTCTTTCTTGCTATAAATTGTAAGATTTTTTTGAAATATGAACTACTATTACTACAAAAATCTTATTCATTTTCGCTAAAAAAGCTCTTTAATTATCAATTAAAATATCTTTATAGATCACCTCTAATATTATAATTAAAGTTTTATTTATGGGCGATAAAATTTTTCATAACTTATCCGGTAAAACACTCGTTGCTACACCGCATGTAATTACAAAAGGCATTTACCATAAATCCTTAATTTATATGTTATCACACACGGAAGAAGGAGCAATAGGATTAATATTTAACCGCTTAGTAAATCATATAGATTTAAAATCGTTTTTTAAAATAAAAAATGACGAAATAACAACCCCAGTTATGGTTCCTATATATCTTGGCGGACCCGTAGAACATGAAAAAGGTTTTTTTCTTCATTCTAGCGATTATAATAAAAATTTGTTATTGGATTTCCAGAATGATTTAGCAGTAAGCTCTAATTTAGAAATTTCAGAAGATATAGCTTTCGGTAAAGGACCTAAAAATAGCTTATTCATTGTCGGTTATACCGCATGGAAACCAGGGCAGCTTGAAGAAGAATTAGAAAAAAACCTATGGTTGGTTATGGATTGTAATAAAGAATTTATTTTTGCCGATAATCCTGAAAGTAAATGGCATAATGCATTAAAACATCTAGGCATTGATGAAATACATTTCTCATCACAAATAGGAAATGCTTAGAGATTATCTGTTAGCCATTTTTCGGTAAGCCTAAGCAATAATGCTTTAAAAATTTTCCCTGGCTGCTAATTAAATACACAAAATTAGAATGTTGTAATTCATATTCGTTTGTTTTTACATCAAATATTTTGGATGTATAGAAGACCTTAAATTGATCTGCTAATTGTTCAATATCTTCTACTCCCCGTTAAACCTATAAAATTACCATCTATTTTTTCTAAATATTTTTTTAATACCTCACTTGTATCATGCTCAGGATCTAAAGTAATAAAAACTACTTGTACTAAAATATTCTCTTTCTTCAAAATCTTAATAATATCTTCTACTCTTTTTAGTGCTTGATTGTCATACAAAGAATAGGTAGTACCAAAATAAATCAAACTTAAATGACCTTGCAAATGGGTACTATCAAATTTCTTTCCTTCTTGATCTATAAGAGTGAACTTAATTTTAGGTGAATCGTCCATATTACTAGTTTTTGCACCAATCTTAAGCTTAGACGGAGTTAATGAAGAATAAAATAAACATAAAAATATTATGCCCGTAATCATAGCTAGGGCTATAAAAATTTTTATAATATACATCTGGTTTTTATTATTTCTCATAACCTAAGTAATTATTAATATTTATTTATAATAAAACTTATTCTTATCATATATGCAATAAAAATCATCTTTATACTGTATTAAATATCGTAATATCTAAATTGTGATATTTTTATCATATACATATTTTTAGTTAAAATAAATTAATTAATTTATTAACTAAGTTGAAATTTTTGAGTTAATCTTAAAGTTAAGATTATTAAATAAAAAAACAACTAGAAACGGATTAATCATGTACAATTATATCACTTGTGTAAAACGTTTAAATGATAAATTTAAAAAACAAGAAAATACGGAAATAGTAGACACCACCACCCCCGAAGACCACCCACCCCCAACACTAAATGACAACACCAATGAAACTCAACCGATACAAACACCCCTAAATCAAAATTCGTTTGAAATAACAAATAATATTGAAAACAATAAGGCAGAAAATATGAGGGATACAATGATGTTGAAACAAGAAGAAATAGAAAATTTTATATCCGATATGTTAAAGGATAAAAATTTTATCGACTTAATTAATAAAGATAGTGAGAAATATGAATCTATTATTGATGGGAGTAATAAAGCTATAATTATATTAGGAGCAAGAGAAAGAAGATTTAAATCTTATAGCTAATTTTCTTAAAGACGGTAAATTAATATTAGAAAGTAATGAGTATGGAGATTGGGACTTCTCAAAAAAATCTAACAGAAAGTTCAAATATTTTAGATAGTTTTTATATAAAAAATGAAAAATATTTAACATATAAAAGTTCTTATTTGGATGCTGCTAATTTATCCTCTGAATCTACTATTGATAAATTTTTTCTACAAAAAATTCTAAGCACGACTCCTACTAAATTTATATTAGCAATAAAAAATATTGAAACCAAAAACTCTAACTCTTCCCTTGTCAAAGCCAATCTAGAAAAACTTGTCGGTATATTTGAACAATTTACTAAATTATTGAGATATATTGATATAAATGAAAGTAATTTATCTATAGTAGTGACCGATAGTCCAGCAAGCAATAATAATACTCGTATATCTAAAATTATTGATGACTCTATAAAACTCGGGGTCGTGCCTCCGTATTGCAGTTTAGGAGTAAATAGTCTATAATCCTCAAAACAGTAATAAGAGAGAATTATAGTTAAGGAGTTATGGCAAAAATAGATGTTAAGTGTAGATATTGTAACAACACAGAAGAAGTAATAAAGTCAGGATATTCAATTTCAAAACAACAGAGATATCAATGCAAGCGGTGTAATCGATATTTTCAATTGGAGTATATTAATAATGCATCTAAGCCTGGAGTTAAGGAGCAAATAGTAGAAATGTCAATCAACGGCTCTGGAGTTAGAGATACAGTAAGAGTATTAAAAGCGGGTATCAATACAGTTATCCGTGTTTTAAAAAAATCTAGTATTAAAAACAATAAATCATTCTATCAGTACAACAGAAGTAATTATTGTTCCTGAGATAGATGAACAATGGTCTTATGTACAGAATAAATCCAGACAACGATGGCTTTGGTATGCCTTGGATAAGATTTCGTTAAAAGTAGTTGCTTATACGTTTGGTACAAGATGTGATAGCACATTAGAATCATTACTGAAAAAACTAGAGAATTTCAAGGTGACTTTTTACTATACAGATGGATGGGGGATTATGCTAGGTTATTAGACCCTAAAAAGCATATTATCAGTAAAAAATACACTCAACGGATAGAACGAAGTAACTTGAACCTTAGAACGAGATGCAAGAGGCTTGCACGTAAGACAATCTGCTTTTCCAAGTCATTGGATATTCATGATAAGGTTATTGGTACTCTTATTGAACGTATAGCTTTTTAATAGGCGTAACTGCAATATGGAGGCATGACCAAACTCGGTAATTTTAGCGATGAGCAAAAGATTATTATTAATAAAATAAAAGATTCTATTTATTTATTACCTCAAGCTAGCGAACAAGCAAAAGACTATAAAGATCTATTAAATATTACAGATGATAATTATATCATTCCAGATGAATATAATAAAATAACAATCGACGGTGAAAATTTAACATATATTTTAAATTCTATAAATGTAATTGATAAAGAAATACTAATTAGTATCAATGAGTTTAAAACATATATAGAAAAAAAATGGAAACAAAATATAGAAAGTAATTTAAGTTTTGAAGATATTTCGGCTAAAACAGACAAATTGAAACAATTAATAGATATAGTAAATTGTTATAAACAGTTAGAAAACAATGCCAAAACTATAGGAAGTTTCTTAGAAACCGTTAAAAAATTAAATCAGCTTTTAGAAACACCGAAATCAGAAAATAAATTAGAGAACCTTCTAAATTACCTTAAATATTTATCTGACATCAAATTTTCTGAAAAAGAAAATTTGGTTACAATTAATTCTGCAAAATGGTTTAACGATTTATTTAGTAACCTTGGGGCATATAATATAAAAGAAAAGTTATTAGAATCATTTAAGCATACAATATGCAAAGATAAAGATTCATTCTATAACAAATTAAATGAGACTATTGAAAAATTTTATGAAGATATCAAAAATAACGATGTTTTAGATTTAAAAGCAATCAATAATATATATAACTTAAAAAACTTTTTACAGCATATTAACAATTCTAGCCCTGATATTGAAAATCTAGATAATATTAAATTATTTTTAACAAAGAGCTTTAAGAATTTTAATAATGTATTAGGTATAACTATAAATAATAGCATTAGTAATTTAGAAAAACTAATAGGATCAGTCAGCAAGCAAGAAGCTAAATCTCTTTGGAAGTATATTACCGCCTCTAAATCTATTACAGAAATATCTAGAAATCTTGATGAAGTAATATATGATAAGCTTTTACATAAACCTGTGTTACCGGATCAAGAGCTACCTATTTACAATTTATTAGAAAAATTACTAAAAAGAAACTCATAAATCTATTAATGATTGTTATAAAAACGAAAACTTATATAAACATCAATTAGCAGAAATTTATTGTGGGCAAGCACAAATCTATACAGCTAATGGCTCAACAAAACTATCTAAAGAATCAATAGAATTGTATGAAAACGCTGCTAATCTTGGTTCTGAAGAGGCAAATATAAAACTTGGGAATATTGAATTTAAAAGCGGAAATTATGTAAAAGCTTTAGAATATTTTAAAACTACTACTCATATATCTTATGCAAAAGAAGCTTTTAATAAATTATTACATCTCAAAGAATCAGAACTAAAAAGAAAATACAGCAAAAGAACCCGCAAGATATAGCTAAATTAACATCAGAGATAATTGAATTATATTCAAGCCAAGGTGATTTTTATAACCAATATAATCTAGATATATCAGAAAAAAGTCTGCAAGATTCACTAAAAGTATTTTTTCTTAATACGATAGCTCTCATAGAAGAACAAGGAGGACCTAAACCTTACGGAATATTATATGATTTGTCTAAAGAGTTAGCATCAATGATTTCTTCACCTTGTATTCAGCTTAAATTTATACAACAAGCTGAAAAATACAAAAATTTAGCAGAAAAATTTAAAGAAGAAAAACTAGAAACTGATTATACGAATATTACGACAAGCCGGTCACATGATTCATATTTTAAAGAACCTTTACTTAAATTCAATGATTTAATCCCTAATACTTCATTTAAAACATATTATGATAATAATGAAGATTCTAGCAATATGTTAGGTGCTTGTTATAATTCCTCAGAGTATCCTCAATGAGAAAAATTTAATATCTCTTAATACAATTTTTATAGACAAGTAGAAATGTGGTGCTAGTATAAAAATAGCTATATTTAACGATGAATTAGATTATGACAAATAATCAATTTTCCGATGATACCAAAAAAATCGCCGATCAAATAAAAGATGCATTAATGGGTATTAGTGACGATCTTGTACTTGAGAGTAAAGAGGTGGAGGAAATTTTTGAAGAATTAAGCCAAAATGAAGAGTTTGAGTATGAGATAGAGCGGATACTTGCTATCTTAAACGAACAAACTATGGATTTAAGTCAACTGCAAAGCCGAATTATCTTATTAATCCGTAAGTATTTAGGTAAAACTAAAAACTTAAAGCTTAAAATGCTTAAAATGGATGAGAAGCTCATTAACAAGAACGTTGCCGAAGTCAGTAATTATTTAATGCATCAACGTTCTAAAATCGTTAGAGACGCTAATAAAAACCTTGCAAACCCAAAAGATAAATTACAAGGTATAACCAAACAAGCTAGAATGGACTTAAAGCGTTTAATAAAGAGCTTTGCCGTTTATCAAGTTTATATGTTTATGAATCCAAAAAGAATAGCAGGAGAAACAAAGCTAATGAACTTCGCCTATAATATGATCAGAGGGGGAATGAAACTCGCTAAAAAATACGAAGGCGGCAAGGAAAAAGACATTAAATCATATTCACCCAGACTTATTAAAAAACTTGAAAAAGCTCATGCTGGCTTTAAAAAAAGTGGCGGTATATCAATTTAACTATTGTATCTTTTTATAAAGAGCTTATATTAAACTAACATTAACATTATGATAAGTATCAAGCTTTCAACTTAAATTATTCATGTAAACTTAATATTTCGGAACTAATAACTTGGGTACATCTTGGCTGCAGTACTCAAGAAAAACACCACGCTCAACCTGTAAAAATTAACATACAACTCTTTCTATCAACTCCCCCGCCTGCTACTGTAACGGATAATATAAACGATACTGTTTGTTATGCAGAAATCGTACGACTAGTACAAAAACTTTCTCAAGAAAATCACTTTAATCTTATCGAGTATTTAGCCGCACAAATATATGATATTATTTATCAAAATTTTATCGAATCTAAATTAGAAAAGATTTTTCTAAACGTAACCGTTACTAAATTAAAATCACCGGTTTCAGGAATGCATGGCGGAGTTTCTTTTTCTTATTCAGGAGAAGATATACAAAGTTTAATTTGAAAAAGAGCAAGGAATCAACAAGACGAGGAACGGAGCGTATAATAATACGTGAGGACCGGAGGACTTACAAAGCGACGAAGCCAATTTTGGGGGATTCAGCGAGTATACTATGATTTATATTTCTATAGGCAGTAATTTAGGTAATAGACTTTTAAATATTAAAAAAGCTCTAAATTTACTAAAAAGCTGTGGTTTTATATTGCTTAAGCAATCTATTATTTTTGAAACACAAGTTATTCTACCACCTAATGCCGATAAAGCTTGGAATAAGTCATATTTAAATATGGTGGTGCAGGGTAAAAGTACTTTAACGCCCAGTAAACTTCTAATTGAGCTTAAAAAGATTGAAAAACAACTAGGTCGAGCAAGTTCTTACGATAAATGGTCTCCAAGAGTTATTGACTTAGATATCCTACTTTGGAGTAATTGCCATATAGATTTGCCTGATTTAAAAATACCGCATCCTGAATTATTAAACAGACCGTTTCTTATTCATCTAATTGCAGGTTTAAGTTTGGAATGTCGTTATACATGTCCGACTAATAATTTTTACAACAATAAAACCTTTGCAGAAATAGCACATTTAATTGAGAATCAAGGAGTTATACGCTCTCTTGTTTTAAATCCTCAATTTGTCGGTATTTTAAATATTACTCCTGATTCTTTTTCTGATGGAGGATTAAATTTTCATAAAGAAGATGCCGTTAGAAATTTTGTACGCTTGATAAATGAAGGGGCTACAATAATTGAGCTTGGATCACAATCAACACGTCCTTCTGCTTTAATTATTACTGAAGACGAAGAATATGCAAGGCTTGGGAATGTTCTTGAAGAGCTTAGGGAAGTTATAAAGGAAAAAGAAGTTATAGTCAGTATTGATAGTTTTACTCCTGAAGTAATTAAAAATGTTTTAAAAATACCCTATTTCCTGTATAAATTTGGTTAAAAATAATCTAGATAATTATACATTACGATTAATTGCCGATTATAATTGTAAAATTATTACTATGCACTCATTAACCGTTCCACCGCAAAAACAAAAATGTCTTGATTTCGATAACTATCCGCTTGCTAGCTTAAATATATGGGCAGAGCAAGAAATAACAAGATTAGAAAAATGTGGATTTGATAGAAAAAATATTATTCTTGATCCTGGAATTGGTTTTGGAAAATCCGTTTATCAAAATTTATATATATTACAACATATTAAAAAATTTAAAAATCTAGGATGTGAGATATTGGTAGGACACTCACGAAAATCTTATATTTCTGCTTTTTATAATTCCAAAGCATCAGAAAGAGATTTAGAAACAATAGCAATATCAAAATATTTAACAGAGCATGGAGCTGATTATTTACGAGTGCATAATGTTGTAGAGCATCAAAGATTTTTTGTAGCAAACCATATGATTAAATATTCATCTCATGAAAAATAGAAAAATCATTGGTATAATGGCATGTGACCCACAAGGGGTGATAGGTAATAAAGGTCAGATGCCTTGGTCTTATACTAAGGAGTTTGAATATTTTTATCAGACGGTAAAAAATAATATTATAGTCATGGGACGAAAAACCTTTGACTCTATACCTGCAAAGATTTTAAAAAATTGTATTTGTATTGTTTTTTCAAGAAATACACCATTACAATCTTATAATAATATATTTTTTATTAAATCTTTAGATGATTTTTGGCGGGTAATAAAACCTTTTACTGATAAGAAAATTTTTATGGTTGGAGGGGCAGAAATAGCGACTCTTTTCCTAGAGCAAAATCTTATTGATGAATTTTTACTTACAAAAATAAATAAAAATTATGATGGATATGCTTTTTTCCCTATTGATTTTCTAGCAGGATGGCATTCGATAATAATAGACAAGACAAATGATTATCAAATTTACAAATTCATTAAATAAAGAGGTAAGATGAAATTTTTAGAACAGCTTAATATAGATCTTGAACAATATAACCTTTTAAATCATCCATTTTATCAATTATGGAATATGGGGAAACTTACTCATTATACTTTACAAATTTACGCAAAAGAATATTATCATCACGTTACAGCTTTCCCACGTTATATAAGTGCAATACATTCCAAATGTAGTGATATACAAGCTAGGCAAATATTACTTGGTAATCTTATAGAAGAAGAGCAAGGTGAAGAAAATCACCCGGAACTATGGAAACGTTTTGCTGAAGGGCTTGGATGTTTAAGAAGCCAGCTCACTTCAGAACCTAAATTAAACTCAACTCAAAAACTTGTTCAAGGTTATTTTAAATTAACAGAGCAATCTTTTTCTATAGGTCTTGGAGCGCTTTATGCTTATGAGCGTCAAACTCCTGAAGTATCTGACTCTAAAATTCAAGGATTACAAAAATTTTATGGAATTTCAGATTACAGAACTTTACAATTTTTCATTGTTCATAGTAAAGTTGATCAATGGCATACACAAGAATGTGCAAATTTGATTAATAATTTAAGCTCAAAAGAACAAAAATTAGTATATCAAGGAGCGATAAAAGGTGCAAAACTACTATGGCAATTTCTAGACGGTATATATACTCGGTGAATTTCAAAAATTGACTACGTCGTTCTACAAGATCTGCGGTACTCACGTATTAAGTAACGGCTTCCGTTCCTCGCCTTGTGAACTCCTTGCTCTTTTTGAAATTGACCTTCGTATACCAACTCTTCATTTACTCGAAGTATAAATACAACGCATCATTAACTATTATTCTCTTTCATAAAATGAAAAATATCTTCCTACATTCCTTAAGCCTTGAAAATTATCGTAATTTTAAAAATCTTGAATTAAAAACAGATAATACCCCCATAATTTTAATAGGTGAAAACGGTAGCGGTAAAACTAATATTTTAGAAGCTATATCGTTGTTTTATCCAGGTAGAGGACTTCGGTCAGCTAAACTTGCCGATATATGCAAAGCTTCAGAAGATCAGTGTCTAGTTAAAGCTCTATTGCAAAGCAAATTAGGGCTTGCAGAATTTACCACACAATTTAAACGTAGCTCTAATAGAAGAATAACCGAGTATAACGAAAGTAAAATAGCCAATAATGAGTTAAGTAAATTTACCAGCATGGTATGGCTGACTCCGCAAATGGAAGGAATCTTTACAAGCGGTAGTAGTGATAGAAGAAAATTTCTTGATAGAATAGTTTATAATTTTGATTCAAAGCATGCAGAATTAGTGAGTAAATATGAATATTACATGTATGAGAGAAATAAAATTCTAGCAGAAGATATAAGAGATGATAATTGGCTGAAAATCATAGAAGAAAAAATGGCTGATATGTCTAGTCATATTGCTAATAATCGCTTAAAAACCTTAGAATTTATGCAGCAAGCAATAGATGAACTTGAAAATGAGTTTCCAAAAGCCGATTTATCGATTGACGGCATTGTTGAACAAAAAATATTAGACGGCGAAGAAAATATTGTTAATTTTATTACTGCAGAACTTTATCAAACAAGAAGCAAAGATAAACTACTTGGTCGTACTAGCTTTGGAGTTCATAAAAGCGACTTTTTAGTAAAGCATCAAAAGAAAAATATCTTAGCAAAATTTTGTTCTACAGGTGAGCAGAAAGCTATATTAATTGCGATAATCCTTGCTGAAATGAATTATGCTATAAAGCTAACTAAAATAGCACCGATTTTACTTTTAGACGAAGTCTTTGTGCATTTAGACGACAAAAGACGAGGGTATTTAATCGAATTTTTTACCGGTTTAAACATGCAGCTATGGGTTACCGCTACCGATTTAGAGGGAATAGGAAATTTTGCAAGTAAAGCACAATTGTTTAAGTTATAATTATTTAGCTTGGATTATTTTTAAATAACCTAAATTGGCATATTCTATAATTCTTTGATCAAAAGTAAATAAACACGCATTAGTAGTTCTAGTAGCTGCTATAATAAATCTATCTGCCGGGTCTTTATGTTCATAATGAGGTAAGAGGCAGCTTTGTATTAAAATTGAAACCGACAGGTCAATTAAATTTAAGCCAGGTATAGATAGTAACTTATCAATCCAATCATTTAACTCAATTGAAAATGCTATTTTACCTTTATTTTCAAGCATTACTATTTCCCATATAGATATAGCAGATATATATAGCTTATTTTGCTCTCTTATTTTATCTATTAAATTGATTTGTGCTTCAGATAATCTAATTCCTTCTACATACCAAATTAATATATGAGTATCTAAAATCAACCCATCTTGGTTACTAGCTTCAATATCAGTCATTATTTACTTCCCAGTCAGATTCACAAGAAAAATTTACTATATCATCATTAATTTTAACAGTACCTCTTAAACAACCAAAATAACTTTTTTTATTTTCTTTGGTATAAGTATCTAGAGGCACTACCTTAGCAACCGGCAATTTTCTTTTTGTAATAATAAAAGAATTATGTTTACTTTTAACTTGATCAACTAGATTTAAGAAATGCTTTTTAAACTCAGTAGCAGATATTTGAACATTACTATTTTTCATAATATAAATACAATTAATATTTATCTTAATACTATATGACTACTAAATATAGGTTATATAGTACTTAGAGTATAGTCATAAAATATAAAAACAGCAAACTAAATTTAAAAGTTTTTGTATGTAAAATCTATTGCTTAATCTTTTAAAACTCCTTAGAATTATTTTTTTATTTAAGAAAAATATATGACAAAACAAGCTAATAAAATATCCTACGATGAAGTACCTTACTCTCCATTTACTTTCAGTTATACCTCCCCACCGTATTTAAGAACTATCGGTAAGCTATTTGGACTAAACCCTCCGCCTCTTGAAACTGCTAAAGTACTTGATATCGGTTGTGGAGTTGGTGTTAATCTGCTTAACTTTGCTGAAACATATCCTAAATCACAATCTCTAGGTGTTGACTTATCCAAAACACAAATAGAATTAGGTAAAAAAATTATCAGTGATTTGAAAATAAAAAATGCAGAGCTAAAGGCATTATCTATATTGGACCTTGATGAGTCATACGGTAAGTTTGATTATATAGTTTGTCACGGCGTATATTCGTGGGTGCCTAAAGAAGTACAAGATAAAATACTTGAAGTCTGTAATAAACTGCTAAATCCAAACGGTATCGCTTTCGTAAGCTATAATACGCTGCCTGGCTGGAATATGCAGAGAACAATACGCGAAATGATGATGTTCCATTCAGAGCTATTTAATACTAGCCACGATAAATTACAGCAAGCTAGATTACTTTTAAAGTTTATCAATGACTCATTAGAAAGTTCTACAACTCCTTATTCTAATTTCCTACGAGATGAAACAAAATTATTATCCGCATATACGGACTCGTATGTATTACATGAATATTTAGGCGAAATTAATACAGGTACATATTTTCACCAATTCATAGAAAAAGCTCAAAACAATAATCTAAATTACTTAGGTGATACGTCGCTTACTGCAATGTTTATCGGTAATTTACCGGCTAAAGCAGCAGAACAACTACAAGCTGTTAACGATATTGTTCGTACAGAGCAATATATGGATTTTATCACTAATAGAAAATTCCGCTCGACATTATTATGTCATCAAAACATACCTATAAACAGAAAAATTGAATTTAATAATTTAAAAGGGTTTTATACTAGCCTTAATATTAGACCGGTAACTCTAGAAAAAGATGTTGATTTAACTAACGAACAGGAAAATATTAGCTTCTATTACGAAAATTTACCTGATCCTTTTATTTCAACCACTTCACCGATTATGAAAGCTATTTTATATGTATATGCTGAAAATATTAGCAATCCGATAAGCTTAGAACAAGTAGCAAAAGAAGCTTTTAAAAAGCTTGGTAAATATCAATTACAAGATTTCTTAGCAGCATTAGAACAGCATTTTATCACATTCATTTTTCAAGGTTATCTAAAAATATTTGAGACCAAACCGCATGCTATAGCAACTATCACCGAAAAACCCAAAACTAGCGAATTTGCAAGATACCAAGCAAAACAAGCACATTTTAATAATGTAACTAGCGTGTTTAGCGTCACTAATAGACTTAACGATATGGTAGGTATACCGATACATGAAAAATATATTTTAGAAATGTTAGATGGTACGCATAATATTGATGATATTAAGAAAGGCGTTCTTGAAAAAATTAATTCAAAACTTTTAACTGCTCGTGACGATAAAGGACAGGAAGTAACTGATCCCAAATTGTTAAAAGAATTTGTTGACTATGTAGTTACTGCATCCCTTGAGAAATTTCGGGTGAACTATCTGTTAGTAGGGTAATTAAAATGTTCGTGGTCAAGTCTGCTTTGTTGCATTATGTTATTCCCGCATGGCATTGCCCGCGTGTGGACCGGTAATGCTCTTTATGTCATTCCTGCGAAAGCAGGAATCCAAAAAAAAGCATACATATAACAAATTTTTGAAATTAAAAGCTGAGGTTATCTCGCTTTATGATGGATTCCTGCTTTCGCAGGAATGACACCGAGCGTGTTTTTCAAGCCATGCAACAAGACCGCAGCCATGGCTGCGTGGCAATCTCATCAAATATCCTGAGATTGCGAACGTACAATTTACTATTGTAAATTTCCTCGCAATGACGATTTGGTATTTAGGCTACTAATTTTTCACGTAATACTTCAACTAACTTATTAATTGCTTCAGTTGGGTGGATGTTTTCAAGGATAGCAAGCTCGCCTGCGAGTCTATTTAAAGCTGATTCGTAGAGTGTTCTTTCACTGTAAGAACGATCATTATCAACATTTTTATGTAAGTCCCGTAATACTTCGGCTATGGCTACAATATTACCTGAGTTAATTTTGCCTTCATATTCTTGGGCTCTTCTACTCCACATTCTATTTCCTTGTTTTGGTTTACCTTGAAGAGTTGAATATATGACATCTAAATCTTTTCTGCTTGCAACCGCTCTAAGACCAACAACCGCAGCTCTACTAACAGGCACTTTTAATGTCATTTTATCTTGCGAAAAGGAAATTACATATACTTTAATTTCAGTACCTGCAATAGTATGATATTCAATATTTGTTATTTCACCAACTCCATGTGCAGGATAGACAATTCTCTGCCCTATTTTAAACTCGGATTTTTGTTCGGTTTTATTTTCGGATTGTGTTGTATTTGCCATTATTAATTCCTCCGTAGTGGTTTTAGTGCCTAAGAACTTAATGTTAGACTATTATTTTCTATAGCATAGCACATTTTGCTTCTATTATAAAGTAGATATTTTTATTGAAATAAAATTGATACGCTTTTATTGTAGAGAAAGTTAATAGTTAAGGGAAAGTTATGCGAAGTATTTTTATCGTACCGATATTTTTATTATTTTTGAGTAGTTGTTCAGAAGAAAAAACACAAAATAAGAATCAAGAAGAGAAACAAATAATAGAGCAGGAAACTCTGCAAAACAACAACACTTCTCAAGAAATAAATCAAGAAACAGTAAATTCTGAAAACACGGCTGAATCAATAGTTCCTGATAACGATAATAATCAGACTGATGAAGTATCAACGCCGACTTCACAAGAACAAAAAAATCCTGAAATAAAACCTGTTAAAGTTACTTTTAAAGTTGATGATAATGATATGGTTCTCGGTAACAAAAAATCAAATGTTATAGTAGTCGAGTATTTTTCTCCTACCTGTCCGCATTGTGCTTATTATCATCAAACAATTTTTCCGGAACTTAAGAAAAAATATATCGATACTAATAAAATTGCATATGTGGTTCGTGAATTTATTGCTACAAAACAAGATTTAGACGCTGCAATTTTAGCCCGCTGCAAAGGTGATATAAATAGTTTTGTACAGTTTCATAATATCATATTACAACAACAAGATAAATGGGCATATAGCAATAAATACAGAGAATTATTAACTGATATAGGTCAGCTTGGCGGTGTTCCTCCGGAAGAATATAAGCAATGTTTAAATAGTGATAAAATTACTGAAACGCTAATTGCTAATACTAATTTTGTAGCAAAAGCACCAAAATTTATAGGTACTCCTTCTTTCTTCGTTAACGGAGTACAAACCGGAAATTATAGTATAGATAGTATTTCTACGGCAGTCGATAAAGCTTTAGAGGAGCAGAGAGAAAAAGCAAAAAATGAGATGAGTTTGTAATTTTGACAGTAGATCGTCATTGCGAGAAGACGTGGCTCAATTTCACCTCTGTCATCCCGTGGCTTAACCACGGGATGACAGAGGTGAAATTGAGCCACGTCTTCTCGCAATGACGGAGATAAACTAATGAATACGGAAAAACTAAAAGATATCAAAGCGAGAATTAAAGATTTAAAAACTCCTAAGATTTCTAATTCTAAGATTCAGCAAGAGATTAGCCCGTTCACTATCGCTGTAGATTTAGTTTCAGGTACAATGGTAGGTGTCGTAATTGGAATATTTACGGATAAGTTTTTTAATTCTAAACCTTTATTTCTTATTATATTTACAATAATAGGAATGATTGCCGGCTTTAACATTATAAGGCAAAAAGTGAATAATAAAAAGTAAGGAAATGACTCATAGCCCTTTAGCACAATTTGATATCAAAAAATTGATAGACATCAAAATGTTCGGTTTTGACGTCAGCTTTACTAATTCGAGTATCTATATGTTACTTGCCGGCATCTTAGCCTTAACTTATTTTTACTTAGCTTTTTATAACCGGAAATTAGTACCTTCTAGATTACAAGTAAGTGCTGAAATAGTTTATAATCTTGTAGCTGATATGTTAAATCAGAATATAGGAGTAAAAGGACGCAAATTTATTCCGTTAGTTTTTAGTTTGTTTATTTTTATTTTATTCTGTAATTTGCTTGGTATGACGCCTTATAGCTTTACTGCTACTAGTCATATTATCGTTACTTTTACCTTAGCAATTCTAGTATTTTTAACGGTCGCTATAGTCGGTTTCGTAAAACACGGCTTACGTTTTTTAACTCTTTTTTTACCACACGGTACTCCTTTATGGTTAGCACCATTGATGATAGTAATTGAACTGTTTACATATTTAGCAAGACCGGTTAGTTTATCATTGCGACTCGCCGCTAATATGATGGCGGGACATGTTTTATTAAAAGTAATAGCCGGTTTTACCGTCTCGTTAATGATTTACTTGAAATTTCTGCCAATCCCTCTTATGGTGATACTAATTGGGTTTGAAATTTTTGTTGCAATACTTCAAGCTTATATTTTTACTATTTTATCTTGTATGTATCTTAATGATGCTATTAATTTACACTGATGCGAATAGCGGATTATTACATAATTCGCTATTCGGTTAGTAATAATTTATATACCTTGAGTAAATGAAGAGTTGGTATACGAAGCTCAATTTGAAAAAGAGCGAGGCGTTTTGAAGCTTTTAACCGCAGCGTACATACTAGTACGTGAGGATTAAAAGCAAAAAATAAAAAAGCCAATTTTTTAAATTCAGCGAGTATATATTTATTTTTTGATTAATTAAAAGTTAGGTTTTTTATGGATATGGTTTCTTTAAAATTTATTGGTATAGGGCTTATGGCTATCGGCATGTACGGTGCGGCTCTAGGCGTTAGTAATATATTTAGCTCTCTACTTAGTTCAATAGCACGAAACCCTTCAGCTGCAGAAAACTTACAAAGAATGGCTCTGATCGGTGCAGGTCTTGCTGAAGCAATGGGGCTTTTTTCCTTTGTAATTGCTATGTTACTTATTTTTTCTTAAAATTCATTTTTAAATAAGATGCCTCAATTTGATATTGCTACCTATTATTCACAAATTTTTTGGCTTATCGTTACTTTCGGCTTATTGTATATCTTTGTTTATAAATTTATCACTCCAAAAGCCGAAGAAATTTTTAATAATAGACAGACAAATATTCAAGATAATATTACGAGGGCCGATACGCTAACCCAAGAAGTAGAAAAGCTAAATAAATATTATAACGAGGAAATAGACAAAACAAATACCGAAATAGATAGGCTAAAAAAAGAAAAAATAGACTCTTTAGAATCAGAATTTTTAATTAAAAAAAAGAATCTAGAGCAGGATTTAAAAAACTCTATAAATCACAATATTGAAGATATAAATTTAGCTGCTAAGCAATTTAGAACTAATAAAAGCGAAGCAATTATAAAGCTTGCAGTTAATATTATTGAAAAAATAGCCGGAGCTAAAGCAGATATAGATAGCTTAAAAAGCCTACGTCATTGCGAGGAAAATTACGAAATAATTGACGAAGCAATCCAGTAAAAAAATGTATAACATTTTTTTATTATTTTTCTGGATTGCCACACTCCTTGCAGTCGCTCGCAATGACGATATTGATAATTAGGCAATAACGTAAAAAAATAAAACAATGAATTTCCTAGATGAAAGCTTTTGGCTTGCCATTAGTTTTATAATTTTTGTATATTTAATTTATAGACCGGCAAAAAAAGCCATTTTAAATTCTTTAGATGCTAAGATTTTAGAAGTCCAAGAAAAAGTTCTAAAAGCTGAAAAGTTAAAAGAAGATGCTGCTTTGCTCTTTGAACAAACCAACGCACAAATACAAAAATTAGAAACTTTACGCTCTCAAATGATAGAAGAAAGCAATGAAGTTACTAAGAAAATCATTCAAGAAAAAACTAAAGAAATTGAAGAATTTTTAGAGCATAAAAAATCTGATGCTATACAGTTAATTCAAAACCAAAAATCAACTGCAACTAAAGAGCTACAAGATGAATTTTGTGATGAGGTAATAAAACTTGTATCCGAATATTTCCAATCAGCTAAATTTTCAGAAAGCGACATTGCTAAAAATTTAATGGATAAATCTTATTCTTCTCGTGATGAGGATAAAGCTACATAGCCACACAACCGCTACCTAGCAATTTCCTTAAGATTTCCTCGTCATTAATACATGCCCGTAATATTGAGCCGTCAATAAAATACTCCGGATGTTCGTTTGTTATCTTGTTGGTTAATTCAGGATAGGCTCTAGTGAATTCTTTTACACAAGCGAAGTTTTTGCTAAGGCTGTTAATCGCCCCTAAGCAAATTGCTTCAAAGCATAACATTTTAGCTATTTCTATATTTTTAATATTAGATAAAGCTCCTAGTTGTTTTGCTAAATATCTATCGCCTAAATAGCCTTTTACCCCCCAATTTCCTAAGATTGAGAACTTACTACTCCATTTATCTTTAGCCGCATTAATATATATTTTATTTAAAACTCTTTTTGTATTTTTTGTTTAATTTCTAATGTAACTTCCTCAAAATCACCTCGTTGTAATATAAACTCCCTAGTTTCGTTATTTTTTATAAATTCCGGGGCTTTTTCCTCAAGGTAATTTTTTAATTCTTTAGTAATAGCATAATTTGAACCTAAAGTTTGCATAAACATTAAATAAGCTTGTTTATAAAGTTCCGTTGACTTATTAATATCGCTTAATGTTTCATAAGCTAAGCCTACATGGTCGTGCCTCCGTATTGCAGTTTAGAGTAAATAGTCTATAATCCTCAAACAGTAATAAGAGAGAATTATAGTTAAGGAGTTATGGCAAAAATAGATGTTAAGTGTAGATATTGTAACAACACAGAAGAAGTAATAAAGTCAGGATATTCAATTTCAAAACAACAGAGATATCAATGCAAGCGGTGTAATCGATATTTTCAATTGGAGTATATTAATAATGCATCTAAGCCTGGAGTTAAGGAGCAAATAGTAGAAATGTCAATCAACGGCTCTGGAGTTAGAGATACAGTAAGAGTATTAAAAGCGGGTATCAATACAGTTATCCGTGTTTTAAAAAATCTAGTATTAAAAACAATAAATCATTCTATCAGTACAACAGAAGTAATTATTGCTCCTGAGATAGATGAACAATGGTCTTATGTACAGAATAAATCCAGACAACGATGGCTTTGGTATGCCTTGGATAAGATTTCGTTAAAAGTAGTTGCTTATACGTTTGGTACAAGATGTGATAGCACATTAGAATCATTACTGAAAAAACTAGAGAATTTCAAGGTGACTTTTTACTATACAGATGGATGGGGGAGTTATGCTAGGTTATTAGACCCTAAAAAGCATATTATCAGTAAAAAATACACTCAACGGATAGAACGAAGTAACTTGAACCTTAGAACGAGATGCAAGAGGCTTGCACGTAAGACAATCTGCTTTTCCAAGTCATTGGATATTCATGATAAGGTTATTGGTACTCTTATTGAACGTATAGCTTTTTAATAGGCGTAACTGCAATATGGAGGCATGACCGTTGAAGAATATGCAGTTATAGAGCCTTATCTTAACAGTATAATGAATATACCTAACGATAAGGCACAAGCAATAATTACTACTAAAGATAAAAATTTACATAGTGATTTAAAATTACATAAGGATTTAAATATTGAATTAAAGTATTTTAGCAAAAAGAAGCAATATCATATCTAGAAAAATCTTTAGGAAATAGATTAAACGAGAAAGATATTTATAAATTAGTAGAAGAGTTTGGTAGTAAAGATGCTGCATCACCTTATAGGTTATCTAAAGCAGTAGCGTATTTAAAAGAAAATAAACTACTTAAAGTAGATGATTATATTAATTACTTTAAAAATAGCAAAGATGATCACATAGAAACCGTTTTATTACTACAATTATTAGAAAAATCACCGGCAGCTTGGCAAATATTACAATATTCGGCATATTTAGACCCTGATTTTATCAGCATAGAGATTTTCAAAGAATTATTTCTAATAGATGAAGAAAAGCTACAAGAAGCTATAAAAAGGTTAGAAGCACTATCATTAATGAATTTAACATATCAAAATGGACAAGCCGGTTTACAATTACATAGGTTAGTGCAGTCTATAACAAAGCAATATATAAATAAATATAAAGAACATGCAATAGATGAAAAAGAGATTTATACAAAATTAGTAGAAGTATTAGATAATTTATTTCCTTATTTAACAGCTGTTCCAAACGAAGACTGGGAAAATGCTAAATTACTTTATTCACATATAATAAAAATATTAAGCGATGATAATATTAAAATCAATGAACTTAGAAAAGCAAATTTATATAAAAAGTTAGGGAATTATAATGAAAGCGTGTTATATAAACTTAAGGACTCATTAAAATATTACAAAGAAGCATTAAAAATATTTCAAGAATTATATCAAAGCAATCATCCTTATGTTGCTGACTCTCTCAATAATGTTGGAGCAGTATATGCAAAATTAGGAGATACTAAAGAAGAGCTGAAATACCTAAAAGAAGCTTTAAAAATGTCGCAAGATTTGTATCAAAGCAATCATCCTGATATTGCTGCCTCCCTTAATAATGTCGGTTTAGCTTACCGAAATTTAGGTAATATCTCTAAAGGTCTAAAATATTTAAAAGAAGCTCTAAAGATGAAGAAAAGTTTATACAATGGCAATCATCCTGATATTGCTACTTCTCTTAATAATATTGGTGAGATTTATATCAGTTTAGGCAATATCTCTAAAGCATTAAAATATTTTAAAGAAGCTTTGAATATGTTTCAAGAGTTATCTAATAGCAATCCCTCTTCTATTGCTAATGTCCTTAATAATGTTGGTAAGGCTTATCGAATCTTAGGCAATGCTTATAAAGGTCTGAAATATCAAAAAGCAGCTTTAAAAATGTTACAAGTAGTGAATCAAAATAATTACCATAATATTGCTATTTTTCTCAATAATATTGGTAGATCTTACCGAGGTTTAGGCGATATTTCTAAGGGTCTAAAATATTTAGAGGAAGGTCTAAAAATATTTCTAATAGCATTGCAATGGAATCATCAAGATATTGCTGGCTCTCTTGTTAATGTAGGCGGTCATGCCTCCATATTGCAGTTACGCCTATTAAAAAGCTATACGTTCAATAAGAGTACCAATAACCTTATCATGAATATCCAATGACTTGGAAAAGCAGATTGTCTTACGTGCAAGCCTCTGCATCTCGTTCTAAGGTTCAAGTTACTTCGTTCTATCCGTTGAGTGTATTTTTTACTGATAATATGCTTTTTAGGGTCTAATAACCTAGCATAACTCCCCATCCATCTGTATAGTAAAAAGTCACCTTGAAATTCTCTAGTTTTTTCAGTAATGATTCTAATGTGCTATCACATCTTGTACCAAACGTATAAGCAACTACTTTTAACGAAATCTTATCCAAGGCATACCAAAGCCATCGTTGTCTGGATTCATTCTGTACATAAGACCATTGTTCATCTATCTCAGGAGCAATAATTACTTCTGTTGTACTGATAGAATGATTTATTGTTTTTAATACTAGATTTTTTAAAACACGGATAACTGTATTGATACCCGCTTTTAATACTCTTACTGTATCTCTAACTCCAGAGCCGTTGATTGACATTTCTACTATTTGCTCCTTAACTCCAGGCTTAGATGCATTATTAATATACTCCAATTGAAAATATCGATTACACCGCTTGCATTGATATCTCTGTTGTTTTGAAATTGAATATCCTGACTTTATTACTTCTTCTGTGTTGTTACAATATCTACACTTAACATCTATTTTTGCCATAACTCCTTAACTATAATTCTCTCTTATTACTGTTTGAGGATTATAGACTATTTACTCTAAACTGCAATACGGAGGCACGACCATTAAAAGTTATTACTTTCAACTATTATTTTTATTCTGAATTTAAAATTAGATTATTTGAGGTAATGAGTTTATAGGAAAATATAGAATGGTGACCCCTACGGGACTCGAACCCGTGTTCCCACCGTGAAAGGGTGGTGTCCTAACCGCTAGACGAAGGGGCCTTTAAAGTAGGCAAATAGATATATTAGTCATACCGTGGCTACGACCGGCTCACTTTTTTTGTTGTCATTCCGTGATTTATTCACGGAATCCAGTTAAAAATACTAATATTAGTATTTTTAGTTTTTTTCTGGATACCGTGGACAAGCCACGGTATGACAGTGATGGAATTAATCTACGGCATGACAGTAAGTTAGAAGTTTTATACAACAACTTTGCCAATATTGCAAGTATAAAAATTATAGGTTTACCTTAAGCTTAACACTACCTTGATGGCTTCTATAATGTTTATTTAGATAATAATTATAATCCAAAGAAATAGTAGTATTCTTGATACTACCTATAATACCCGTTCCTAAATTATAGGATGTTTTCGGTTGCTTCGGTATTAGATAATCCTGTTTGAATGTATTATCAAATATTTTAACAACTCTATTTATTCTTTGGGTTTTCTCTTTAAAATTATGTTCTACCGCTCCTTGGAATGTTAGACCTAAATTATTAAATTTTAGAACATCTTTTAAAGGTACTTTGACTTTAGTACCGACAATTCCGGACAATATATTATTCTCTTTCATTGTAAGAGCTATTTCTTGTACGTTAATACCGGTTTCATTATATATCCCGTCTCGTGACTTCCCGTATCTTAAACCGATATTTGGGGTAATAACAAGCTTGTTCTGCAAAAGATAATTATAATTCAGTAATGCTTCCGCATTATAACTATGATTACGATGTTTTACATTACTTCTAATTTTAGTATCACCGTATGAATAAGTTGTCTTATCTTTAATAAAGTTTTTAGAAGCAGATACTAAAGCTTGTAGTGCAAAATTCCTCGGTAATTCTTTTTGTCCGTAAATAGAAACCACATGACTATCAATAAGTTCTTTGTCATTATTTTTACTATTTTTAAATTTAAATACTGAATGAACATTACTGTAAGCTATACCTAGAATATTATTGTCGATTTCAACGTCAAACCCAATAGTAGCACCTTTGTTAGTACCTCTATAACCGGTCATATTTTCTACGCGTCCATGATTATTAGTACCGTAAATACCACGCATCCACAAACCTCTTTTTATACGAGATTCTTCTTCATCACCGGCTCCTACCGCTACCATATTATTAGACATATTCATAGATGCATCTAATCTATTACGAATCATATTATTTACAATAGTATTAACAACTTTCGCTTGATTTAAAGTAGGAGCATTTTCTGAAATTTGCGTTTGCATTTCTTTTTTTGCTTTCTGTTCAAGAGGAATAGCCGTATCAACTTCCGTTATTTTAAGGTTACCCCCATCGGAATCGGATAATTGCTCTATTATTTCTTCTTCCTCTTCAAATCCTGAATCATAACTTTCTTCATCTTCGCTACCATCGCCTAATGCTAAACATTCCTTTTCTCTACCATCACTTAATGCTAATGCACACTCATTACTTGATACAGGTAGTGCAAGTAACCTTTTATCTCCTGCTTTTTGAATACCAGATTCTGTTACTTCTGTGTCTTCTTGTTCTTCATTGCCTGCAGGTAAGGTAGATTCTGATTTACCATCTGACGCTGGAATTTTATCCATTTCACGATTGAATTTTTCAACCACCTCATCTAAACTACTGACTAAAATTGCAATATCTTCGTCTGAATTATATTGTGGATCCAAGGATATAGGAATTTCTGCATCGTATTTCTTAAGCTCTTTATTTATTTCTTCAAAAGAAAAAGCTTGATCAAATGCTAACGGGTCTTTTTCAGCTCTACTCAAAACCTTACTTACAAGTTCTTCTTCTTCTCTCAGCACTTCAATCTGCTGAACGATTTGAGCAGCTCCTGAGCTTGTACTTAGCAATTGTTCCAGTTCTTGCCTTTTAACTATTACTGCCATTTGATATGTCCGTAGAAGAGCTAATTTAGTTTCACTTGAATTTTTATCACTACTATTGGCTATCTTTGAGCTTGATTGGTCCGGAGTTGGACAGCTATCCTCAGCTCCATATCTATGACCTACTCCTATATCTCCTGTATTATCCCATGATAAATCTTCATTACTACCAAATATATTTAGGCTACTAGCTGAAGCTGAACGCCTTAGTGGTTTATCCTTTTTAGAACCGCTTAAATCTTCTAAGCCGTTAATTGAAGGTGAACGGGATAGATTTGATTCTGTATCGCTAAGTAAATCGCTTATGTCGCCAACTGAATGGGAACGTGATAGCTCTGAGCTGCCTGTGTCTGAATATCCAGCAACTTGAAATAAAGGATCTATGGCTTTTATATCTTGTTCTAACTTTGACTGTTTTTTCTGTAGTTCCAAATGTTTTATAGCTAATTCCTCAAGTTTTGGATCATCTTCACATTGATTACGTAATAGAGAGTACTGTGCTTCAATAGCTTCTATATCAGTGATTGTTTGTTCATGTTTAAGTTTTAATTTTCCTAATTTTATAACATTAGAACTGCTTAAATCATTTAAGCTCTTAATTGACGGTGAACGAGATAAATTTGATTCTGCATCACTGTTTAGACTACCGAATGAAAAGGAAAGCGATAGTTTTGGTATTTCCAATTCATGGTTTTGCTCATCTTCATTGCTAAGCAGGCTGTTAACAGAAGATGAAGGTGATAACACCGACTTATATTCTGCTTGCTTTAATTGTGATGATACAGATCCAGCTAAATCAAGAGCTTCTAGACTTTTTGATCTAGGTTCTTTTAACTGTTGCGATTCTGCAAGAACTGCTAAATCCAAACTATTAATGGAATCAGTCACTTTTTTAGGCATCTCATAATATTTCTTTCTATGCTCATCACGAAGGTCTTGCGTTAATTTAAAGCTATTATTATGTTGCCCAAATAACTTAGCTGCATTTTCTACTGCCTCTTTTGCTTGAGTACTATTTGGAGTTTTTATTGCATTTTGAACAGCTTGGCTATGTGCCGCTTCAGCTTCTACTAGTTTAGCTTCTTTCTCTTTCTGCCTATTATATGTTAATATGGGTCGTATTTTAGGATGAACTTCATTTGCCACTGCTCTAAATTCATCATCACTTAATGCTGATGTTTCTGATAATAACATATATGTTATTATCTGGGACTTTTCTTGCTGTATTTGGTTTAGTGAAGAAAATGACGCTAGGTTATTTAATTCCTCTACATATTGAGGTATTACCGAAGCACCGATTGGCAAACTCCCAAGTCCTGAATCAATGCTTTTAAGCCCCTCTTCTCCCGGCTGTGGGTCTAAATATGTTGTAAAGTTAGGATTTGAACCTTCTTTTGAACGTTTTTCCAGTAGTGCCTGTTGCATCTTTAATACTGAATCACTTTGTGCAGTTTGTGTATGCACATTACTCCAATCTTGATTAAATCCAATATCTACATCTGTTTCTATATTATTAAAGTATTTATCCGCTCTGCTTTTAATAGCGTCCAATTTTTTTTCTGCTTTTGCATTATGTGCTTTTATATCTTCCGGTTTGTTTATTAATGCCTGTTGTAATCCTTGATAGACTTCAATTGCTTCTTGGTAATCATTTTCTATTCCCTGTAAAGCTAAATTAAGTGATTTTTGTTGTGAAGGACTGGTTGTTTGCAGTATTTCACTTCTTTTTACATCTAAGTCACTTATAAGTTGAGCTGCCTTTTCTATTAATTTACTATCTACGCTTAAAATAAGCTCCTTATGATGCCCATTTCCCGAACCTTGACCAAATCCAGCATCTTCATCTGTTTCTTTACCTAAAATACCGCTTGGTAAGCTTCCCAAGCCTGAATCCATACTTTTAGGGTCTGCCACTTCTTGATTCAACAACATTACTGTATGAGGTTGCTGCTGAACTTTTATTGGCTCTAAGTACCCATCTTCATCTTCCTGCAAAGTTCTCTGAAACTTATCACTTAATTGCATGGTTGGCTTTGCTGTTAGCGACTGGATAGAAATAGTAACAGCAGAAGAAGCTGTTGACGGAGTAAGAGCTAGTCCCTCTAGTTTTTTTATATTTTCTCCAATCTTATCATTTGTTACCATTGCAACATGATTGTCCATTTGCTCTTGCAGTTTTTTTAGCTTTGTTCTACTTGCTTCCTTTTTTGCATCATTCAATATTTTTTGAGCTTCATCTGCCGTCGCTTTTATATCTTTTTCTTGCTTCTTTATTTCCGATAATTGTTTTTGTGCTTCTTGTCTTTGCTTTTCATCCTCTATAGCTCCTACTTTTAATTCTAATTCTTGCAACCTGTTCGATGTTGTATTAGCATTTGATATTTGTTGCATTTTTTTTGCAATATCTTCCCTGATTCTTACTATATCTCTTGCTTTTTCTTGTTGATGATTTTCTTCTTTTCTTTTCTCTTTCAGTCCTTTGCTTATCCTCCGCTTGTTGCTGTTTTTTTGTTTTTCTACAGCAATATCTTGTTTAACAGCATTGACTTCCTGCTGTTGAGTAAGCACCTCTAGTTGTTGCTGCTGATTTAAGAATGGCCCAGCCGGCGTCATTTCCGTAACCGGAGCTTTTACTTGAGGTTTTATTAAAACTACCTTATTTACTGAAATATCTATTTCTTCAGATAACCTATTTGCTTCGTTGTTTTTAGTTGTTAACTTTTGTTGAAGTTCATCTATTTTTTTATTATTTTCTTTTAATTTTGCATTATCTTTATCCAATTCACTCTTATTTTTTTCATCTAATTCTTTTATTTTTATTCCTATCTCTGCAGCTTCTAATTTTAGTTTTTCTGTTGTTTTTTGCGATGAAGCTATCTGTTGTTTTAGCTGTTGTAACGGTTTTTTATTTTTTTTGCCTTGGGTATTTTTAATTGTCGATTCTACTTCAGCTAACTTGATTCCTAACATCTCATTAACTCGTAATATATTGCTTACCATCTTCGCTGCAACCCCAGCACTACTCAACAATAGAGGTTTTGGAGGAACTGGAGGTTTAGCCTGGGTGCTAGGTTGTACTGTCTGTTGTGGCTCGCTACTAAACGATAATCTTCGTACCGCCTTTGAGTTTGTGTTTGGCGGTGTCTTAGCTCCCAAATTATCATTTGGTTTAGAATCTGGAGTAGGCTGATACGGAGTCGCCGGTATTGATGGAGTACCAGGTGCCGTAGTATAATGTTCCGGTGATGTCAGAGTAGTATTTGGTGTATTAGGTGCAGTGACAAAGCCATTTGAAGCTGGGCTAACAGTAGGCGAAGACGCTGTTATTATAATTTCTGGTTTTTGAGGCGTTTGCTCTGTCGGTTCAGGAGTATAATTATTTTGATTTTGCTCTACTTTTTTAGCACCTACAAATGTTTTTCTTCTAGTAAGTGATCGTACTTTTCTCACTTTTCCGACATCAGACTTACTACGTGCTACCTTTATATAATTAGGAATATCATCTAATGAATTAGATGGATTAGATTGCTTAGATATTTCCATTTCTCTTATTTCAGATGAAGTATATGTGTTTCTTTCCGGTTCCGGTACAATCACTGTTCCTATCTGCTGCGGTGTACTTGTCGTATCTCTATTTTTGTTTGATTGTGGCAATCTGATCGATAATCTCTTACTAAGTTCGGTGCGAAATGCTTCTTTACTCATCGCCATTCCTTCAACAGGCATTGCCATTACCGCTCCTACTGAAATAGAGGCCAGAAGAGAATATTTTAAAAATCTTGATTTTTTTAGTAAATTTTGTTCTGTTAACTTATTCATTACAAATATCTCAATTTAAATTAAAATTTTATATACATAAACGTTGGACATTATAATAAATAAGTTAATAAAAAGCAATATATAAGTTAATTTATCTTAACTTATAATTACGAGAGAATTTTATTCTAATTATTGAAATATAATAGATATAACGTATAATACATTTTTAACTTTCAATTGAAAATGCTACAATATTTTAAAATAACTTTGGAAGCAGAGTATAATAATTTAAATATTTGGTATTTTGTTAGTTTCATTTACGGTATTATTGTTTATTTTTCGCTTGATTTTGAGCTTTCATTTACAACAATTTTTTCATTTTTTGTGCTTGCTTAATATTAACCTTTACTAGAAATTCTAATATATTTTTACAGTTTACTTATTGGATGATTATTGCTTTTATTTTTGGCGTATTTATCTCTAAATATCGCGTGACAAATTTACACGGCGAAACACTTCATAAACCAATAATAACAAAAATTAGCGGCAATATAGAATCTATAAAACCGACTATTATAGGAGGACAAATAGTATTAAACAACATTAAGATTGAAAAAATTAACCGTAATTTACAAAAAGTTAAAATTAGTATACCAAAAAAATATATACAAGAAATTAGGATAAATGACAGAATTACTTTGCTTGCTAAACTCTATAAGCCGCAAAATGCTATACTCCCCGGGGGGTATGATTTTGGTTTTTACGCTTATCTATCGGATATAGGGGCAAACGGCTATGCCATGTCGCAGCCACAAATTATAGAACGTAACGAGACAAATTTTGATAGTTTTATTTATAGAGTGCGTATCTTTATTTATAATAATTTAATAGACAAGCTAGGAAAAGATAAAGGGAATTTTGCAGCTGCGATATTACTCGGTGAAACGAAAGGTTTAAACAGGCAAATAATGCAGGATATGAGGCAAAGCGGTATATCACACGTGCTTTGCGTTTCAGGTTTGCATTTATCTTTAGTTGTGATGATTATTTTCCTTACTACAAGATTTTTATTAAATCTCTCAAATTATTTGGCATATAATTTCAATATAAAATTAATCTCTGCTTATTGTTCGCTAATAGGAAGCTTTGGTTATTTAGAGCTAAGCGGTATGCAAATAGCAGCAACTAGAGCCTTTATTACTGCTGCAATCTTTATTTACGGTATTATTATCGGACGTTCTTGCTTTCCTCTTCGTTCACTTGCAATTGCGTCTTTTATAATATTATCGTTAAATCCCGAATATATTTTTCATCCAAGTTTCCAATTATCTTTTATCGCCGTATTATCCCTTGTCGCAGGTTTCGAGTTTTACTTAAAAAATTCATGGCTAATCGGGGAAAATAAAGGCATTTTTGGAGCAGTAAAATTTTATATGGCTTCAAATATTTTTTCAAGCTTCTTAGCAAGTATTATAACCGCTCCGGTAGTAATTAATCAATTCTTCATATTTTCCACTTATTCAGTGCCGGCTAACCTCATTGTTGTTCCGATAACATCATTTTTTCTTATGCCGCTTGCTTTGCTATCTCTGCCTTTTACTATGATTGGGTTTGATAGCTATATATTAATGATCATGGGATTTTTTATTGAAATAATAATAAAATCAGCCGCCTATTTTAATAGCTTACCGAGAGCTGTATGGTATTTCGGTTATATTACCAATTTCAGCATATTACTTTTTTTATTCGGTTTTTTTGGATTTGTATATGGAAAACTTCGTGGCGTTTGCTTGGTCTTGTAATTATGATAATATCTTTTATATTTATGTTCTACTCTCCAAAGCCGGAATTAATATTTGACATAAATCATATGGCAGTAGGCATTAAAGACAAAGACGACAAGCTTATAATTTATGCCGATAAAATGCCTACATTTAATAGAACTTATTGGGCTAATTGGTTCGGACAAAAAGATAGTATGGTGTTACCTTTAAAAGATAGTATTTTCATAACTAATCACGGACAGAAAATTATTATTAATAAAAACAATTATTGTAAAGACGCCGAAATTCATATCAACCTTAACTACAAAGCTAAATGCAAAGGAAGTTTAATAACGATTAATCATGATTTTTTTAAAAAAAGCCCTGTTATACTTATCTTTTGCAATAAAAAGGAATGTACGGTAAAATCAAATAATGCAAGTTATACATAAAACTTTAAAAATTCCTTCAAAAGGATATAAAAAAATCTTGAGCCTTTTAAATGAAAAAGGGCAAGCACGACTTATCGGCGGCTGCGTGCGGGATGCGTTACTAGAGAAAGATAGCTACGATATCGATATAGCTACTAATTTAACACCGGATGAAGTAATAAATATTTTATCAAAAGCTAAGATAAAAACCATCCCGACCGGCTTAAAATTCGGTACGATTACGGCTATTTTAAACGAGGAAAAATTTGAGATTACAACTCTCAGGAAAGATATCGAATGTAACGGCAGACATGCCAAAGTAATATTCACAAACGATTTTGCCGAAGATGCCGCAAGACGAGATTTTACTATTAATGCTTTAAGCTATTGTCCCTTTAAGAACGAGATATATGATTATTTTGAAGGATTTAAGGATTTGCAGCAGGAAAAGGTTGTATTTATAGGGGAAGCTCTAGATAGAATTAAAGAAGATTATTTACGAATCCTACGCTTTTTTCGGTTTTCTAGCTATTATGCGAATCAACTTGATGATGGCAGCTTTAAAGCATGTAAAGCTTTAAAAGACGGCTTAAAAACTTTATCACGAGAGCGAATAAAAAGCGAAATGGATAAAATCATTGTTTCAAAAAAAGCAGCACAAATTTTAGAAGCTATGTCCCACATAGGAATATTAGAACTAATATTCTCTATCCAAAATTATGAAATAAAATTTTTTGAGCAATCTAAAGAATTAGAATTAGCAACTAATTATGCTTTATTACTATATAATTTAAAAAATATAAATTCAAAGCTTCTTCTCGATTGGAAATTCTCAAGACAGGAAGCAATGCAAATATTATCGATACTAAACTTTCTGAATGATTCTGAAGCTAACATAAAAAAAATTTGGTTTGAAAAAAAGAACTATAAGGAATATTTATTAGCAGCCTGCATAATCGGTAAACTAGACCATTCACAAGTAAAAGAATTTATTTATAAATATGATACATTATTACGTCCGAAATTCCAAGTAAACGGTAATGATTTATTAAATATGAATATAGAAAAAAAAGAGATAGGAGCAAAGCTAGAATATCTAAAAAATTTTTGGATAGAGCAGGATTTCAAGCCTAGTAAATTGGAGTTGTTGGAGAAGTTATGAGAGATAGTGTGTTAAACCGTCATTGCGAGGAAAAATTGAAAATTTTGACGAAGCAATCTCGTGCCAAAATCCTGAGATTGCCACGCTCCTTTCAGTCGCTCGCAATGACGATTTTATTATGTCTCACCTTCTTCAGCCTTACTAGCTACGCTAAGCCTAAAATAGTTGTAAGTATTACGCCAATTGCTAGTATTGTTTCGATGCTTGTTAAAGATAAAGCCGATATAGAAAGTTTAGCTATTAGTAGCGACTGTCCTCATCATTATAATATAAAACCTAGTGATTTAGTAAAAGTTAAAAATGCCGATATAGCTATTTATATTAATGAACAATTTGACGGTTTTGCCGAGAAATTAATTGATAATCATAGCAAAAACATTATTAAAATTAGTGATATTAAATCTTTAACCATTATAAAAGATATAGTCAAATCAGTTGGATTTAATTACAAGGAGCGAGGAGCGAAGCCTATAACTAATAGGAGAGCGACAAGTGACGATGGAAGTGAATTCAAATCATTTGACTATAATTGGCATATTTGGCTTGATCTTGATAATGTAAGAATTTTACTACAGGAATTTGCACGAATATTTAGTGAAAAATTGCCTGAGCTACAAGAAGATATTAATAATAACCTTTCAATAGCACTTAAAGAATTAAACAAGCTACAAGAAATTAAAAATAACGAGCTTAGGGCGATAAAAGACGTAATTTTATTAAGTGATAGTAGCGAGTATTTTTTTGTTAATACTAATATTAAAACTGCAAAATTATATAGCGAAAGTCAGAAAAGCTTACGATATATACGCAAGCTAGAAGATTTAATTAAAGAGTCTAATAACAAATGTCTTGTGTTAAGTAGCGAACAAAATTCACGATTATACGATAAATTAAACGCTAAAATAATAATATTAAATAGCGAAAACTGGAATGTGAAAAATATTAATTCAAGCACTTTTCAGAACCAATATTTACAAATGATTAATCAAGTTAAAAAATGCTTATATTAAATAACGAAGAAGAGACAAAAAAACTTGCAAAACTTTTAGCACAAAGCTTAAAGCCAAATGATATAGTTTTACTTAACGGTGACCTTGGAGCTGGTAAAACATTTTTTTGCCGTGAAATTATTAAACATTTTTGCGGTGAAAATACGAGTATTATAAGCCCGACTTTTAACTTACTACAAACATATATAGTCAATTCAGCCTCCTTTGCATACAAGGAGCGAGGAGCAAAGCCTATAACTAATAGGAGAGCGACGAGCAACGCAGTAGGCGAGGGGGGATCAAGTGACTATAAAGCATCTAACTTCACTATCTATCACTATGATCTTTATCGTCTTAAATCACCTGAAGAAATTTATGAACTTGGATTTGAAGAGGCATTAAACGGCAATTTAATTTTAATAGAATGGTCTGAAATTATTAAGCATTTACTTACCCCGCCTTTAATCGAGGTAAATCTAGAAGTATTAGACGAAAATAAACGTTTGTGTAGCATTATAACAAATTCGTCAGAATCTTCCCTTATTGATTTTTTACAAGCCTCTCCGTTATTCGGTACAAAGCTTGATATTCAAAGAGGTAAAAGTCCTACTAGAAAAATTAAGTTATAATCATATCTATTTCTTTAACATCTTATCTAAAAAATCTTTACTCTCTTCCTCTGATAAAAAATCGCTTTTACTTGCATTTCTTGCTTGCATTGCCCAGTACATATCTTCAAACTGATTAAATTTCTCATATTCTTCAGGTGATATAAGAAGTTTGCCGTATTTATTTATAATTACTGGTGATTTTACTGCTTGAGTCATTGATGCTCCAATTTTAATATCTAGCTAATCAATTGTCATGTGATAAAAACGCCTTTTCAATAGGAAGTAACTTTAATTCCGGTAACATCGGCATAATTAAATCTATTCCGGCTTTTTCGTTACTATTACCGTGTACTAATATGAAAGAGCCGTCTTGAACTTTTTCGCCTTTAGCAAGCCAAGCATTGCTACCAAGCGGAATAAATCCTAAATCTTTTAGCTTTTCTATTAATGTTTGATCAGAAACTAATCCGGGGAAACGAAAGAAAGGTGACGGAGCAATATTATAACTTACTAATATTTTCCCTGCTTCTAATACTTCATTTTCAAAATCATCTTTATTGGAAAGAAGAAAATTATCTTCAAGAGGTTTATCTTTAAAGTAAGGATGACTAAATGAATGATTAACCCATGTTATTTGTAAATAACCGTTTTCTTGTTGCTTTAATAACCATAAGAACTCTTCAGTATGCTTATTAATCCATAAGCCTGAAACACATATAGCAATCGGAACAGGTTTATTTAGTTTGCTCGATAATTCTACGAGCTTTTTAAAAAAATCTTCTTCAAAGCTTTTGGAAGAAGGACACATATCAATTGTCAAGAACTGCCCTTTTACTTTATACATGCTACTCGTAGCACCGTAATTTTGCAGTATATAAGGTGCAGAGTTATATTTATTTAAAGCTTTAATATATGGAGTTTTATTTAATTTTTTTAGAAGATTTTCTTTTTCTGTTTTATTCGTAGGTAAAATTACCAGCTCTTGTAAGACTAGCTCAGTTTTAAAAGAATTTGGATCTACTAAAACGAAATACGCTTTGTCCTTATTTAAATAAGAACGAATGGCGATTTTCGTCTTTTTGTCATAAATTACAGGCAAAAATACCGGTTTATAATCAGTTATAATTGCTGCTTTTTCACTTGCATAACTTAAACTAAAAAACAATATTACAAAAATAAAACTTAAAATTCTTTTCACTTACTCTCGTTATCCATAACGTTTGTATAAAATTCTGCAATTTTCTCTTTTACCTCTGCGGAGTCGTTCATCAAATTAACGGCACCTCTAAACTCTGCCGAACTCGGCAAACCGCTACTATACCAACCAATATGCTTACGTGCAATAGGTACGCCCACAGATTCACCGTAATAGTCAATTATTGCCTCATAATGCTCAGTTACGATATCTAGCTGCTCTGCTATAGAAGGGGCGGGTTTTTCTTCGCCGGTTTTAAGATAATGTGCGATTTGCGAAATAAGCCAAGGCTTGCCGTACGCTCCCCTACCGACCATTATACCGTCTGCACCTGATCTTTGCAGAGCTTCTTTTGCCTTAGCAAAATTAGTGATGTCGCCGTTAGCAATAACCGGAATTTTTACCGCTTCTTTAACTGATCGTATAAAATCCCAATCGGCATTACCGGAATAAAACTGGCATCTAGTTCTACCGTGAACGGTAACCATCTGAACACCTGAGCTTTCAGCAATTTTAGCTAAAGCCGGAGCATTTTTCGTGTTATCATCCCACCCCATACGCATTTTAACCGTTATCGGAATCTTCACCGCTTTAACGGTAGCTTCAAAAATCTTAGCTGCCAACTGCTCGTCCCTCATTAGAGCCGAACCTGCATAACCACCTACTACCTTTTTTGCCGGACAACCAAAATTAAGATCGATAATCTTTGCCCCCATATCCTCGTTCATTTTAGCAGCTTCAGCTATTACATTCGGCTCACAGCCGGCTAGCTGCACGCATGCACTTGTCGGATCGTCATGCACGATAGCACATTTTTGCATTGACTGCCTAGATTTTACAACCATTGCCCGACTTGCTATCATCTCAGAAACTACAAGCCCTGCACCGAATCTTTTCACCAATTTTCTAAATTCTAAGTCCGTAATATCAGACATTGGAGCAAGAATTACATTTGAAGAAAGTTCTATATCGCCGATTTTGATCATAAAAAACCGTTATAAAAATAAACGCTCATAATATCATAATTAAGTATTTTTGTCTAATACTACTAATTAAGAATAGACAAAAGCCGATTAATCTATTATAAGCTTTAGTTATATTTGGTTTTTCTTACACCCTAAATAAATGAAAGAATAGTATAGACGAAGTTTAGTTTGGAAAAGAGCAAGGAGTTCACAAGACGAGGAACGCAGCGTATACTTATACGTGAGTACCGCAGTACTTGTAGAACGACGTAGCCAATTTTTCAAATTAAACGAGTATATACGGCCACGTAGCTCAGTCGGTAGAGCAAAGGACTGAAAATCCTTGTGTCGTTGGTTCAATTCCAACCGTGGCCACCATTCTCCATTTTTCGGTATTTCTACAAAGGTGTCAAACGGCGGATGCAGCATAAAGTCAAGCTTTTCGGCGTTTAAAGAAAGGTTAGAGAATGTTCAACCTTTCTAGTGATTCTTCTTTAAATCAATCTCCATTCATTTATTTATACTTCTAATTAAATATCCATTGCATTCTTAAAACTACTTATTATAGTTTATCCATATTCTAGTTATTTTTTTAACAAAATATTGAAATTTATAGAATTTAATAAGGATATAATAGTGCTCAAAGGACAATTTCAAACTCCGCAAGAAGCAACAACAACATCTCATGAAAAATTAATAGAATTTTTAAAGAAAAAGGATTTAGTGAGGAAATAGACAATTTAAGAAACAATAGTACTATACTTAATTTTAGATCTACTAACTTAGGTGACGTCGGAGCAAAGCTAATTGCCAAAGTGATTAAATTCAATAATTCTATTACTTACCTTGACCTTACGTATAATAACATAAGTACTGTCGGAATACAGGAATTAGCTGAAGCTTTTAAGTTTAACAATTCTATTACTCACCTTATCCTTAGGACAAACAATATAGATAACATCAGTGCAAAGCTAATTGCCGAAGCGATTCGATTCAATAATTCCATTACTCACCTTGACCTTTCAGGGAGCAAAATAGATGAAACCGGAATAAAGGAATTATCTAAAGCTCTTAAGTTCAATAACTCCATTACTTACCTTAACCTTTACATTTACAGAAATGATACAGGAATTGAAGAAATTAAACTTATAAACAGTTATGTAGACAGAAATAAAAATTTAGCAAAGAAAACAGGGAGAACCTTAGATGCAAAGGATAGAAATTTTTACCACCAAGAAAAATATAAAGCAGAGGTAACATCTATAAAAAAATCTTTTACAGAACAGAAAGTACAAACATTTGGTCGTGCCTCCGTATTGCAGTTTAGAGTAAATAGTCTATAATCCTCAAACAGTAATAAGAGAGAATTATAGTTAAGGAGTTATGGCAAAAATAGATGTTAAGTGTAGATATTGTAACAACACAGAAGAAGTAATAAAGTCAGGATATTCAATTTCAAAACAACAGAGATATCAATGCAAGCGGTGTAATCGATATTTTCAATTGGAGTATATTAATAATGCATCTAAGCCTGGAGTTAAGGAGCAAATAGTAGAAATGTCAATCAACGGCTCTGGAGTTAGAGATACAGTAAGAGTATTAAAAGTGGGTATCAATACAGTTATCCGTGTTTTAAAAAAATCTAGTATTAAAAACAATAAATCATTCTATCAGTACAACAGAAGTAATTATTGCTCCTGAGATAGATGAACAATGGTCTTATGTACAGAATAAATCCAGACAACGATGGCTTTGGTATGCCTTGGATAAGATTTCGTTAAAAGTAGTTGCTTATACGTTTGGTACAAGATGTGATAGCACATTAGAATCATTACTGAAAAAACTAGAGAATTTCAAGGTGACTTTTTACTATACAGATGGATGGGGGAGTTATGCTAGGTTATTAGACCCTAAAAAGCATATTATCAGTAAAAAATACACTCAACGGATAGAACGAAGTAACTTGAACCTTAGAACGAGATGCAAGAGGCTTGCACGTAAGACAATCTGCTTTTCCAAGTCATTGGATATTCATGATAAGGTTATTGGTACTCTTATTGAACGTATAGCTTTTTAATAGGCGTAACTGCAATATGGAGGCATGACCCTTGAACTGTATATTCCTCCCCTGCAGAATTAATACGCGTCTCATCTCGCATCTCATAGCTGTTAAGCTTGAACTGATTTCTTACTGTCTCAACATCACTATCAAGACGCTGATACACTATATTTTCCAGCTCCTCTGCGGACGCATGAAGCTTAACCTCCTGTCTATGACGTGACATGAGTACCAAAAACGCCTCATATCCAATAGAGCGGTCAAAATATACATGCATATTGTCCACCGTCTCACCTTGTAACTTGTAACCGGTTAATGCGTATCCATGATTTAACTTCACTCGTCTCTTATTGTTAAATGAATCTAAAAAAGTATTAATCTCAATTATATCCTTGTTGCCATCTGCTTTATGGACTAAGACCCGTAAAACCCCATCACCTTTACTATTTGCACTTCCTCCAAACGGATTGACTGACAATATTGTACCAACTTCTCCGTTACTAATGCCGTATCTTAAACTATTCTCTTCAAATACTATTTGGTCGCCTTTCATCAGCGGCAGCATTCGCTCGCCACTGCTAATTTGTACTTCAGTTCCCTTTAATGCCCCGTTATGCTTTAGCTCATCTCTTACTCTTGTATTAAACTCAGCTACCTTCTCGTTCGTATATGCTCCAATTGCTATACTTCTAATCGCTATTAAATCATCTCTCTTAAGATTATCTATCTGCTCAGTATATTCTTTAGCAAATGACGTAACTAAGCTGGTTTTAGCTTCCTGCTCATTATCCTTAATGTTAAATACGTCTAGTTTTCTATATATCTCAATGGCTTCCTGCATGGCAAAGCGTCCCATAGCTCTAGTCGCCTGCCTGTACTCTACTCTTTCCTGTCTTCTAACTTCAGTGAGCTTAACTCCTCCTGCAATCTTACGAGCTTTGTTAAACGCTCCAGTCATGCCAACAGCTGTAAACTGGTTGTTATCTCCAACAAGCACTAATTTAGCCTTAGACCTTAAGACCTCGTGAGCTAAATAGTCCATATTAGCAAGCTCTATCATGCTTGCCTCATCGGCTATCAATACAGTCTTACTATCAAGCACATCAGAACGTAAAAAGTTCAATATCGAATCACAACCAATAGATTTTAAATATTCCTCCTCCTCATAATAAATTAATCACAAAGAAATTATGGTATACTCGTATGCAATTAAAAAAAACAGTAGCTTTTGATCGCAAAACTGACGCTAGAAAGAAGATTATGCTTGGGGGATTGTTTGTTAAAGCAGGTCTTGATTATTTGCACCCTGATAATGCTCATATTCTTTACGGAATGTTACTTGATTGTAAAGAACAATTAATTATTAATCCAAAGATTATAGATAAGTGGAAAAGTAAAGGTAGGACATTATTGATCTCTAAAAATTAAACTATATTAATTTACAATTATTAATGCTATGCAACAACCATTACTACGCACAAAACTACATAACCTAATTCTTGCCAATGCATCATATAATGATATACACGATATATTATCTCAAGGAGCGAATCCTAGTGTAACAGATTATAATGAAGATACATTATTGCATTATGCAGTTATGATGAATAGAGCAGATATTGTAGAATTATTACTGCGATATCACGCTAATGTTTACGCTAAAAATAATGATGGAGATACCCCGCTACATATAGCACTTTATGAAAATACGTGTGCTGAGATTATTATGAATCTTATATTCTCAGGTGCTTGTCCGTATATTATAAATAATACCGATGAATCTGTTATAGATCTAGCTCACGATTGTTTAGATATTGAATTATTAGGATTAATATATCATTATCTAGATTCCGGAATTATTACCTAATTTTACTTGATCTTATGTACTGGCTTCTTTTAATAATAGCAGGACTTTTTGAAATAGCATTTGCTATTTCATTAAAATATTCTGATGGTTTAACAAAACTAAAACCAACGCTCCTTTTTATTTTCTTTGGAGCATTAAGTTTTACCTGTCTTGCTAAAACTCTGAATAAAATTCCTATAGGTACAGCATATGCCGTATGGACTGGTATTGGTGCTGCTGGCACCGCAATATTAGGTATATTCATCTTTAATGAGCCAATATCTATATTACGATTATTCTTTATTACTACTCTAATAATCTCAATAATTGGACTTAAATTCTCCTAAGGTTACTCTTATAGGGGGAAAACTATATGAGGTGTCTAGTTATCACATAAAACGATTATAAACAAGAAACAAATCATAAGTAATAATTATTTAGTTGAATAATATAATATACTGTATATAATTCCGTTTTTCATAAACGGAATTATATAAATGCCTATATTTAGAAGCCACAGTACACTAAGAAAGAATTATAAAAAGATAAACCAAGAGGGTTTTGCATCAATTAATACAAGTGACATCAATATGCCTGACCAGTATGGTAATACCCTATTACATATCTCCACAAAAAAAGGAAATGTCGGTCTAGTTCACGATTTAATTGCTTTAGGCGTCGATGCCAATCTTTTGAATAAAGATGGGCACACGGCTTTAGATATTGCAAACAACGCAATACTAAAGAATAAAAATAATAATAATGATCATATTGATATTGCTCAATTATTAATTAATTATAACAATACTAATAATAATTTATCCAGTACCCCACAAGAATTTAATACGAAAGCAATAACTATCGCTATAAATCATATAACAAATACACACTTTGTTGTTCCTTTAAATAAAGATGAATTAATACAGCTGATCAATAATAGCATTGTAAAGATACAGAAGATTTCGCAATCTCCTAATGTACCAATATCCAAAGTAGAAGAAGCTAACGCATTATGTAGTAAAGCTAAAGATTGTATACTACAACGATCACCTCAGACTCAAAATTCAGTCAATCTAGATATAGCCAAAGAAGCTGTCAGTGATACAACAAATAATGCCCAATTACCTGAGCAGCAGAATCATGAAACAGTATTTTCATACAATCAGGTTAGTGGATTACCTAAAATTAAACCTCCAGTACCACCAAAACCTAAAAATCTTATAAATAAAGATTCATTATTACAGCAGAAATATGTTGCAGAACCTAAGATTGAGAACAAGGCACAATGTACAGATAATGACCAATGGCATGAGATTGATCAGATAATGGCAGAATGCATACAATGCTTCAGTGATCAGGACACACACTTATTAGGAATGGACAATTTTGTACAATAAGTAGGATAGTGCATTGGTTATAGAAGTGAAGATTTAGTCCTACAATATGTCCAAGACATATCTTGGCTTCTATAATATGTAATACAATTCAGAATCACCAACTTAATAGCGTATTACATATTATACTTCCTGTGCAAGATAGCGATAAATCGAAGCTTTTGATAAATTGAATTCTTGCATCAGGTTTTTGATTTTAATACCTTGTTTTCGCTTTTCTTTAAGATCATTTAATTGTTGCTTTGTTAAGTATTGTTTCTTCCCAAACTGTACACCTCGCTCTTTTGCTTTTAGGATTCCATCCATTTGCCTCTCGGCTCTAATCTCAGTTTCAAATTGTCCAATTGCTCCTAATACATTAAATATTAACCGCCCAGTTGCATCCTTAGTATCAATATTTTGATCTAAAACTTTCAGGGCTACAGATTTCCGATCTAAAATCTCAGCTATTTTGCATAGATGTGCAGTAGAGCGTGCTAGCCTATCTAATTTTGTAACAATAAAGATATCTCCTTCACGTACATAATCTAATGCATTTTTAAGGACACTTCTTGTTCCGTCAAGACCG
>NZ_JBLTIO010000003.1:0-185854 GCF_057319745.1 Rickettsia sp. MAE-05
GTCGAAGTGCTTACCGGTTCAATTAAGGTATCGAATCTTGCAGGAATCGGTGCACGTACTTCATCATTTGCTTCTATTGCCGTAGTTGTCGTAGCGGTTGTTATAGATGCCGGTGCTGGTGCAGGTATTGCTACTACAGGAGCTGCTACTTCATTATTACCGGTAACATTATAATTCCAAATTTTTTCCATCACTATCTCTTTTACACTATCTTCAATATCATCATCACTAAATAATATATCAATAGCTTTTCCCTTATCTGCTTCCGTTTTAATATAAGTATTTTTTAAGTCATTAAAATATTTATCTGCTTTAGAGTAAGTCAATGTTTGGTTTACCCGCATTGCTGTAGTTAAGATTTTCTTAATTTCTTCTGTAGGTGCATAATCTAAAGGAGTTTTTCCTTGATCATCTGTAACATTGAAATCTGTACCTTGGGTAATTAAAAGCTTAATAGTTTTTACATTTCCTGCACGTACTTCGTTGTGTAAAGGGGTACTTCCATCCGGAAGTCTTTCATTATTAATATTATTTTCTGTTTTTTTTGGCATATAAATATCCTTTTTGAATTTAAATATTATTTTGTCGTGCGGGTATTATACACAATATTTTTAATTTCCGCAAGCTAATAGTTAACTTCTTAATTATTAATTAATAAAATTTAATATTTGAGGTAACGTGATTTTTAAATCGATGTCATCCCGTGATTTATTCACGGAATCCAGTTAAAAATATTAACGTTGTTAGTATTTTTAGTTGTCTTTTGGATCCCGTGGTGGGACCACGGGATGACACCGAATGGGTTTCCTAGTGCCACGTAGGCAATACCTCTCTACGAAAGTGAGAATGAAATTGATTGCTGTTGCTTTAAAACTAAGATTTTTTTGGATAAAACCAAACGAGGAGTAAACAGATTAGAAGACCGATATTTAAGAGTAGATTATACTCGGTCATAGAAATACCGAAGATTTTGATTGCGGGTTTAGTACAGGAAGTGATTGGCTGAGAGTAGAACATTTGCTTGATATGTTGTATAGACAAGCCTTTCGGGATACGGATCATCGATGAGCAAAGAGCACTTGGTTGTACTATCCCTCTTTCTACGAAGCTATGATAGGTTGATAATATGCAAGAGCTAAGGATAGTTAGGAGAATGAATATTAAAGTATATTTGCTTAATTGTCTGATGATTAAAGCAGTTAAGCAAATTTTGATTAGCGTTAAATAGGGAAACCTTTCGTAAACGCATAAAGGGCAGGGTGTATAATGGAATATATATTCAGCAATATAAGCGGTAGCAAGTGCTATTATAGAAATTGCAATTAGTCCTAAATGTAGAACTTTATAGCTATCTTTTCTGATGTAATTTATAATAGTAGTAAATGGCATGGGTTTTATTTTTTTAAGGAACGTCATTGCGAGCGACCAAAGGGAGCGTGGCAATCTCAGGATGTTTTACAAGATTGCCACGTCGCTTCGCTCCTCGCAATGACGTTAGTTTATTCTTTAAAATCGTAAAAAATTCAAGTGATATTTTACAAATAAATAAATTTAGTATATTGTCACTGATTATTAATTAAAGTGCAAGAAAAATAAATGTCAGAAATTTGGGAAGATGCTATTAAGTCAAACGCTTGGCCTTTTGTTGAGGCTAAGAAAATATTAGACAGCTTAAACGGTAAAGCTCCTGAAAAAAATTATGTATTATTTGAAACGGGTTATGGTCCTTCAGGTTTACCTCATATCGGTACTTTTGGTGAGAATGCTCGTATGGTGATGGTGCAGAAAGCGTTTGAGCAATTATCCGATATTCCGACTAAGCTAATTTGCTTTTCCGATGATATGGACGGGCTTCGTAAAGTACCAAGTAACATCCCGAATTCTGAAATGGTAGCCGGGTATATGGATATGCCGCTTACCTCTATCCCTGATCCATTTGGTGAATGTGAGAGTTATGGGCATTATATGAATGCAAAGCTTCGCTCATTCCTTGATAAATTCGGTTTTAAGTATGAATTTTATAGCAGTACTAACTGTTATAAGGCAGGTATGTTTGATGAAATGCTGATAAGAGTTCTAGAGAAATATGACGAAATAATGGAGCTGATGCTACCGACTTTTAGAGAAGAACGAAAAGCTACCTATTCGCCTTTCATGCCTATATGCCCGAAAACGGGTAAAGTGCTGCAAGTGCCTATAGAGAAATGGGATGCTAAAGCAGGTACTGTTACATATAAAGACGAGGACGGTAATTATATAGAAGTGCCGGTAACGGGAGGGCATTGTAAATTACAGTGGAAACCGGATTTTGGTATGCGTTGGGCTGCTCTTAAAGTCGATTATGAAATGTACGGCAAAGACCATCTAGCAAATGCTCGGCTTTATTCGGAAATTTGCCGAATCCTAGGAGGTAAGCCGCCGGTGCAGCTATGTTATGAGCTATTTTTAGATGAAAACGGTGAGAAAATCTCAAAATCAAAAGGTAATAGTATTAGTGTTGATGATTGGCTTAAATATGCTCCCGTTGAAAGTATGGCATTATTTATGTACCAAAATCCGACTAGAGCTAAGCGTTTGTTTTTTGATGTAATTCCTAAAAATGTTGATGAATATATTACTTTTAATCAGAAATATCATTTAGAAGAGGATAGGGCAAAGCGTTTTGCAAATCCAGTTTATCACATACATCACGGGAATGTACCGAAAATTGAGACTTTTGGTATTACCTATGGGTTGCTTTTAAATCTTACTTCTGTGTGTAATCCTTCCGATAAATCGGTACTTTGGGGATTTATTAGCAAATATGAGCCAAAAGCAACTCCAAAGACTAGTCCTTATCTTGACCACTTAGCAGAATTTGCTATAAGATATTATAATGACTTTATTAAAGCACATAAATCGTATTTAGCTCCTTCTGAAAAGCATAAGGTTATTTTACAAGATATATTAGATATGTTATCTAGCATATCTGATCAAACCGAAGCTGAAGCGATTCAGAAAGCAATATATGATATAGGAATGAAAGCAGGATATGAAAATCTGCGTGATTATTTCAAGGATCTATATCAGATATTGCTAGGACAAAGCGAAGGTCCAAGACTTGGGACTTTCATAAAGCTTTACGGTATAAAAGAAACTATAAAGCTGGTTGAAGGAAAGTTGTATACGTAGATAGAACTTCAAAAATTGGCTACGTCGTCCTACAAGTACTGCGGTGCTCACGTATTAAGTAACTGCTGCCGCTCCTCGTCTTGTGGACTTCTTGCTCTTTTTGAAGTTGATCTTCGTATACTTTCACGTTGTATTAATGTTATTCCTGCGTGGGCATCTAAGCGTCATTGCGAACGAACGAAGCGAGTGCAGCAATCTCAAGAATTTTGTATTGTTTCATGAGATTGCCACGTCAAGGCTTCGCCTTTCCTCGCAATGACGTTAAAATAAAAACTATTAACAAATGAATGAAATTTTTTGTAGTACGTTACCTATTTTTTTAATTACGCTTCTTGGTAGTATTATCAAAAATAAATGGTTAACTTCAGAAGAATTTTGGCGTGGTATTGAGAAATTATCGTATTTTGTACTATTTCCTGCCATGCTGTTTAATTACGTATCTACTGCCGACTTAAGCGTTGCATCGATAATTAAGTTAGTAGTGGCTCTTATTATTTCCACTATCCTTGTATCAATTGGTCTTATAATTTACCAAAAAAAATACAACATAGATAAAATCCAATTTACTTCCATTTTTCAAGGATCAATTCGTTATAATAGCTACATTTTTTTTGGAGTAAGTAGCCCGCTGCTTGGTCCTAGTGGGCTTTCTATTGTTGCCGTTATTTCTTCTTATATGATTATTTTTACCAATATTTTATCGGTAATGATTTTTGCTTATTATATCCCTAATAAATCCGTTACTAATACTATTAGAACTAGTTTTGTTTTAATGATGAAATTAATTGTGCGTAACCCGTTAATTATCGCAAGTTTAGTAGGGTTCGTTTTTAATTACTCAAATCTTGATTTACATTTAGGGCTTAAGAAAACACTAGATAGTCTTTCTAATGCTGCTTTAGCTATTGGTATGTTAAATGTTGGAGCAGGGCTTAATTTTACTATTAGGCGAGAGCTTTTACACAATGTAATATTTACAAGCTTTATTAAATTAGTTGCATTTCCTCTAGTTAGCGTAATAGTATTATGGTTAATGTCAATTGAGGGGATAGATAGATCGGTAGGAATATTATATAGCTGTCTTCCATGTGCAAGTACGGCTTATGTTCTATCTCGTCAGCTTGACGGTGATCCTGATTCTATGGCGTCGATTATAACATTTACTACTTTTTTCTCAGTGGTTACTATATCAATTATTATGTATGTAATGGGGTGAATTTACCACGTCATTGCGAGGAGAATTACATAGTAATTCGACGAAGCAATCTCAGGATATTTGACGAGATTGCCACGTCGCTTCGCTCCTCGCAATGACGATTCGGGTATCCGCGCAACAACGACTGTTCGCAATGACGGAAAATCAAAACAATAAAACAGGAATTTCTAAAATGGATGAAATGAATAAAATAAATTATGCTGAAGCCCTTGAATATCATGAAAAAGATAAACCGGGTAAAATCGCTATTTCTGCAACAAAGTCTTTAGTTACTCAGCAAGATTTATCGCTTGCATATTCACCGGGTGTAGCTGCTCCTTGCCTTGAAATTGCTAAAAATTTAGAGGATGTATATAAATATACCGCTTGCGGTAATTTAGTTGCCGTAATCTCTAACGGTACTGCCGTACTTGGGCTTGGTAATTTAGGAGCGGCTGCTTCAAAACCGGTAATGGAAGGAAAAGCCGTACTGTTCAAAAAATTTGCCGATATTGATGCAATTGACTTGGAAGTGAATACGGAAGATCCTGAAGAATTTATTAATGCCGTGAAATATCTCAGTTATAGTTTTGGGGGTATTAATCTTGAAGATATTAAAGCTCCTGAATGTTTTATTATAGAAGAAAAATTAAAATCTTTAATGGATATACCGGTCTTTCATGACGATCAGCATGGAACGGCGATTATTACCGCCGCAGGGCTAATAAATGCAGCATATCTTACTAATCGCAAGCTTGAAGATTTAAAAATCGTGGTTAATGGAGCAGGGGCTGCCGCTATTGCTTGCATTGATTTATTAATTGCTCTTGGAGTCGATAAATCAAAGATTATTTTATGTGATACAAAAGGTGTTGTGTACAAAGGACGCCTAGAAGGTATGAATAAATGGAAAGAGCTATATGCAAGCGATACTAAGGTTAGAACCTTAGCGGAAAGCTTAAATAATGCAGATGTATTTATAGGGTTATCAGTAAAAGGGGCGGTAACTAAAGAGATGGTGAAAGGGATGGCAAATAATCCGATTATTTTTGCTATGGCTAACCCTGATCCGGAAATTACTCCTGAAGATATAAAGCTTGTGCGGGATGATGCAATTATAGCAACAGGGCGTTCTGATTATAATAATCAGATTAATAATGTTATGGGATTTCCTTATATTTTTAGAGGAGCATTAGACGTAAGAGCGAGGACCATTAATACAGAAATGAAAATAGCAGCAGCAAAAGCTATTGCAGATTTAGCCCGTAGACCTGTACCGGAAGAGGTATATAAAGCTTACTCAGGGCGTAAGATGGTTTTCGGTAAGGAATACATCATTCCCGTACCGTTTGATCCTCGTTTAATTACCGTAGTAGCAGCAGCGGTTGCCGTTGCTGCAATAGCAAGCGGCGTTGCTAGAGTTAAAGATTTTAGTATAGGTAAATATAGGAAAGAATTGGGTAGTAGATTAAACCCTACTGCTAACTATATGAATTTCTTAGCTGAAAAAATTCATAATGCACTGCTTAAGCGGATTGTTTTTGCTGAAGGTGAAGAAGAAGAAGTAATTTCTGCCGCCCTTATGATGCGAGACGAGAAATACGGTCATCCGATTATAATTGGTCGTGTTGAGCGAATTGAGGCTACATTAAAAAAGATAGGTCAAGATATTAGCTTAGACGGAATTCAAATAATGAATGCAGCTTTAACTGATAGTTTAGAGAAATATATTGATTATTTATATAAAAGACTTCAGAGAAAAGGCTATTTATATCGTGATTGTGCTAAACTTGTTAAAACAGATAAGAATATTTTTGCTGCTTGTATGGTAGCTTGCGGTGACGGTGATGCTCTTTTAACCGGTGTTACTAAAAGCTATATCGATAGTTTAGAAGATATCATGAAAGTAATTTCGCCAAAACCTAATCGTAGAATCCTTGGCTATTCAATTATGATTGCTAAAGACAATAATATTATTATTTCTGATAATTGTATTACTGAATATCCAAACAGCTTAGAGCTTGCTCAAATAGCAACACAAACGGCAGAAATTGCTAAAAATATGGGAATTACCCCAAGAGTTGCTCTTCTTTCTTTTTCCAGCTTCGGTAATGCTTCTAAGGAAAAAACAGCTCGTATTCGTGAAGCAGTAAATATACTAGATAATTTTAGTAAAGACAAAGAAGAGCTGAGCGGCATGAAAGTAGATTTTGAATATGATGGAGAGATGTCGGTTAAGGTAGCTTTAGACGGTGATTTACGTAAATTATATAAATTTTGTAGATTATCAGGATCTGCAAATGTATTAATTATGCCTGGTTTAAATTCAGCGGCTATTTCTACTGAATTATTACAAGAATTTTCATCCAATAGCTTCATAGGTCCTATAACAAACGGTTTTGAAAAACCCGTTCAAATACTTCAAGCTACAGCAACAGCTAGTGAAATACTAAAAATAGCAACTTTTGCTTGCGTTGAGGCTATAAAAGAAGTTTAAGAGGCTATCTATAAATAAATTTTAACCGATAATTTAATTTTTTTTGCTGCGAATTATAAGATTTTTTTGAAATATGAATAACTATTCTTGCAAGAATCTTATCAATTAGCCTCTAAAATTATATTGTTTGTTAATATCAATTTCTGAATAAAATCTTAGGTCGTGCCTCCGTATTGCAGTTTAGAGTAAATAGTCTATAATCCTCAAACAGTAATAAGAGAGAATTATAGTTAAGGAGTTATGGCAAAAATAGATGTTAAGTGTAGATATTGTAACAACACAGAAGAAGTAATAAAGTCAGGATATTCAATTTCAAAACAACAGAGATATGGTCATGCCTCCATATTGCAGTTACGCCTATTAAAAAGCTATACGTTCAATAAGAGTACCAATAACCTTATCATGAATATCCAATGACTTGGAAAAGCAGATTGTCTTACGTGCAAGCCTCTTGCATCTCGTTCTAAGGTTCAAGTTACTTCGTTCTATCCGTTGAGTGTATTTTTTACTGATAATATGCTTTTTAGGGTCTAATAACCTAGCATAACTCCCCCATCCATCTGTATAGTAAAAAGTCACCTTGAAATTCTCTAGTTTTTTCAGTAATGATTCTAATGTGCTATCACATCTTGTACCAAACGTATAAGCAACTACTTTTAACGAAATCTTATCCAAGGCATACCAAAGCCATCGTTGTCTGGATTTATTCTGTACATAAGACCATTGTTCATCTATCTCAGGAGCAATAATTACTTCTGTTGTACTGATAGAATGATTTATTGTTTTTAATACTAGATTTTTTTAAAACACGGATAACTGTATTGATACCCACTTTTAATACTCTTACTGTATCTCTAACTCCAGAGCCGTTGATTGACATTTCTACTATTTGCTCCTTAACTCCAGGCTTAGATGCATTATTAATATACTCCAATTGAAAATATCGATTACACCGCTTGCATTGATATCTCTGTTGTTTTGAAATTGAATATCCTGACTTTATTACTTCTTCTGTGTTGTTACAATATCTACACTTAACATCTATTTTTGCCATAACTCCTTAACTATAATTCTCTCTTATTACTGTTTGAGGATTATAGACTATTTACTCTAAACTGCAATACGGAGGCACGACCCTCCAATTGAAAATATCGATTACACCGCTTGCATTGATATCTCTGTTGTTTTGAAATTGAATATCCTGACTTTATTACTTCTTCTGTGTTGTTACAATATCTACACTTAACATCTATTTTTGCCATAACTCCTTAACTATAATTCTCTCTTATTACTGTTTGAGGATTATAGACTATTTACTCTAAACTGCAATACGGAGGCACGACCAAGAAGTCTATTGAAACTAAATAGTTTGTATCATATGATGTTGTCACCAAAAGAAAATATTATATGTCTAATTCAGCTTTTTTAGTTGCATTTTTTACAACAATTATCCGTTATTATGATTATGCTTTATTCGGTTTATCGGCTAGTATTCTTGCACAAAATTTCTTACCTGATATAGAGCAGGATAAACAACTACTCGGTTTTTTTGCCATTCTTAGTGCAGCCGTTATAGTACGACCTTTAGGGTCTTTAATTTTTGGATTTATCGGAGATAAATACGGGCGTACTAAATCCATTAAGATATCAATGTTCATGAGTAGCATTTCTACCGGATTAATTGCTATTACTCCTTCCTTTGAGATGATAGGTATTTTTGCTACGGTAATACTAACATTATGTCGAATGTTTTTTTTAGCAAGCCTTGCCGGAGAAGTTGACGGAATAAAGGTTTATGTGGCTGAAAAAACAGGAGATAATAGGAAAAATTTAAATATAGGAATAGTTTCGTGTTGTAGCCAAATAGGTGCATTACTTGCGGCTATAGCTTATTATTATGCTAGTAATTCTGATATCCAGTATTTATGGCGTTTTAATTTCTTTATCGGTACAATATTTGGTTTATTTGCTATTTTGATGAGAAATTTTTTTAAAGAAAGTAGCGAGTTTTTAAGAAAATCATCGAAAAGTACGATAAAACAGATAATAAAGGATAATAAAACATCTTTTATAATAGCGTTACTAATAAACGGTGCTATTGGAGGAGTGTATCACTTTTTGGTAATTTTCTTAGGAGTTTTTTTAACAAAAATAGCTTTTGTAAATCATCCTGAAATAAGATTTATGAATATAGCTCTTACTACTACCTATGGAATATCAGCAGTTTTTGCAGGGCTGCTTGCCGATAAAATAAACCCTTTAAGACAGATTACATGGACTGTATTTGCTAGCATTATTGTTGCTTTAGGAATGCAAATAATGTTATACAAACAAATATTTAATATTCTCTGTCCCATTATATTAATAGGACTTGCAGCATTTTATGCAGTACCGCTACAAATTATTGTTCAATCTTTATTTAAGACTAATGTTAAAATGAGGCTTTATAGTCTATCTCATTCTTTTGGAGGTATTATTCTATCCTCAACTACTCCTTTCTTTAGTATGTTGTTGTGGCAAAATTTTAAGTCACTATCTCTAACTTTAAGCTTTTTTATATTTTTGCTTATAATATTAATGAGTACAGTGTTAGTTTTACGTAAGATGTTATCCTTACATGGATACTAAATCGTCATTGCAAGTGGGTATTGTTGCGTGGATACCCGAACCGTCATTGCGAGGAGCGAAGCGACGTGGTAATCCAAAAAAAAGTATAAATACAGCAAATTTTTGAAATTAAAAGCTCGCTTTATACTGGCTTCCCGCCTACGCGGGAAGGCGTTGTTGCATGGATACCGAGTCGTCATTGCGAGAAGAATTACACAGTAATTCGACGAAGCAAGGAAGAAAAAAATTCTGTATATTAGAATTTTTTTAATTACTTTTCTGGATTGCCGCGTCGCCTACGGCTCCTCGCAATGACGGTTCGGGTATCCACGCAACAATGCCACGCGGGAATGACATAAATGAGCCATGCAACAGACTCAAAACAAGATAGTAACATCAATTGTCTTAGATAACTCTTCCGTTTTTACTGCGACCTGTAGGTTTTATGCTAGGGCTACTTGAAGATTTGGAGCTTTGCTGTGCCTGTGTTCCAATTTGCTTCGCTTCTTTTGCTAAGTTTTCAAATTTGTCTTTTAAGCTTTTTGTATTGCCTTCTTTTATATGTGTATCTTCACTAGCTTCTATATAACTCTTAGTTTGCCTTTTAGGTGCATTATCTTTAGATTGAGCATGCTTAGAATGTTCTATTAAAAATTTTTTGTACGAGGTCTTATTAGTTCATTTCTCTTTCCCTGTACCTTTCTGTTTTTCTTCCTCCCATTTATCCCATTCCTCCGGTGATGTCCAGTATCTTGTTATTTTACTATCATCAAAGCCTTTTTCAAATTTGTTTATTAAATTTTGGTGCTATTCTCTTTAATTTCTTTACCTCGATTTTCAAACTCAAAATTTTTCTTAGGAGTTATATAGTCAGATTGAGTATTATTTTCATGTTGTTTTTCTACAGTCTGTTTCTTTTCTTCTGTCCAGTATTTTTTGATTTTGCTGTCAGAGTCTCAAATTTGTTATTCTATCTTTTATACCGGTAACTGCTCCTGTAGATATTTTATGTTGTTCTTGGGTTGATTGCTTAGTATGTTTCGTAGATGTATTTTAGATAATTCATAAGTAAAAGATTCTAAACAGATAAGTTCTTTTGAACTTTTTCTATATTGGAATTTAAATATTCTATTTCGGGTCCTTTATATTCTATTATATTTTTTAATGTGGTATTAATTTCTACAAAGATTCTTTAATCTCGTTATTAAACTTATCATCATTATTACTTATCTTACTACAATTAGTAGAAATTTTTTGGAGCTTATCTAATATATCATTAATTCTCATCTTTTTGAGAAGTCGATACCATACTTGCTAAAAATTCGCTTCTTCCTAAATTTCTATTAACATTACTTAAATATAGAGGTATGGTAGAGGCTTTAGTGTAATCTTGTGGAAATTTATCTATCTCTTCTTTAAATCTCTTTAAGAACTTTATTGTATCACCGAATATAGGATGAGTATTCCAGGAAAGAGCAGGAGGAGCCGGTATTGCTTCCTGCATTGGAGATGTATCTTTAGCTAACTCGTCATTAAATAAATTGCGTATTTTAGGTAATACATTGTCGATATTAACATGTCTCGGTGATGTATCTATAGATAGTTTTTCATTTTGTAGCTCAGATATATAATCATCTACTGCTTCTTTAATTTATCTAAAATGGCACTATTTTGGGAAGGAGTAGCATTCCGGTGTCATCCACTCTAAATCAGTATCAGTAGTTAGCATTCCGGTATCATCCCACTCTAAAAGCGATATTATCGCTTCTACGCTCCTCACGAGGATCAGTTAGTTTATAGTAGTTTTTATTTAACAAACGATCACGTGAATTTTCGCTCTTTTCATATTCCTTAATTTCTTCAAATATACCTAGTGTTTTATAAATATTATCTATTTCTTCTTGAGTAAGTCTTTCATTGCTTACTTCTTTTTGTTGGATAGATTTTTGTAGTTCTTTTTGTTGCCGTTAACTTATCTTTTGTTGTATTTGAATTTGATAAAATTTTCCTTGTGCTAAATCAAACTTCAATTAAATTAAGTAGAGCTGCTTTTTCCAAATGTGGTAGATAATTCTTCTTGACTTGAACCGATTCCTGAATCAATAGAAGAAGATCTAGAAACATTATTAGATTTAGGATTAATATTTGCTTGTTGTACATAAGATTTGCCGGCATCTATTAATATTTTATCAGTGAATTGTTCTAGTTCATTGAATGAGTTTTTCTAGTTTGCAAAAGTTCTGTTGAGGAATGTACTATTGCCGGTGAGATAACTTAGGTATAGAATCTTCAGGTATAGTTTCTAAAGAAGGAGAATATTTACCTGTTTCTTTCTGTAGTACTGATTCATTTTGCCTTATTAAATTTTATATTTTTTTAAATTTATTTTGCTAATTCTTCAGATAATATATCAATCTGGTTATTGTTATTACTTCGGCATATAAGACTAGAGCCTCCTTTATATTTTGCGAGATATTATCTGCATGATCTATTAATAACATCTTATATTAAATCTAATTCGCTTGAATTATTAGTATTACGGAAGTAATTTTATTTACTGATATACTTTTGCTGAGTATATTTTTAGAAGCTTCTATAAGTTCTTTTTTGCCCTTTCTCTTCTTTATTTTTTAACTCTTCAAATAAATTTTGTAAACCGTCTGAAAAATCTCCGGCATTATCAAGGTATAAAAATTTACTTCTTATAATCTCTTGTGCTTTTTGATTAGAAGCTTGTTGAACTTTTTGTTTCTCTTGCATTCTCTTAGAATGATATTTTTATCTAATGAATTAATCACATCATAAAAATTTTTCATTTTCATCTAATTTTTCTCTAGGTTCTTTATATTTTTGTAATCTTTCTCTTAATTTTGAAATTTATCCCATTCATGTTGTTCAAGAAAAAATTCCTCTATTTTTGTATTTTTAGCATTAGGGCTTCCTCCGCTACTCAGGATTTTATTTCTAGCTGCCTGTAATCTAGATGATTGATGAGAGTTGATATTATTAATCAAATCTAAAATTTCTTTTGATGTCTTATTAAATTCTTCATTATTAGTTGGATTTTTGATTGTTTTTGAATGCTTCCTTAATTTTATTATCTCTTCTTTAGCTAAGCTCTACTTTTTTGTTGACTGTGTGTTATAGCTTGTGCAGTTTTTTTTTGTGAGGTAAGTATTTTTTTATCTTGCTGTATATTTAAGTTACTTTTCCCTACTTTCTGAACAACTTCTTCCATCAATTGCAATAGATTAATGTTGCTCTTTATTTCTAATCCTTGCTCATTAGTGATCGGTAATGAATTACTTAGTCTTAATAATTCTGAAAAATCTGAAGAGGATATTAGGACATCAAGTTAGCTTTGTTTTTCTACCTTTTTCGTCTTCTTAAAGCCTTCAACTTTACCAATACTAATAGGTAGATTTTAAATAAATTTCTTTACTAGCACCTTGTATATTTTTATCAGTTGCCACTTTGTTTGCTACTTTGAAGTTAGCTTGTTGCTGAGAAACATACGGTCCAGGCTTTCTAGGGTCTATTTTGTTTATTAGAGCTTCTATAAAATTAGTTGTACGTGTTATAGCTAGTTTATCTGCTTCTAAAATATTATTTAAATTAGTATTTTTTATTAAATAAAGATTTCTTATTAGCCGGTCTAATTCATTCTTATGTTTCATAATTTCCCTCTATTAATAAAAATAAACCAAAATGTAATACCATTTATGTTAAATTAACAATACTAATAATTAGTATTAATTCAATATTTTAAATCTTGTTGCATTTGGCTTCAATAATATAATTTTATCATTTATTTTATCGTCTCAATAAGTTTTTTACTCCCTCAACTGATTTGTCGAATAATGCTTTTTCTTCTTTAGTTAGCTGTAGTTCTACTACTTTTATGACGCCTTCTTTACCTATAATAATAGGTAATCCGACATATAAATCATTAACCCCATATTCACCTTGTAGATAAGCGGCACAAGTTAGGAATTTGACGTTTATCTTTTAAATACGCTTCAAGCATTTCTATTGCTGAGGCTGCAGGGGCATAATAAGCAGAACCTGTTTTTAAGTAATGCAACAATCTCACCGCCGCCGTTTCTAGTACGATCGATTATTTTTTCAATATTCTCATTACTTGATAAGCCCATTTTTATTAGGTCGGGTATCGGTACGCCCGATATTGTAGAATATCTTGCAAGAGGTACCATTGCATCACCATGACCGCCGAGAACCGTGCTATTAACATTGCTCACCGATACTTTAAACTCTTGGGCAAGAAAAAGATTAAATCTTGATGAGTCAAGTACGCCTGCCATACCTATTACTTTATTATGAGGTAGTCCGCTTTCTTTAAGCATGACATATACCATAACATCAAGCGGATTGGTAATTACTATTACAAAAGCATTCGGAGCATATTTTTTTATATTTTGTGCTACGTCTTTCATAATTTTTGATTAACGCTAATTAAATCGTCTCTACTCATTCCGTTTTCTTGGTAAACCGGCAGTAATAATTATTGCATCAGACCCTTCAATATCTTTATAGTCGTTTGTGCCTTTATTTTGATATCAGATCCGGCTATTGTACCGGCTTGCATGAGATCCAATGCTTTTCCTTGCGGTACTCCTTCAGCCACATCAAATAACACGATATCACCGAGTTCTTTTAAGGCTAATTAAGTGAGCAAGCGTACCACCTATGTTACCGCTACCTATTAATGAGATTTTTGGATTTTTTTTCATTATTCCCTCTACAAATATTAAATATGCCTATTACTATATTACAAATAGATTCAAGAAAAAAGAATTTTTAAATTATATTATTAATTGGTTAATTCATAAAAATTAACCATTCACATTGACTTTATTAAAATAGATTAATATAATGCCGAATCGAAAATACCATGAAACATGGAATTTTAATAAAATAACTAAAAAAAAGAAGATAAATATGCCTAAAATTTCTAAGTTAATCAATATTTTTAAATCTTGTATAGAAGAGTAATGCAAAAGATGTAAAACCGTTCCAGATGTGTTTCATGATTTACGCATTAGTATTAACAATAGTCTTAATAGTAAAGATGTAAGCTTTGATACGGTAGATAGCCCAGAAAACAAAAGTACCTACATCATGTAACTGACCTAGTAGAACTTAAAGAGTTACTCAAAAAATATTGATCCTAATATACAAGATGAGAATGGTTATACTGCTTTAGAAGTTACAGGTAATTTTGAAAAAGCCAAAATGTTACTTGAATATGGTGCTACGGTGAATGACTATAAACAGATGGGTAAAGTATTATATTACTGTGGTCGTAACTCAGTAGAAAACAAAATTATTCTTTCACTATTAATGTATAATAATGCTAATACCAACTTTACAAAAGCAAACTTGGTAAGACAATGTAAAGAACCACATGAAGAGGCAGAGCGGTTAATAAAACGAATTGAAAAAATAAAGGGCTTAATATATCAAAGTAAAGAAGTAGAAACGTTAAGAGTATATGTTGATAGATTGCAGAACTTAAAAAAATAAATATGAAAAGCAAACCAAGATATTTCAAAAATAATATTAGATTATATTGAGAAAATCAAGAGAATGATAGTTTAAAAGCTAAACTTGTTACTACTTGTCAAAATCTAGGGTTAATCGAAGATTATTCGGAAGTAGCTCAAGAAAATGCATTATATAAGTGCTTGGATGAGGCTTTGATTTACTTGATCAAGGATTAATAGGAGAGGATGCTCAAAATACAGTAGTTTGAGCAACTATTACGTGGATCGATTTAGTGGTCAAGATCTTGTTGTATGGCTTGTTTTATGTCATTCCCGCGTGGATACCACCACGTCATTGCGAGCATTCGTCGAATTGCTACGTAATTCTTCTCGCAATGACGGAAAAGCAGGTCCACGCAACAACGCCAATGTCTTGCAGGATGATATACAAAACTATCAACGTTTTATCATCTTATTATAGTGTTCCGATAAAACTTTTACGCCGTATAGCCATAATAGACATACGATAATAAAACTAAACATCAATAAACCGGCTATGTCGTTATGTACGGCGTTCGGGAAAATACTAAAGGATATGAATTGAATAATAGCACCTATTGATTTACCGATTTTAGTACCCATAACATCAACGGCGGCTTTACCTTTGGTCTTCATTTCACTATCAAGCGGAATATATACCATTTCTTTAGTAGCATCAAAAAGTGAATATTTTACGGATTTGGAAAGTACATGCCAAAGTCCGCCGATAAAAACTATAACGACAAGCGGCGAACTATAGCCGAGAGTATTTACGATATTTCCTAGGTGATTTTCAAAAACCGTGAATGAAAAGAACATAACGCCTGCTCCAAACATCATAATCGGTGTTATAATAGCTCCCCAAAACCAGCCGCATATTCTAATTAAACTACTTCCTAAAAACGCACTAACTAGCGTGAGTACTCCCGTCCAAAAAAACACTTCACCGTGATAGGATATAAAATCCTTTGTAGCAGGATAGAGTTGTTTTACTTTTGACATCCATAATCCTTCTATTAGGCTAATACTCATAGAATAAGACATTACAAGAAGACAAATAAAACCGAGATATCTAGAAGTTAATATTACTTTTGCACTTTCGACTAAGCTTAATTTTAATATATCCGTTCTTTGATTTTTAAATTTAATATTTTTGTCTGCTTCTACGACTGATTTATCAATAAGTTTATGAAGAGCTAGACAAATTAATCCTGATATTAAAATAACCGTAATAAAGGATTTTAAAAGGATTTCATTTGTATCGTTTAGATGAGAAAATAAAGGTAATAAGAAATGCTCACTCTTAGCAAAATAAATAATTACTGTTCCTGAGATGAGTAAATTAGTTTGTCCAAATAAAGTAAAAAATGAGTAAAATCTCGGTGCTTCTTCGACTTTAGTAATTTTATTTGCAAGCTGCCAATATAAAAGAGTAAATACTATAACCGGCCATAATTCTCCCATAATATAAAATAATACTAAACTCCACTGTCCCCAAATTATTAAAAACCATTTTAAGTGAGGAAGAACAGTGATATAGTGCTTAATTAATTCAGGATCGGGATGAAAAAACTCTCTGTACGGAAATAAAATAAAGCCAAAAATTGCAAAGAAAAATAAAAAAGTGCCGGTAATTATCCTAAAAACTTGCTCTGTTGTCATAATATTACAGAGTTTAGAATAAAGAATAACAAATAAAATTCCCATCGGCATTTCGCCCCAAAGTTTGATAAAACTCAATACTTCCGAGCTAATTAAGGTAACAACAAAACTATCTTTAATACTACGAACTAAGTTTTGATTAAGTAGAATAAAAAACATTAGTAAAGCCATCGGGATGAATTTGGTTAATTCATACGATCTAATCGGCCATACTATATGCCTAAATTTACTGTTTCTGGCTTTATTCCAAATTGTGAAGTTAGAATCCACGGCATCCATTGATTTACTATGAGCTTATTTTTTTTAGTACCGGAGTGGATACTAGAGTCGTCATTGCGAGAAGAATTACGTAGTAATCGACGAAGCAATCTCAGGAGTATTATTTCATGAGATTGCCACGCAGCCTAAGGCTGCTCGCAATGACGGAAAAACCGTTCCACGCAACAAGACTTTTGCAGGGATGACCCCCAGCGTTTTTCAAAAACTGTCCGGCTATATTATTTTTTATGCAACCTAGACTATAATAAAAACTATGTCAAGATTTTTTAAAATAGTCTTATATTTTATTGTTAATTACATTTGTTATATACTCGATGAACTTGAAAAATTGGCTACGTCGTTCTACAAGATCTGTGGTGCTCACGTATTAAGTAACTGCTGCCGCTCTTTGTCTTGTGAACTCCTTACTCTTTTCTAAGTTGATCTTCGTATACCAACTATTCATTTACGCAGAGTATACTCAATCGCTGCTTTAATGAACTGAATAAATAACGGATGAGCTTCAAAAGGCTTAGATTTAAATTCCGGATGAAATTGTACTCCTACGAACCAACGAAGTTCCGGTAGTTCAATTATTTCTACAATCTCTTCATCCTTTGAAAAACCGCTAAATACTACTCCGTTTTTTTCAAAAATATTTTGAAATTCATTATTAAACTTATATCTATGACGATGTCGCTCATTTATTTCAAGGCTTTTATAAGCATTAGCTGCAATGGTATTTGCAACCAAACTACAAGGATAAGAGCCGAGCCTCATAGTCTTTTTTACATTTTCAATTGTTATTTTTGAGTCTTCACAGTTTTTATTTATTTTCTCAATAATTTTTGTACCGTCTACTTTGAATTCTTCCGTTACTGCATCTTTAATACCGATTAAGTTCTGAGCTATTTCGATCGTTGCAAGTTGCATACCGAAACATATTCCAAAAAAAGGTATGTTATTAGTACGGGCATATGTTATTGCTGTAATTTTTCCTTTAGTTGCCCGTTCTCCAAATCCGCCTGGTACTAAAATCCCATCTATATTTAATAATTTTTTATTAATATTCTCTTCAGTTAGATTTTCAGCATTTATCCATACTAAATCAATTTTGTATTTGTAATAAATACCTGCATGATCAAGTGCCTCGATTACTGATTTATAAGCATCTTTTAATTTATGATATTTAGCTATTATAGCGATTCTTACTTTTGAATTAGAATCTTTTAGCCTACCAATTATATCATACCATTTATCTAATTTGGACGGTACGACATTAATATTAAAAAATTTTAGTACTTTATTGTCAAGACCTGAATTATGATACGCAATCGGTACTAAATATATATTTTTTTGATCTATTGCCGGAATAACATACTCAGATTCTATATTACAAAATAAAGCTATTTTATCTATTTCGCTTTTTGAAATGTTACGTTCTGCACGACATACTAGTATATTAGGTGTAATGCCTATAGCACGTAATTCTTTAACTGAGTGTTGGGTAGGTTTTGTTTTTAATTCACGGGCGGTTTTAACATAAGGTAATAATGTTAAATGAATAAATAAACAATTTTCGTTTTTTAATTTGTTACCGATTTGTCTTATAGCTTCAAAAAACGGTAGACCTTCAATATCACCGACTGTACCACCTATTTCACAAATAATAAAATCAAAGCCCTTGGTGTTTGAAAGTATAAAATCTTTTATTATATTTGTAACATGCGGGATGATTTGAACGGTAACGCCGGTGTAATTTCCTAAACGCTCATCTTTAAGTAATTTTGAGTATATAGCTCCTGTTGTGATGCTGTCAAACTTGCACGAGGAAATTCCGGTAAAACGTTCATAATGTCCAAGATCTAGATCGGTTTCTGCTCCGTCATCCGTTACATATACTTCCCCATGTTCGTGAGGATTCATAGTCCCAGGGTCGACGTTAAGATAAGGGTCTAGTTTTCGTACGCAAACTTTAAATCCTTTTGCTTGTAGTAGCATAGCAAGAGATGCTGCCGTTAGACCTTTACCGAGTGATGAAACAACGCCGCCGGTAACAAAAATGAAACGTACCATTATTTATTATAAACCTAGTTTACTAATATTTTCGTAAAATTTTACTGCTTTTTTTAAGTCTTCTTCCGTATCTACGGAAATAGGAACATTCTCAACTAAACATGTACCTATAGTCATGCCGTTTTCAAGAACACGTAATTGTTCTAAACGTTCTGTTTTTTCTAAAAAAGTTGGCTTAAGAGATACAAATTTTTCTAAAGCGTTTTTGCGAAAACCATACATGCCTACATGATATAAAAATTCTTCTGCACCGTTTGGAATAAGACTACGCGAAAAATACAATGCTTTCCCCGCCGAGTCAACCGCTACGGTAACATTACTACTAGCTTCTACTGATTCCCTATCTACCTTTACTACCGGTGTAACAATATCGTACTCGCTGTTTTTTAAATATTCTATAATTTTCAAAATAGAGCTAGGTTCAATGAAAGGCATATCTCCCTGTACATTAACTATGTAATTAATGTTTTGATTATTTGGAATTAATTTAAAAGCTTCATAAGTACGATCAGTACCGGTTGGGATAGCACTATCCGTGAATATTACTTTTCCTCCGACTTTTTTAATAATATTTGCTATCTCTTCCGAGTCGGTCGCAACATATGTATGCTCAAGGTTAGCCTGATTCACTTGTTTGAATACCCGCTCGATTAAAGTTATAGAGCCGATAAGCTGCAGCGGTTTTTGTTTAAGCCTAGTTGAACTTAGCCTTGAGGGGATAATTATAGCCACATCCTGATGCTGCATAAACTTCCTATATATTAAATTAAAAAATAATTGTTGACAGATTAGCCTTTTTCGGCGATAAAGTAAAACATAATTTTTGAATATATTTTGTCATTGCGAGCGACTGCAAGGAGCGTGGCAATCTTAGGAAGTAGGACTCCTGAGATTGCTTCGTCAATTATTTCATAATTTCCTCGCAATGACGTAGGTTTTAATATATTTAAGAGCTCGTAGCTCAGTCGGTAGAGCATTTGACTTTTAATCAAAGGGTCCCGGGTTCGAATCCCGGCGAGCTCACCACATTTCTATTTGTGGGTTTGTAGCTCAGCTGGTTAGAGCACACGCCTGATAAGCGTGAGGTCGGAAGTTCAAGTCTTCTCAAACCCACCATTCAATCCACTAAGATCTATAATTACATATTTAAAGAAGAATAAGAAATATTAGATTAATCAATAATTTCTTTGTATAGATAACATTTTTTCTCGATGAGTCTTTTTAGAGGCAGGAAGAGGTTAGGGGGTAAATTATCAAGAGCAAACCACTGCCAGTTTTCTACTTTATGAGGCTCAAGGTTCTGTAATTCATGCTCATTTAAACAATTAGCTTTAAGGAAAATCGAGACATAATGCTTTTGTTCTTTTTCAAAAATATCGTTAGTCACCGCTATAAATTGTGGGTTTTCAATGATTAGATTTGTTTCTTCTAAAACTTCACGGATAGCACATTCTTCAAATGTTTCCCCAAATTCTAAATGTCCACCGGCAGGAGCATAACTAGACTCACCATGGGAACTAATACGTTTACCTAATAAAATTTCATTTCTATTATTAAAGATTAAAATACCGGTTCCAATGCGGGGGTGGTTAGTCATATCTAACTATTAACTCGTGATTGACTTATTAATAGCTTATGTTAGTTTCCAAATCAAATAAAAAATATTGCTTATTTAGATACCGTAAGCTATTTGTAGATTATATTTAATATTTACCTGTAGTTTATGAATTCTACTAATCACTCACAAAATAATAGCTTAACCATTTCTTGGCGTAAGCTTGGTATTTTATCCTTAGGGTTTGCGGGTTTATATTCGGTTATTTTGGTAGTATTACGTACTCCTCAATTAGCTGATTTTTTCCCAAATCCGCATATTTTCAAATCTGCTTTAATTATTCATGTTAATTTATCGGTATTGATTTGGTTATTGTCCGTTACAGCTAGTGTTTGGGGGTGTGAAACGTCATTGCGAGGAGAGGCAAAGCCTCGACGCGGCAATCTTAGGAATTTTGCACTGCTTCATGAGATTGCCACGCTCTCTACGTTCGCTCGCAATGACGTGTTTCGTCTTTACCCTAAACTCGCTTTTCTAGCTACTCTTCTAATCGCTATTTCTCCAATAGCGGGGCATAATCCGGTGATGAATAATTATATACCGATGCTTGAAAATATCGTCTTTATTTTGGGGTTAAGCTTATTTGGCGTTACGCTTTTATTATACGCTATAAATATTTTATATTTCTTCGATTGGACGAACTTAAATAATCTAGTTAATTTTACTATATTATCGACTATTATAATGTTTATTTTAAGCTTTGTTTGTTTTGGATTGTCTTATAAAGGCTTACAAAATATCATTCAAATTATTCCAATCGAGATAGAATTTTATTATGAATTACTTTTTTGGAGCGGAGGTCATTTATTACAATTTATATATACTCAAATATTAATATTTATTTGGATTGTCTTATTTCAGAAGCTAATAGGCAGAGAATTAAAATTCCAAAAATTTTATCTGTTCTTACTTTATTTGAATTTTATTTTTGGCATTATTGCAATATTTGGTCATGCGTTTTATGACATTATCGATAGAGCATTTAAAGAATTCTATACAAATCATATGAAATATCTAGGCGGCATTGCTCCTGTTTTATGTTTGGTCGGTATGGGGGGTGAGGGGGTATGTCACTGTACCGTCATTGCGAGCGACTGTAAGGAGCGTGGCAATCTCAGGATGTTTGCTGAGATTGCTTCGTCAATTGCTATGCAATTTTCTCGCAATGACGATATCACTAAAACCACCCTCCTGTGTTCTATTACTTTATTCCTACTTGGGGGGCTTATTGCCATGAACATCACCGGTATAAATGTAGTAATTCCTGCACATTATCACGGCTCTATAGTAGGGATTAGCATTGCTTGTATGGGGTATAGTTATTTGGGTATTGAGGGGCATCAACGTTATTGCGAGCGACTGAAAGGAGCGTGGCAATCTCATGAAGTAATACAAAAACTCCCGAGATTGCCACGTCGGCACTTTGTGCCTCCTCGCAATGACAATATTATCAATTTTACATTCTACCTCCTAACATTCGGGCAGATTCTGCACATACTCGGGCTAGCATTCGCCGGTGGTTATGGGGTTATGCGGAAAGACCCAAATAGTGTAATGCCGATGTCAGCTAAGCTATTAATGGGAATGATGGGCGGGGGAGGGCTTATTGCTATAGTAGGCGGCTTGATGTTTGTTTATATTTGTGGTAAAACAATGTTTTTAAAAAGTATAAAACTAGAACATGAGTAAACCAACTAGAGAAGAAGCTAAAGAAGCGGTAAGAACGTTACTAAAATTTATCGGTGAAGATCCAAATAGAGAAGGGTTACTTAAAACTCCCGAGAGAGTAATTAATAGCTATGAAGAGATATTTTCCGGTTATGAAAAAGATATAGCTGAGATATTAAGTACTAAATTTTACGATACTTGTAATTTTCAGGACTTTATCTCGTTGGAAGGCATAAAATTTACCTCTTTTTGCGAACATCATATGTTACCTTTTAACGGTACGGTACATATAGCTTATATTCCTGATAATTGTATTGTCGGCATAAGTAAGCTAGCACGAATAGTAAATATTTTTGCTAGAAGGTTACAAATTCAAGAAAAAATGACGGTACAAATAGCAGAAAGCGTACAGGAGAATTTAAAGCCACTTGGCGTTGCCGTTAAGATTTCTGCCCTGCATAGTTGTATGTCGATGCGTGGGGTGATGCAAGATAATAGCGTTATGAACACTATGCATTATACGGGTATATTTGCCGAACAGCAGAAATATCGCCAGGAGTTTTTGAATCTTACTGCTAAAAGGTAACCCGTAGCGTCATTGCGAGGAGCGAAGCGACGTGGCAATCTCAGGACTTTGGCATGAGATTGCTTCGTCAAAACTTACAGTTTTTCCTTGCAATGACGATTAGGCACCCACGCAGGCAATGCCTTCTCGCAATGACGGCAAAATACATTAAACTAAAAAAATTCTATGTTATTATCAAAATATTTTTTACCTGTTTTAAAGGAAGAGCCAAGTGAAGCTCAAGTAACTTCGCATAAATTAATGCTTAGAAGTGGAATGATTAGGCAGCAAGCGGCAGGTATTTATACATGGCTTCCGCTCGGCTTGAAAGTACTTAAGAATATCGAGAATATAGTACGCTCAAACATGAATAAAGCGGGAGCTTTAGAAGTTTTAATGCCTTGCATTCAACCGGCACATTTATGGATGGAATCGGGACGTTTTGATAATTACGGTAAGGAAATGCTGAAATTTCAAGATCGTCACGATAATACTTTACTATTTGGTCCTACTAATGAAGATATGATTACGGATATTTTCCGTCATAATATTAAGTCATATAAGGATTTGCCGAAAAATCTTTATCATATCCAATGGAAGTTTCGTGATGAGATTAGACCCCGTTTCGGTGTTATGAGAGGTCGGGAGTTTCTTATGAAAGATGCTTATTCTTTTGATATTAACGAAGAAAATGCCGTTAAGACCTATAACCAAATGTATAAGGCTTATATTAATACTTTCAGGGATTTAGGGGTGTTTGCTATCCCGGTTATTGCCGATAACGGTCCGATCGGCGGCAATTTAAGCCATGAGTTTCATATTATTGCCGAAACCGGTGAAAGCACTATTTATTATGATAAAAGATTTAAGACTTTAAAAGATAATCCTAATATTGATGTAGAGGAAATTAAAAGCTGGTACGCAGCAGCCGAAGAAAAGCATGATTTGAATAAATTGCCTATATCCGAACAAGAAATAACTAGCAGTAAAGGAATAGAAGTCGGGCATATTTTTTATATCGGCTCAAAATATTCGGTTAATATGAATGCTCTTATTAATGATGAACACGGTAAACTAACTCCCGTAGAAATGAGTTCTTACGGCATAGGTATTTCAAGGCTAGTTGCAGCTGTTATAGAAGCAAATTGCGATGAGAAAGGTATCATATGGCCTTCTAGCGTTGCTCCTTTTAAAGTATCTTTAATTAATTTGAATATCCATGATAGTAAATGTGTAGAGCTTGCGGCAAAAGCTTATAAAGAGCTATCAGATCAGAATATTGAAGTGTTATATGACGATACCGAAGCACGCCCGGGCAGTAAATTCGCAACACACGACCTTATCGGCTCACCTCATCAAATTATAATCGGTCCTAAAAAAGCAGCAGATGATATTGTTGAACTAAAAAACCGTAAAACCGCAGTGATTGAGGATATTGAGGTAGATGATTTATCTAAACAAAGCAAAGTTTTATTCATATAATTTGTTATGTTCAGGTTGTCCTCGATGGCATGAGTATGGTACATAATGCGAACCATAAGCGATAGAAATCTTTAATAAATCAAAGACTAATATAGTATTTTATAAAAAATTTTGAAAATATCTCTAAAATTGTAAAATTTTGTCGAACCTCTGAATAGTTGATTAAAATAAGGATTTCTCAATAATATTTGATTAGATGTACTATGTGGCAGGGGATATGGGACGTAATGCGAACCATAAGCGATAGAAATCCTTAATAAATCAAGGACTAATATAGTATTTTATAAAAAATTTTGAAAATATCTCTAAAATTGTAAAATTTTGTCGAACCTCTGAATAGCTTATTAAAATAAGGATTTCTCACCTAATATTTGACTAGATGTCCTATGTGGCTAGCCATATGGGATTCTAACCTCTAAACTATGTTATTAATTTTTGCAGGGTGAGCAAAATTAGCAAATCATAGTACTTTAGCTCAGAATAATTAAAACAGTTTTCTTCGTAGACAATGATAGTATCATATGATACTATCATATAATGAGTAACAGACCGCCTTTTCAGATAACTAATACAATCTTGGTATTACTACAAGATATTTCTTATGAGCTTGGTATTTTAGCCGGTAGCAAGCTTTATTCTCAGCCTATAAAACTTCGTAAAAATAATCAAATTAAAACCATCCACTCTTCTTTAGCAATTGAGGGAAATAGTTTAAGCGTAGAGCAGATAACCGATATAATAAATGGTAAGCGTGTACTTGCACCTGAAAAAGATATTTTAGAAGTAAATAATGCTATAAAATTATATAATGATCTGACTATATTTAATCCTTTTTCGGTTGAATCGTTATTAAAAGCACATGAGATATTAATGCAAGGATTAGTAGGAGATAACGGAAAGTGGCGTAAAGGTAACGCCGCTATATTTAAAGGCACAGAGATTGTACATTTTGCACCTCCGGCAAGTCGTGTATCCTTATTAATGCAGGATTTATTTGAGTTTATAAATCAAAATGATAGTACTTCCGGAATAATTAAAGCTTGTATATTTCACTATGAGTTTGAATTTATCCATCCTTTTTCAGACGGTAACGGGCGAATCGGTAGGTTATGGCAGCAGTTGCTACTAATGCGAACTAATAAAATTTTTGAATATATTTCCGTTGAAAGTTTGATAAGAAATAATCAAAGCGAATATTATAGGGTCTTAAGCAAATGTGATAAACTTGGCGAGTCAACTTTGTTTATCGAGTTTATGCTTGATAAAATAGTTGCAGCATTAAGATTATATAGTAATAATATAACATATGAGGCAAGTACTCCATTATATAGAATTGAATTTGCTAAGGTTAATTTAATAGATAAATGGTTTTCTAGAAAAGATTATACTAATATACATAAAAATATTTCTACGGCAACGGCTAGTAGAGATTTGTTATATGGTTTAGAGCAGGGGATACTAGAGAGTAAAGGCAACAAGAATCAGAGTTATTATAGGTATACTAACATAGAACTTTAAAAATTTGTTATGTCGTTTTATAAGCTCAATGATGCTGAACGTTTAATATACGCTCCGCTCATTGACTTATAAACTCCTTTGAGATAGTATTATAGGTATATTAAATATAATACGTAAAATATATGAATATATCTGCAACTGAGTTAAATAAAAATCCCGGAAAAATCATTGATCAAGCACTACGAGAGCCAATAGTCATTAATAAGCAAGGCAGACCTACCGTTGTTTTAGTAGACTATGAATATTTTACTAAACTTGAAGATGATTATTGGGGGAAAGCAGCAACAAATATTACAAAACAGCCGGAATGGTTATCAGCAAAAGAATCAGAAAAATTTCTTAAAGGCTAATGAAAGAAATAATTTTAGAAAAAAGGGTAATAAAAATATTAGAACGTTATCCCGAAAAGCATCAGCGTCAAATTAAAAACAAGATTCTCTCTTTAATGAATACTCCAGTACCACATGATAGTAAATTATTAGTAGGCTATCCCGATTTCTATAGATGCGATATTGGAGAATATAGAATAATTTATCGTTTTAATGAAACTACAATTTACGTGATATTGGTTGGCAAGCGTAATGATTCTGAAGTGTATAAGTTATTAAAAAATATTTTCTAATAAAATATATTGTAAGAGACATGAAAAATTTTATAAAATATTTATTTTTTACCGTTTTATATATAGTAGTAACAATAATAGTTGCTTATATGGTTTTGGCTCAAACTATTCCTAATGATGGGCAGTGTCATATGATGGATAGACCGCTTGTTATTCATTACATTTTAGCAGCAATTATTACCGCTTTACCGGCACTAATTTTAATATATAGTAGAAGTAAGAAAAAGAAGAAATAAATTATATGATCGGTAAATTAAGAGGTAAGATTGATTCCCAAGGCGATGATTACATTATAATTGACGTAAATGGGGTAGGGTATCTTGTTTATGCTTCAGGTAAAACTTTAGGTAAACTTGCTGAAGGTGAGTTTTATAAACTATTTATCGAAACCCATGTTAGAGAGGAGCATATTCATCTTTACGGTTTTCTGACTCTAGAAGAGAAAAATTTTTTTAATTTGTTACAATCAGTAAACGGTATAGGTACAAGAATGGCTTTATCTATCTTATCAAGCCTTACACCTTCAGATATTCAAATTGCTATAAATAATGAAGATAAAAATATATTTAAAGCAATATCCGGCGTCGGGGCTAAGCTTGCTGAGCGTATAGTGTTAGAGCTGAAAGGTAAAGTAGCGAAAATATCCAGCGGTTCAGCTATTATTAAAGATAGCTTGAATATTAAGAATATCACGCCCGTCGCAAGTAATGAAGTAATAAAAGCTCTAGTAAATCTAGGATTTTCTAGATTTGAAGCTCAAAATGCCGTTCAAGGCATCATTATCCAAAACCCCGAAATTTCTATTGATGAGTTAATCAAAACAGCCTTAAAAAACCGAAATGTCGGTCTTTAAATTAAATATTAATTTATTAACATTTCCTTTACTTTTATTTAATTTTGATATATAATACATATTCAAAAAAAATATCATTAAAATTAATAGGTAAAATTATGTCAAAATTAAAAATATTTTTAGCAAGTATAAATGCTAATAAGTTAATTGCGGAACTAGAAAAAGACCCGGCTACATTAAATATCAATGATGAGGTATTACCCAATCATTTGGAAGATTTACTAAAAACTTTAAAAGGAGATGATACTGTAAAAACGCTAAAGATTGAAAGTTCTGTATGGAATTCAGCATCATTACTATCACACAACGGTATAACAGAAAAAAATAAAATAGAATTATTGAAAGCGATACCAAAAATGAATCTAAACGCTTTAGGTTTGACCGGTCTTACTCTAAACAATAGCGATATAGATATTTTTTGTGAAGCAATCAAACATAGCAAAATTAATGAACTTGAGTTTTTTTTAGGTAGAGAAATAAGTAATGAATTAAAAGCAAAATTATTAACTTCTATAGAAAATAATAAAGCTCTTCTTAATTGCTTGTTTACGGGTCCAAATGATATGTCACAGCAAGAGAAAGAAGAAAAAAAAGCATGCACAAGTCAAATTAAGAAGAGAACCGATAAAAATCAGAGTATTTTAGAAGAAGTAGCACAAGTTTTAAAAGATTGGTCTGAAATGCCTAACGATTTGCATATGGGTACAATTCATAGTTACTTAAAATTATATCAAAAGTTAAATAAAGATAGTGTTATAGAAGAGTTAGAAAAGTTAAAAGTAAATGATGCAAACTTTATTCTAGAAAACGCAGATAAATATATTAACGAGCATTTTTTTGAGATGGTGGGAATTGCAAAAGAGGTATATGCTGATGGTTTATTTGTGCCTACTGATATAACTAGTTACATCGCATCTTGTATTGGGGATTTATCTAATATAATAAATAAATCAAGTGATATAGAATCTTAAAATAATTTATAGCATAAAACTATTTTTTAGCTATTATTAGTCATTATATTTATATATCTTTTAATTAATGGATTCCCGCTTTTAGCTAGGAATGACATAAAATGACTAATATATTATCGCCTGAAAAAAGTGAAAATGATCAAGAATTGCCGATAAGACCGTCATATTTGCAAGAATTTGTCGGTCAACAGCAGATTAAAGAAAATCTCTCTGTATTTATTAAAGCTGCAAAATCTCGAAATGAGCATCTTGACCATACTTTATTTTACGGTCCGCCCGGTCTTGGTAAGACTACGCTTGCTAAGATTATCTCTAATGAAATCGGCGGTAATTTCAAATCCACCTCCGGTCCTGCTATACTTAAAGCAGCTGATCTTGCTGCTATTCTTACCAATCTTGAAAAGAACGACGTATTATTTATTGATGAAATCCACCGCTTAAATACTGCGGTTGAAGAGGTTTTATATCCTGCTATGGAGGATTTTGAGCTTGATATAATTATCGGTGAAGGACCTGCCGCAAGGTCAGTGAAAATAACCTTGCCGAAATTTACCTTAATCGGGGCTACTACACGCCTTGGGCTGCTTAGTAATCCTTTGCGTGATAGGTTCGGTATTCCTATGCGGCTTAATTTTTATAATACTGAAGAATTGAAGAAAGTTCTAAATAGAGCGAGTAAATTATTTGATATTGATTTGACCGATTCAGGTTCGGAAGAGATAGCAAAAAGAAGTAGAGGAACGCCAAGAATTGCATTAAGATTGCTTCGTCGTATAAGAGATTTTGCAGCAGTTGACGGTAAATCAAGAGTAGATAAAGAAATTTCTGATTTTGGGTTAAATCGTTTGGAAGTTGATCGCATAGGACTTGATAGTAATGATTATCGTTATTTGAAATTCATAGCGGATAATTATAACGGCGGTCCTGTCGGAATTGAAACGATTGCAGCAGCCCTTTCTGAACAGCGTGACGCACTTGAAGAAACCATAGAGCCTTATCTTATACAGATAGGTTTATTACAAAGAACTCCTAGAGGTAGGGTAATCACGATTGCCGCTTTTGAGCATTTGAAAATGCCGATACCTAATCAATCACATCATCAATTTAATATTTTTAACGAGAATGAGTAATAATAATTTAAATGATAGTTATACAGCCACAGATGTTATAAAAAGGCTGATAAAAGATCATGTGAAACCTTACGCAAATAAAATATATTTTTCGATATTTTGCATGGTTATTGCAGCACTTTGTACGGCAGTGATTGTACATGCGGTTAGACCTATTATTGATAAGATTTTTTTAACGCATGATAAGAAAATGCTTATAATAATGCCTATAGTGCTTACTGTAACTTTTTTTATAAAAGGAATTTCAGAGTATTATCAGAATTATCTAATAAAATTTGTTGGGCAGAGGGTACTAAATGATTTGCAGATAAAAATGTATGAGCATTTGTTACTTGCCGATATTTCTTTTATTCAAAACCAATCTTCAGGACGTTTAATATCTCGTTTTACTAATGATATTTCTTTGATGCGTGGGGCTGTTTCTAATTTACTTGTCGGATGTGCTAAACATTTCCTAACTGTAGTATGTTTAATAATAACTATGTTTCATTTAGAACCGCTATTATCTTGCGTAGTTTTTCTTGTGTTCCCTTTGGCTGTTTATCCGGTGCAAAGGATGGGTAGAAAGATAAGAAAAATATTTTCACAATCACAAGAGGAGCTTGGACATTATACTTCTAGGCTTGATGAAACATTTCAGTCAATTAAGATTATTAAATCTTTTGTAGGCGAAAAAATAGAAAGTAATAGAGCGTCGTTGATTATTAATAATATTTTAGAGTTCTACAAAAAAACATCTAAGCTAGATGCGATGGTTTCACCGATTATGGAGGGTTTAAGCGGTCTTGCAGTCGGAGGGATGGTCTGGTACGGAGGTAATCTAGTTCTTGAGGGTAAAACAACACCCGGTGCATTATTTGCTTTTTTAGCTGCTTTTGCTGCAGCTTATAGACCGTTTAAAAGTTTGGTATCGTTAAATATTAATTTGCAGGAAGGAATAGCCGCAGCTAAGAGGGTATTTAGTATTTTGGATACCGAACCTCTTATTAAAGATCATGAAGATGCTAAAGAAGTAGATTTATATAATCCACAAATTACTTTTGAAAAACTATCTTTAAGTTTTGAAAGTAAAGTAGCTATAAAATACATAGATTTAAAGCTAGAGCCTCATAAAATGATTGCGTTTGTTGGGCGTTCAGGTAGCGGTAAGACGTCCCTTAGTAATTTATTAGTGCGTTTTTATGATCCAAATGAAGGAAGAATTTTAATTAATAATCATGATATTAAAGATATTAAGCTGACGATGCTTAGAGGTCAGATTTCCTTAGTTACTCAAGATACTCATTTATTTGATACAAGCGTTGCCGAAAATATAGCATACGGTCAGGAAAACGCTACAAGAGAAGAAATAATTGAAGCAGCGAAATATGCAGATGCTCATGAGTTTATTATACATCTGCCGAACGGTTACGACACACAAATAGGAGTGCAGGGGACAACTCTTTCAGGCGGTCAGCGTCAGCGTTTAGCTATTGCTAGAGCTTTCTTAAAAGACGTACCTATTTTAATTTGGGATGAAGCAACAAGTAGCTTAGACCAAGCTTCCGAACAGAAAATTCTAGAATCTTTAAAGAAATTACGCCAAGGAAAAACCACTTTAATTATTACGCATCGTTTAAGTAGTATTACCGACCTTGATAATATTATCGTCATGAAAAACGGTGAGATTTGTGAGCAGGGTACTCACACTCAATTGCTTAAGAATAAAGATGAATATTATAGGTTGTATAATAAGGAGTTAAGGGAGAACGGTTGATTTATAAAATAAATAGTTTATATTTCTTAATTTTTATTAACTATTATTGTGTGGCTTAAATCGTCATTGCGAGGAAATTACGAAGTAATTGACGAAGCAATCTCAGGATGCTTGACAAGATTGCCACGTCGGGACTATGTCCTTCCTCGCAATGACAAAAAAATGCAAACCGCACAATGACGCTTTTCTATCAAGGAACACCTCAATGCTCATTGCCAAGATTTTTAAAGACTATCGATTATTTGAAATATTTATTTTAGGAATAGTTAGCGGTATGCCGCTGGTTATAATTTTTTCTACTCTTTCGGTATGGTTAAAAGAATCCGGTATAGATATCGCCGTTATTACTACTTTTGCGGCTGCAAGATTATCATATTCGTTAAAAGTATTTTGGTCACCGTTAGTCGATAATTTTAAAATACCTTTTTTAAGTAGGTGGGGACATCGAAAAAGCTGGCTTATATTATGTAGCTCTTTAATGGTTTTAGTGCTAATTGCTATGAGCAAGGAAAATCCTGAAGTTTCTTTAACTTCTTTATATTTTTTGACTATAGTATTAGGCTTTTTATCCAGCACGTTCGATATTGCTGTTGATGCGTTGCGTATAGATAAGTTTGATCAGGAAACTCAAACTATTGCTAGTGCAACTGCCGTATTCGGTTATCGAATCGGTATGCTTATTACAGGGGCAGGTGCTTTGTATCTTGCAGAAATAACCGGAAATAATTGGCAACTAACTTTCTTTGTTATAGCTATAATATTTGCTGTTGCAACGATATTTATAATAACCGTAAAAGAAAAAGAATTAGTAAGAGAAAAAATTAATATTACTTCTATTACTTCATGGATTTCTACAGTAATTAATCCTTTCAAGGATTTTTTCAAAAGAGAATTTGCCGTAACTATTTTACTTGCGGTAATATTTTTTAAATTAGGCGATGCTATGCTTGGAGCGGTTGCTTCACCGTTTTATATAGAGCTTGGTTATACAAAAGGCGAAATAGCAATAATAGCTAAACTTTACGGGTTGATTGCGACCTTAGTCGGAGGCTTTGCCGGTGGTATTGTAATGTATAGGGTAGGGAATTTTAAAGGTTTGATTATTACCGGTATTGCTCAAAGCCTAACGCATTTTGCATTTATTTGGCTTAATCACCAACCTCCTTCTTTTGAAGCTTTATTAATTGCTATTACTATAGAGAATTTTGCTGCTGCTATGGGGGCTACTGCTTTAGTCGGATATATAGGCAATTTATGTAATAAAAAATATTCTGCAACACAATATGCTTTACTTAGTAGTGCTAGTAGTTTATGTAACAATACTGTCACTATTTATGCCGGAAAACTTGTAAATATGATGGGTTGGGATGGTTTTTTCATCTTTACTATAATTTTAGCCTTGCCTGCTTTGTTTATATTAATGTATCTTAATAAGAAGGTTAAGGTGTAGTAAGTTTTGTTTTTAACGTCATTGCGAGGAAATTTACAATAGTAAATTGACGAAGCAATCTCAGGAGTTTGTTATTATTTCATAAGATTGCAACAATGCTTCGCTCCTCGCAATGACGAAATCTATACTTATTGAGCAATGATGAAAAATCCCACTTGATTTAATTTGAATAATATTTTATTTATTTAAAATGTTTAGTAAATTTTTATTACCTTATATTTTTATTGCAACATTTTTCTTTGCTCCCATAAGCGAAGCGAAGAAAGCTGTAAAAAATACTCCCAAACCTCCTGTTCAAACTAGTTTAGTAATTGATGCAAAAAGCGGCAAAGTATTGCAGGCCCATAATTCACAAATTCGGATTTATCCCGCTTCTTTAACTAAGCTAATGACTCTATACTTAATGTTTGAAGCAATTGAAGCCGGTAAATTGCCTTTAGATAAAAAATTACTTGTATCAACAAAAGCTTCAAAAATGCCGCCTTGTAAACTGGGTTTAAAAGCAGGGGAAACTATAACCGTTCGAGAAGCAATTAATGGATTAATCATAAAATCCGCTAATGATGCTGCTGTAACGGTTGCTGAGGGCATGAAAGGTTCAGAAAAAGCTTTTGCTCATTTAATGAATGTTAAAGCTAAACAGCTCGGTATGAAGAATACCTATTTTAAAAACGCCTCAGGCTGGCACGATCCATTGCAGCAAACTACCGCAAGAGATATGGCTAAACTTGCTATGGCCTTAAAAAGAGATTATCCTAAATATTATCCGTTATTTGCTAAAACCAGTTTTGTATTTCGTGGAAACATAGTAAACGGACATAATAGGGTTACTAAAAATTATCAAGGTGCAGAAGGTATGAAAACAGGTTTTCATACACCGGCAGGTTATAATTTAGTAACTACTGCTTCTAGGAATGGTAAATCATTGATTGCCGTTGTTACAGGAGGCAAAAGTGCTGCATCTCGTGATCAAAAAATGATGGGGCTACTAGATCAGCATTTTAATATTAAGCCTATAGTCCCTAAACCTTCAATCAAACTTGCCTCTAATAATAAATCTACTACAAAAGCTAAATCAAAAATAATAAAGAAAAAGAATATACGTAGTTGATATGTATCGTCATTGCGAGAGGCATTGCTTGCGTGGAGCGTTTTATGTCATTCCCGCGGGGAATCACAACTGTCCGAAGTTCGAGGAAGCCTAGAAAACAAAGGAATTCTTGAACTTGGATGGGTCGTGCTGGTATAAAAGTATAATATCATAAGTAATAGCTCTTCGTAGTTGTTCAACAAATCTTTTTCTAGCTAACTTGAAACTATCAATATTATTTAGCTTTTTAAAAGTTAGAATAAGTAAAGCCGCTATTAATATTATATAAAACACTACCTTAATACCATTTATATCTCTAGAAGAAAATGCTTAGCATTTAGGTGTTGTTTGATAAACTTAAAAAATACTTCTATATCCCATCTCATCTTATAAATATCTGTTATCTCAACAGCACTTAGTTCTGTTAGATTCGTTAAAAATACAAACTCTTTCCCATTAATCCGGTGTTTTGTTTTAATTAATCGAAATTCTTCTTTAATCCAATGTATATCTCTGCTTCGTAGATTTACTATATAATCTCCTAATATATCCAAATCTCTATCTGCTTCTAAACCTGCTTCCGCCTCTTGCTCATTAGACTTTATTATCTTGTAATTAACCTTATCATTTAAACGGGTAACAAACTTTATCCCTGCTTGCTTAAACTCTTGAAATGTTTTACGTGCGCTTATCCCTCTATCAAATACAACTATATCTTCCTTTGATAAACTTGCCTCTTCTATAGCGGCTTTAAGGGCTACATCCTCACTATTATCACTAGCTTTATCACCAAAACGTACGCTAGACGGTAGAGAGTCAAATCCTACACTAAATTTTATCTGATGCTTACTTCCTGTTGAGGTCTTAAAACCGCATTTTAACAATTTACTCGACAGCGTTACCAAAGTAGAATCAAATAATTGGTCATGCCTCCATATTGCAGTTACGCCTATTAAAAAGCTATACGTTCAATAAGAGTACCAATAACCTTATCATGAATATCCAATGACTTGGAAAAGCAGATTGTCTTACGTGCAAGCCTCTTGCATCTCGTTCTAAGGTTCAAGTTACTTCGTTCTATCCGTTGAGTGTATTTTTTACTGATAATATGCTTTTTAGGGTCTAATAACCTAGCATAACTCCCCCATCCATCTGTATAGTAAAAAGTCACCTTGAAATTCTCTAGTTTTTTCAGTAATGATTCTAATGTGCTATCACATCTTGTACCAAACGTATAAGCAACTACTTTTAACGAAATCTTATCCAAGGCATACCAAAGCCATCGTTGTCTGGATTTATTCTGTACATAAGACCATTGTTCATCTATCTCAGGAGCAATAATTACTTCTGTTGTACTGATAGAATGATTTATTGTTTTTAATACTAGATTTTTTTAAAACACGGATAACTGTATTGATACCCACTTTTAATACTCTTACTGTATCTCTAACTCCAGAGCCGTTGATTGACATTTCTACTATTTGCTCCTTAACTCCAGGCTTAGATGCATTATTAATATACTCCAATTGAAAATATCGATTACACCGCTTGCATTGATATCTCTGTTGTTTTGAAATTGAATATCCTGACTTTATTACTTCTTCTGTGTTGTTACAATATCTACACTTAACATCTATTTTTGCCATAACTCCTTAACTATAATTCTCTCTTATTACTGTTTGAGGATTATAGACTATTTACTCTAAACTGCAATACGGAGGCACGACCATATTCTGCTCCAACTGACTCAAATAAACTGTCCGGTATTTTTGATAACAATTCTGAATATCTTACTACCATATATAACTCCTACTAAAAATAGAAATTATTTTATCACTACTCTACTTATTTTTCAACTTCGGACAGCTGTGGCGGGGAATCCAGTTCTTGTATATGTCATCCTAGCTAACTTGATCGTGGGATCTTAGGATACAATTTGTGGCACAAGATCCCATGGTCAAGCCAGTATTGTTGCATGGCTCAAAAAACGGCTTGATGTCATTCCTGCGAAAGCAGAAATCCATCATAAAGCAAGATAAATCGAGCTTTTAATTTCAAAAATTTGCTGTATTGATAATTTTTTTTGGAGTCCTGCTTTCTCAGGAATGACATAAAACGGACCATGCAACAACACTTTCAGTCGCTCGTAATGATGAGTTATTTTAAGGATTCACTGCCAGCTTATATTTTAGATTTACAAGTTTTATATGACAATTAACACTACATTTAGCGTTTCTTGTAACTTTAGTAGATGAAGATTTTTTAGAGTTTTTAGCTAAAGTTTTACTTTGTGGTTTTTTTAGATTAATATTTTTTAGAAATTTCTCAGTTTCATTAGGTAAATATTCTATTTTTACTTTAGTTATACCTTGATTTTTAAATGCTAAAATTTCGGCTGCTTTTTGAGAAACATCTATTATACGATTTTTCTTAAAAGGACCTCTATCATTAACCATTAAAATTACTGATTTATTATTGGCTTTGTTGGTAACTTTAACTAAGCAAGGAAGCGGAAGAGTTTTATGTGCGGCAGTTAATAAATTTCTATTAAATCTATCACCGTTAGCTGTTTTTTTACCGTGAAAACCGTCTTTACGTCCCCCGTACCATGAAGCATAACCTGTTTCGGTAAAAGATTTAGGACTGTGAGGTTTGTAAGTCTTTCCTTTTATTTTATAATTTTTTCCAACTTTATAATGTCCTTTATAAGTTAGATTATGAGGATCATCTTTTGATAATTCTTTGTAAGAATATTTATGAGAATAAGGTAATCTTTTTGAGGTATTACAACCACTTAGACAAAAAATCAATAAAAAAATTAATACAATAAGTTTATGGTGTCGTATCATCATCATGCTTATTAAAATTATCCATTATTTTAGCGTAACACACAACTTTTTCAACACCTTTTATTTTTGATGCAATAGAAGCAAGCTTTTCTAGCTCTTCTTCTGATCTTGCAACTCCAAATAAATAAACAATATTATCTATAGTTAAAATAGTATAATTAGCAAATTTAATGTCTTTTCTGACTAAGTTTTTAGCTTTAATTTGCGTGGTTATCATACTATCTTTAGTATATTGGGCTAAGTCAAAATGATTACTATTTTTATTTACTTTCAACTCATTAATAACTTCTTTTACGCCTTTTTGATTCCAAGCAATTTCTACGGCTTTTAACGCATCAGATTCTTTTTGAATATTTCCTGTTAATAATACTCTTCCTTGTGATACTTCAACCTTTATTTTAGCTCCTAAATCTCTAAAATTATTTTTTACTAAATCAGCTTTAATACCTGCAGAAATCCTTGAATCATTTAATGTTTCAGACATTGGTTGATCTTTTGAAGCAACAATACCAGTAGTGGTTGCTGCGGTAAAAATAGCAGGTAAACAAGCAGATAGACTAAAAGAAAGAGCTATAAAAATTAGAACTCGTAACATCATAATAATAGTACCCTACGATTTTTAAAAAGATTATATTTGTTTAAGAATTAACTGTTTGTTTATGTCATTCCCTATAGTACCGGACCTTGTTGCGTCATACCGAGTCGTCATTGCCCGCGTGGATATCTAATCGTCATTGCGAGGAGCGAAGCTTTGCTGCAATCCAGAAAAAATAATAAAAAAATTCTGTAAATCAGAATTTTTAACTGGATTGCTTCGTCGAATTACTACGTAATTCTTCTCGCAATGACAAAAAGCAGGTCTACGCAATAATGCCACGCGGTAATGATATAGAGTAAAAATAGTAAGGTATTATATCTTACTATCCGGTAATTTATTCTTTAATAAAAGAGGTAATTGCAGTAAAATAAATATAAAAGTAATAGGTATTACACCGAATACTTTAAATTTTACCCATGCTTCATCTGAGAAATTACGCCAAACTATTTCATTAACTACAGCCATAAAAAAGAAAAAAGCCGCTGTTCTATAGCTTAAAATTATCCAGCTTTCTTCTTTAAGACGTACTATACTTTCTAAAGCATATTTGATAAAAGGATTTTTTCTTATACCGCTCATGAGAAATATTATTCCAAAAATAACATATAATATAGTAGGTTTGATTTTTATATACATTGAATCGCCGCTAATTAAAGTAATGCTTCCCGAAACTAATAAAACAGTTGTAGAAATAATAGAAAGCTTGGATACTTTCTTATCAATAACATAACAAAGGGTAATACAAATAACAGAGGTAATAAGCATATAAAGAGTAGCGTTTTGTATACCGCCTCCATAAAAAAAGCCTGCAAAAAATGCTATTACCGGACCAATTTCTGATAAAAGTTTTAACATATTTAATTTAATTGTTCTCTTTGATAAAATTAATTTGATTCATTTTTTTGTACTGATATTAAGTTATTTTTGGAATATCTTAATTTTATTTGTATGAAAATATTTATCAGTAATATAGTAGTAAAATAGGCAAGTACTTGTAGCCCGTTAGGTCTTGCAATATAACCGGTAACAATATGTAAGATTTTACCTATCATACTTCTATCTGCCACTAACCATGAACTATCCCAAAGTTGATCGGATAAAAACATAACTAGACCGGAAGAGGTTAAAATACCTGCAGCACTTGCTGCAAATCCTCCTGCTATTAGCATTAATAATACAGTAGAGATTTTAAAAATATATTTTTGATTAGCAATCTTGATTAAACCGAAATATATTACTAAACCAAGTAAGAAGCCACTTGTAGCACCTATTATCACTCCTTGCAAGTAAATACTGCTTGATATTGTTTCAACTGAAGATATGCTATATACTAAAATAATAATTTCTGCACCTTCTCGTAATATGGTAGTGGCAACTAAAAAAACCAACATGAAATAACTGGCGTTACCCTCATGAATTTTTACTGATAAGTCGTTTATATGTTGCTTTACTTTTATACCGTAACCTTGCATCCATATTATTGTCCAGCTAATCAGAATTGTTATTAGTATCATAATTCCGGAATCGAATAGCTCGTCGCCTATTCCGCCAAAAGATAAAGATAATTTACGGGTAAAAAATGCAAAAATTGAAGCAAATACTACTCCAAGCATTACTCCGGCAATAATATAAAGACGAGATTTTTCTATTTGTTTTGTTACGGCGAGTATTACACCAAGTAATAAGGATATTTCTAAACATTCACGAAACACTACTAAAGCAATTTTAAACATATTTTTTATCTAATCATTAACAATTATAATACCCTGAGCCGTATCTTGATGAAAATCCCCAAAAATTTCATATTTTCCGGGTTTAAGCGGTGCAAGTATAATATTTATTGACTCATTCGGCATAACTATTTTTTCACGATGTAAATCATGACTTTCAAACTCTTCTACTGTATCATCTTCATTATGAACAATTAACCTTATCTTAGTAGATTTCGGTACTTCAACTATATTCGGAACAAATTTATGATCTTTTATAGTTATCTTTACTTCTAATATATTATCATTTGTTTTATTATCGGAGCTCTTATTTGTAGAGATATAAATAATTACTGCTAAAAATATCAAACCTACTAGTACAATAATATTTTTGTTTTTTTTAATAATTTCCATACTAAACTCCTAGCTTAATTAAAGTTTAAAGTAAGATTCTTATATACTCATTTAATTTGAGTTTTAAATTTTTAATAATTACAAAATTTATCCTGCAATTTTTATTAATGCTATAAGATATACAATTATTATCATTATGACAAGGATAGATAATAAAATATAATTTTTTTGTTTTTTATTATCCGATATTTTAGTTTGTTTCATATTTATTTAATTTTGTTTAAAATCATTAAGTTCAAGTAAAAGATATTCATTTATCGGTAATGATTCATGAGAAATAATTTTATTTATATTAGAACCTAAGGCTTTAAAAGTTTTGCTTTCGGCAATAACACTGCGTGTTCCAACCGTTACTTTACCTTGTAAGGCGTAAGAAAAAATTAAAGGATATGTAATATCGCCGATTTTCATATCTATTTGTTGTCCTTTTGCTTTAGAATCATATAGTATTTTACCGTTTGATAAACGAGTAATTTTAGCATTAAAGCTTACTTTTTCACCACATAATAAAGGAACACGATAAGCTATCTCATCGTCATAAATTTTTACTTCATTATTTTTGACAAAATTTTGCGGTAATATGGATTTTAAAATTACATTAACTTTATAATTATAAGCATCATCGAAGATAATATTTTTACTATTATTAACGGCATATTTTGCAGGAATAATAGCTTCTCGTGCTTCTCCTACCATCATACCGATTATTACATTATCTAAGCCAAGCATTACAGGAGCAGAGCCTAAAGTAAAAGTTTTAGTATCTTCAGATATTAAAGTATTGTTCATATCTGATATTTGATAAAATACGGTAACTACATGTCCGCAAGAAGCGGGGCCGATATTACCGCTACCGAGCGTATTAATTTTAAACAGTGTTTTTACTAAATCCTTACGTACTTCAATAGTGTAATCATTAGGATTAATAGGTCCATTTAACGGTTGTAAAATATTTTCAAAAAATGCTTTCCCTTCTTCGGTTTTAAGAGCATTTATTACTATTTTTGAAACCGTACGTTCAAATAAATTACCGTTTAATGAAATAGGAAGTTCATTATTTATACTAGTTTGGTTTTCATCGGTAGATGAATTATTTGAAGCCGTTTGCTCTATAGTTGTAGGATTATTGTTGTCGGGAGATATTTTTAACTTTACTATATTGTAAAGTATTAGGATTACAATTATTAAAGATAAAAATTTTTGCATATATACTCGTTTAATTTGAAAAATTCGCTACAGCTATTTCAGAAAGCTCAATACAAGCAAATTTTGCAGGACTCGCCTTTGCTCACGTATTACTATAACAATCAATTACTTAATAATCAAATGAGAATAAAAATAATTTGATTAATATCAATAATTGATTTAAGTTTAAATGCAGAATTTTATAAATATAGTGGTGAAAAGTGAAAAAATTTATATTTTGTTTTTTATGTTTATGGACATTAAACATATTTGCTGCTTCTAAAACTTACCCTAATAAGCTTAATCGTTGTAAAATTACTAGAAATATATTTAATGATTATGAACCGAAAGTTTTTGAGACTACTAATAATTTATTACGTAAAACAGGAAGATTATCAAAATTTTACGGTGAAAGGATATTAATTAAAGGAAAAATATTAGATCAAAATTGTGTGCCGGTTGCAGATGCTAAAGTTTATTTATGGCAAGTAGGAAGCGGAGGTAAATACCCTTATGAACCTTTAAAAACTAGAGTTGATAAAAGAAGATTTACAAGTAAAAGCGATTCAAGCTTTACCGGTTCCGGTATTGCTACTACTAATAATAAAGGAGAATATTACTTTATTAGCATGTTGCCTTATAAATCTTCTCGTTATTTGAGAAGTGCAAACATAAGAATAGAGCATCCCAGTCTTACTACTCTTGAAACACGCTTAGACTTATCTGATAAAAATATGTGTGATAATGAGTGCGGTGAAGTAAATCCGATATTAATCGAACCGCAAGAAAATATGCCGTCTTATTGTTTTGATTTAGTATTACAAGGTACGACACTGAAGAGGTATTGATGCAGTACGTCATTGCGAGCGACCGTAGGGAGCGTGGCAATCTCAGGATACTTGACGAGATTGCCGCGTCGTTGCTAATGCAACTCCTCGCAATGACGTTTTGCCTCTTTTTCGGGTGCTTCTAAAGGTTTTTTTATACCACAACTACATAATGTAAGTGCTAATACGAATAAATAAAATATTTTCATTACTATAAATTATTATATGACCTTAAGAAATTATAATAAATATCTTATATATATTATAGTGTTTTTATTATCTATAATAATTTTTATTCCTAAAATTCATGCTAAGCTCTATGAGAAGCCTAAGGATAAATTAGAATTTTTAAGAGGCTCAAGCGTTCCTGATAATATAATTTTTTTTGATGAAGAAAAAAATCAATATTCTCTTGATCAGTTTGAAGGAAAGACTATATTGTTAGTGTTTTGGGCTACTTGGAGTGCTCCTTGTGTCAAAGAAATGCCTGACCTTGATATGTTGCAAAAAGATTTTAGGAAATTACCTTTTTCAGTAATTCCGATTTCAGAAGATTATCAAGACATAAAAGTTGTTAAAGAATATTTTAAGAGCTATCAAATAAGATATTTGCCGATTTATCATGATTATAGAAATGAATTATTTAAAGCCTTAGGGGTTGTTAGCTTACCGACTAGTATATTAATAGACCCAAACGGCAAAATAATAACTAGCTTTGTCGGCAATACAAATTGGTATGACGAAAAAGTTAGAGATACTATTTTATCTGCCATTCCTGGAAATTATCCTGAACCTAAAAATAGTTATAACGAGCAATCTCTGAATAAACCGGCTAAGCCTTTGCCGCCTGTAAAAAAAGATGCTATAGTAACTCCAAATAAATAGACGAAGCTCAATTTGGAAAAGAGCAAGGAGGCTGTAAGCCGAGGCGAGCTGCGTATACTTAATACGTGAGGACCGGAGGAATTACAAAGCGACGAAGCCAATTTTTCAAATTCAGCGAGTATATTAAATTAAAAATGAGAAAAATCAATGAATGAAGTAAATAAATCAACTATGGCGAATGCAGAATTTGATCAGATAATAACCAAACGGCAGATAAGTAAATTAGATCAGTTATTTGCTTCGGTTTTTGGTGATTCTAAAGAAGTGATTGCCGTTTTACGCCTTAGCGGTGTTATCGGTAAAGTAAGTACTATGCAATCGGGACTTACTTTAGAATCATTAAATGAACTAATAGAAAAAGCTTTTAAAATAAAGAAATTAAAAGCATTATGTTTAATTATTAATTCTCCTGGCGGTTCTCCGGTACAATCTGAACTTATTGCGAAACGTATTCGTGTCCTTGCTAAAGAAAATAAAATAAAAATTTATAGTTTTATTGAAGATATGGCGGCTTCAGGCGGATATTGGCTTGCTTGCAGCGGTGACTGGATATATGCTTCTTATAGTTCGGTTATAGGTAGTATAGGAGTAGTATCAAGCGGATTCGGATTCCATGAAGCGATTAATAAACTTGGAATAGAGCGTAGAGTTTATACGGAAGGAAAAAATAAAGCAATTTTAGATCCTTTTAAACCTATTAATAAAGAGGACCTTAAAATTATCAAAGATTTGCAAAAGCAGGTTTACGAGCATTTTGTAGAATATGTAAAAACAAGAAGAGTAGGGAAGCTAACACAACAAGACGAGATTTTATTTAACGGCGAATTTTGGGCAGGGCAAACGGCTCTTGATTACGGTTTAATTGATGGCATAGGTGATATGTATAGCGTAATGAAAGAAAAATTCGGCGATAATATTAAGTTTCAATATCTGTGTGCTAAACAGCCTTGGCTTAAAAAGAAACTTGGCATGGGAAGTAAGATATTAACCGATAATCTTGCTAATTCTTTAATTGATGCAGTAGAAAATAAAATTGTTAACGATAAATTTGATATAAGGTAGTATGACTATAACGCAAGTTAAAATTAAGAAATTAGAAAATTTTTCAGGTAGTTTGCCGGAATATGCTACAGAGCATAGTGCGGGGATGGATTTAATAGCCGCAAATGAGCAACCTATAACAATAAAAGCAGGTGAAATACAGCTAATTCCAACCGGCATCGCTATAGCATTACCTGACTCATTTGAAGCACAGATAAGACCTCGTTCGGGTCTTGCCGTTAAACACGGTATTACGGTTGCTAATTCACCAGGTACTATTGATGCAGATTATCGAGGCGAAATAAAGGTGATTCTTATTAATCTCGGTAAAGAAGATTTCGTTATAGAAAAAGGGATGCGAATTGCTCAGATGATAATTTCTAAGTACGAACGCATATTATGGGAAGAAAGTAGTAGCCTTACGGAAACGATGCGTGGTAGCGGTGGCTTTGGTTCTACGGGTGTTTAAGAGTTCTAAAAACGTCATTGCGAGTGGGTATTGTTGCGTGGATGGGAAAATCCGTTCGGTGTCATACCGTGGCTTGACCACGGTATCCAAAAAACAATAAAAATACTAATAATTATTAGTATTTTTAACTGGATCCCGCGATCAAGTCGCGGGATGACATAAAAGTACTGGATTCCTGCTTTCGCAGGAATGACATCAGTATCCACGCGGGCAATGCTATGCGGGAATTACATAAACACTACGCAACAAATCATAAAACTTATGAAAATCACAATAAAATTATTAACTTCTATATTTTTATTAGCTTTGAACTGGCTCCCGTGGTCAAGCCACGGGATGACAACTGCGGTAAATTCTGATTCTGTAGATAATGTTAAGCAAGTTTTTACCTATATCGATCAAAAAAACTGGTCTCAGGCTGAAGATTTAGCCTGCGAGGTAAATAATAAAGCCTTAACAAAAATTGTACTTTCTCAGAAATATTTAGATAATAAATATTCAGATAATAGTTTTGAACATGTAATAAGATTTTTACGCAATAACCCGAATTGGCCTCAAAATAAGCTGCTTGAAGAAAGAGCGGGAGAATATCTAAATAATAATACAAATAAAAAAGTAATTTTTGATTGGTTTAGTAAACATCCTCCTCTTACCGGCAAAGGTTATAAATTTTATGCGGCAGCTGCAAGTAGTTTAATTAAAGATCAGAAGATATTACTACCTATTATTAAAGAGTCTTGGGTATATGCCAATTTCACTCCTGAAGAAGAAAATACATATTACAATAAGTGGCATAAATATTTAACTGCAAATGATCATTTAGAGCGAATAGAAGAACATTTATGGAAAAATGATATTAGGTCTGCCGAGCAATCCCTAAAATATGTTGATCAAGGCTATCGTAATTCTTTCAAAGCACAAATTGCAATTATTAATAAATCACAAAATGCTGAAAAGCTTTTTAGAAGCATTCCTGAAAAGTACTATACTTCCGGCTTGTTATATCGTTATTTAGATTCTAAAAAAACGCAAAGACTGACAAGTGGAGATATTGCTTTATTTAAGAAGGCTAAAAATAACCGTAAACATTTTGGAAAATGGTGTCGCATTCAATCTTATTATGCTCGTGAATTTATAGATTATAAGGATTTTGCAAATAGTTATAGAATGGCTAGCATGCCGTTTGCTACATGCCCTGAAACTATAAGGGAGCAGGAGTGGCTTGCGGGCTGGCTTTCCTTAAGCTTTTTAAAAAAGCCGGATCAAGCATTATTACATTTTAATAAGTTTATCAAAGTTGTTAAGACCCCCATTAGTTTGGCACGTGGATTTTATTGGCTTGGTCGCACCTATGAAGCAAAAGGTGATAAACAAACTGCTAAGAAATTTTATGAACAGGCAGCCAAATATTCTTTTACCTTTTATGGACAGGTAGCAAATATTGAGTTAAATAGGACGAAGTTAGTTTTGCCGCCTGTTCCCGTGATAACTTCTGAAGAAAGGAAAACTATAGAAAATAAAGAGATTATCAAAGCAATAAGGTTATTGGTTAAATATAATAAAAGCCACTTAGCTATGATATATTCCAAAGAAGCAATTAAAAATACTAAAAATCCTGCTGAGATTCAAATAATCGTGAATATTATTAAGGGATGTAATAATACCCATTATATGGTTGATGTAGCAAAAATTGCTGCTCAAAATAATGCTTTTATTCCGGATTGTGCTTTCCCGGCTCCTTATAATTTAGCAGGTTTACCGATTTCATCCTCTTTAACTTACGGAATAATTAGGCAGGAATCGGTGTTTGATCACAAGGCAGTGAGTTATGCAAATGCTATGGGGCTAATGCAACTTATTAAGGGTACTGCTTGTGATACCGCAAAATCTATCAATATGAAATGTGATGTAGCGGATTTAACTAGAAATCCGGTATATAATATTAAGCTTGGTTCGCATCATTTCAAAAAACTATTAGATGATCATAGAGGTTCTTATATTCTATCTATCGCTTCTTATAATGCCGGAAGTCATAAGGTAGTAAAATGGATTGATAGATTCGGGGATCCAAGGGATATCAAAGATACAAGAAAAATTATTGACTGGATTGAATTAATACCATACTCTCAAACTAGAGATTATGTCCAACGGGTACTTGAAAATATTCAAATTTATAGGGTAATCTTAAATAAGAATAGTAACTTGTACTTTAAGCGTGACTTACATGCTTGTGATATAGTGAAAAGTTAATTTTCCATTAGTGTTTTGTTTTGACATATAGTAATATATAAGTATGATATGGAAACTAATTAATAATATGAATTAAGGAGGAGAGTATGAAAAATTAGAGCAACACTTTAAGAAACAGCGTAATGATACCGATACTCAAGTAAAGAAATATAAAAAAGATCTTGATGTAATTGGCATTAGATATGACCATAAATCTGCACATGTTGAAGTTCCAAATCATGCTACCGGCGGGTTTGAATATTTTAAATGGGATTGGATGACAAGCACTACGAGTAGTCATTCAGAAATAGTGCAAATATTTAAGGATGTAGTAAGAACTTTAAAGGAAGCTAAAAGTAACCCGGTTCAATATAATAGTTTAGTATCTAACTTGAATGCTAGTACCAAAAATGCACTTGATGTTAATATTAAGAAGCATAATATTACTGTACCGACACAACAAATCAGTCAAGAAGAATTAGTAGAAAAGGCTTTAGCAGAAGCAGAACGTGGCACTAAAGCAAATAATGTAACTGCTGAATTTAAAGATCACTTCTCAAAGTTAGATCCTGATGGTGTAGTAGAATTTATGCACCGTACTAAAGGTACAACGATTAATGTTGACGGATGTGTGGGTACTGCTCTTTTAGATAACGCACTGAATATCAAATATCCTACAATATGGAACGGTGTTTCAACACAAAAGTTTTTTATAGAAAATGGTATAACAAATCCATATGCCTCTTTTGATAGTAAAATAGAACCAAGTATGCAAAGCGAGGTGCAGGAAGAAGCGTATAACAGTGCTAATGCTTCAACTGCTGATCAGGGAGCTAGTTTTGAAGAAGAAGATTCTGATGATGATATAGAGGTTATATCACAATTACTAGAATCTAAAGTAACGCTTAATAATGGTACTACAATTGAAGTTAAGGCTATTCTAAAAGATCTATCTGATAAAGAGTTTGTAAATATGGTTTTAAAAAAAGTGACCCCTGATATTGCTGAACTGGTAGAAAAAGAAATAGTATTAAAGCTTGTATATGATGTACAAAAAGGTCTTATTACTAAAAGGGATGCAGGCAAGATAATTTATTCTTTTAATGATGATTTTGATTTATCAGATGGTTGGCTAGCAAATAATAATTTGAGTATTGATGAAATAAAAGCCAAAGAAGTAGAAATTACCGGTGGTGCTTCTTATTTAGAATAATTTTTTTCCTCTGTTATACCGTGGTTTATCCACGGTATCTAGAAAAAATAAAATAAAGACTAGATGCCGTGGTCAAGTCACGGCATGACATAGTAGGGTTTACTGATTCATATAACAGGATTCTCAAATACCTATCAATTATATTCATGATTCTTAAAAACTTATCTTTACTAATAATATTATTCTTTTCAATATCAGCTTTTTCTGCTGCTACTAACCTAAAAAATATTCCTATTACTGTTGTTGCTCCGGCAACAGGTGCTGATAATAAAACTTTATCGGATTTAAAAAATATTAATGGATTAAATTTACAAATTCCTTCTAAATGTTTTGCTAAAGGTAAGCTACCCTTTCTTGCAAGTAGCGATGAAGTAAGATTTAATTGCCTGCGGGATATATTATTTGATGAGTCTGATAATGTAGTATGGAGTTTACGAGGCGGTTACGGTTCTGCTAGAATAATTCCCGATTTACTAAAGCTACCAAAACCAAATAAAGAGAAATTCTTTATAGGATATAGCGATATAACGGCTTTACATCTTTTTCTATCACAAGAATGGGGATGGAAAACTATTCACGGCAGTAATATAGCTGATTTATTAAAACCTGATAAAGAACAAAGTAATTTTACCAAGCTTGCTGAAATATTAAAAGGTAAGGTAAAGCAGGTTACTATAGATAATTTGAGTCCGCTTAACGATATAGCAAAATCAAGTGATCTTGTTAACGGTAAACTAACAGGCGGTAACTTAACTATGGTGCAAACTAGTATAGGAACGAGTTGGCAAATAAAGACTAAAGGCAAAATTCTTTTTTTAGAAGATGTGAATGTAGCTCCTTTTAGATTAGATCGTGAGCTTTTACACTTAAAGCAAGCTGGGCTACTTGAGGATGTTAAGGCTATAATATTTGGTTCATTTGGTAAAGATCTTGACGCCACAATGTTAGTGCTTCGTAATTTTGCAGATAATTTAAATATTCCGGTATTTAAAACAAATAGATTCGGTCATGAAAAAATTAATGATCCGATTATTTATAATACGGATAGTAAGATTATTATGGGGAAGAATAAAGGATTTAAGTTAGTGATGGGGTTGTAAGTGCTATTGCGTCGTCATGAGCTATGCGACCGTAGGCACAGGGCTCGGTTTCACCACTGTCATCCCGTGATTTATTCACGGGATCCAGTTAAAAATATCAATATTATTGATATTTTAAGTTGTTTTCCTGGATACCGTGGTCAAGCCACGGTATGACAGAGATGCAAATAATCATTATATTTTGATAAATTCAAATCATAAGAAAAAGACTTATTTGTAACGTAATATTCAAGTAATTTTACGAGTCCTGCTTTATGTCTATTTAAAGTCTCGATGCTTAAAGCTATTTCTGTTGTTTGTATATAAGGTTCGGTACTGGTTATTTTCACATAGGCTATAGTGACTTCTTTATTTATACAGCTAGATTCAGAAAGCTTTAGACAAGATGAATTGACGACTGAGCCTGCGGAGCGTACAAAAGTACGTGAGCAAAGGCGAATGTCAGAAAATTCGCTTGTATCAAGCTTTCTGAACGACGCTGTAGTAAATCCGTTTTCTAGTAACATCAAACTTTCTATAATAAGTTGCGGAGAGAGTCCAAGCTCTATTTCTTTCTTAGTCGGAATAGTACCGGTTTTATAATCTAGTATAGTTATATGGTTTGATTTACTTATTTCAATTCGGTCAGCTATACCGATTATTTTTATATCTTGACCTGCAATATTTAGCCGTAATTCCCCTTTAGTCTCAAAATAGATTTCTTTGCAGTTTTTTCGGCGTTCTATATCAAATAAAATAAAAGCTTTGCTGAAAGCCGTGAGTTTTATTTGCCAAGTTTTTTTTGTGTAGTTTGGTAAAATAGTGCCATATAAAATATGATTGCCGATATTTATTAAAGCAGCTTGTTTATCAAGCAAATTTAAATTAATAAATTGTTTGTCGTAATTTTTAGAATACTCCTCTAAAACTTTATGAATAAAATTACCGAAATCCGATATTTTAGGCTCTTCCCATATATTATCTTTTTTACGTAGTCCAAGGATTTTCTTAGCATAAAACCCGTATGGGTTTCTTATTAATGTTTCTATGTCGGTTACTGATAAGATGCTTGGGAAAAAGTGGCTATGTGCTGTGGACTCGTCCCCTATGTCATCCTTCCTTATGTCATTCCAGCAACGGCGGGAATCCATGTCTAGGTGGATTCCTGCTTCCGCAGGAATGACATCCTGTAATTTCAAAAATAAAGTACTCGGCACTGACAACTTACCATCATATTTTTTAGCGTTTAGTATAATTACTTGTTTATTTTGTAGAAATAAATTGAAGTAATCTGAATATAGAGTAGAGGCGATTTCCTCGTAATCTATATTTAGTATCTGCAAAGCTTTCTTGCTAAGCCATGGGTGAGATTTAGCGGTAGGTGTCCAGTTTTCGCTATTAAAATGCGGTAATATAATTAAGTCGAATGTACATAATGCTAAATCTTCAGGTCGTCCTATAATAATACTAGCAGAGTCAGTATTTTTATAATATTTGATATTAGAGAGTAAAAAAGAAAAAATTTTAGGAAAATCCTTTTTATCCATTGAATTTATATATTTGCTATATGCAGTTAAATTTGTTAAAAACTCAACTAGTTCTGCTCCTCCTTCTTTTTCCCAAATAGTAGGTAAAAGTTTTTCAGCTATTTCTTTAGTTAAGGTCAGAATATCTAGTATATTATGCAGGTTATCGGTAAATAAAATATCTATTAAGTTACGGCAATATTCTATTGTATCCTCGTTATCAAATTGTAATTGTAATAAATATTTCGGTGAGGATATAAAGCGGTTTTTATTAGATAGTATCATCTCTAACTTTTGTACGGCAGAGCAGTTAATTAAAGGATTTTTAAGTAATAAAAATAGGAGTTTTAAATCAAAATTATTACATAATATTTTAATAATGGAAGTTAGTAATTCACCTATATTAGTAAGCCTTAAGTCATTACCTAGTAGATCTTCGTATCTGTCTAAAAAATTACAATATACTCTTTTAAGCTTATTATTATCCGTAACGATTGCTATTCGTTTATCTTTATTACGGCTACATATATAAGCTATTGCTACCGCCTCTTCATAAATGTCATTAGGTTCATAATAAGATATACCATCGCTAACCTGCTTGGAGGCTGGATTATAGTGAATTATGTAATTCTTTAATTCTTCTTCAAATCTTTTTAAAAAAATATTAGACTTGAACATTCCGGCGAGTATTATTTGCTTATTCCTATTCTTTATCCTTATTATTTCTTCTTGTAATAGCTTTAATTTATGGATTGCTTTGGTTTGTTTTTGAGTAAACGATATTTCTTCTTGCCATCTTAAAAAGCAATATTCTAGAAATTTATAAATCTTTTGCCAATAATTAGAATTGTTATAGACTTCAATTAATTTTATATCGATATTATTGATTATAAGATCATTAAACAATTTTCTTAGAATTTCTGCAGCTTTTAATGATTCATTTTTATTAAATTGTAAGTCTTTATATTCTGTAATTATTTTTGATATAATAAGAAGTTCTTCTATTTTAGATATATAATCCGAATCGGTTTTTTTTGAAATAAGAGAATTAAAAGGAATAATTATAGGTAATTTAATTTTATATTTATCGGTTAAAATTTTCTTTAATTCTAGGCATGAGAAATTATTAGGCAATATTATTTGAACTTCTGTACCTTTCTCTAATTTATCAATGATATACTCAGCAAAACTTTTCAAAAAAGAATAATCAGCAGTCATAAATAATGTTTTTTACGATAATATAGCAGATCCAAGGTCTGAAACAAATCTTATTTAAAACGATAATATAGTACAATAAATAATATTTGCTTATTAGTTTCTTATTAAGTATCTTAAAATATATTAATTTAAATTTTATAAATAAGGTATCATATGAAAATTTTTATTATATTATTTACTATTATAGTCTCTATAACATCACGAGCTTATGCTAATAATTTAAACTCACATATAGCTTATTGTGATAATATACAAGTAGAACAACAAGAAGATTTGATAATACAAAAATTGGTTAAACTATTTGCGGCTGAAATGAATTGTATTATTGGTGGCTGTTTACAACAATGGGATGTGCAAGATAATCGAGTAAAATATTCAATTGCTTGGCAAGAACAATGTGGACCTGTAATTTATGGTCAGTATCAACTGGGAGACAATGGTAGAGGTTCTATTTTCGTATGTGAACGCTCTAAAAATTCCGTATGTTGTTGGCCGCTTGGATATGAATATAATAAAGCGTTTGTAATATGTTCATCTAATTATGTTGAAAACTAATATTTACTTACTAACTTTTACGAGTTCTTTAAATAATTCTAAATCTACTCCATTATCGTTAAGATATTCAGGATGCCATTGAACGCCGATAACAAATTTATGTTTCGTTGATTCAATGGCTTCAATTATACCGTCTTCTGCTTTTGCAGATACGATAAGGTCATTACCAAGTTGTTTAGCAGCCTGGTGATGAGTTGAATTAACCATAGTTTGTGGCTGATTATTAGCTATTTTAGCAAGTTTAGTATTTGCTTCTATATTAATTGCATGCGAAACTATGTTTTTAGGCGAAGGTTGTGTATGATTAATTACAGTTTCAATATAATCAGGAATATGTTTAATAAGCGTGCCTTTAAAAATAACGTTTAATAGCTGCATACCTCGGCATATTCCTAAAATCGGAATATCTCTCTCTAATGCTTTCTTTAAAACTAATATCTCAAAATTATCACGTTCTTCATTAGAAATTACTACATCTTTGGCGTATTCCGGCTCATAAAATTTAGGATGTATGTCCTCATCACCGCCTGGAATTACAACACCGTCAACAAGTTCCATAAGCTGATTTATTGTATCAGTTTGATAAGGTAATAATAGAGGTACACCACCGGCGGCAATAATAGCATCGGTATAGTTTCTTCGCAAGGCGTACCATGGAAAAGCAGCGTAAGTATATTTTTCACAATTTTGAGCTAAATCAGGTGTAACACCTATTATCGGTTTCTTTTTCATTTTATTATCGTTTTATTATTTTTCTGTCAGCTATGTTGTTCATAAAAGTCCCGTCATTGCGAGCCAGCATTTATGCTGGCGTGGCAATCTCAGGAGTTTTTTAAATTATCTTATGAGATTGCCGCGTCGTTGCTAACGCAACTCCTCGCAATGACGACTTGGCATCCACACAGCAAAGCCACTATTACCCCTCAATATGCGGGGGTGTTTCAAAAGTATGGAATGGTGGTGGTGAGGTAAGTGTCCACTCTAATGTGTCTGCCCCTTCTCCCCAAGGATTGTTAGGACAATCTTTTCCGTATTTTAGTGTATAGAAAACGATAAATACAAAATAAAGAGCAGCAAACATAGAGATACCTGCTCCTATCGACGAAACCATATTCCAGCCGGCGAAAGCTTCAGGGTAGTCCGGTATTCTTCTTGGCATGCCCGCAAGCCCTAAAAAGTGCTGTGGGAAGAAAGTTAAATTAACCCCAATAAATGTAATCCAAAAATGAATTTTGCCTAAAATTTCCGGATATTGTTTACCGGATATTTTGCCGAACCAGTAATAAAATCCTGCAAATGCCGTAAATAAAGCACCGAGCGACATTGTATAATGGAAATGTGCCACAACATAATATGTATCATGCAGTACCCTATCAAGTGCTGAATTTGATAGGATTATGCCGGTTACGCCGCCAATCGTGAATAATATGATAAACCCTATTGAAAATAGCATAGGAGTCGGGAATGTAATCGAGCCACCCCACATAGTCGCTATCCAACTAAATATTTTAATGCCCGTCGGAACTGCTATAATCATTGTTCCGGCAGTGAAATATATAAGTGCATTATAAGAAAGACCAACAGTAAACATATGGTGAGCCCATACGATAAACCCGACGAATCCGATTATTACCATAGCTCCGACCATACCTTGATAACCGAATATAGGTTTGCGTGAAAAAGTCGAGATAACCTGACTTACTATACCAAAGCCTGGAAGTATTACGATATATACTTCAGGATGACCGAAAAACCAAAATAGATGCTGAAATAATACAGGATCACCGCCGCCGTCCGGTTTAAAGAAATTAGTTCCAAAGTTACGATCGGTAAGCAGCATAGTTATAGCTCCGCCAAGTACCGGCATGGCTAAGATTATAAGGAATGCAGTAACTAATATAGACCAAACAAATAATGGCATCTTGAAAAGCCCCATGCCCGGAGCTCTCATATTAAATATAGTAACGATTAAATTAATTGATCCAAGGATTGACGATAGACCGGTTAAATGTAAGCTGAAAATAGCCATATCAACGGCTGCTCCCGGGTGACCGCTCAAATTACTTAAAGGAGGGTAGAGCGTCCAGCCCGTTCCAGGACCGCCGTCAACAAAAGCAGAACCCATAAGTAGGATGAAAGCAGGAACTAACAGCCAAAAACTGATATTGTTAAGGCGTGGAAATGCCATATCGGGTGCCCCTATTAACAGAGGTACGAAATAGTTACCAAAACCACCGAACAAAGCCGGCATAATCATAAAGAATACCATAATAACCGCATGTGCGGTGATAAGCACGTTATATAGCTGGAAATCGTGATTTAAGAAAGTGCCGCCAGGCATTGCAAGCTCTAACCTAAAGAGAAGAGAAAATAACCCTCCGACAATTCCGGCAAAAACGGCAAATATGATATACATAATGCCGATATCTTTATGATTGGTAGAAAAAAGCCATCGCCTCCAGCCGTGCGGGGTATGGTGGTCATCGTGATAAATTTCGGTAGTAGTTATATCCATAATTATTATTTTGCCTGTTTTAATTTTTCGATATCTGCTCCAACAATTGCCGGAATATTCCGAGTGATTTTATCATAATCCCAGTCCCACCATTTAATTTCAAGTAATTGCTCAACTATCTCATCAGAAAATCTATAACGTACTATCTTTGCAGGGTTACCGACAACAATACTATATGGTGGTACATCTTTTGCTACTACTGAGCAAGCACCGATAATTGCTCCGTCACCTACATTAACTCCAGGTAAAATGGTAGAGTTAGTACCAAACCATACGTCATTTCCTATAATTGTGTCTCTTCTTTTGTCAGGTGAAGGCGTATAATTATTCCAATTTTCAAAAATAAAAAAAGGATAAGTAGAAAACCCGTCCATAGGATGATTCATATCATCGGTTATAAAACTAGTACCCATAGCAATAGCACAAAATTTCCCTATAATCAATTTAACAAAATAAGCTCCTCTAACATTTTCATATTCAAATTTCTCAGGATGATTAGCGTCATTGTAATAAGTGTAATATCCGACTATTATATTTGGATTATGGATAAAATGTTTTAAAAATATCGTTTCTTTTGCTTGTTTAGGAAAAAGATGTGGATAAGGATTATTGTGGTTGGTCATATCTGAAAATGCCCGTAAAATTTCTAAATAATAATTAGTTAGCCGCTAATTTTGGATTCTCGCCATTCATGGCCGTCTTGTTCTTGCTTGCAATCCAGTTATCAAAATCTTCTTTGCTTACTACTTCTATAGCAATCGGCATGAAGCCGTGATTGATGCCGCAAAGCTCCGAGCATTGCCCGTAATATACACCTTTCTTGGCAACTCTTGTCCATGTTTCATTAATTCTTCCAGGCACTGCATCTATTTTAAACCCAAGTGACGGAACGGCAAAACTATGTATTACGTCACCTGCGGTAATGAGAAACCTTACGGTAGCATTTTCAGGTATAACAATTCGATTATCAACGTCTAATAATCTTTTTTGGTCAGGTTTTAAATTCTCATCAGAGATCATTACGCTATCAAATTCTAAATTATCATGATCAGGATATATATAATGCCAATACCATTGATAACCTACTACTTTAATAGTTAAATCCGTTTCGGGTATTTTTTCGGCATGACGCAATATTCTAAAAGACGGCACTGCAATAATAACTAAAATTATAATAGGGATTACAGTCCAAATTATTTCTATTAAAACATTATGTGAAAATTTTGCCGGTACTGGATTATTTTTTGCATTAAATCTGATACATACAAAGCCAAGTAATCCGGCAACGAATAAAACAATAGCTGTTGAGATATAAAGCAGAAAATTATGAAAATGATGTAATTCCTCCATAATCGGACTTGCCGGCGGCTGGAACGTTACCTGCCAAGGTAACGGCTCGGAGGCAAAGCAAATATTGCTAAAAATCAATAAACTAATAAAAGTAATAGACATTTTCCCAAACTTCGCTTCTAGAGGTAATTTAGATGTCGAGCCTAGACTCGCATCTGCACAATTGCTTATGTATGCTGCGGTGCGAGGTGAAGTGTCTCCTTTAAATTCCTCTCTATAAGCTGGTTTAAAAAGATGTCTAATAATATTTTTCATAGCACATATAAAGTTATTTCTATATATAATATAAATGTATATACAGTTTTATTAAAGTAAAAATCGATAAATTTTTGTAAAAACTACATATTTTTAATAATATTTGAGCTAGAAAGTGTTCCTATATTAGGATGTTGCAGTAAGTCAATAACTTCTATTACTTTCGCATTTATTAATTTTGCTTGAATTTGTTTATTTATTAACTGAGGATCGTGCTTTGTTACAGCGATTACAGCAGGACAAATATTTTGTACTAATCGGGCGTAATCATTAAAATCTTTTAGTTTAGGTAATATAAGTACTTTATCAACAAATGTGAAAGAACTTAAAATTTTTGCTCGTTGTAATTGATTATGTGGTCATGCCTCTGTATAGTAAAAAGTCACCTTGAAATTCTCTAGTTTTTTCAGTAATGATTCTAATGTGCTATCACATCTTGTACCAAACGTATAAGCAACTACTTTTAACGAAATCTTATCCAAGGCATACCAAAGCCATCGTTGTCTGGATTTATTCTGTACATAAGACCATTGTTCATCTATCTCAGGAGCAATAATTACTTCTGTTGTACTGATAGAATGATTTATTGTTTTTAATACTAGATTTTTTAAAACACGGATAACTGTATTGATACCCACTTTTAATACTCTTACTGTATCTCTAACTCCAGAGCCGTTGATTGACATTTCTACTATTTGCTCCTTAACTCCAGGCTTAGATGCATTATTAATATACTCCAATTGAAAATATCGATTACACCGCTTGCATTGATATCTCTGTTGTTTTGAAATTGAATATCCTGACTTTATTACTTCTTCTGTGTTGTTACAATATCTACACTTAACATCTATTTTTGCCATAACTCGAGGCACGACCTGATTATGTATAGGTTGACGTTTTTTATATTTAATAATTGTTTCGTCAGGCTCTAAAGCGACTATTAAGTATTTACCTTGTTTTTTAGCTTTGCGTAGAAATTCTATATGACCGTAATGTAATAAATCAAAACAACCGCCTACTAGAACTATTTCACTATTTATAGGGCAGTTTTTATTTAAAGAAATATTCTCATAATATTCTATTTTGGGCGGTTTGACAGCATTATGGTTAGATGAGCAGGACATAAGATTTATAAAAATTAATAGAAATAGGAAAAGTCTAGGCATAATCTTTCTCTAAATAAGTTAATAAAAATTAACTTATATAAAAAATTTAATTTTAATCAATAAAAAACTAATAAAACAGAAATAAAACAAAATTTTATAATTTTCTATTGTAATTTGTTTATATATAGTTCATATTATTATTAGTAATGAAAAATTGATTCAAATAATCTTCAGAGCAATTTTAATGAATGATACCGCACTATCTTATGATTTTAATGACATATTACCATCATCTTTTATTAGTGCACGTCTCAGGAAAATTCTCACCTCTTCCTCCTTATTATTATTTATAGCATTAGTTGTTTTTGTCTCTTTTGCCGTTAATAATTATGTTAACGACACTTTATCCATAACTTTAGTACAACCTGATAGTAATGAAGAAGAAACAATTTCATTTAAAGAAGTAGTAGTAAAAAAAGGCGATACTATAAAGTCAATTTTGATAGAACAACATATCCCTAAAAATGAAATAGAAAAAATTGTAAGTTTAATAAAAGAGGGAAAATTATCTTCTGCTCTTAAAATAGGGCAGCAAATTACTTTTGAATATGAAACAAAAATTACCGAAAACGAAGATGAAGATTTAACTTCAGAGGTAACATTCTTAAATAAAATCGTTATAATTATCGATAAGCTAAAAACTATTGAAGTAATTAGAGAAGGTGATAATTTCAAAGTTGCAGAAATTATAGCGCCCTTAACTAAGAAAGTTGCTAAATCATCGGTAAGTATTGAATCAAATTTTATGTCAGCCCTTAAAAAACTGGGTTTATCGAATAATAGTATAATAGAGCTGATTAATGCTTATGCTTATCAAATCGATTTTCAGCGTCAAATAAAAAGCGGCGATACTGCAACCGTAATAACGGAAAAATACGTAACGGAAGACGGTAAATTTTCCCATCACGGTAAAATTTTATATGTTTCATTAAATCTTTCAGGAAAAGAATATAATATGTATCGTTATTCACATGATAATAAGGCAAATAATCAAAGTTTTTTCTCCGAAGACGGTAAGAGCGTAAAGAGAAGCTTACTTAAAACTCCGTTAAAGGTTATAAAAGTTTCTTCGCATTACGGTAATAGAAAGCATCCGATACTCGGTTATACTAAAATGCATAAGGGAGTTGACTTTGCAGCTCCAACCGGTACGCCTATATATTCCGCAGGAAACGGAGTTATAACGGAGATAGGTTGGAAGTCGGGTTATGGAAAATTTATTCAGGTAAAACATAGTGGTACGCTATCTACTGCTTATGCTCATGCTTCAAATTTTGCAAAAAATTTAAAAGTAGGAAGCATAGTAAAACAGGGGCAGGTTATAGCATATGTCGGGAGTACCGGCAGAGCTACAGGTCCACATTTGCATTATGAAGTTAAAATTGACGGCAAACATGTTAATCCTATGTCGGTTAAAACAACACCGGGTGTAGAATTAAACGGAAAAAATTTAGAGAAATTTAAACAATTTAAAAAAGAAATAAAAACTTTAAATGTTAAGCTTGATAAGGAATTGCAAGCTGATAAAGCAGCCACGGTTTCTTTGTAAAGAAATCGTCATTGCGAGGAGGTCTTGTTGCGTGGATGTCAAACCGTCATTGCGAGGAGCGAAGCGACGCGGCAATCTAGGAAAATAATAAAAAAATTCTGAGTTACAGAATTTTTTACTGGATTGCTTCGTCAATTGCTATGCAATTTCCTCGCAATGACGGATAAACAGGTCTACGCAACAATGCCTTGCGAGGAGCGAAGCATTGTTGCAATCTCGTGCCAAAGTCCTGAGATTGCTTCGTCGAATTACTTCGTAATTCTTCTCGCAATGACGATTTGCGTAACCAGTCCTATACATTTAATATTTCATAAACATCTATGTTCCTACTCCTAAAAAAACTATATATAACACTGGCTCGTAGTAGTCGTATAATAATAACATTAGTAATTATTGATCAGTTAAGTAAATGGTGGTTTATTGATAATTTAAGATGGAAGCCGGGCTTAATGCTTAAGGTTACTTCTTTCTTAAATATGGTTTATACTTGGAATTACGGTATTAGTTTTGGTCTAATGCGTGAATATTATCAATATAGCAATGCTATTTTTTTAATAACTAACACGCTTATTGTCTGTTATTTATATTATCTGATGATACGTTCAAAAACAATAGGGGGTTTTGCAGGTTATAGCTTTGTAATCGGCGGAGCTATTGGTAATCTAATTGATAGATTTTTTAGAGGAGCAGTTTTTGACTTCATCCATTTTCATTATCAGAATTATAGCTTCCCCGTATTTAATTTAGCTGATTGCTTTATTACAATAGGAGTAATTATCTTAATAGAAGATTATTATAGTACTAAAAAAGTTATTGAAGAAAAGGCTAAAGGGAATTATGATAATGCTCAAATTGAAGCTATGGCTGAAAAAATTCGTAATGTCGAACAAGGCAATGACGATAAAATATAATTTAAATTAAAGGTGTATTAAGTGAAAAAGATTTTTTTATTATTTACTGTTTTATTAATTACTTCTGCTTGTAGTAAAAAGTTAAAAGAAACTGTAGGTATATCAACAGCCGGACCTAATGAGTATCAAGTACAGCGTGCTAAAGCACTAGAAGTTCCTCCTCATTATTATTTGCCTGATCCCGGGAATAGTAAATCGACCTATAATAATATAAAAGGACAGGGTGAATTTAATGAAGGTGAACAAGCTTTAATGCAAGATATGAATTAAGAATTGTTATTTTAACGTCATTGCGAGGAGAGGCAAAGCCTCGACGTGGCAATCTCGAGAGTTTATATACTGTTTCATGAGATTGCCGTGCTCCTTTCAGTCGCTCGCAATGACGTTGTTCTTTCAAATTAACTCATGAATTCTCATACAAAACAAAAAATAGGTGTTTTTGGGCTTGGTAAAACCGGTATATCGGTTTATGAAGAGCTGCAAGGTAAATGTGACGTAATTGTTTATGATGATTTAAAAGCAAATAGAGATATATTTGAAGAATTATATACCAACAACTCAATTGCTGCTTTATCTGATTCAAGATGGCAAAATTTAGATAAAATTGTCTTAAGCCCTGGAATTCCTTTAACGCATAAGATAGTAGGTATTGCAAAAAATTTTAATATTCCAATCACTTCCGATATAGATTTATTATTTGAAAAATCAAAAAATTTAAACTTTATCGCCGTAACCGGTACAAACGGTAAAAGTACTACTACTTCTTTAATAAGCCATATCTTAAATAGTAACGGTTTAGACTATCCGGTTGCCGGTAATATTGGAGTTCCTGCTTTGCAAGCTAAAGCAAGTAAGGATGGATATATACTTGAATTGTCTTCTTTTCAGCTAGATCTAGTAAAAACCTTTACAGCTAAAATAGCAGTACTTCTTAATATCACTCCCGACCATCTAGATAGACATCAAGACATGACCGGTTATATTGCAGCAAAATCTAAGATTTTTGATCGAATGGATAAAGATAGTTATGCAGTAATTAATATTGATAATGATTATTGCCGTGAAATTTTTATGCTATTACAGCAAGAGCAGCGTATAAAGCTAATTCCTTTTTCTGTTACTAAAATCCTTAAAAATGGTATATCAATAGTTGATGATACAATAGACTTCTTGCATAACGAAGCTAATAAGGAGGAATTTGTAGGAGACACGGAACGCAGAACCGCAGCGTATATAGACATACGTGAGGATTCGAGTACCGGATCGACGCACAAATTACCCTTAGAAGCAAGTTATGCAAGAAGTCTAATTAACGATAATGATATAAGTTATAAATTACCGTGTAATAAAAATTTGCAAGGAACTCATAATTGCGAGAATATAGCTGCAAGCTATGCAGTAGCTAAAATAATAGGAGTAGAGGCTAAAAAAATACTTGAGTCTATAAGTAGTTTTCAAAGTTTACCTCATAGAATGCAATATATCGGTAGTATAAATAATATAAGTTTTTATAATGATAGTAAAGCAACAAATGCCATATCTGCCGTGCAATCAATTAAAGCACTAGATAATATTTACTGGCTTGCGGGAGGAATCCCTAAAGAGGGCGGTATTGAGGAAATAAAGCCTTATTTCAGTAAAATTAAGAAAGCTTATTTTTATGGTCAAGCTAAAGAAATATTTGCAAATACTGCTAAGAATATAGTAGATTTTGTAATATGTGATAATCTTGAGCAGGCTTTTGATCTTGCTTATAAGGATGCAGTAGGTGATAACGCGGAGATGAAAAATATCTTGTTAGCACCTAGTTGTAGCTCATATGATCAGTTTAAAAATTTTGAAGAGCGTGGCGAGTTGTTTATGAAGTTATCCAAACGTCATTGCAAGGAAATTATATAATAATTGACGAAGCAATCTCAGGAGTTTGTTATTATTTTCATGAGATTGCCACGCAGTCTACGACTGCTCGCAATGACGAAAAGGGCATATAATATGAATAACGAAATATCTAATAATTTTATAAAATTATGGTGGCGGAGTACCGATAGGCAAATAATAATTTCTTTAATTATCTTATTTGCTTTTAGTCTAATGCTTGTTACTACTTCCGGCTCAGCAGTAGCAAGTAGAATAGGGCTTGAAGAAAGTTATTTTGCATCTAGACAAATATTTTATTTAGCTGCCGCTTCAGGGCTTATATTATTATTTTCATGTCTTAATAAAAAATGGTTAAGGCGTTTTGCAATAGTTGGGTTTATTGCTAGTATAGTTTTATTAATAGCAGTTAAATTTTTTGGTTATGAAGTAAAAGGGGCAGTGCGATGGATTAATATTTTAGGTCTATCTATTCAGCCTTCGGAATTTATCAAACCGTTTTTTGCGGTTGTTACAGGCTGGATATTATCGCTAAAATTTAATGATGATTTTCCAAGTTTTACGATTTGTGTAATACTTTATTCTATTGTTGCTATTCTCTTAATTATTCAGCCGGATTTTGGAATGCTTGTAATGATTACGGCAGTTTTCGGTATTCAGCTGTTTATTGCGGGTATGCCGATATTTTGGATTGTTCTAGCCGGTTTTTTAGGAATGATAGGAGTAACTATCGCTTATTTTTGGTTACCACACGTTACGCAAAGAATTAATTCGTTTTTAGATCCCGATAGTAGTGAAAATTATCAAGTTAGTAAGTCTCTTAAGGCTTTTGAGCATGGGGGGTTATATGGACGAGGTCCAGGGGAGGGAGCAGTAAAGCAGGTACTACCCGATTCGCATACGGATTTTATTTTTGCCGTAGCAGGTGAGGAATTTGGTGCTATTATTTGCCTTATTGTTATAGGTATATTTGCTTTTATAGTATTAAGAAGTCTTATTAAGTTATTAAACGAAACAGATAAATTTGTACAATTCGCTGCTAGCGGTATAATTGCACAATTAGGGCTTCAGGCAATAATTAATATGGGTGTGACCTTGCATTTACTTCCTACTAAAGGTATGACATTACCGTTTATTAGTTACGGTGGTTCTTCAACGCTTGCAATAGCTATCGCTACCGGTATGCTTCTTGGCTTTACAAGACACAGAACCCCTTTAAATTCGTACAAAATTCGTAATATTGAAATATGAAAAAAATAATTTTAGTAGCAGGTGGTACGGGCGGGCATTTTTTTCCGGCTGTTGCTCTTGGAGAAGAATTAATCAAGCGTGGCTATGCAGTTCATTTTATTACTGATTTAAGATGCCAAAAATATATAAATCAGAATATGGGGTTAATTTTTCATATCTTAGATTTAAAACGCTCAGATAATATTTTTTTATTTTTACCAAACTTATCAATTGCGATCTTAAAAGCTATTAAATTATTATATAATATCAGGTCTTCAGCTATTATAGGATTTGGCGGTTATCCTGTTATAGCTCCAATGTTTGCGGCAATTTTTTTAAGAGTGCCGATTATAATTCATGAACAGAATTCTTACCTTGGAAAAGTTAATAAATTTTTTGCAAGCTTTGCTAAAAAGATAGCTATTTCTTATGAAGACGTAAAAAATTTACCGGAATTTGCAAAAAGTAAAATAGTAGTTACCGGAGGGATGATTAGGGAGGATATTAGAAATGTAATGTCACCCCGTGGCTTGTCCACGGGGTCCAGAAAATCCTTACTAAAAAGACTGGATTCCGTGGTCAAGCCACGGAATGACAAAGATAGTATTTTTACTATATTCATCTTTGGCGGTAGTCAAGGAGCTAAGCTATTTTCAGAGCTGATACCTGCAAGTATTCAAATTTTAATGCAAAAACAGCAAAATCTTAAATTAAATATAATCCAGCAAGCAGCATTAGATGATCAAGTAAAAATAAAAGATATATACTCGAAATTAAACATTAATTATGAATTTGCCGAATTCTTTGATAATATGGCATTAAAATATAAAGAAGCTGATTTAGTGATTTCAAGAGCAGGAGCATCTACTATAGAGGAATTGACCTATATAGGGTTGCCGGCAATTTTTATCCCACTGCCTAGTGCTGCGGATAATCATCAATATTACAATGCAAAATTGCTTGCAGATAAAAAAGCAGGATGGTGTTTAGAGCAGAATAGCATTTCTGCCGAGGAACTAGCAGATAAAATACTCGATTTGATAAATAGTCCTAAGATATTAGAGGATGCTTCACAAAATTTATTAAAAAGAAGAAAAGAAGGGCATAAGCTATTGAGTGATTTAATAGAAGAAGTGTATACTCGATGAACTTCAAAAATTGGCTACGTCGTTCTACAAGTTCTGCGGTGCTCACGTATTAAGTATACGCTCCGCTCCTCGCCTTGTGAACACCTTGCTCTTTTTGAAGTTGATCTTCGTATACCAATTCTTCATTTACTCAAAGTAGATAAAAAATACCTCAGAATAACAATAATTTAATTAAGCACACAGAAGTTCGGTTCTTTATCCTTGCAAGTTTAGCTATTATGTGGCATTAATCATAATAAAAGTTTTGGAATAATATAAATATATGTTAAAAAAAATTATAATATTATTTTTAGGAATGTTTTTACTTTCGGCTTGTACCGATAATTTTAGAAGCTATTTTCAAAGATCCGCAAATAATAGATTGGTTGATAGTAAAGGTGCTAAAGGCGGCAAAAGAAGACCTGTATATAATAATAAATATATTACTTTGGCTAAAAAGAATATAGTAGAAGATAATCTTGATGATGATAACGACGATGATGATGACTATGATAGCGATAGTCCTTTAAGAGGAGAAAGAATCGATCCTGTAAAGAGAAATCGTGATATGTATCTTAAGATGATTAAAAGAGATATAGCAAGGCAAAAAGCAGAATCCGGCTTCGTTGAATCCGATGATGATATGACTTTAAGTAGAGCAAATAAAAAGGTTAGAAAAGACGATAGCGATAAAGAAAAAAGGATGCAAGAGGAATTAAATCAGATAAAAGCAATGCTTAGAGAAACTAAGCGTGATATATCAAAATATACTTGTCCAAATGCTACGGTAAACCAAAATTATGCACCGCCCGTTACAAATTATGAACCTGTAAATTATCCACCGGCAAAAAATAGTAAGCCGTATAATAACAATTCTAAGGTAAAGCAAAAATTTATCCGTGAAGATGATGATAACGGTAGTAATGCTTGTTCGATATAATATATGTCATTCCTGCTTCCGCAGGAATAACATACTATGTAATATATTTATCACTATTTAATAGATTTATTGTTTTTCAAATAAGATTATTATTTATTAATAAAAATTAATATTTGAATATAGAAATATGTTAAATTTATTAATAGGTATATTATGAAAAGTAAACTCTCAGCAAGTACTGCTAGTCTTACCTCTATAAAAGGCCTTCAAAACCCTATTGTTACTGAAATAAAAGAATTAACAAAAAAATTATATTTTAAAGATCAAGAGCTTGAAAAAGCTTACGGGATGGCTTCAGATGATGTTTCCATTCAAGCAACAAGAGAACAGATATTATATGCTTTAAAAGCTGTAGAATCTGCAAAACAACATTTGACAGACAAGACACAAGAATTTTGTAATAAATTAAATGACTACGGCATTTGTGTTGCTTACTCATTTGCTAATTATAAAAGAAGCGGTAAGGATATATTAGAATTTGTATCACCTTATTTATTAAAAAACGCATCTGATATGGAATATATTAAAGCATATATTCCTGAAGCATATATAAAAGAAAGTAATAAGAATAATGCTATGGAATTGCTTGGTAAACGAGAGGTAAGAGACTATTTAGATCAAAAGTCTTCTGAGTTAGTAAGCAAATCGCCTGTACCGTCTACCCCTTCTACAACAGACACATTTAATTATGATAGTGATGAAATTACGGTTGCCGGAGAAGAGAAAACGACGCCGAATACTGAACAAGCTTGATAACGCTGTCATTCTGTGGTTTATTCACGGGGTCTAGTTAAAAATACTAATAATTTTAGTATTTTTAGCTGGATCCCGTGGTCGAGCCACGGTATGACACCGAACGGGTTTCTCGAGCCATACAACAATGTTAATCTTTCCAATTTAATTCCGGATAGCTTCTAATTTCAGCTTTGTAATTGCTATTTTTTAACCATCTCTTAGCTGCTTCTAAATATAAAAAAATTATCGGTGTAATATAAAGAGTAAGTAATTGTGATATGAGTAAGCCGCCAACTACGGCAAGTCCTAACGATCTTCTCTCTGCTCCCGTTGCTCCGACTCCAAGGGCAATAGGCATAGCTCCCATTAGAGCAGCTAAGGTAGTCATCATAATCGGTCTGAACCTTATTATACATGCTTCGTAGATTGCTTCATGCGAGGATTTATGGCCTGTTCTCTCAAGTTCTAAGGCAAAATCGATAATCATAATAGCATTTTTCTTAACGATACCGATTAGCATTATAAGCCCGACAAATCCGTACATATCAAGCTCGCTATTAAATATTAGCAATGTAAGTAATGCTCCAAATATAGCCGTAGGTAGTCCTGAAAGTATGGTTATCGGGTGTACGAAGCTTTCATATAACATGCCAAGGATAATGTAAATGACTATAACGGCAAGCCCAAGCAATAAACCAAGATCGGAAAAAGACGACTGAAATGCTTAAGCCGTTCCTTGGAAGCTTTCCGTAATCGTAGCCGGCATTTGTAGGTCTTTTATCGCTTGATTAACTTTTGGAACGGCATCACTAATTGAATATCCGTCTTGCAGGTTAAACGATACCGTAACCGAAGGTAATTGCCCGAAATGTGAAATACTAAGAGAACCAACATTATTAACGATTTTAGCAAGCGTCGTTAACGGTACTAAATTGCCGTTTGCAGAGTTAATATTGACTAAAGATAACATTGATGAATCTGTTTGATATTTAGGGTCTAGCTCTAAAATAACGTCATATTGAGCTGTTGGGGTATATAATGTTGAAATCTGCTCAGCACCGTAAGCCGCATATAAGATATTCTGTATTTGCTCGACTGATATACCGAGTTTTGCAGCCTTATATCTATCAATCTGCACTAAGGTTTGTGGCTGTGCTATTTGTAAGTCCGAAGTTACGTCAATAAAGCCCGGCAGTCGTGCGAGTTTGTCCTTTAATTTCGGTGTAAAGCTAAATAGCTCATCTTGATCGAGTCCTTGCATAGTATATTGATACTGGCTTTTGGTTGCCTGTCCGCCAATCGTAATGGTCGGTACGTTCTGGATATATACCCTTAAACCTACTAAATGATTTAGTTTTGAGCGTAGCTGGTCAATTACCTCGTCTGCCCCAATTCGTTGATTTCTTGGTTTTAAGCTAATAAAGATTGTACCCTGATTGACGGCAGAATTTCTACCTGAAACACCGACTGCCGAAAAGAATGAATCTATATTAGGATTTTTAAGTAATACATCGCTTACTTGCTGTTGTTCTTTGACCATCGCATCAAAAGAAATAGTTTGAGCGGCTTCAGTAAAAACTAAGATTTGTCCCGTATCGGAATCAGGCATAAAGCCTTTACAGACTTTCCCGAATAAATAAGCCGTTGCGATAATAACTAAGAGAAATATAAGCATAGTAGGGTCATGCCTCCATATTGCAGTTACGCCTATTAAAAAGCTATACGTTCAATAAGAGTACCAATAACCTTATCATGAATATCCAATGACTTGGAAAAGCAGATTGTCTTACGTGCAAGCCTCTTGCATCTCGTTCTAAGGTTCAAGTTACTTCGTTCTATCCGTTGAGTGTATTTTTTACTGATAATATGCTTTTTAGGGTCTAATAACCTAGCATAACTCCCCCATCCATCTGTATAGTAAAAAGTCACCTTGAAATTCTCTAGTTTTTTCAGTAATGATTCTAATGTGCTATCACATCTTGTACCAAACGTATAAGCAACTACTTTTAACGAAATCTTATCCAAGGCATACCAAAGCCATCGTTGTCTGGATTTATTCTGTACATAAGACCATTGTTCATCTATCTCAGGAGCAATAATTACTTCTGTTGTACTGATAGAATGATTTATTGTTTTTAATACTAGATTTTTTTAAAACACGGATAACTGTATTGATACCCGCTTTTAATACTCTTACTGTATCTCTAACTCCAGAGCCGTTGATTGACATTTCTACTATTTGCTCCTTAACTCCAGGCTTAGATGCATTATTAATATACTCCAATTGAAAATATCGATTACACCGCTTGCATTGATATCTCTGTTGTTTTGAAATTGAATATCCTGACTTTATTACTTCTTCTGTGTTGTTACAATATCTACACTTAACATCTATTTTTGCCATAACTCCTTAACTATAATTCTCTCTTATTACTGTTTGAGGATTATAGACTATTTACTCTAAACTGCAATACGGAGGCACGACCAAATAAATTAACATTACTTAATTTTAATTATGAATCTTTAAACTATTATGTCAATATAGACTATTGTTTTTTCAACTAACTATTTTTGTAACTGCGTAATAATGTTGCTACAGCATATTTTAAAAAGCTTCAGATAAGATGAATTTAAAGGTGAGGCTGCACCACAGCGTATAAAAAATACGTGAGCACGGGCGAATCCTGCAAAATTCGCTTATATCAAGCTTTCTAAAATATGCTGTAACTTTTTAGAAACAACCTTAATATCATAATTTTGTTTGAGGGTAAGGTGAGCGTTTTTAGAAAATTCTTCTGCTTTTAAAGGATTGTCTATTAGATAGGTAATTTTTTCTGCTAAATCTTCTATCGAGCCGGCTTTACAAATAAGCCCGTCTTGTAGGTGGGTTAGAATTTCTGCAGGTCCTTCGGTATCCGTACTAATAATAGGTACACTTGCTTCCATTGCCTCAAGTATTATAATACCAAACGGTTCATGTAGTGATGGAAGACAAAAAATATCAATTTGTTTAAAAAATTTATCTTTATCGTTAACCCATCCTGTAAATGATATTTGATCTTGTAAATTAAATTTATGTACTAAAGCAATTAAATTATCAATTTCCTCACCGCTTCCGCCTATAACTGCTTGAACATCATATTTTTTTTCTTTTAAAATTTTTATAGCTTTAATAAAAACATCAACACCTTTCTTAGCTACAAATCTTGCTAGTACACCGATTACTACAGGTTTTCGATATGTTTTATTTGGAACAAAATCTTGGCTAATATTTAGCATGTTCGGTAGAATAGATACCTTAGACTCGATAAAGTTATTTTTTAGTAAAAATTCTTTCATATGGTTTGTTAGAGCAATAACAAAATCACATTTACGTAGTCCTTTTAGGCTATAATTATGAGCGATACCGATTAATTTTATATTTTGTGATTTAGCAAATTTACTAAAATTTATTGCTCTATTACCGTGTGCTATAATTATATCAGGTTTAATTTTGTAGATTATATATTTAAGAATAAGTACCGATAACGGATCAATCGGTACTATATTAGGTAGTTTAAAACTTGTTTTACGTAAAAAAGAATTTATTTTTGCTTTATAAGAAGTGATATTTATAACCTCAATTTTTTGCATTTCAAAAGCTGCGTTATAATCTAAAAATGCTTGTTGAATTCCGCCAAGATCACGACTTAGCATAATATTGAGTACTTTCATTTCTATTTTTTATATATCGTCACTTCATTATAGCAAATTCCAAGAAATTTGCTATAATACAATTTCCTAATATATAAAACATTATGATTAGTAAAATTAATTTTGTAAAAATGCATGGTCTCGGTAATGATTTTGTTGTTGTTAACAAACGAGATTTATCAAATTCATATGATTTATCGCAGCTAGCAAAAAATATGGCTGATCGTCATATAGGCATCGGTTGCGATCAGTTTATTATTTATGAAGAGCATGATGATTTTTATGAGATGATTATCTATAACATAGATGGCTCTAGTGCTAAATTATGCGGTAATGCTACGAGGTGTTTAGCCAAGTTAATTTACCTTGATACGGGAAAGAAAGATATTACTGTAATGGTAGGCAATAAAAAATTGCTATGTAATGTGGAGAATGAAAATAATATTAGCGTTAATGTAGGAAAGGTTAGTTTTAATGAAGCTTGGATGCCAAGCCGTGATAAAATTTGGGAACTCGCAGAGCGTTATATGATTGATTTAAAGGAAACTATTTGCGTTGATATAGGTAATCCGCATTTAGTTATTTTTAGTAAGTTAGAACCTCAAGATCAAAAAATCGTCGGTGAAAAATTACAGGCTAAGGAATTATTCGCAGATGGGGTAAACGTTAATTTTGCTGAAGTAAAAGATAATAAAATCTATTTATCTGTTTGGGAGCGAGGGGCAGGATTAACTCTTGCTTGCGGAAGCGGGGCTTGCGGTAGTTTTGCTGCCGGTTTAAAGCTTGGTTTTATCCATTCACCGAGTATGGTAGTATTTAAGCATGGCAGCCTTACTATGAAAGAAGAAAACGGTAATATAATAATGCAAGGAGCAGCTACGCTTGTAGCACGTGGGGAATATTATTGTGAGCAATAATTTAAGACAAGAAGTAGTAACATTCGGCTGTAGACTTAATATTTACGAAAGTGAGATAATACGAAAAAACTTGGAATTATCGGGTATCGATAATGTGGCAATATTCAATACTTGTGCAGTAACTAAAGCAGCTGAGAAACAAGCAAGACAAGCTATCCGCAAGGCTAAAAAAAATAATCCTGATTTAAAAATTATCGTTACCGGTTGTAGCGCTCAAACAAGTCCACAAATGTACGGTAATATGCCGGAAGTTGATAAGGTTATAGGTAATGAAGAGAAGTTATTGCCTAGCTATTACCAAATTACGGATGAAAAAATAGCAGTTAACGATATAATGTCGGTGAAAGAGACGGCAGGTCATTTAGTAAGTAGCTTTGACGGTAAATCTCGTGCTTTTATTCAGGTACAAAACGGTTGTGATCATTTTTGTACTTTCTGTATTATCCCTTACGGTAGAGGTAAAAGTAGATCAGTACCGATAGGAGCTATAGCAGAGCAGGTAAAACATTTAGTACTAAACGGCTTTAAAGAAGTAGTTTTTACCGGTGTTGACGTTACGGCTTACGGTTCAGATTTACCCGGAAGTCCAACATTTGCACAAATGATTAAACGAGTTTTAAATTTAGTACCTGAACTAAAAAGGCTTCGTTTATCTTCAATAGATGTTGCAGAAATAGATGATGAACTTTTTGAGCTTATAGCTTATAGTGAGAGGATAATGCCGCATTTTCATATTAGCTTGCAAGCAGGCGATGATATGATATTAAAACGTATGAAAAGACGGCATAATAGAGCAAACGTAATAGAGTTTTGTCGAAAGCTACGAGCAATAAGACCGGAAGTATCGTTTGGTGCGGATATTATAGCTGGTTTCCCGACTGAAACTCCTGAAATGTTTGAAAATACCAGGAAACTAATTACAGAAGCGGAGCTGCAATATCTGCATGTTTTTCCTTATTCGGAAAGAGAAGGAACGCCTGCAGCACGTATGCCGCAAGTACCGAAAGCTGTAAGGAAAGAAAGAGCCGAAATTCTAAGACAAGAGGGGCAGAATCAGCTATCTGAGTTCTTTAAGAAGCATATAGGTCAGAAAGTAGAGTTATTGGTAGAGAATAATAATATCGCCCATACCGAAAATTTTATTCCAGTAAAGCTAGACAAACCTTTAGAAATAGGGCAGATATTTAAAGCGAAGTTGGTGGGAATAGAGGGGAATAATATGAAGTGTATGTTGATTTAACCACCTCGTCATTGCGAGGAGCCGTAGGCGACGTGGCAATCTCATGAAATAATACTAATTTCTGAGATTGCCGCATCGATCAAAAAACGTCCTCTGTGTCATCCCGTGGCTTGTCCACGGGATCCAGCATAAAGCGAGATAAATCGAGCTTTTTATAGCTGTATTTTTTATTACTGGATCCCGTGGACAAGCCACGGGATGACAGTGTTAACATAAAACAAACAAAAAAACATCATGGAAAATATAGAAACAATATTAAGGCTTGCTGAGGAAAAAATCTTATTAGTACAAAACTTAAAAGAACTACAAGAATATAAAGTAGAATTTTTAGGTAAAAACGGTATAGTGACCGGTGAGCTTAAAAAATTAGGTAGTTTAAATGAACAGGAACGTAAAGAATTTGGCTTAAAAATCAATAAATTAAAAGATAAAATACAGAATATAATAAAAGCAAAAGAAGAAATTTTAGAGGAGCAGGAACTAAATTTAAAACTTGCTGCCGATAAAATTGATTTAACAATCCCGGCAAGAAGATATAAGCAAGGTTCTATTCATCCAATAACACAATGTAGTGAGGAGTTAATACAAGTATTTTCGCAGTTTGGTTTTACTATAGAAAACGGACCGAATATCGAGAATGATTTCCATAATTTTACTGCTCTCAATTTTGAAGATGACCATCCCGCAAGGCAAATGCATGATACTTTTTATTTGAAAGGTCAAGAAAACAATAAACCGCTGTTATTACGTACTCATACCTCAACAGTGCAGATTAGAGCTATGAAAAACGGCAAACCACCTTTTAGGTTTATAGCACCTGGTAGGACTTATAGATCAGATTCGGATATGACACATACGCCGATGTTTCACCAAATAGAAGGACTTGTTATTGATAAAAATATCAATATGGGGCATTTAAAATATGTTATCACGGAATTTATAAAAAGCTTTTTTGAAAATTCTAATATTGAATTATGTTTTAGACCCAGCTTTTTCCCATTTACCGAACCTTCTGCCGAAGTTGATATTCGGATGAATAAAAACGATAAATGGCTTGAGGTACTCGGTTGTGGGATGGTTCATCCAAACGTGCTTAAAAATGTCGGTATCGATAGTAGCGAGTATCAAGGTTTTGCTTTTGGGCTTGGGGTAGAGCGTTTTGCAATGCTAAAATATAATATCAAAGATTTAAGACAATTTTTTGAAGGAGATATGCGTTGGCTTAAACATTATAATTTTGGGAGCTTTGATATACCGAATTTAGCAGGAGGGCTTACGAAATGAAATTTACGTTATCATGGTTAAAACAATTTTTAGAGACTTCTAGCACAGTTATTGAAATTGCCGAAGCCCTAACAGCTATTGGTCTTGAAGTAGAAGAGGTAATAGATAAAGCGGCAGAGCTACAAAAGTTTGAAGTAGCATATATAGCAAGTACTAAACCTCACCCGTCAGCCGATAAGTTAAAACTTTGTGATGTTGAGACTAAAAGCGGTATGCGACAAATAGTTTGTGGTGCGAGTAATGCAAGAGCAGGTATAAAAGTAGTACTTGCAAATATCGGAATAGAAATACCAAACGGTAAGTTTAAAATTAAGGAATCTATTATTAGAGGTGAAAAAAGCTGCGGTATGCTTTGCTCTGAAGAGGAATTACTGCTAGCTTCAGAGTCTGAAGGGATTATAGAGCTATCTGAAGATGCCGTAGTTGGAGAGAATTTTACTAAATATTACGGTTTAGATGATCCTATATTTGTTATTAACGTTACTCCTAATCGCGGTGATGCACTTGGAGTTTACGGCATTGCAAGAGATTTAGCAGCTAAAGGAATAGGAATACTTAAAGAGCTAGAAATCCCGGAAATAAAAAGTACATTTACTTCTAAAATGAAGCTTAACGCGCAAGACAAAGAAACCTGCCCTTTATTTACTTTTAGAGAAATAAGAAATTTAAAAAATAAACCAAGCCCTGATTGGTTACGGAAATTATTAAAAAATGTCGGGGTAAAAACTATTTCAAGCTTAGTGGATGTAACAAATTATATTTCTTATAGCTTTGGGCAGCCGATGCATGCTTATGATGCGGATAGGATAAAAGGGGGGATTACAGTAACACGTCATTGCGAGGAACGTAGTGACGAAGCAATCTCGTGCAAAAGTCCTGAGATTGCTGCGGCTGCTTTGCAGCCTCGCAATGACGGTTCGGTATCCACGCGGGCAATGCCATCTCGCAATGACACAGTTACTTTCCACGCCCTAAACGGCAAAGAATATTTACTTACCGAAAATGATTTAGCTATAAAAGATGAAAGCGGTATCCAAGGTCTTGCCGGTGTAATTGGTGGGGCTAAGAGTAGTTGTACTGATAGTACGACTAATATAATACTGGAAGCTGCATGTTTTAATGCTAAAATGGTTGCAGCTAGCGGGCGAAGATTTCAAATTGATACGGATGCTAGATATCGTAATGAGCGTAATATCGATAGAAATTTTACGGAAAAAGCTTTAGACATAGCGACTAATCTTATTTTGTCAATATGCGGAAACGGTGAAGTATCGGAAGTAGTGAAATTCGGTGAGAAAGAGCCTCAAAAAAAACCTTTAGATTTTTCAGCATACTATTTAGAAAAAATTACGGGAATTAAATTAAGTATCAAAGAGATAGAAGATATATTAAATAGACTTGGATTTGTTACGGATGTTAAAGGTGAGATTATAAAGGTAATAGCTCCCTCTTGGCGTCATGATATAACTATTTTAGAAGATATAGCTGAAGAAATCGCTCGTATTTACGGCTATGATAAAATAGAGAGTATAAAACTACCCGAACTAGACCAAGATAATAATAAGCTAAGAGAGCATAAAAGAATATCTAGTTTTAAAAGGATATTAGCAAGCAAAGGCTATGATGAGGTAGTAACTAACTCTTTTATGAGTAGTGAAGATGCAAAGTTGTTTGCTAAATTAAAAGAAGAGTTATTTTTGCTTAATCCTATTAGTATAGGAGACAATTATATGCGTCCTACTATACTGCCGAATTTGTTAAGTATAGTAAGTAAAAATCTAGCACGCTCTATAAAAGATATGGCTTTTTTTGAAGTTGGACCGAGCTTTATAGATTTAAATACGGAAGCAACTTATTTAACGGCAATTATAAGCGGTTCATATAATAATAAAAATCCTCATTCGCTTGGACGAGGCTATGATATTTTTGATCTTAAAGGCGATTTAGAGCTGGTAGTGGATTATGCAGGACTATCTATAGATAAATGTATAGCAACAAATGGGACAGCATTGCCACAATATTATCATCCAACTAGAGCAGTAAATATAGGGCTTGGTAAAAATTTATTAGGTCATTTTGGACAGATACACCCTAAAATCTTGAAATATTACGATATTAATCAGGAAATATTTGCATTCGAGCTAAATATTACGAATTTGCCGTTGATAAAAGCTAAATTCGGTAAAAGAGACGAATTTGCGGTATCGGATTTCCAAGCTAATTTTAGAGATTACGCATTCATTGTTGATCAAGATCATAGAGTCGGTGAAATAATATCATATATAAATAATTTTAATAAAAAGCTTGTCAAATCAGTTATATTATTTGATATTTATAGCGGTGATAAATTACCTAAAAGTAAAAAATCTATAGCCATTAAAATAGAGCTACAAGCAGATGATCGTACTTTAACTGAAGCTGACTTAAATTTATTTAGCCAAGATTTAATTGCAGCTATTGAACAAAAATTTCAAGGAACATTAAGAGAATAACAATATGCTAAAATTAATAGTTGAAACAAAAACGTTAGTTCAGTCCCTAGGGTTTGCAAGTTCCGTTGTTGAAAAACGTAATGTAATACCTGAATATGCAAACATTAAATTATCGGCAAAAGACGGCAATCTAGAGCTTAGTTCTACTAATATGGATTTGTACTTAAGTCAAAAAATAGCAGTACAGGTAGTAAGTGAAGGTGAACTTACCGTTTCTACGAAAACTCTAAATGATATAGTCCGAAAACTTCCGGATTCCGAGCTTACATTAACAGATCTCGGTACAACGGGACTTGAAATCAAAGGAAAAAATTGTAAATTTAATTTATTTACTTTGCCGGTTAGTTCTTTTCCTCCAATGGATAGTATTAATCCTGAAGCAAGTTTTAAAATTTCCTGCACGGATTTTGCTAAAATAATCGAATCGACAAAATTTTCAATTTCTTTAGATGAAACTCGTTATAATTTAAACGGTGTTTATTTACACATAAAAGACAAAGAGTTTTGTTCGGCAAGTACCGATGGGCATAGGCTTTCGATTTCATGGGTAACATTAGAAAAACAAATAAAGAATTTTGGAGTTATATTACCGCAAAAAAGTGCAGAGGAAATTTTAAAAATAGTTAAAGATCCTAAAAATATAAATGAAGATATAGAAATTTTATTAAGTAGCAATAAGATTAAATTTATATGTAACGAAAATACTATTATGCTATCAAAGCTTATAGACGGTACTTTCCCTGATTATAGTGCTTTTATTCCGGAAAGCAGCAGTTCAAAATTAGTAATTAATCGAAAAATATTTGCAGATAGTATAGAAAGGATAGCGATAATAACCGTTGAAAAATTTAGAGCGGTAAAATTATCCTTATCTCGTGAAACCTTAGAGATTAGTGCCGTCGGTGAGGCAAGAGGTAACGCAAAAGAGGTTATTAATTCTTCACAAGATAAGGAAAGTTTTTATGAATATAATAGTGATGAGTCTTTAGCTATAGGCTTTAATCCGCAATATTTGGAAGATGTCTTAAAAGCAGTGAAATCGGATTTAGTAGAACTATATTTTTCAGATGTTTCAGCACCGGTACTTATTAAATTTCCTGAGAATCCTAAAGATATTTTTGTCGTCATGCCAGTTAAGGTGTAAGTTTTATGAAAACCGGAATATATAAGCATTACAAAGGAAAATTATACCAAGTTATAGATACCGCGAAACATACCGAAACTTTGGAAGGATTAGTAGTTTATAAAGCATTATATGATGATTTTCAGCTTTGGGTAAGACCGCTTGAAATGTTTAACGGAAAGGTTTTATTAAATGGAAAAAATATTCCACGTTTTGAATTTATCTCTGAGAAGTAATTAAATCTGTACTCTGTCATCCCGTGGCTTGACCACGGGATCCAAAAAAACACTTAAAGTATTAATAATTTTAGTATTTTTAGCTGGATCTAGCTCACAAGTCGCGGTATGACAACGAAAGATTCCCGCTTCTAGCTATGAATGACATAGAGGGGTATAGGAATGACATAAAAGGCGGTGAGAATGACATATAATTAGTTCAAATAATTTTTGACTAATAGCCAAAGCTTCTCTATTATTTCCCTCAAGCACCCTAATTAAATATTGGTTATGAAAAAAATTATCGGATTATTTTTTGTAATTATACTTAGTGCAATAAGTACTAGTATCTTAGCGGATGATTATCCAAAAACAGAACGAGAGCAGAAATGGGACGAAGTAGGTTCTATAGCAGGTGAAGAAGGATTAGTTTTTAGACCGGGCAGGGTAAAAAACGAATCTACTAAAGCTGTAGGAGGCTCGGTTAATAAATATCTTTGGCAAGCAGCATTAGAGACTATAAGTTTTGCTCCTCTTGCATCAGCTGACTCAAACGGCGGTGTGATTATTACGGAATGGTATAGCCCACGCTCTAATTCTAATTTTCGATTTAAAATTAATATATTTATCAAAGACGATGTAATAAGCCCTGATTCAATTGAAGTGAAAGTATTTGAAGAAATGCTTAAAAATAAACAATGGGTACTTAATGAAAACACCTCAAATCTTGCTATCACGCTTGAAGATAAAATTTTAAGAAAAGCTAGAGATATATATATTAATAGTGCGAGGTAATGACTCCGTCATTGTGAAGAGGTATTACCCAACTTGTCATTGCGAGGAGCGAAGCGACGTGGCAATCTCGTGAAGTAGTATAAAACTCCTGAGATTGCCGCGTCGATGCTACGCATCTCCTCGCAATGATGAGACAACTGATCCATGCAACAAATCCTATGACGACTCAGTATATAAATTATAAAAAAATATGAACCAAACAGAACAAAAATGGCAACAAATTTGGCATGATGAGAAAGCTTTTGAGGTATCAAACCAGAGTAGCAAGCCAAAATATTACGTACTTGAAATGTTGCCTTATCCTTCCGGCAAAATCCATGTAGGTCACGTACGCAACTATTCTATAGGTGATGTTATTGCAAGGTTTATGACTATGCAAGGTTTTAACGTGCTTCATCCGATGGGCTGGGATGCTTTTGGGCTACCTGCCGAAAATGCCGCAATAAAAAATAATTCTCATCCGAAAGATTGGACTTATTCTAATATCGAAAATATGAAAAAGCAGCTAAAATCTATGGGCTTTTCTTATGATTGGTCTAGAGAGATAAATAGTTGTGATCCGCAGTATTATAAACATGAACAGAAATTCTTTTTAGAGCTTTATGAGAGAAATCTTGCTTATCAAAAAGAATCGCTTGTTAACTGGGATCCGGTTGATAATACCGTTCTTGCAAATGAGCAAGTTGTAGACGGGCGTGGTTGGCGTTCAGGTGCAATTGTTGAGAAGCGTTATTTAAAGCAATGGTTCTTAAAAATCACCGATTATGCTGAAGAGTTATTAAATGAAATTCAGAATTTAAAAGAATGGCCTGAAGCCGTTCGCTCTATGCAAGAGAAATGGATAGGTAAATCGATAGGTGCTAACTTTCATTTCAAAATTAAGGATAATGAAGATAATACTATAGAAGTATTCTCAACCAAACCTGAAACTATTTTCGGCACTGGTTTTATAGGAATTGCCTTTAATCATCCTATAATAGAGAAATTAATTTCCAAGACACCTGAAATATTGAGTTTTATAACTAAATGTTCTCATATTACAGGAAGTAGAGAACTAGAAAAGGCTGAAAAAGAGGGAGTTTTTACCGGTCTTTATGTCATTCATCCTTTCGATTCAAATATAGTTTTACCGGTTATTATTACGAATTTTGTGTTAATGGATTACGGCACTGGTGCTGTTTTCGGTTGTCCTGCTCATGACGAACGTGACCATGAATTAGCTGTTAAAATGAATTTGCCTATTAAGCAGGTAATTGAAACGGATATTGATGTACAAAAGACCGCTTATACGGAAGATGGAATTTTGGTTAACTCAGATTTTCTAAACGGCTTAACTAGTAATGAAGCAAAACAAAAAGTAATCGATGAATTTGAGAAACTAGGCATAGGTAAACGCAGTGTAAATTATCGTCTAAAAGATTGGGGAATTTCTCGTCAACGTTTTTGGGGATGTCCTATTCCTATGATTCACTGTGAAGCTTGCGGCATAGTTCCCGTACCGTGCAGTGACTTACCCGTTACGTTACCTGATGATGTTAGTTTTGACGGTCACGGTAATCCGCTTGATCATCATCCTAGTTGGAAACATGTTAATTGTCCGAAATGCGATAAGTCGGCTATTCGTGAAACCGATACTTTTGATACATTTTTCGAGTCATCTTGGTATTTTACGAGATATTGCAATAGCAATGCTACAGAGATGACCGATAAAAAAGCTTGTGATTATTGGCTACCGGTGGATAAATATATAGGCGGTATAGAACATGCAGTAATGCATCTATTATATGCAAGGTTTTTCACAAAAGTAATGAACGAACAGAATTACGTAAGCGTTCGTGAGCCTTTTAAAGGGCTATTTACTCAAGGGATGGTGCTGCATGCTACTTATAAAGATGAACATAATAATTGGTTATATCCTGAAGAAGTAGTTAAAAAAGGTAATGAATTTTTTCATAAAGAAAGCAATAATAGAGTAGTGCAGGGACGCATTGAAAAGATGAGTAAGTCTAAAAAGAATCTCATTGATCTTGAGACGATGCAAGAGCAATATGGGGCTGATGCTATTAGGCTTTTTGTACTGTCCGATAGTCCGCCTGAGAAAGATCTAGAATGGTCGGCAAGCGGTATTGAAGGCTGCTCACGTTTTATTAATAAGCTTGAGCATATGTTTGAGGCGATAGTTTCTTTAAAAGATGATGTGAATAGTGAAATTAACAAGGAACTTAATAGATTAGTGCATTTTACCATAAAGCACGTCGCAGACGATATAAAGCATTTTGCCCTAAATAGAGCAATAGCACGTATGCGGGAGCTTTCTAATGCTATATCTGCTGAGCTTAATAAAGAAGTGGTTGATGTTAAAACCGTAAGATACGGCTTTAATGTTTTAGTTCAGCTGCTTAATCCGTTCATACCGCATATTACGGAAGAAATTTGGCAAAAGCTTGGGAATAAAGAGCGGTTATATAATTCAGCCTTTCCGGCATTTGATGAATCAATGTTAGAGTTAGATACATATGTTATGGCGGTGCAGGTTAACGGCAAACTCCGTGATACCTATGAGTTTAAAACTGTCGCAAGTGAAGATGAAATAAAGCAAATTACCGTCAATCTGCCGAAAGTGCAAAAGTTCTTAGAAGGAAAAGAGCCGAAGAGGATTATTCTCGTTCCTCGTAAAATTGTGAATATTATTGTTTGATATTTTTTCCGTCTGAGCTACAGAAATTGCATAGCAATTGACGAAGCAATCTCAGGAGCTTGTTATTATTTCATGAGATTGCCGCGTCGCTTCGCTCCTCGCAATGACGACCTTCAGTATCCATGCAAGGCAAATCCGCTTGCAATGCAAAACGTCCGTTATTATTTGTTTAGCCCGCTAGTATCCCGACCATAACATCCATTTCAGAGTCAGCCCCCGCTAGCTTTTCTTGATGCGGTGATGCAACAATGTCATGATGGAGGGGATTCTCTACAAGATAATTACAAATATTGTCTACTAATGATTTTACTACATAAGCTATTGCCCACCAACAAAATGCGACAAAAACACCTACATCACTACTTAAAGTATTTTCTTCTTGTTTTAGCTTCTCAAAGCCTTTAATAACATTTAAAGTATCTTGTTTTTCCGGTGTTATAACTTCTACTACTTCATAAGCTGTCGTAGTAGGTAGCTGATAATCACATTTTATTATATCGCTTAGATTCATTTCTAGTGGAATGTTATCTAAGTCCACTATTTCTTTTTGTGGTTTTTTTATTGGTTTTGTTTGTTTAGTCATATAAAGATCCCCTATTTTAGTGATTAATTGTGTAGACTAAGTAATTTAAAAAAATTAATTAGCTACTAAGAGGTTAGCTATAGTACTCTACGATTAATGTCATTCCTGCGTGGCATTGCCTGCGTGTATCAATTCCACCGCTGTCATCTTGTGATTTATTCACGGGATCCAGTTAAAAATACTAATAATTATTAGTATTTTAAGTTATATTTTTGGATCCCGTGGTCAAGCCATGGGATGACACCGAGTGCGTTTTCCGATCCACGCAACAATGCCTTTTCTGCAGCAAAGACATAGAGTCAAAATCATAAGGTACTATATATAGCCTCTTTAAATAGTGTGCAGGATTTTATACTTCAATTTATTAAGTTAATAATTTAATCTTTTTATTAACTTATATTAATTTAAATTAATGCATGAAAATGTCGATTTCATTCCAACCTATAAGGTCTAAATTAGCTCTTGTCGGTAAAAAGCGGAAAATATCTTGGGCAAGTTCAAGCCTATTTTCTCTAAGTAGCATTTTTTGTAAAATATCTTTTAACTGATGCAAATAAAGCACATCTTTTGCTGCATATTCTTTTTGTTCTGAAGATAAATTGTCAGTACCCCAATAGGAATATTGTTGTTGTTTAGAAATATTTATGGAAAGTAGCTCTCGACATAAATCCTTAAGACCGTGGCTATCAGTATAGGTTCTAACGAGCTTTGAAGATATTTTAGTACAAAAGATATTTTCTAAATCTATACTCAAATATTTTTTTATAGCTGCTAAATCAAATCTAGCAAAATGAAATATCTTGCATCTAGTTTTATCTAACAATAATGCTTTTAAATTAGGAGCAGTATAATCTTGATTTACAAAATGAACAAGATGGGCTTCACCGTTGCCGTTACTAAATTGTAGCAAACAGAGTTTATCTCTATGTAGATTTAACCCCATTGTCTCGGTATCTATAGCAATATCCCCTTCAAGTTCAAAATTATTAGGTAGGTCGTCTTGATAAATTTTAATGTTCATAAATTATGTTCAATTCCTTTTAATCAATAATGTTGTTATATGATTCATTTTCCCGTCATTGCGAGGAGCGAAGCGACGTGGCAATCTTGTCAAGCATCCTGAGATTGCTTCGTCAATTACTTACGTAATTTTCTCGCAATGACGGATAAATAGGTCTACGCAAGCAAGCCTTCCTCGCAATGACGTTGTTTACTTTTGACTAGGTGTATCTTTTATTGTAAACACCTGTTCTTTAGGATCTGCTACTCCTAAAACTTGCTTTGCTTGTTCTTCTAACATATCCTTATTTAACGATTCCGTTCGGAGTAATTTGACGTTATGTTCAAGTTCTACTCTTTCTGCTCGTAAGCCTTTTAGTTCATCATAAGCTTTTTCAAGCTGCCTATTTACTTTTAAATATGCAATAATCCCTTTGTTACCATATATGCAATGAAAAACAAAATATCCAAGCAGTAAAGCTAAAAAGATATTTAAAATTATTTTTTTAGAATGATTGTTTAAATGTATTATCATAAGTTATAATGGACCAAATTTTCCGTCATTGCGAGGAACGTAGTGACGAAGCAATCTCAGGATATTTGACGAGATTGCCACGCAGCCTACGGCTGCTTAGCTCATGACGATTAGAGTATAGTTATAAAAAATAATACTGGAGCGGTTAAAATAATACTATCAAATCTGTCTAGTACTCCTCCATGACCAGGTATTATATGACCGCTATCTTTAATATTAAATTTTCGCTTAAAATATGAAATAAATAAATCACTTGATTGAGCTATTAATGCTAATATACAACTAATTATAAACAAATAAATTTTATTTGAAAAATAGTAATTTTCAATATGAAAGTTTGGTATAAAACTAGCTAATACCGCAACCAAACCTGCCGATAATACTCCGGTAACTAAACCGCTCCAAGTTTTTTTAGGACTGATTTTTGGAGCAAGCTTTGCTCCTTTAAAAGTTTTGCCGCCAATCATTGCAAAACTATCTACGGACCAAATAATACAAAAATAAAGCATAATAAGCCATCTATTGGTATCTTCCATACTTAAAAATATTAATAGGCTTATAGGAATCGGAATAATAATTAGCCCGATTAATAGATAAGGAATAGAAGAATAGGTCATATTATACCATTCACTTAACATTCCCATACCCACTAATATCATTAGAATATAGAATAAAGGCTTAAACCATAATATAGCTATAACAAATAACGGCACTAAAACTATACCGGACAGGATTCTTAAATATATATTTTGTTTATCTTTTGCCAAATGTTCTTTTCCTTTTTGAGTAATCATTTATAGCTTCTATTATATCATCTTTATTAAAATCGGGCCAATATTTGGGTGAGAAATATAATTCAGCATAAGCTGCTTGCCAAAGCAAGAAATTACTGATGCGATAGACCCCGCCCGGTCTTATTAATAAATCTACATCCGGCATTTCAGGATCATATAAAGCGTGTCCTATATCGCTTTCACTTATTTCTTTTTTACCGCTTGCAATAATTTTTGTGCAGGCATCAACTATTTCTTGACGACTTCCATAACTAAAAGCTATACAAAGCGTTATTTTATTATTATTATTTTTTGTTAATTCTATAGCATTATTTATTTGTTTTTGCAATGAGCTACTTAATAAATTAAGCCTACCTATTACTTTTATTTTAACGCCGTTTTTATGTAAACTGTTTAATTCATTTTTTAAATAAATACTTAATAATTTTATTAAGAAATCTACCTCCGTGCTTGAACGTTGCCAATTTTCGGAAGAGAAAGTATATAAAGTTATATAAGGTATATTAAGATTAATAAACTCAGGCAGTAATTCACGAATTTTATCGGCACCTAGCTTATGTCCTTCAGATTTTGTTAAGTTATGCCGATCTGCCCAACGAGCATTACCGTCCATTATTATTGCTAAATGTTTTATGTTAGTCATTATTTTATATTTTAAATTTTGCTGCATGAATAGATTTTCCCGTCATTGCGAGTGACTGCAAGGAGCGTGGCAATCTCAGGAGTCCTACTTTATGAGATTGCCACGCCCTAGGCTTTGCCTCTCCTCGCAATGACATCGGCGTCATATTCTAGGTATTTCGATTCTTACCGATAACCCGCCTAAATCCTTGCTATCTTCTAAATAAATAGAGCTTTTATGATCGTTTATTATTTCTTTAGTAATAGCAAGCCCAAGTCCTACGTTACTTGCATTATCAAGCTGTCTTGCTTTATCCGATCTATAAAACGGTTTAAATACAAGGTGTTTTTCCGTATCATCTATACCGGGACCGTTATCCTCAATAATTATAGCTACCATAGATGAATTATCTGTTAAAGATATTTTAATTTTATTTCCATATTTTATAGCGTTACCGATTAAATTAGACAAAGCTCTTTCAAAAGAATTCGGTTTAATTCGTACTTTTGAATTAACTATATTATTAAGTTTTATAAATTCAATATCTACATGTGACAATTTATTTAAAAAATGTTCTATCCAAGGTAATAATAAAATTTCTTCAAATTCTTCTGTACTTTCACCTTTAGCAAAATCTAAATAAGAATTTATCATTTGCTGCATAGTTAATATATCTTGTTTTAATCCTTTAATTTCTTCACTTTCTTCCATCAATTCAAGTTGTAGCTTCATTCTTGTTAAAGGAGTTCTAAGGTCATGCGAAATCATAGCAAGCATAGTGGTTCTTTTAGTAATTTGTTTTTCAATACGGGCTTTCATTTTTAAAAAAGCAAGCCCTGCTTTTCTTATTTCTAAAGCTCCTGAAGGTTTGAAATTTTTGCCTTTTAAAACACCTCGACCAAATTTATCCATGCTATCCGCAAGAGTGATTATTGATTTAATTTGATTTTTGGAGAAAATAATAGAAATAGAAAGTAATATAACAGTTAAAGATATAATCCATAAAACAAATATATATACTGTAGGATTAAGTAGTAATTTTGCAGGAAAAGTAATATATAATATTCCATCTTTTAATTCTAAAAATACTTCGATTTTATTTTCTTTATTTAGTTTAACTATATTTTTTTCATGGATTTTTGTAGCTAAAATATTTTTAAATATAGTTAGAGGCTCACTTAATTTAGGTTGTCTTATAGATAACTTTTTATTAAGCTGAAATTGATAAGATAAATTAAGATAATTTTCCGATAAATGGGTTATCTCTCTTGAATTATTTCTATGTTCTTTAATCAGTGATTCTATTTCATTAATAATAATAGTACTAGTATAATATGAAACATTATACCAATGACGATCGTAAAACAAAAATATAGCAACGATTTGCCCTATTAAAATCGGAATGATTATAATGAACATAAATCGTACAAATAATGTTCTCGGTAATAATTTAGATATAAAGTGCATAGCCCTCATTACGCACGGTTTTTAAATATTTCGGCTCTTTTGGATTATCTTCTAGTTTACTTCTTATTCTTGTAATTTGTACGTCGATAGAACGCATACTAAGCCCGCCCATAATTTTTGAAAGTTCAAAACGACTAGTAGATTTACCGGAATTTTTTATTAATATCTCAAGTAATTTTTGTTCGGTCGAGCTAAGAGATATGATTTGATCGTTCTTAGTGAATTCCTTTGTATCAAAATTATAGAAATTATTGCCGAATTTAATTATATTCGTTTCTTTTTTAAAGTTATTATAATTATTAATTAAATTATTTATCCGAAGTAATAATTCTCTCGGTTCAAAAGGTTTAGTTATATAATCAGAGGCACCGGCTTCAAGCCCTTTAACACGGTCATCGGCTTCCGATAAAGCAGTAAGCATAACTATAGGAATATTATTACCGGCATCCCTTATAGTAGTAGCAAAATCAAGCCCTGTTATTTCAGGTAACATAACATCTAAAATAATTAAATCATAATTAGAAGTTTTTAATAGATTTTTAGCTTCTATGACTGAGCTTGCCGTTGATACTAAAAACTTGTTTTTATTTAAAAACTGCTTTAAAAGTGCTAATATTCTGCTATCATCATCTACGATTAAAATATGTGCTTTATATGGTTGCATGTATACTCATTTAATTTGAAAAATTGGTGTTGTTGCTTGCGTGAATAACGAGTCGTCATTGCGAGCAGCCGTAGGCTGCGTGGCAATCTCATGAAATAATAACAAACTCCTAAGATTGCTTCGCCGAATTACTACGTAATTCTTCTCGCAATGACGGGTAGCCGACCTCTCACAATGACAATTGACAATACTTTAATATAAATATAGGTTAATGACAATGATAAAACTAGAGCAAATTTTTTGGCATGTTTGGATTAATGGTGATTTAGTTCCTTATCAATTCGCAAGGATTCATGTTTTAACTCATAGCCTGCATTATTCAGGATCGGTGTTTGAGGGTGAGAGAGCTTATAACGGCAAAGTTTTTAAACTAAAAGAACATACGGAAAGATTAATAAAATCAGCAGAAGCATTAGGTTTGAAAGTACCTTATAGTGTGGACGAGATAATAAAAGCTCATGAACTTGTAATAAAACAGAATAATATTAAGGATGCGTATATAAGACCACTTATTTGGTGCGGAGACGAGTCGCTAAATATTACTAACCCTGATTTGTCTACTAATCTTTTGATTGCCGGTATTCCATCAATGCCCAGGTCTTTTGAGAAAGGTATAAATTTGCATGTAAGCCGCTGGCGTAAAGCAATACCTGATAGCACCCCGGTACAATCTAAATCCGCCGCTCAATATAATATGGCAATAACGAGTAAAAAAGAAGCTAAAGCTCTTGGCTATGATGATGCCTTATTACTTGATTATGAAGGATATATTGCTGAATGCACTACAACAAATATTTTCTTTGTTAAAGATAAAACATTATATACTCCAATTGCCGATAGATTTTTAAACGGTATAACAAGACAGACTATTATTGAAATTGCAAAAGATTTAGGTCTAGAAGTAAAAGAAGAGCGTTTGAAATTAGAGCAAATAGAGAATTTTACCGGATGTTTTGTTACAGGCACGGCAATCGAGGTACAAAATATTGATTCTATAGATTTAGGCAATAAAAAGATTACTTTTGATGATCATAAAACTGCAGAGCGTTTGAAAAAAGAGTATGGGCGTATTGTTAGGGAGTAGGAAGAGCTGTGTGGGACACGCGAGCCGTCATTGCGAGGAAAATTATGAAGTAATTTGACGAAGCAATCTCAGGATGTTTGACAAGATTGCCACGTCGAAACTACGTTTCTCCTCGCAATGACGATTTTGGTATCTACGCAAGCAAGCCTTCCTCGCAATGACAAATTAATAAAAAAATAAAAAACAATGAATAACATATTTAAAGGTTTAATTACCGCAGCTATAACACCTTTTAAAGATAATAAGTTAGACTTATATGCTTTAGAGAGAATTTTAAAACATCAAATAAAGCATGAAGTCGATGCAGTATTAATTGCAGGCTCAACCGGAGAAGGTAGTAATCTCAGCTTTGAAGAATATAAATTATTACTGCAAACTAGCGTAGAAATCGTTAATAAGCGTATTCCTATAATAAGCGGATGTTCATCAAATAATATTGCTTATGCAAGAGAGCTTGCAGCGGAATCTACAAAAATCAAGGTTGATGGTTTTATGGCTAGTCCGCCATCTTATGTAAAACCTACCCAACACGGGATTTATAAGCATTTTGAAGCATTACATGAAGCGTGTAATCTACCTATTATGTTATATTCAGCTCCAACTAGAAGCGGAGTAGATTTTTCTGATGAGACGATATTAAAACTTAGCAAGCTACCGCGTATCTTAGCATTAAAAGATTGCGGCGTAGATTTAGAACGCCCATTGCGGATTAGAGCAATAGTTAAAAAGGATTTCAACATTTTAACCGGTAACGATGAAGTAGTCTTAGCTTTTAACGCACAAGGTGGGGTAGGGTGGACTTCCGTAGCCTCTAATATTGCTCCTAATATATGTAAAGAGCTACTAGAGAAGTGGAATAAGAATGATACTAAAGGAGCATTAGAAATCCATCAGAAATTACTGCCTTTATATAAAGCATTATTTGTAGAGTCTAATCCGATTCCGATAAAATATGCTGCATATTATTTAGGTTTATGTGAAAATGAAATTAGACTCCCATTAACTGAAGCAAGCGATAGTGCTAAAAAACAAATTGAAAACATTATAACATCACTATCTATAAAAATATGACCGAATATAAGAAAGTTATTGCACAAAATAAGAAAGCCCTTTTTAATTATTTTATTGAAGAAAGATTAGAAGCAGGTATTGTATTAAAGGGCAGTGAAGTACAGTCTCTGCGTCAAGGCAAAGCTTCTATAGAGGAAAGCCATGCGGCAGATACCGGACATGAGGTATTTTTGTATAACTGCCATATTGCGGAATATGAGAAAGCGAATAGATTTAATCATTCTACTCGTAGACCTCGTAAATTATTGTTGCATACTAAAGAGATAAAGAAAATTATCGGTAGAATTAGAATAAAAGGCTATACGCTAGTAGCTCTTTCTATGTATTTTAATAAAAAAAATAAAGTAAAAGTTGAACTTGGTATTGCTAAAGGTAAGAAATTACATGATAAAAGAGAATCAATTAAAGAAAAAGATTGGAAAAGAGATCAAAGCAGATTAATAAGACAGAAGTAAGGGATTTTGCTTTTTTCGTCATTGCGAGAAGAATTATGTAGTAATTCGACGAAGCAATCTCGTACCAAATTCCTGAGATTGCCGCACGGTCTTTGACCGCTCGCAATGTTAAACAAAGTAAAAACAATATAAAAATTAAATATAGGAATTTATGCAGCATATTATAGGTAAAATATTGGTTATATTTGTAGTTGTGATAGGAGTTTTATTTGTTTTCAAAACAATGAAAACTTATTCTACAAATCCGGTTTCCGTTGAGGTTAAACAAAGCGAGGATGCAAGGAAATGTGAAGAGGAAAGAGTCCAAGAAATAATCAAAGATTATTTGCTTAAAACTCCGGAAATAATAATAGAATCAATAGAAGGCTTGCAAAAACGTAAAGTACAGGAAAATGAGACTAAAGTTAATAACTATCTAAAAGATAATAAGTTAGGTATTGAAGATAGTACAAGCTTTCCTGTTATAGGAAATAAAGACGGGGATGTAACAATAATTGCTTTTTATGATTACAATTGTTCTTATTGTAAAAAAGGTGATGTTTCTATAAATGAACTATTGCAAAACGATCCAAAAGTTAAAGTTATATTACGACCGCTACCTATCCTTGGAGATGCTTCCGAATATCTGGCAAGAATAGTTTTAGCCGTTTATAAGGTTAATCCAAGTAAATTTAAAGCTGTTCATGATGAACTAATAAAAATAAGAGATGTTTCTAAGGAATCTATAAAAGAATTATTAACCGAGAATGGCTTAAATGCTACAGAAATTGAAGAAACTGCCGATAGCAATGAGATTAAAGATTTAATTACTCAAAATATGAAAATAGCTAGAAGCCTTAGAATCCAAGGAGTACCTGCGTATATAATTGATTCAAAATTAATACCCGGGTTAATAGATTTCCCACAATTACTAAATATAGTTAAAGAAATTAGGGATAATAAGAGTTCTTAAGAAAAGATAAATGTCATTTGTTATTGCAAGGGACGTTGTTGCACGGATCGTTTTATGTCATTCCTGCGAAAGCAGGAATCCATATAAAGCGAAATAACTTCAGCTTTTAATTTCAAAAATTTGCTGTATTTATGCTTTTTTTTGGATTCCTGCTTTCGCAGGAATGACACCGAGCGTGTTTTTCGAACCATGCAACAAAGTCGTAATTTTTTCGCAATGACGATAGTATATAATGATTAGCCTTTATTCAGTAAATCTAACATAGTTTTACCGATATCGGCAGGGGATCTAGTGATAGTTACGCCGGCACTTTGCAATGCTTCAAGCTTATCTTCGGCACTTCCTTTTCCTCCGGCAATAATAGCCCCGGCATGTCCCATTCTTTTACCTGGAGGTGCTGTAATACCTGCAATAAAGCTAACAATAGGCTTCTTGATTTTTGATTGCTTGATAAACTCGGCTGCATCTTCTTCTGCATTACCGCCGATTTCACCAATCATAATAATTGCTTTTGTTTCATCATCTTTCAAAAACATATCAATACAATCAACAAAATTAGTGCCGTTAACAGGATCGCCGCCTATACCGACACATGTAGATTGGCCAAGCCCTACGGCTGTTGTCTGTGCTACTGCTTCATAAGTTAGAGTACCTGATCTTGAAACAATACCTATCGTTCCTCTTTTATGAATATGCCCAGGCATAATACCGATTTTACATTCACCAGGTGTGATAACTCCAGGGCAGTTAGGACCGATTAATCTAGTTTTAGAACCGACTAAAGCACGTTTTACTTTCACCATATCAAGTACAGGAATTCCTTCCGTTATACATACTACTACTTCGATTTTGGCATCGATTGCTTCTAATATCGAATCAGCGGCAAAGCCGGGCGGAACATATATAACGCTTGCATTTGCACCGGTTTTTGCTTTTGCTTCATGTACGGTATTATATACAGGTAAATCAAGGTGAGTATGACCGCCTTTGCCGGGTGTAACACCGCCAACCATGTTAGTGCCGTAAGCTATCGCTTGTTCAGAGTGAAAAGTTCCTTGTGAACCAGTAAAGCCCTGACAGATAACTTTTGTTTTTTTATTTATTAATATTGCCATGTTAAATAATTTTTATTGTTTTTATTTTTTTGTGTCGTCATCGTCATTGCGAGCAACTGAAAGCGTTGTTGCATGGATTGTTATTATGTCATTCCCGCGTAGGCGGGAATCCAGTAATTTAAAGGTTATACATAATAGGTTTTTAAAATTAAAAGCTCGATTTATCTCGCTTTACCCTGGATTCCTGCTTTTAGCTAAGAATGACACCTACAACTTTACCGTATCGCTTCAACTATCTTATTTGCAGCATCTGCTAAATCATGTGCCGGTATTATTTCTAAACCGGAATTTGATAAAATTTCTTTCCCTTTTTCAACGTTTGTACCGGCTAAACGAACCACTAACGGTACTTTTATACCTATGTCTTTTGCTGCTGCAATAATCCCTTCCGCTATAATATCACAACGCATAATACCGCCGAAAATATTAACTAAGATCCCTTGCACTTCTTTATCGGATAAAATTATTTTTAAAGCTTCTTTTACACGCTCACGATCAGCCCCACCGCCAACATCTAAGAAATTTGCAGGTGACGCACCGTAAAGCTTAATAATATCCATAGTAGCCATAGCAAGACCGGCTCCGTTAACCATACAACCGATATTACCGTCCATTTTTACATAGCTAAGTCCTGCGTTTGCCGCTCTAGTTTCTAAAGGATCTTCTTCATCGTGATCACGCATTGCTGTAATATTCGGATGTTTGAATAAGCCGTTATCGTCAAAAGTGATTTTTGCGTCTAAAGCGAGTAAATTTCCGTCCGTTTGTACAATTAACGGGTTGATTTCAATTTGTGCTGCATCAGTTTCAACAAAAGCATTATAGACTGATTTTACTATTTCTTTCATCTGTTTTGCTTGGTTATCCTTAAAGCCTAACTCATAAGCTATGCCTCGCATATGAAAATCTTGTAAACCGGTTGCAGGATCAACGGAAAATTTAACAATTTTTTCCGGAGTTTTTTCTGCTACTTCTTCAATATCAACCCCTCCTTCGGTAGAAGCTATGAAAGTAATACAGCTAGCTGATCTATCAAATACGATACTGAAATAATATTCCTTTAAAATATCACAACCTGATTCAATATAAAGACGATTTACTTTTTGTCCTTGAGGTCCTGTTTGATGCGTTACTAAATTAATACCGAACATGTCATGGGCCACTTTCTTAGCTTCTTCTTTACTCTTAACAACCTTAACGCCGCCGGCTTTACCTCTGCCGCCGGCGTGTATTTGTGCTTTAACCACGTATACTTCCGTATTTAACTTATCTATTGTTTCATTAATCTTTTCGGTTTTCGTGACAACGAGTCCGGTGGAAGTAGGCACGCCGTATTTTCTTAAAATCTCTTTTGCTTGATATTCATGAATATTCATTTTAAATAATTTATTTAAATAATTAAAGTACAGTATAATAATTAATCTTTAAACTGTAAAGTAGAGAATTTTTTGTCGCTTGTCATTCCTGCGGAAGCAGGAATCCAGTAGTACTCAACGTCATCCCGCGAGCTTGTAGCGGAATCCAGTTTTTTTACTTTTTTATGGATACCGTGGTCAAGTCATGGTATAACACGGGAAAGAGCTGGATTCCTGCTTCCGCAGGAATGACATATGCTACTCATTCCACATCCTCTTAAGTACGTTATCTTTCCTAATAAAGTGGTGATATAATGCAGCTAGTATATGCAAAATAATTAAGGCAGTAAATAACAAAGCAGCTTTTTTATGGATTTTCTTAAAGATTTTGGCAAATTGTAAATCTTGAGCAAAAGAATTTATAGTAAACAAACCGTAAAAATCAATATGATGATTTGATAGGATAGTCATAAAAAAGCCGCTTATCGGCATTAATAACATTAAAAGATATAGCAAATTTATATTAATATTAGCGGCTTTTTTTTGCCAATTCGGTAAATCAGCTGGTAATAAAACATTAGCATTATAGAATTTCCATAAAAGCCTTATTATTACTAAAGATAAAACAACTATACCGGTTGCTTCATGTATCCCGTATAATTGCCATTTTAGAGGCGGTTCTATATAATTATCCATTAAGAAACCGACAACGAGCATTACTATAACTATAATACTCATTATCCAGTGAAAAAGTTTTGCAATTAAGCCATAAGAATTTTCAGTATTTGTAAGTAGCATGATAGTACTCCAATAAATTATTCTGAACTTAATGTCATTCCCGCTCTTTTATGTCATTCCCGCGTAGGCGGGAATGACATAAAAGAGCCATGCAGGCAACGCTTATGACTACTTGCAATAACGTAAGGATATCAATTCCCAACTGCCTTATCTATAATCTTTTCTGCCTCTGTACCGCTAATTTTTTCTTTATCATTCAGAATGAGATTAGCATTCTTTAAATCGTCTCCTATATGCTCCGCTCTTCCTTTTAAAATCTTAGCTAAAAACTGCTCAGCAAGAGCATAATATGAGATTCTGTTACCGGGTTTTGCAAATCCATGTCCTTCATCTTTGTAAAGTGCATAAACTACCGGTATATGCTTTGCTTTCATGCTATTTACAATCTGTTCTGATTCTGCCTGTACGACCCTCACATCGTGAGCACCTTGTGCTATAAATAAAGGCTTTTTGATATTATCAACAAAATTAATCGGTGATTTTTGTCTTAAAAACTCTTTTTCTTCTTCAGTATCCCAAGGTCCTATACGTGTTTTATATATACTTAACAATGGTGTCATATAAGGAGCTTTAGATTGCACATGAGTTAATAAATTAGACATACCGACAACGTCAACACCGCAAGCAAATATGTCAGGAGTCATGGTAAGACCGACAAGTGTAGCATAACCACCATAACTTCCGCCCATAATACAAACTTTATCAGAATCAACTATATTATTCTTAATAGCCCAGTTAACACCGTCAATTAAATCGGTGTGCATTTTACCGGCATATTCTAAATTACCGGCGTTTAAGAAATCTTTCCCAAAACCGGTAGAACCACGGTAATTTATACTTAAAACTGCGTAACCACGATTCGCAAGCCATTGATGCTCAGGATTGTATCCCCAGCTATCACGAACCCACGGTCCGCCATGAACATTAATTATTAGCGGTACTTTTTTATCAGGAATATTATTTTCATCAAGCTTTACATCATTTGGAAAAGTGATATAGCTAACTAAATCAAGCCCGTCACGTGACTTGATAATTACCGGTATCATCTTAGCAAGATTATATTGCTCAAGTTCTTTGCGATTAGTAAATAAAAATTCGGCTTTTTTATTTGCCCTATCATATTTATAATATTTCACCGGTGCATTATCAGCCATATAAGCAACAATCCAAATTTTATCGTCTAGCGTCCTACTATTAATAATTAAATCACCGCGATCGAGAGATTGCAAATATTTAATATCATCTTCAATATCTTTATCTAATATTTTATATGAGACTCTATCATAATCTATAGATACTGCTTGCGGAGTTTGCTTTGTGGGATGAACTGTAAATAAGCCGATATCGGCTTTTGCATCTTCGGCTAATATTTCTTCGCTGTCTGTAGCAAGTGTTATCGCCTTAAGGGCTGAAGTATTGCGGTTACGCCCCTCAAGCATATAAAGAATTTCGCCGCTAGCATCAAAACCGAGTATAGAAGTATTGAAAGAATCTTCCATTGAGATTTTAGTATATAATTTAGGTTCGCCGTCTCTTAATTCATAATATTCAACGGCTCCGTCTTTATCTAGTAAACTACCGAATCTTAAATTTAAATTTTCATCGACTACGCAATCAGTAAATCTATCATTTTTATAAATTAATTCTTTTTCTAGAGTATCTAGATTTAATTTGTAAATATCAAAATATTCAGGATTACGCTCATTTAAATATATTAATATCTCATTTGGTTTCTTATGACTTGCTCCTGCTATTCCGGCTTTAACTCCTTTTTCAGGAGTAAGTAATTTTGTCTCTTTTGTCTCTATGTTATAGCTATAAATTCGGTCATTTTCATCACCGTTAAAATCTTGGGTATATAAAATATTTTTATTATTATAAGCTTTAGCATAAGACCAAATACCACGTCCTTTGTCATGGGTTATGGCTTCTGCTTTACTAATATCATCTGAGGGGGCTAGCCAGATATTTAATACACCGTCTTTCGGTGCAATATATAGAATATATTTGCCGTCGTGGGTTAGAGAAACCCTTGCTTTATCAGGGTTACCGAATAAAACTTTTCTTGGGATTATTTGATTGTTATCCGTTATCGTTTGCTTTTGAAACATAAAAATACCGACACTTATTATTAATATAGTGCCTATAATATAGAAAATTTTACTCATTACTAATGGTTTGTTAGGTTATTTATAAGTGTCATGCCGTGACTTGATCACGGCATCCAGGTAAAGCGAGAAGAATAGAGCTTTTAATTTTAAAAATATGTGTATATTTTAATTACTGGATACCGTGGTCAAGCCACGGTATGACACCCAAGACGTTTTTATATCCACGCAACAATGCCATAAGGGCCATGGGATGACAGCTACACCTTCTCAATATTGCTTAAAAACCAATCAACTTCTTTAGTATTAGCATTACGTGTAAACGTCCATTCTTCTTTTAAATCTTCAATTTTGTCAACTACATTTTTACCTTGAAATAGTAATTTAATAAATATGTTATTACCGAACATGTAAATTTCTGAATATTTTGCACTTAAAGCCGATGAGTCAAAAAAATCACCATAGGACGATGTTATTTTTTCAAATTCTTCCAAATATCTTTTATCTATCAGCTCAGATAATTCTTTAGCATCTTTTTTATAAGCCGCCTCTATAATCATTTGAAAAGCAGTTTTAGCATTATTTATGAATTTAACCGGATCAAAGGAGTAAAGGCGTTTATGGACTTGTTCCATTCCATCTACGACCGCAGTTATATTATGTTCCACTATTATATCTTTAAAAGCTTTAATATCTTGGGCTGTTGGAATATTTTTTTCTTCTTTATTAGATTTAACTGTACTGTAAGTTACGTCCTTAATAACCGGTTCGCCAAAATAAGATTTTTGCTTTGTTTGTTCCTCTTCTGAAGTAGAACCGAGAGTCGTAATTAATTTGTTGATGATGTAAAAGGCAATAACGGCAAAAATTAATAACTCTATTATTTGAGGAGACATTTTCTATTTATTTTTATTAAAAGATTATTCTTATATCTTAATATAAAAAAATAATCTTTTAAAGTTATTTAATAAAAATAAGGATTTATTTTTATTTGACTTATGCTTAAAGTTTAAAAAAAATATTAAAAGATAACTAAAATACCTTGATTATTTCAATTATTATGATATTATTGTTTTGTAAATGATGTTTAAACTCCATCATTGCAAAACATTTATAGCCTTTAGTTTATTTATGCTAGGGGGCTGTTGTACTAAAGGCTTAATTTTTAAGCGTTTTTAGTATAACGGATAATTATTGTTTTCAATGATTGAGTTTATCCCCTAGCACCTATATATTTTTTAGCAACTCTTCCACTTTTATAGCATTATCAAATCCGTGATCATAATGAAATCTTATATCAGGCGAGAATTTCATATTTATTTTATTAGTAATAAAATTTCTGATAGCATTTTTAGAATTACTTAAGGCATCCATAATTTCATCTATTGTTAGTTTAGTATTAAAAGGCAAGAAATAACAATTAGCTATTTTTAGATCAGCAGTAACTATAACTTTTGTAATAGTGAGAGGACAATCAAAAAGTCTGCTATCCAGCATTTTACCACGTCTTAGAATTTCGATTAATGCTTCATTTATAATGCTTGCTAATTTTTGTTGTCTATGAGAATTAGTTTTGGTTAATTTTTTCATAAATTATAAAATATATAATGTTAGAGTATAATAGCATGCTTTTGCCAAACAACCAATACCTAAAAATTTTAGAAATTTTGTTTTAAAAAAACCGGAAAATAAGGAAATAAAGCATCCCCAAAAAGGAAAAGCCATTAAGAAAATTATAAATATCTCATATTTATAATATAATTTTGTTAAATTTTTATGTCTTAAGATATTTTGTTCATTTTTGGAAGCATAAAAGATATTTAAAACTATTCTTCCAAAAATATAATTGACTGCATTACCGCTAAGAGAAGCACAAATAGCCACTAGCAGCATTATTAAACTATTATAGCCCCCAAACATTTTCATAGAATGAAATATTAATTCATTCTGAAAACCGATAACAAGATTTGAGACAAAACTATCAACAAATAATAAACTATATGCTTCAAATTGGTTCATAAATGTAATATATTGAATTTTGATTAGGGGTACTAATTGTCATTGCGAGCGACCATAGGGAGCGTGGCAATCTCAGGAATTGGTATTACTTTATGAGATTGCCGCGTCGATGCTACGCATCTCCTCGCAATGACGATTTCGGTAACCCCTACTATCTAACACCAAAATAAAGTAACCGGCAATGAAAAAGCAAATTATTTATCCTGATTTTATAGCACGAATTTTTTCTACGGCACTTGATTTATCATTATTTGCCTTTATAGCAATCCCAATATCACAATTTTGTTCTTTTAATTTATTATGGTTGTTCTTTAATGATTATTTCCTTAGTAATAACATTAATCTTCATAATTCCAATGAAATGTTTAACTCTGTTATGAGTCAGGAATTTTATGAATATCTTACAGCAGGGAATTTTAATAAATATATTTTGTTTAATATTTCAATTTTTGCTACTAATATATTAGTAATAGGCTCATATTTCGTAACGCTTTGGTATTATAAAGGTGCAACGCTTAGTAAAATGTTTTTACGTATGAAAATCGTAGATGCCGTAACATTCAATCGTCCGACTTTAAAGCAGTTAATTAAAAGATTTTTAGGGTATATGACTTTTCCTATTGGTATTTTTTTCATACTTTTTTCTTCTAAAAAACAAGCATTGCATGATAAGATAGCCGGAACCGTCGTAATCAAATCTTAATATATGAACAACAACACAAATGATATAGACCAGCTAATTTATCTTTTTTCTAAATTGCCTGGGCTTGGTAGTAGGTCGGCAAGACGTATAGTGCTTTATCTACTACAAGACAAAGATGTTAGGTTAAAAAGCCTGATTAATAACCTTGTAGAGATAGATAAGAAAATAGTAAAATGCGAGATTTGCGGTAATATGGATACGGAAAATATTTGCTGTATTTGCTCTTCTGAATATAGAGATAAATCGGTTATTGCTGTTGTTGAAACCGTAGCTGAATTATGGGCAATGGAGCGTAGCGGTAATTTTAAAGGTTTATATCACGTACTAGGTCATAATTTATCGGCAGCTAGTAGGCAAAATCCTAGCATACTTCGGTTACCTGAACTACTTAAAAGATGTTTTGCAGAAAATATTAAAGAAGTTATTATTGCTACTAATTCTACTTTAGAAGGTCAAACTACTGCGTATTTTATTACTGAATATTTAAAAGAACATCCTGCCAAAACTTCTCGCCTAGCTAGCGGTATACCTATCGGAGGTGAACTTGATTATTTAGATGAGGGTACCTTATCTGCCGCTATTAACCTACGCCAACCTTTTGAGTAAAATATTATTGCTTTTACCTATCTAATTACTTAATAAAAATTAATTATTTCTTGACCTAATTATTAATTAATACTAATAATTAATATAGCACTGTTAACAAAATAATTTAATTAGCTTTAAAATTATTGGTCATGCCTCCATATTGCAGTTACGCCTATTAAAAAGCTATACGTTCAATAAGAGTACCAATAACCTTATCATGAATATCCAATGACTTGGAAAAGCAGATTGTCTTACGTGCAAGCCTCTTGCATCTCGTTCTAAGGTTCAAGTTACTTCGTTCTATCCGTTGAGTGTATTTTTTACTGATAATATGCTTTTTAGGGTCTAATAACCTAGCATAACTCCCCCATCCATCTGTATAGTAAAAAGTCACCTTGAAATTCTCTAGTTTTTTCAGTAATGATTCTAATGTGCTATCACATCTTGTACCAAACGTATAAGCAACTACTTTTAACGAAATCTTATCCAAGGCATACCAAAGCCATCGTTGTCTGGATTTATTCTGTACATAAGACCATTGTTCATCTATCTCAGGAGCAATAATTACTTCTGTTGTACTGATAGAATGATTTATTGTTTTTAATACTAGATTTTTTTAAAACACGGATAACTGTATTGATACCCGCTTTTAATACTCTTACTGTATCTCTAACTCCAGAGCCGTTGATTGACATTTCTACTATTTGCTCCTTAACTCCAGGCTTAGATGCATTATTAATATACTCCAATTGAAAATATCGATTACACCGCTTGCATTGATATCTCTGTTGTTTTGAAATTGAATATCCTGACTTTATTACTTCTTCTGTGTTGTTACAATATCTACACTTAACATCTATTTTTGCCATAACTCCTTAACTATAATTCTCTCTTATTACTGTTTGAGGATTATAGACTATTTACTCTAAACTGCAATACGGAGGCACGACCAAATTATTTTGTTAACAGTGCCATAGTTCAGTGATTGAACTTTTTATTAAAAAAATATGAGGTAAATATTATGCCAAATGATAATAATAACGGTATCAGTAACACAAATAGCCCAAACGGTAAATATATGGGAAGGAGTAAAACCTAACTGTGTAGTTATTACTTATTCTGTAAGTAATAATATTAATTCCACTCTTGAAGCCTTACAAGCACGAGGTGCAAGTGTTCATTACATAACTGATAAGGATGGAACACAATATCAATATCATAACGATTTAACAGATCAAGCTTTTTATGCGGGCAAGAGTAGCTGGAAAGGAGAAGTGGGTGTTAATAAGTTTGGTATTGGGAATATGCTTATTAATGATGCAAAAAACGATTTTTCTAAAGAGCAAATAGGGAAATTAAAAAGCTTTCTTGCAGATATAGCAACAAGATATCCGGATTTAGATTTAAAACATGATTTAGTCGGTCTTGGTGAAGTAACTGTAAACCGTGAAGGAAATGCTCATATAGCTCCTGGATCAAAATTTCCTTGGAAAGAATTAGCTGAAGCTGGTTTTGGTAGATATTTTGAGACTACGCAAGATCAAAAGAGTAAAGTATTATTAAGTCCTGATAGTACTGGAGAACAAGTTGATACTTTACAAACAAAGTTAAAAGCATATGGTTATGGAGTAGAATCTACAAGTACTTTTGATCAAATTACTCAACAAGCCGTCAGAGTATTTAATGATCGTTACGATACCGGTTTACCGAATGAAGAGCCGCCTGTAACTTGGACTGAAGCAAGTGAATATGAATTATCAAAATTATTAGGGGAAGAACTAGTTGGGGATATAATATAATTAAATATTATATCTTAATAATCATTCGCCAAATTGCTCTTTAATATTGAATTATTAAAGAGCAATTAAAGCTATAGCAAATCTTGATGAAATTCTAGATGATGTTCACCGGCGAATTTTACTACATCATTATGATTCCCTTGATGATCAAAATTTATCAGCAATTCACTTTGTTCGTTTGAATGTAATATATTTGTGAATAAACGCTGGTCACCGTCAATTTTAATTTCGACTGCTTTTTTACCGATAAATTTAACGCCGTTCTTACCTTGTGGGCTATGTATTATACCTTTCGTTAAGGCATCTATAAATTTATCATATTGATTCTTATCTAATTTTTTTTGTAATTTTTCACTAATTTTTCCATAACAATCTAAACCTCTATATTTACCAAGCGGAATAACGTCGTTAGTAGTAATATCATGCTCTTTTGTAATATGCCATATACTATTAGGAATAATTTCTTGGTGGCGATTAATTTGTTGTATAGTATGAAATAAATCCTGTTCTTTTCTTAACTGATAATATTTATGGATTTCTATAGGATCCCACTCTTTTGGTAGCTCATAGTTATCATCTTTAGGTAAGAGATTAGAATATTGCTGTATCTTTTCTTGATTGTTAATTAATGAAGCAACCTCTAAACCTCTTTCAAGCACTTCTTGATTTTGAGGCTCATGGTTTAGAACTTCATCAATTTTTTCTAAAGCTAGATTATACTTCTTATCTGCAATCAAACCGATGCTAACCTTATCAACTATTTTTATAGCTTGGTCTGATGAAAAATGAAGTTTATTGGTAAGATTTTCTATATGGATTTGATTGCTATGTTTTTCAGGGTTTAGTAAAAATTCTAATTCCTTAAAAGTATTATTTACTTGTGTATCTAGATAGAGAGTTATTTGAGGTACTTTTTCTAAAAACTGCTGTGCTAGTTCGTATTGTTTAGTCTTTAATGCAATTTGAGCTAATGTATACGGTTCATTAACACTCTTACTAATTTTAATTAGCTCATCTCGTAGGTTTTCTTTATTTAAAATTTTCTCAGAAGTAGAATATTTATTATATTTAGCCATATATTGAAAGATGCGTAACATGCCTTTACAATTATCAGGTAAATTATTTTGATTAATTGAATTTAAGTTAGATTGAGAAATTTCGTTAGAATTCAAAATCATTTTTGCTAAAGTTTTTATATCATTAGAAGCATTTTGTATTAAATTCTCTGCTTCTGTAAATTTTCCATTGAGCCTATAAATCGTAAACAAATTATAGAAGTTACTATTATTTGGTTTGTCTTTTAACATGAGCAATAATTGCTCTTCAGCTGATGCTAAATTTCTTGTATTAACATATGCTGACCACAGATTAGTCCGACAACGATATAAAGCTTCTTTTTTTTCACCGTCACTTACTAAAGTTGGTAACTGAGGATTAAGTAGTGTAGACTCAAGTATTATTATTACTGCTTCATATTCTTTAGCATTACTTAATATTCCTGAAAAATGAGCTAAGTTCATAAGATTTATAGTTATTGTATTTATTAAATTTTTTATAACTTCAAGTTGCTTTTCAGGTTTTATAAATGTTACAATATGTTCTAAGAATTGAAGATATTGTGGATAATCTATTGTAGTTTTTAGTAATTTTGAAACTACAGGGGCAGTATTAAGTAGATCTTTGGCTATTTTTTCCATAATTTGAATATTTTTCTACTACTGCTATAAAGAAAATATTTTTTTGTGCATTATACTTATAAGTAATACGATCTAAAGGATTTTGAAATGATATAGGTTCAAATTTAAACTTAATTTCTGATTCATAGCTTTTGTGAATTATAGCCGTTTTATCTTGATTTATGGTATAATCTTCAAATAATTTATGGCTTTTAAGGTCTTCATAATTATAATTTTTTAATAAACATTTTAGTAATAATTTTTTATGTCTATTACTTAGTCTATTACTTGCTATATTTGCTGTTTCTAAAGCTAATTTTAAATCCTTTACGTTCTCTATAGTTTCTAAATAATTTTCTATTTTAAACTTTCTAACTTTATCTTCGATATATGTTGTTGTCCCTTGTAACATAATATCACCAACAAGCGGTAACCATAAAATATGGTTATTTTCAGAAAAGTTAATAGAAGACTTTTTGATTTCATATATAATGCCTAGTTATTTTTAACAAGGCATCATACATTAATTTAATTCTTAGTCAAAAAATTATTAATATTTTTTAATAATTATCCACCGAATTGCTAACTAAAGAGAGGTGTGTCATACCGTGGCTTGTCCACGGTATCCAGAAAAAACAACTAAAAATATCAATATTATTGATATTTTTAACTGATCCTGTGAATAAATTACGAATGACATCGAGCTTTTTATTATTATCTCTGGGATGCTTTTTATTATTATCTCTGGTCGTATTATTGCAGTTTAGAGTAAATAGTCTATAATCCTCAAACAGTAATAAGAGAGAATTATAGTTAAGGAGTTATGGCAAAAATAGATGTTAAGTGTAGATATTGTAACAACACAGAAGAAGTAATAAAGTCAGGATATTCAATTTCAAAACAACAGAGATATCAATGCAAGCGGTGTAATCGATATTTTCAATTGGAGTATATTAATAATGCATCTAAGCCTGGAGTTAAGGAGCAAATAGTAGAAATGTCAATCAACGGCTCTGGAGTTAGAGATACAGTAAGAGTATTAAAAGCGGGTATCAATACAGTTATCCGTGTTTTAAAAAATCTAGTATTAAAAACAATAAATCATTCTATCAGTACAACAGAAGTAATTATTGCTCCTGAGATAGATGAACAATGGTCTTATGTACAGAATGAATCCAGACAACGATGGCTTTGGTATGCCTTGGATAAGATTTCGTTAAAAGTAGTTGCTTATACGTTTGGTACAAGATGTGATAGCACATTAGAATCATTACTGAAAAAACTAGAGAATTTCAAGGTGACTTTTTACTATACAGATGGATGGGGGAGTTATGCTAGGTTATTAGACCCTAAAAAGCATATTATCAGTAAAAAATACACTCAACGGATAGAACGAAGTAACTTGAACCTTAGAACGAGATGCAAGAGGCTTGCACGTAAGACAATCTGCTTTTCCAAGTCATTGGATATTCATGATAAGGTTATTGGTACTCTTATTGAACGTATAGCTTTTTAATAGGCGTAACTGCAATATGGAGGCATGACCTTATCTCTCTTTAGTTAGCAATGCCTATCCACCGAATTGCTCTTTAATAATTCTATCTTCCAGCGTATGGTTTTTATTAAAGAGTAGTTTGATAGGTTTATCCTTAGTAGATTTAACGGTAACATTCGTGATATTATTCAACTCCTGAAAGTCGGCAGTAGCATTTACCGGTCGTTTATTTGTATTAAGTATTTCAAATTTAATTGTAGCAGATGAAAGCAGTAAAGCACCGTGCCATCTACGCGGTCTAAAAGAGCAGATAGGGGTTAGGCATAACATGTTTGAATCAAGCGGTAAAATAGGACCGCCGGCAGATAAATTGTAAGCACTACTTCCGGCAGGCGTTGCAACTAAAGCTCCGTCTGCTACTAATTCGCTCATTCTCTCTATTCCGTTTACGTCTATTCTAAATTTAGCAGCTTGATTAGTTTTACGAAATATCGATACTTCGTTAATAGCAAGTGCTGTATATATTTGACCGCTTATATCTTCAGCTTGCATAAGAAGAGGATTTAGAATAGAAACTGTACTTTCATGTATATTTTGTAATAAATTCTTGGTATCTAAAGGATTCATTAAAAAGCCGAGACTTCCTAAATTAACTCCATAAAAAGGGATATTAAGATTCATATAGCGGTGAATATTATGTAGTAATTCTCCATCGCCGCCTATTACGATAATTGCTTCTGCTTCCTCTATTTTACAATAATTATAGAGTTTTTTTATTTCCTCTATAATATCTAGATGTTTGGAATTTTGGTTATAAATCAATGCTATTTTATTTATATTCATTATATGAATTTCTTTTTTAATGTATAGACGCTTAACTAATAATAAGTTATAAGAATAAAGTAATAAAATAAATATTAAGTTAAATTATGTCATCATTCAACATCAAAAATCATAAAAATGATCTGCTATTTGTACCGCTAGGAGGATCTAATGAAATAGGTATGAATCTTAATCTTTACCATTATAAAGGTAAATGGTTAATGATTGATTGCGGTAGCGGTTTTGCCGATGACTACTTACCTGGTGTTGATATGATAATTGCCGATAGTAGCTTTATAGAGAAATATAAAAAAGATATAGTAGGTCTGATTTTAACTCATGCTCACGAGGATCATTTAGGCGGTGTCCAATATTTATGGAATAGCCTTAAATGTCCTATTTATACTACTACTTTCACAGCAAATTTTTTAAAAATTCGTTTAAATGAATATGATTTTGCTAAAAATATAAAAATTCACGAAGTAAAACCGGGTAGTAAAATAAATCTAGAGCCTTTTTCTTTAGAAATGGTGCCGCTCACTCACTCGGCTCCTGAAATGCAAGCAGTTATGATTCGTACAGATGCAGGTAATATTTTACATACGGGAGATTGGAAATTTGATAATGATCCGGTGCTTGGTAAAAAAGCTGATGAGGAGCTTTTAAAGTCTTATGGAGATGAAGGGGTTCTTGCACTTGTTTGTGATTCAACTAACGTATTTAATAAAGGAAGTTCAGGTTCTGAAGGCGATGTTAGAAAAAGTTTAGTAGATATCATAGCCGGCTGCCCTCAAATGGTAGTAGTTTCAACCTTTGCCTCTAATTTAGCACGGCTTGATACGATAATTCATGCTGCAGGGCTGGCCGGTAGAAAAGTAGTTTTAACCGGTAGAAGTTTGCATCGTATGATGCTTGCTGCTCAAGAAAGCGGCTATTTCAAAGATATTGCTCCTCTAATTAGTGAACGTGACGTTAGTAGATTTAGAAGAGAAGAATTATTAGTAATTGCTACCGGTTGTCAAGGCGAACCTATGGCAGCAACCGCAAAATTAGCTAGTAATTCTCACCAATCTATAAAGCTTGCTCCTAAGGATACAATGATTTTTTCTTCAAAAATTATTCCGGGTAATGAAAAGAAAATATTCAGGCTATTTAATATATTTGTTAAAGCCGGTGTAGAAGTTATTACCGAACGTGACCATTTTGTGCATGTTTCAGGACATCCATCGATTGACGAGCTGCAAAAAATGTATTCTCTAATTAGACCGAATATTTGTATACCTGTTCACGGCGAGCCTGTACATATTCATGAACATGTTAAGCTTGCTAAGAAAAACGGCATAAAACAGGCAGTAGAGGTTGAAAATGGTAGTGTAGTATTGCTTGAACCTAATAATGCAAAAGTAATTTCAAAGGTTGAAAATGGCTATTTAGCTGTAGACGGTAATTATTTACTCCCTGTAGAATCTCCGATTTTCAAAGCTAGAAGACGTATGCGTGAGTCGGGTATCGTGGTAGCATCAGTAGTAATTAATAAAAAAGGGCTGCTTGCTGCAAACCCCATGCTGTCTATGCCTGGTCTGCTTGATCCAAAAGAGGATATGGCATTAGTTAACCTTATGAAAAACGACATTAAAGAACTTGTTACCATTCAAAATAAACAGGCTAAAAAAGCATTGTCGGATGAACAAGTAATCGAAGCAATAAAAGGAACAATCCGTAAAACCTTGAAACAGGAAATAAATAAGTCACCTGTAATAATAGTAAATCTTGAGAAAGCTGTGGAGTAGAGGAGTTGTAGATCGTTTTTTCCGTCATTGCGAGGAAAAATTGAAAATTTTGACGAAGCAATCTCAGGATATTTGACGAGATTGCCGCGTCGTTGCTAAAGCAACTCCTCGCAATGACGATTTGTGTATTGCGGGGTGACAAAGAAAAAATAAAATGAATAAATTTAAAAATATTGCGGTTTATGGAGGAGGGAGTTTTGGTACTAGTCTTGCTTCTTTAGCAGCACAAAACTGTAATAACGTTACTTTATTTTTACGTGATGAGGAAATAGCCAAAGAAATTTTACATAACAAAACTAATGTAAAATATTTAGGGGATATTAAATTACCTGCTCATTTACAGGCTACTACAAATTTAAGTGTAATTAAGGATTTTGAACTAATTATTATTGCAGTGCCGTCTTATGCTTTTGATGACTCAATAAAATTATTAAAAACTCATAGCATTTCTAAAGACAATACTCTTCTAATCGCAACAAAAGGCTTTGCTCGTAACCCTACCGAATTATTTTCAGATAGGTTAAAAACTCTATTACCGCATAGCACTACAGTGTTTTTTGCAGGTCCGAATCTAGCGAAAGAACTAGCTAAAAATTTACCGGCTTCGGCAAGTATTGCAAGTTTAGATATAGATATAGCAAATAAGATAGCTTATAATCTAGGTTCAAAAAATTTTACTACTAATGTGACAAGCGATATTGTGACCTTACAAGTAGCAGGAGCTTTAAAAAATATTTTTGCTATTAAAAGCGGAATTGATTTAGCAAAGAAGCAGGGCGAGAATGCAAGAGCAACGCTTATAGTATCCGCCTTAAAAGAAATTGCTACTTTATCTAAGGCTTTGGGTAGTAAAAGGACGGATATTTTACTAGAAGCTGGAGTAGTAGGTGATTTAGTGCTTACCTGTTATTCCTTAGGCTCACGCAATACAAAATTCGGTTATGAGCTTGGAATTAGTAGCGACAAAAAGAAATTTTTACAAGAATATAAAGAATTAGTAGAGGGAAGAGAAGCGTTAAAGTTAGTTTTAGATTTGATAAAAAAATATAATTTGCAGATGCCTATAGTTTCCGAAGTGGCTTCCTGTATACTCGTTTAATTTGAAAAATTGGCTACGTTGTCTTTTGCTGATAATCCTCACGTACTAGTATGTACGCTGCGGTTATCAGCTTCAAGACGCCTTGCTCTTTTCCAAATTAAACTTCGTCTACATATTCTTCATTATATTATCCTTGCATAAGTATTATTCCATGCAACAACGCCGATGCCTGCTCACAACTGTCCGAAGTTGAAAAATAAGTAGAATAAGCAATTGTTTTTATAACTATTGCTGGTAGTATTTTTAATGTTTTACGTTAAAAATACCATTTTTAGCTATTAAATAGCTTTTGTTCATTTTAACTTCGGACAGTTGTGATGCCTGCTCGCAATGACGACTCGGTATTTGTGCAACAACGCCTATAGTCGCTTGCAATGATGGTATCTATCTTTATTTAGCAATGCCCTAACATTCGTACTGCTAAACTATCATCTATATAAACTACCCCATGGTCTACCTGAAATTTTAAAGGAAAAGACAAGCTATCGTTTTGTATAAGTATTTCATTAGAAATTGGATTAAATTCTAGTATTTTTACAAATTTATTAGGATATTTTTCAGAAGTAATATGTGTATTAGGTAAAGGGTTTTGTAATGCTAACTTACCTCCTTCAGGTATAATAATTCTATTATCTAGTGTTATTTCTTGAGTATCGGATTTCATAAGCTTGTCTAATTAAATATATTAATAATAAATTAATAACATAAGTTATAATTTAATAAATGTCAAATTTATACTATAACAAATCTTTTATCCGGTGCTGCTCTAATTTTTCTTCTTTATCTAGTTTATTTAAAAATTCTTTATAAAAACCGTTTGTTATATATACAAGTTCCATTTCGGTATTTAATTCAGAAGATTCAAGTATGATTAAACATTCACCATCCTTGAAAGTAACCACTTTATCATTTTCTTCTTCTAAACTATATTTATCTTTTAAAATGTTATAAAACTCTTCAAACTTATTTTTATCTATAGTTAAGATAACGGCTTCTATTACATTAAAATCATTACATATTACTAAAGCTTTAGATATAGCTTTTTCATTTGGTTCTATATAATAATTATATCCTTGCCAATAATTAGGTTCTTTATTGATGATTCTGTATTTTTTTGTTAAATCTATATTGGTAGTTTTATTTAATTCAAGACCAAGCGGCATAGGATTAGAATAGGTATTTAAACAAAAAATATAATTAATAAGGGTAATAGATTTTGCATAAATATATAATATTAAATAACAAATCTTAAATACCATAATATTTATATTATTTTAATTAAAAGTTAATAAAATAAAAATCTTTACAAAATTTAGTGAAAAAAAATAAAACCTCATATATTATAAGTAATTATATCTTTAGCTCATTACATGATAATCTTTAGTATAGTTTTTTTAAAACCGTTTCGGTATTATTAAGTGTAGTAATAGGATTCTTAGCAGGTAAATATTCAAATGTTGAAAGAGATAGTATCTCTTCTTTACTATTCTATTTTATATCACCTATAGTATTTTTTACGATACCTGCTAGTACAACCTTAACACTTTCGGCATTAAGCGTTACGGTCGTAACATTTGTAATTGCAACACTCTTATCGCTTTTTTCTTATTATTTTTTTGGTAAATTTTGGCAAGATCATACACGTAATATTATAGCTTTGTCTGCAGGTACAGCAAATGGCGGATATTTTATGTTGCCTATAGCTGCAGCACTTTTCGATGATTATACATTAAGTATTTACATGATGGCTGTTATAGGAGTTAATATTTATGAATGTTCCGTCGGCTTTTATATTTGTATGCGAAGTTTTGCAAATACCACCGATAGTATATTAAAAGTAGTAAAATTACCGATTTTAAATGCTTTTTTCTTGGGATGTTTATTTAGTTTTTGCGGTTTTACTTTACCGGATTTTTTAGATGATTTTATATATAATATGAAAGGCTCTTTTTCGATACTCGGTATGGTAATGGTGGGCCTTGCTCTTTCATCTCTACAAAAATTTGAAGTCGATATAAAATTTACTCTTGCTACGTTTGCTGCTAAATTTTTATTCTATCCTTTGGGAGTAGGGTTATTTATCATGTTTGATCATTTTGTAACAAAATGGTATAACAATGATTACTATAATGCTCTAAAACTACTTTCTACGGCGCCACTCGCAGCAAATACTATAGTTATAGCGAATTTACAGAAATTTTATCCTGAGAAAGTTGCAGCTACCGTGTTTTTATCTTTGCTTTTTGTAGTTATATATATGCCGACAATGGTCAGTATATTTTTAAGTGACTTAAATTAATAACATGATGACAATGATTTTTTTAAAATTTATTCTAAATTGGTATTAATAGGTTCATATGAAAATTAATTCAATAAAAATTGGTCCCTATATTAATTTATTACCTCTTCAATATATACCGAAACATAAAATTTCTTATGTGGAATTCGGTGATCCTAAAAATAAAAATATAATAGTATGTGCTCACGGCTTAACTAGAAATGCTCATGATTTTGATAAAATAGCTAAAGAGTTAAGTAAAAATTATAGAGTAATTTCAATAAATTATCCCGGTCGTAGTGATAGCGAAAATTTTAAAAAAGCTAATCATTATAATTATACTACCTATATTAAAGATACGTTATTCTTTTTTAAAAGACTAAATATTGAAAAACCTATTTGGCTCGGTACTTCAATGGGCGGTATTATAGGTATGGTACTTGCCAGTAAATATAAAAATATTTTTAAAGCCTTAATATTAAATGATATAGGGGCATTTATTGATGCTGTTCCTTTAATTAAAATTGGAGGTTATGCTAAAAAAACGGTACTCTTAGATGATTTGGCTAGTGCAAAAGAACATTTAAAACTTATTTATGCCCAAATAGGTATTAAAGATGAAGAAGATTGGGATTATTTAACAAAATATAGCGTAATTTCTACATTTGGCGGAAAATATAAAATGAATTATGATCCTGCTATAACAAAAGGAATGAAAAATGCTAGTAACCAAGAAGATGTTAAACTATGGTCCGTATGGAATAAAATAAAATGTAGAATATTAGTAATTCATGGGATGAAATCTCAAATTTTAACAAAATCTACTGTTAAAAAGATGAAAGAAACAAAAACTTTTGATCTTTATGAAATAAAATATGCTGGTCATGCTCCTTCCCTAATGAATCCTGAAGAAATTAACTATATCAAATCTTGGTTAGAGAAGAAGGTGTGAGGTCATTCATCGTCATTGCGAGGAGAGGCAAAGCCTCGACGTGGCAATCTAGTTTTAATTTCATGAGATTGCCACGCAGCCTATGGCTGTTCGCAATGACGATTTAGTATCCATACAATAACATAAAGTCAAATTAATAAACAAACAATAATTATGAAAATTACTACTAAAGTACTAATAATAGGTTCAGGTCCTGCGGGTCTAAGTGCCGCTATTTATACGGCTAGAGCCGCTCTAAAACCAATATTAATTAATGGTATGCAGCCAGGCGGGCAGCTTACAATTACCACCGATGTTGAGAATTATCCCGGATTTGCGGAAACGGTGCAAGGACCTTGGCTTATGGAACAAATGTCTATGCAGGCTAAAAATGTCGGTACAGAAATTATTAGTGATTATGTGGAAAAAGTGGATTTATCAAAGAGGCCTTTTAAAGTATTTACAGGATCAGGAAATGAATATGAAGCAGAAAGTATAATCATCTGTACCGGTGCAGAAGCAAAATGGCTTGGTATAGCTTCAGAGCAGGAATTTCGTGGTTTTGGTGTTTCGGCATGTGCTACTTGCGATGGTTTCTTTTTTAAGAATCAAGAAATAGTTGTAGTAGGGGGGGGAAATAGTGCAGTAGAAGAAGCTTTATACTTAACCAATCATGCTAACAAAGTTACTATAATACATAGAAGAGATAGTTTTAGAGCTGAGAAAATATTACAGGATCGATTATTTAAAAATCCTAAAATATCGGTAATTTGGGATCATGTAGTAGATGAAATTGTAGGTAGCGATAAACCAAAATCCGTTACCGGAGTTAAAATTCAAAATGTCCACACCAAAGAAATTAGTTTAGTGAATTGTAGCGGTGTATTTATAGCTATCGGGCATGCACCGAATACGGGGCTATTTACCGGACAAATTGCAATGGATGACGATAATTATATCATCACGAAGTTAGGTACAACTAAAACTAGCGTAGAAGGGGTTTTTGCTGCCGGTGACGTTCAGGATAAAATTTATAGACAAGCAGTAACTGCTGCAGGTAGTGGCTGTATGGCTGCTCTTGAGGTAGAGAAATTTTTGAACAAATAATAAAATTCCTAAAAAAAAGACATAATCATACAAGAATTTATTAATTTTTTTAATAAATTCTTGTATTAAAAATTATAGCAATATAATCTTTCTTTCTAATTTTATAAAATAGAGAGGAATTATGCCTACACAGCACTTAACTTCAGAGAAAAAATGGGAAATTTTTTTAAAAGCTATAGGAGCAGAAATAGGAGTTACAAAGGTAACTGGGTCATGCCTGCAGTTACGCCTATTAAAAAGCTATACGTTCAATAAGAGTACCAATAACCTTATCATGAATATCCAATGACTTGGAAAAGCAGATTGTCTTACGTGCAAGCCTCTTGCATCTCGTTCTAAGGTTCAAGTTACTTCGTTCTATCCGTTGAGTGTATTTTTTACTGATAATATGCTTTTTAGGGTCTAATAACCTAGCATAACTCCCCCATCCATCTGTATAGTAAAAAGTCACCTTGAAATTCTCTAGTTTTTTCAGTAATGATTCTAATGTGCTATCACATCTTGTACCAAACGTATAAGCAACTACTTTTAACGAAATCTTATCCAAGGCATACCAAAGCCATCGTTGTCTGGATTTATTCTGTACATAAGACCATTGTTCATCTATCTCAGGAGCAATAATTACTTCTGTTGTACTGATAGAATGATTTATTGTTTTTAATACTAGATTTTTTTAAAACACGGATAACTGTATTGATACCCACTTTTAATACGAGGCACGACCTAAATTTAATAACACGAGTACAAGAAGGTGATGTTTTTATTGGAGATAAAGTAGATACCGATAAAGAAATTACGTTCTCTAAAGACGGTCAACAATTCACGATTGGAGTAGAAGAGTTTGATACAAATATTGCCGGCGTAGTAAGAAGTTGTTACGATGAAGTAGCTTAATTATTATATTTCTCTTGCTAGTATTAGCGGATAATTTTAAGATTAGAAAAATACTATATGTCACCTCAATGTCATTCCCGCGTAGGCGGGAATGACATAAGAGCCATGCGAGTAATGCCAATGTTCGCTTGCAATGACGATTTTAGTATCCACGCAATAATGCTATGAGGGATTTATGAACTTACTTAAAAACATTACGGGAAAGAATTATATAAACGGTGAATTTATAGAGTTCGGGAAGCAAATATCCGTTATTAATCCTTCGACCTTAAAAGAAATCGCTACAGTTCCGAATTTAGGATTATCTGAGATTAATTCAGCGATTAATAATACGGTGCAAACTTTTTCTTCATGGTCACAAAGTTCATTTGAAGAAAGAATAACGATTCTTAGAAAATGGTATAATTTAGTAATCGAAAATATTGATGAGTTAAGTCATATATTAACACTAGAGCAGGGTAAGGTACTCGCTGAATCCAAAAAAGAAATTCTATACGGAGCATCTTTTATTGATTGGTATACATATGTTATACATAATATTCACGGGACTATTAAACCAGGCAGTAGTAAAGCTCATAAAATTGTTACGCAATATGAGCCGGTTGGAGCGTCTGCGGCTATAACTCCTTGGAATTTTCCAAATGCAATGATTACTCGTAAGGTAGTGCCTGCAATAGCTGCAGGCTGCAGCGTTATATTAAAACCGTCAAGCCTTACGCCTCTATCAGCTTTAATACTTGCGAAATTTGCAAGCGATGCCGGTTTGCCCGCCGGAGTATTTAACGTGATTACCGGTGATTCGGATGTTATAGGTAAGTCTTTTTGTGAAGATTTTAGGCTTCGGAAATTATCATTTACCGGTTCTACAAATGTCGGTAAAATTCTATATCAAAATGCTGCAAATACTCTAAAACGTTTATCTTTGGAACTTGGCGGCAATGCTCCTTTCATTATAACGGCAGATAATAATTTAGAGAAAGTAGCAAGTGATTTAGTAATCGCTAAAACTAGAAATAGCGGGCAGTCTTGTACTTCACCCAATAGGATATTTATAGAAGAATCTATATATGAAAAATTTATAGAAATTCTAAAGGCTAAATTTACTAAGCTTAAATCTGGTGACGGATTTGATAAAGCATCAGATATAGGTCCGTTAATTAACTCTGCTGCCATAGAAAAAATACAAAAGCTACTCGCTGATGCACAAAATAAAGGAGCTAAATTAATTTGCGGCGGTAAAGCTGTTGATAATTTTATTGAGCCTACTATTATTATTGACTGTTTGGATAATATGGATATCTTTAGAACAGAAATATTCGGTCCAGTGGTTGCGTGCTATAAATTTAAAGATTTGGATGAAGTAATAGAACGTGCAAATAATACCGAATACGGCTTGCAAGGATATGTATATTCAAATAATATATCTGTGGCACAAATGATAGCAACTAGGCTTGATTTTGGTATGGTTTCAATTAATAACCCATTGCCCGGAAATGCAAAAGCACCTTTTGCAGGGCGTAAAGCTTCAGGCTTTGGAGTTGAAGGCTCATTTGAAGGGATATTTGAATATCTAAATACGAAATATATAAATTTACAAGCGTAGATACCAAATCGTCATTGCGAGCAGCCGTAGGCTGCGTGGCAATCTTATCAAATATCCTGAGGGTCGTGCCTCCGTATTGCAGTTTAGAGTAAATAGTCTATAATCCTCAAACAGTAATAAGAGAGAATTATAGTTAAGGAGTTATGGCAAAAATAGATGTTAAGTGTAGATATTGTAACAACACAGAAGAAGTAATAAAGTCAGGATATTCAATTCCTGAGATAGATGAACAATGGTCTTATGTACAGAATAAATCCAGACAACGATGGCTTTGGTATGCCTTGGATAAGATTTCGTTAAAAGTAGTTGCTTATACGTTTGGTACAAGATGTGATAGCACATTAGAATCATTACTGAAAAAACTAGAGAATTTCAAGGTGACTTTTTACTATACAGATGGATGGGGGAGTTATGCTAGGTTATTAGACCCTAAAAAGCATATTATCAGTAAAAAATACACTCAACGGATAGAACGAAGTAACTTGAACCTTAGAACGAGATGCAAGAGGCTTGCACGTAAGACAATCTGCTTTTCCAAGTCATTGGATATTCATGATAAGGTTATTGGTACTCTTATTGAACGTATAGCTTTTTAATAGGCGTAACTGCAATATGGAGGCATGACCATCCTGAGATTGCTTCGTCAATTACTTCGTAATTTCCTCGCAATGACGGGAGAATTGATCCATGCAACAACACCTATATGATAATGAAATAAAAATTATGCCTGTTCCTATAAATGATATTGAAAGAAAAATTGAAGAAATTAGCCTTATACTTGATAATTATGAACCGCTTTGTTTAATAATAGGTAAAGAAAAAGTTAATCACCACTTACACATAACATCTAATAATCTTGCTGAATTGTTAGATAAAGAGATACCGCTTTCAATTGAATATTTTGATCCTATAGTACGACTAATTGAACAATTTAATAAGATTGAAATTATAATACCTCAAGGGCTTAATAATGCTTTATGTAATACATTATTAAACTTTGAGCATAATTATTATTCCGACGAATTACAAGAAACCGTAATTCAATATATAGAAAAACTTGATATTCTAGGGGTGAATGCGTACTAACACTCTAAAAATCTCAATAGTTTTACCGGTTTATAATAGAGAGAAGCTATTACCTTTTGCTATTGAGAGCTGCCTTAATCAAAGCTTTAAAGACTTTGAGCTTATTATTATTGATGATTGCTCAAAAGATAGTAGCGTTATAGTAGCTAGGAAATATGCAGAGCAGGATTCACGTATTAAGGTAATAGTAAACGAGACCAATAAAAAATTACCGGCAAGCTTGAATGTTGCTTTTAAAGAGGCCAAGGGGGAGTATTTTACTTGGACTTCAGATGATAATCTTTTCCATGAAAATGCTTTAGAAAAAATGGTTAAGACACTTGATAATTCACCTGAGATAGGGCTTGTATATACTGATTATACTTTAATCGATGAGCAAGGTAGTATAGGTGCAAGACTTTATCAAGAATCGCCTGAGTTTTTACCGATTAGAGATTGCGTCGGTGCATGTTTCTTGTATAGAGCTGATTTAGCAAGGAAAGTAGGCGGGTATAATGAAAATATGCAGTTAGTTGATGATTATGAATATTGGCTTCGTTTTGGACTTGTTACAAAATTTGCTCATATACCGGAATCTTTATATTTCTACCGAGTACATGATCAAAGCTTAACAATAGAGCGTAAAATAGAAGCAAAACAGGCCAAAAGAGCTTTAAAAGAATTATTTAAAGATAAATATATTATTCCTGCTGAGATTAAACCTATAAATGATTTATATAATTGGTTTATTGAAGATAGAAATTTAAGCTCTTATTTTAGGTTATTTAAAATAATTATTTGTAGTCCGATAATTACTATTTCTTATATTATTAAAAATCTGAAAAGAATTAGGTGATGCTTTAGAATAGTGTCATACCGTGGCTTGACCACGGTATCCAGTAAAAAACTAAAGTAGCTAGTATTAATTATTTTGTGGATACCGTGGTCAAGCCACGGTATGACAGGTAAAATGCAAAATCAAGATTTCATACATACATTAAATCCACAACAGCAAAAAGCAGTTCTTCATACTGAAGGACCGCTTTTATTGCTTGCAGGTGCCGGGACAGGTAAAACAAAAGTACTTACCTCAAGAATAGCTAATATTGTTCACCAAAATTTAGCGTCACCTCAAAATATTCTAGCCGTTACTTTTACTAATAAAGCTGCTAAAGAAATGGCTGAAAGAGTTAACAGTCTAATTAATTGCTACGGTCTTAATATAGGCACTTTCCACTCAATGGCAGCTAGGATATTACGTGACCAAATTGAGCATTTAAATCTTGGTTTAAATAATAGATTTACTATTATTAGTCATGATGATCAATTAAAACTAGTTAAAGATATAGTAAAACTAAAAGATATCGATACTAAAAAATATGCTCCTAAATTAATACATATCATAATTTCGAGATGGAAAGATCAAGGATTATTACCAAGTAAACTATCAGCATCAGATACTAATTTACCGTTGCAGAGGGTGGCAAAACTTGTATACGAAGAATATCAGAAAAATTTACTTATTTCTAATGTTTTAGATTTTGGAGATTTGCTACTTTATAATAATGAGCTTTTTATTAAAAATCCTGAAATACTAAGATATTACCAGGAAAAATATCGATATATTTTAATCGATGAATATCAAGACACTAACGTTGTCCAGTATTTATGGGCAAGAATGCTCGCAAGTTTATATAAAAATATTTGCTGTGTAGGGGATGATGATCAATCTATCTATGGTTGGCGAGGAGCGGAAGTCGGTAATATATTACGCTTTGAAAAAGATTTTGCAGGTGCAACGATTATTAAATTAGAGCAGAATTATAGATCAACTTTGCCGATACTTGCTGCTGCTTCTAATGTTATTAATAATAATAAAAACCGTCACGGTAAAACGTTATGGACGGATAGGGAAAGCGGTGAAAAGATAAAAATTATCTCTTGTTGGAGTGATAAAGAAGAAGCAAGATATATAGCCGGCGAAATAGATAAATTAGTGAGAGAAGACCGATATAATGCCGGCAATATTGCAATATTAGTACGAGCTGGATTTCAAACAAGAAGTTTTGAGGAAGCGTTTATAAATAGTGCTATGCCTTACAAAATTATAGGAGGTTTGCGGTTCTATGAACGTATGGAAATAAGAGACGTGCTTGCTTATATCCGTATATCTTTAAATCAAAATGACAATCTAGCACTTGAGCGTATTATAAATGTGCCGAAAAGGGCAATAGGTGCAGCTAGCTTAAATAAAATTAGAGTCTATGCACTTGAGCGAAATATTTCTAATTTCGCAGCCATTAAAGAAATGTTGGAAATGGGCGAGATTAAAGCAAAACCATATGAAACTCTAAAAGATTTGGTTACTAAAATTGATAATTGGCACGAAAGATTTAGTATAGATGCTCCAATAAACGTAGTTAAAGCAATACTTGATGATTCCGGTTATCTTGAAATGCTTCAAGAAGAAAAGACCGAAGAAGCATTCGGTAGAATCGAAAATATTAACGAAATGCTTAGAGCTATTGCCGAATTTAACGATGTTCATGATTTTATCGAACATTCAAGTTTAGTTATGGAAAATGAAGTGCTTGAAACTAATTACGGTGGTTCTGTTACTATAATGACCCTGCACGCAGCTAAAGGGCTTGAGTTTGACGTGGTGTTTTTACCGGGCTGGGAAGAGGGGGTATTTCCATCTCAAAGATCCCTAGACGAAGACGGCGAAAAAGGCTTAGAAGAAGAACGCCGCATTGCTTATGTCGGTATTACGAGAGCCAAAAAAGATCTCTACATTACCCACGCAGAAAGCAGAAAAATATTTTATGAAATAGTCCGCTCTTACCCTTCAAGGTTCATAACCGAAATCCCTGATGAAATTACGATTAGGACCTCTTCTATGAAAAAATACAATTCTTTTTATAAGTTTTAATTAATTTTCATTCATAAATTTTAAATTGGTTTGCATTCTTTAACTAATTATTATCTAATTTAATTAATAGAGGAAATGATATGGCCGAGGAGCTAATACCTGATAGACCACAAGAGAAACTTAAAACTGCTTTTGAATATCAAGTTGATAGTGCAGCAGGGATAATAAGAAAACTAGAGGAAAAAGGGTCATGCCTCCATATTGCAGTTACGCCTATTAAAAAGCTATACGTTCAATAAGAGTACCAATAACCTTTTTACTGATAATATGCTTTTTAGGGTCTAATAACCTAGCATAACTCCCCCATCCATCTGTATAGTAAAAAGTCACCTTGAAATTCTCTAGTTTTTTCAGTAATGATTCTAATGTGCTATCACATCTTGTACCAAACGTATAAGCAACTACTTTTAACGAAATCTTATCCAAGGCATACCAAAGCCATCGTTGTCTGGATTTATTCTGTACATAAGACCATTGTTCATCTATCTCAGGAGCAATAATTACTTCTGTTGTACTGATAGAATGATTTATTGTTTTTAATACTAGATTTTTTTAAAACACGGATAACTGTATTGATACCCACTTTTAATACTCTTACTGTATCTCTAACTCCAGAGCCGTTGATTGACATTTCTACTATTTGCTCCTTAACTCCAGGCTTAGATGCATTATTAATATACTCCAATTGAAAATATCGATTACACCGCTTGCATTGATATCTCTGTTGTTTTGAAATTGAATATCCTGACTTTATTACTTCTTCTGTATTATAGACTATTTACTCTAAACTGCAATACGGAGGCACGACCCTATTATAGTTCAACAGCAACAAGTTAATAATTTTAATTTAGCGGAACTCAGAAAAATCAATCAAATAGCATTTGATAAAACCATATTTGAAGATTCAATAAAACTAAGAAGTTCTAATATAAAACCTCCGCAAACTACTCCTGGTACTTCTACTAAAAATCAAGAAGTAGTAAGAAGAAAGGGTTAAATTTTAATATAACTTGGAAAGTCTACGTTATTGTGAGGAAGTTGTGTTGCGTGGATACCAAATCGTCATTGCGAGCAGCCGTAGGCTGCGTGGCAATCTCGTCAAATATCCTGAGATTGCTTCGTCGAAACTTACAGTTTCTTCTCGCAATGACGATATTTACCTTTAGTTAGTAATGCTTGGTGGGACGGTTAAATACTCCTCTTTCCATAGCTCGTTATAAAGAATAGGGTCAATATTACCCCCTGAGATTAGTACTAGTAATTTTTGAGGTTTGGATTGTGTTTTTAACCAATTTACCACTGAAACCATATTTATACTACTTGACGGCTCGCATATAACTTTAAGTAAATGAGTAAGCCACGCTGTCCAATAATATATTTCATATTCTTCTGCTAAATAAAAATGATCAAGTTTTTTCAGATATTCAAATGTACGAGCTGATACACTCAAGGTTTTAAGACCGTCTGCGATGGTAGTCGGTGCATTATCAAATCTATATATTGAGCCGTTTTTAACCGATAAATAAGCATCATTTGCCTTAAGCGGTTCTGAACCTATTAACAAGCTTGTCGGTGATATTAATTCCTTGGCAAGATATGAGCCGGAAATTAAACCGCCGCCGCCGCAAGAGGCAAAAATAGCATCAGGACTAAAGCCTAGCTGTTGTAATGCTTCATAGCATAATGTGCCGGCACCTGCTATTGTAGAATCACTATCGGAAGGATGTATATAGTAAAATCCTTGCTTTTCATCTTCTTTTGCTCTTTCTTCCGCTTCGTGTCGAGTATCTGTATATATAACTTCACCGCCGTAATAAAGAGCTGCTTGCTGTTTTACTTTTGAAGTATTTAACGGTAAATAAATCCTTGTTTTAATACCGAATAATTTACTTGCATAAGCAAGCCCAATCCCATGGTTACCCGTACTATAACCGACTATTTTATCAGGTAATTTTCCTTGCTCTTTTAATTCTAATAAATGATTTAATACTCCTCTAACTTTGAATGCACCGGTTTTTTGTAATGATTCAACCTTAAAAAAAATCTCATGACCGAGCATCTCATTTAAGCTTTCAGAGTGAACGATTGGAGTTAAATGTAGATATTGTTTTATTCTATTATGTGCAGTAGCTACATTTTGAGAAGATTGTAGTAATAAATTCATAAATATAATTAATAAAGATGGCTTGAAATCGCATTTATACTATATTATATAGTTAATAATTAGAAATTTTAAAAGGTTTTAATTGATGAATAAAAAATCCCTGCCGCTTATGGCATTAAGAGATATGGTAGTATTCCCGGGAGTAATTGCTCCTATTTTCGTGGGTAGACAAAAATCGCTGCAAGCGTTATCTCATACTACCGTTTCTGAGGAAGATAATAGTAAATATATTTTAGTAACTTTACAGAAAAAATTTGATCAAGAAAACCCTAGTAAACATGAACTTTATAACACAGCTATACTTGCCAAGATTATCCAAATAGTGAAGTTGCCTAATAATACGGCAAAAATCTTAATAGAAGCAGTAGCAAGAGTAAAGCTAAGCAATATCAAAGGCAACGATGCTTTTGAAGCAAATTATGAAATTATTCCGGATGAAGAAATATTTGACGTTAATAACATGCGTTCATTAGTGGATAATGCAGTACAATTATTTAGTAAATATGCGATTAATGATAAGAAAGTTAATGCGGAAATTATTGAAACTATAAATAAAGAAATAAGTAATAGCACTAATTTTATAAATATTATAAATATATTAGCTTCACATCTGATAACTTCACTTGAGGCAAAGCAGCATTTATTAGAAGAAACTAGTCCTTTTAAGCGTATCACTACGGTTATTAGTACGCTTACTTCCAATATAGTAAATTCAGAAACCGAGCAGGCATTACAGCAAAGAGTAAGAAAGCAAATCGAAAAAACGCAGCGTGATTATTATCTACACGAACAAATGAAAGCTATTCAAAAGGAGCTTGATGAAGATAAATCGGAACTTGCCGATATCGAGAAAAAAATTAAAAGTTTAAAATTATCTAAAGAAGCTAAAGAGAAAGCAGAATCAGAGCTTAAAAAACTCCGTAGTATGAATCAAATGTCGGCAGAGTCGGGAGTGACGCGTAATTATCTTGAGACTTTGCTAAGTTTGCCTTGGGGTAAGTATGATAATAGCAAAATAGATATTAACCAAGCGGAGAAAATTTTAAATCGTGACCATTTTGGACTCGAAAAAGTTAAAGAACGAATTATAGAATATTTAGCGGTATTACAGCGTTCAAGTAAAATTAGAGGACCTATATTATGTTTAATCGGTCCGCCAGGGGTCGGTAAAACTTCACTTGTAAAATCTATTGCCGAAGGAATGGGCAGAAAATACACTAAATTTGCTCTCGGCGGTGTTAGAGATGAAGCAGAAATCAGAGGGCATAGAAAAACTTACCTTGGATCAATGCCCGGTAAAATTTTAGGTCAACTTAAGAAAGTTAAGATTAGTAATCCTGTAATGCTGCTTGATGAAATCGATAAAATGAGTTCTGATTTTAGAGGTGATCCGGCATCCGCTTTGCTTGAGGTATTAGACCCTGAGCAGAATAGTCACTTTGTTGATCATTATCTAGAAGTAGAATATGATCTATCAAATGTAATATTTATTGCTACTGCTAACTCTCATGATTTACCTAGAGCTTTAAGTGATAGAATGGAAAAAATATATATTTCCGGTTATGTAGAAGAGGAAAAGCTCCAAATCGCCAAAAATTATTTAGTTCCAAAACAATTTAAAGTACATAAAATTAAGAAAGACGAAATTACTATATCTGAGACGGCAATTTTGGATTTAATTAGATATTATACCAAGGAATCAGGTGTAAGAGCTTTAGAGCGTGAAATAGGGGCATTAACTAGAAAAGCATTAAAGCAAATTTTAGCAGATAAAACAGTTAAGCATATTGCCATAGATAGTAATAATCTTGAAGAATTTTTAGGAGCTAAAAAATATAATTTCGGGCTTGCCGAGAAAGAAGACCAAATAGGTAGTACTACAGGACTTGCTTATACTGAAGTAGGAGGAGAGCTTTTAACTATAGAAGCTTTAGCATTTCCAGGGAAAGGTGAAATAAAGACCACCGGAAAACTCGGTGATGTTATGAAAGAATCGGCAATGGCTGCCTATAGTTGTTTTAGAAGCAGAGCAACAAATTTTGGATTAAAATACGACAATTATAAAGATTTTGATATTCACATTCACGTACCGGCGGGAGCTATTCCAAAAGATGGACCGTCTGCCGGCTGTGCTTTGTTTACTACTATTGTTTCGTTAATGACTAAAATACCCGTACACCGCACTGTAGCAATGACCGGTGAAATTACTTTAAGAGGAAATGTTTTACCTATCGGTGGTCTTAAAGAGAAGTTGCTTGCTGCGAGTAGGGGAGGGATTAAAACCGTATTAATTCCTGAGGAGAATGTTAAAGACTTAAAAGATATACCGCCGAATATAAAAGAAAGCCTAGAAATTATATCCGTGTCAAATATCGACCAAGTACTTAAGAATGCTTTGGTAGAAACCCCGATAAATAAATAGAAATCGGTCATATGATAGTACTGGATAATTTTTAAAGAACCCTAGATGTCATTCCTGCGAAAGCAGGAAGCCAGAAAAAAATATAAATACAGCAAATTTTTGAAATTAAAAGCTCGATTTATCTCGCTTTATGCTGGGTTCCTGCTTTCGCAGGAATGACATTGGTATCCACACGGGCAATGCCTTCTCGCAATTACGGAAAAACCGAACCATGCAATAGCACCGCAATCTTTTGATTGTGGTTCAATCCATAAAATTTATTACTTTCCTATAAATAATCCCAAAAATCTATTGTTGTAAAAAAGTTGCTACAAATTATTAATTAAAAAATAATTAATGTATTGGGGTTAATATTAATGAAAAAATCAAAAATATTAAGAAAATTTCTAACAACGGCATCATTATGCGGAACATTATTCACTAGCTCTAATGCTGCAGGAGCAACAATTCCTAATCTCGGTAGCGTAAGCTTGAGTACCGGTGCCGGTCTTGTAGGAGGAGTATTTAATAACGGCGATATTATTCAAATAGCGGTTGGAGGACTTGGAATTAAAATATCGGCCGATAAAGCAAATGCTGTTGTTGGCGGGATAAATACATTAATAGCACTACCTGCTTTTGGTGGGGTTGAGGTAAGTCAAAATGTATCAATAGGTCCTCTTAGTGCAACAGTAGGGCTTGCTCCTAATTTTGGTCCTCTTAAATTTATTAGTAATAATGTTACGTCAATTATTACCGGAGTCGGTAATCAAACATTTAGTAATATAGATTTCGCCGGTAAGAATTCTACTTTACAAATTAATAACGGTTTAAATATTACAACTCAGATAGATGATACGGTAGCCGGAAATAACGGTATAATAACTTTTGCAGGTACAGGGACTATATCAAATAATATAGGCTTAACTAATTCTCTTTCTCAAATAAATGTAGGCAATGGGGAAGCGCAGATTTATATGCCTGGAGCAGGTAATAGCATAATTAATGCTGCAAATATAAATCTTACTAACAATAATTCTATACTTACTCTTTTTGACGGTAATGTAACAACGTTAACGGGTAATATAAATAATACTACCGGCGTTGACGGTCAAGGGGTACTAAATCTAGCTCATGATTTGGCCAGTGATAATATAATAACAGGCGATATAGGTAATATAGGCTCATTAGCCGCAGTAAATGTTTTACTTGGGTCGGCAACACTTAATTCTACAATATTAAAAGCTGCTAATATTAATTTACAAAGTAATACATCCGTACTTAATTTAGATGACGACATAATTGTTACGGGTAATATAAACGGTGCGGTCATGCCTCCATATTGCAGTTACGCCTATTAAAAAGCTATACGTTCAATAAGAGTACCAATAACCTTATCATGAATATCCAATGACTTGGAAAAGCAGATTGTCTTACGTGCAAGCCTCTTGGGTCATGCCTCCATATTGCAGTTACGCCTATTAAAAAGCTATACGTTCAATAAGAGTACCAATAACCTTATCATGAATATCCAATGACTTGGAAAAGCAGATTGTCTTACGTGCAAGCCTCTTGCATCTCGTTCTAAGGTTCAAGTTACTTCGTTCTATCCGTTGAGTGTATTTTTTACTGATAATATGCTTTTTAGGGTCTAATAACCTAGCATAACTCCCCCATCCATCTGTATAGTAAAAAGTCACCTTGAAATTCTCTAGTTTTTTCAGTAATGATTCTAATGTGCTATCACATCTTGTACCAAACGTATAAGCAACTACTTTTAACGAAATCTTATCCAAGGCATACCAAAGCCATCGTTGTCTGGATTTATTCTGTACATAAGACCATTGTTCATCTATCTCAGGAGCAATAATTACTGCTGTTGTACTGATAGAATGATTTATTGTTTTTAATACTAGATTTTTTTAAAACACGGATAACTGTATTGATACCCACTTTTAATACTCTTACTGTATCTCTAACTCCAGAGCCGTTGATTGACATTTCTACTATTTGCTCCTTAACTCCAGGCTTAGATGCATTATTAATATACTCCAATTGGGTCATGCCTCCATATTGCAGTTACGCCTATTAAAAAGCTATACGTTCAATAAGAGTACCAATAACCTTATCATGAATATCCAATGACTTGGAAAAGCAGATTGTCTTACGTGCAAGCCTCTTGCATCTCGTTCTAAGGTTCAAGTTACTTCGTTCTATCCGTTGAGTGTATTTTTTACTGATAATATGCTTTTTAGGGTCTAATAACCTAGCATAACTCCCCCATCCATCTGTATAGTAAAAAGTCACCTTGAAATTCTCTAGTTTTTTCAGTAATGATTCTAATGTGCTATCACATCTTGTACCAAACGTATAAGCAACTACTTTTAACGAAATCTTATCCAAGGCATACCAAAGCCATCGTTGTCTGGATTTATTCTGTACATAAGACCATTGTTCATCTATCTCAGGAGCAATAATTACTTCTGTTGTACTGATAGAATGATTTATTGTTTTTAATACTAGATTTTTTTAAAACACGGATAACTGTATTGATACCCACTTTTAATACTCTTACTGTATCTCTAACTCCAGAGCCGTTGATTGACATTTCTACTATTTGCTCCTTAACTCCAGGCTTAGATGCATTATTAATATACTCCAATTGAAAATATCGATTACACCGCTTGCATTGATATCTCTGTTGTTTTGAAATTGAATATCCTGACTTTATTACTTCTTCTGTGTTGTTACAATATCTACACTTAACATCTATTTTTGCCATAACTCCTTAACTATAATTCTCTCTTATTACTGTTTGAGGATTATAGACTATTTACTCTAAACTGCAATACGGAGGCACGACCCTCCAATTGAAAATATCGATTACACCGCTTGCATTGATATCTCTGTTGTTTTGAAATTGAATATCCTGACTTTATTACTTCTTCTGTGTTGTTACAATATCTACACTTAACATCTATTTTTGCCATAACTCCTTAACTATAATTCTCTCTTATTACTGTTTGAGGATTATAGACTATTTACTCTAAACTGCAATACGGAGGCACGACCGCCTCTTGCATCTCGTTCTAAGGTTCAAGTTACTTCGTTCTATCCGTTGAGTGTATTTTTTACTGATAATATGCTTTTTAGGGTCTAATAACCTAGCATAACTCCCCCATCCATCTGTATAGTAAAAAGTCACCTTGAAATTCTCTAGTTTTTTCAGTAATGATTCTAATGTGCTATCACATCTTGTACCAAACGTATAAGCAACTACTTTTAACGAAATCTTATCCAAGGCATACCAAAGCCATCGTTGTCTGGATTTATTCTGTACATAAGACCATTGTTCATCTATCTCAGGAGCAATAATTACTTCTGTTGTACTGATAGAATGATTTATTGTTTTTAATACTAGATTTTTTAAAACACGGATAACTGTATTGATACCCACTTTTAATACTCTTACTGTATCTCTAACTCCAGAGCCGTTGATTGACATTTCTACTATTTGCTCCTTAACTCCAGGCTTAGATGCATTATTAATATACTCCAATTGAAAATATCGATTACACCGCTTGCATTGATATCTCTGTTGTTTTGAAATTGAATATCCTGACTTTATTACTTCTTCTGTGTTGTTACAATATCTACACTTAACATCTATTTTTGCCATAACTCCTTAACTATAATTCTCTCTTATTACTGTTTGAGGATTATAGACTAACTCTAAACTGCAATACGGAGGCACGACCAATAAAAGGAGCATATGGATTTTTTAGAAAACGAAAAGAAACGCTGAAACCCTGAAAAGGTTTGGCGAGAGTGACGGGACTCGAACCCGCGACCTTCTGCGTGACAGGCAGACGCTCTAACCAACTGAGCTACACCCCCTTATACATAAGAGATAACAATATATATAACAATTCTTCTATTTCTGCAAGAGTAAAATATCTTATTTTATCAAAAAATATACAGCACCTAAACCTCTAAACATTCCTGCTTATTATTATTAATCCAAATTAGTCACTATTAGTTGAAGCCTTGAAAATTATTATACTTTTTAAGGACTTTGTTAAAAAAGAAAAACCTATAGGTTATATTTACATTAACAAAATCTTATTTTATTAATAATTATTAGAGGTTTTATATGACTAAACCATATGTCATTAAATTAACTACTCCTTTTGAGCGTATTAAACTTTATAATCCTATACCCGATATTGCTCTTAGAAGTGCTATTATTATGCAGGCAATAATAGATGCAACTAATACTTCTACCAAGAAAGAGGCAACAAAAGCAGAATATAATGCTAAAAAGTGGCTTTTTGAAAATAATGAAAATTTTAATGCTACCTGCTTAGAAATGGGCATTGAGCCTAATTATGTAAGAAAGACTGCTAAAAAACTAATTAAATCGCAACAAAATAAAGATAAGCGTCCTAAACTCTACGGCTAAAGTTTAAATTAAATTAATTTGTAATAAAACTTGAATTTACTCTAAATATAAATTAATTGTATAGGTGTTACTTAGTAACGCCTATACAATTAATTATTTCAGATTATAAAGGTTATTTATGATTATTTCAGTTTCAGCTCAACATATTTCGATCGGTAATAGCTTACAAGAATATTCCAAAGAGAGGGCTACGCAAGTCGTTAAAAAATATTTTACCGATATAATAAATATAGATATACATTTTTCAAAAGAGGGAATTAACTTTAAATGTGATATTATAGTAAAATATGGATCAGGTAAACATAGTATAGTCAAAAGTAATGATAGTTGTAGCGATATATATGTAGCTTTTGATAAAGCTATGTCAAAACTAGAAAAACAGCTTAGAAAATATAAATCAAAATTCAAAAATCATCATGCGGGTAAAGTAAAAATATCAGAAATTGCTTACGAAGGTACCAAATATATTATTAATCCGCAATCTGATAGTGACACCTCTAACTCCGAAGATAATGATAATCCGGCAATTATCGCTGAAAAGCCTGTAGAAATATTAAAATTATCAGTAAAAGAAGCGGTAATGAAAATGGATTTAGAAGATTTACCTGCGGTAGTATTTAAAAATATCAATAATGATCGTATCAATATAGTTTATTATCGTAAAGACGGTAATATTTCTTGGGTAGATTATAATTAATGATTATTATCCCCTATAAAGGAGTTACGCCAAGAATCGATAAAACTGCATATATTGCCGAAAGCAGCTCTTTAATAGGAGATGTTGAAATAGGTAGTAATTCAAGTATTTGGTTTAATACGGTTCTTAGAGGCGACGTTGAATCAATAAAAATAGGAAATAATACTAACGTGCAAGACGGTAGTGTAATTCATACTTCAAGATTTAACGGACCAGTAGAAATAGGCGATAATATAACTATCGGTCATCTCTCTCTTATTCATGCCTGTACCATACATAATAATGCATTTATTGGTATGCGTACTACGATAATGGATTATGCAGTAATAGAAGAATACGCTTTTATTGCGGCAGGAAGCCTAATCCCGCCAAAGAGGGTAATTAAATCTAAAGAATTATGGATGGGATCGCCTGCAAAATTTGTTAGATATTTAACCGATCAAGATTTAGAATATATGCAAGATAATGTAAGAAATTATGTAGAACTTGCAAAAGTTTATAAGATACTCGTTTAATTTGAAAAATTGGCGTCGTTGTTTCATATTTTTTGATCCTCACGTACTAATTGTACGCTGCGGTCAAAAAATATGAAACGCCTTGCTCTTTTCCAAATTAAACTTCGTCTCTCTACTTTTCATTGATCAGACGGCATATAAGAAATTCTTAAACGCCTTAACTGTATTTTTAAGTAAAAACGCAATGGTCATTGGTCCTATACCGCCAGGAACAGGGGTAATATATCTAACTTTAGACTTAACATTTTCAAAATCAACGTCACCGATAATTTTATTTTCGCTAATTCTATTAATTCCTACATCAATTACTATAGATTTAGAGTTAAAATATTCTGCAGTTAATTTTAAAGGTGAGCCTATTGCAGCAACGACAATATCCGCTTTAGAAGTTATAGAACTTAAATTTTGTGATTTAGAATGACAAATAGTAACACTGCAATCTTCTTGCAATAGTAAGGCACTTAGAGGTTTACCTACTATATTTGATCGTCCAACAATTACGGCATTTTTACCGCTTAAATTCGGTTCATATTTTTTTATAACTGCAAGACAACCAAGGGCAGTGCAGGGTACAAAGCCTTTACTAATCCCGCTATGTAAGTAACCGACATTTAAAGGATGAAACCCATCAATATCTTTATACGGCGATACAGCCGATAAAATTTTATTTTTATCTATAGAGTTTGGCAAAGGTAGTTGAACTATAATTCCCGAAATCTCGTTATCAAGGTTTAACACATTGATTTTCGATATTAAATCATCAGTATGAATAGTAGTAGATAGATTTACTAATAAAGTATCAATTCCTATTTTATATGCATTTTTTATTTTATTTTTTACATAAATAATGCTTGCTGGATTATCGCCTACTAGTACTATAGCAAGCTTTGGTGAAGCGTTGGTTTGACTTTTAAGTTCTTGAATTTCTAGCTTTAAGTCTGCTAGTATTTCATTTGCTAACGCTTTACCATCAATTATATTATTCACTATTATTTTTGTCTCCATTCAGTTTTAACGTCATTGCGAGGAGCGAAGCGACGTGGCAATCTCATCAAATATCCTGAGATTGCGGACGTACAATTACTCCGTAATTTCCTCGCAATGACGATCTCTTTATTTAGTGACGTCCCCCTACTTCTTTTCCCCATACTTCGTTGTAGAATACTCAAAATGTAGAGCCTTGCCGTCAAATACTCTACTATAAGCATGATGAAGGCTACTTGCTGCTTCGGCAAAGCCCGTAAGAATCAGCTTAAGCTTACCTGTATAATGAGCAATATCCCCAATGGCGTAAATACCTTCTATATTAGTTTGATAATAGGAGTTATCTACCTCAATATGGTGAAGCTTAACATTTAAACCCCAATTTGCTAAGCTACCTAAATCTTGTTTTAAACCAAAAAATGGTAGTAATATATTGGCATCTAATTTGCGAGTATTATTTTGTAGATCTTTAACTATAACCGATTGAAGTTCACTATTATTACCATCTAAAGCATTTAATTGATAACCGGTTACTAACTCGATTTTACCGGTTTCTGCAATATGCCTTAATTGTCTTACGCTTTCTGGGGCTGCTGTAAATTTATCCCGCCTATGTACTAAATATATTTTATTTGCAATTTCCGAAAGAGAAATAGCCCAGTCAACAGCCGAATCCCCGCCGCCTGCTATAACTATATTTTTACCTGCAAATTTGCTTTTATCATTAATAAAATAAAAAACCGACTTGCCTTCAAAATCTTCAATATTTGCAAGGGGCGGTTTATTTGGACCGAATGAACCTGCTCCTGCTGCAATAATAATAACTTTGCTTTTAATAGTAGTATTGTTAGAGGTTCTAATTTCAAAAAAATCACCTTGCTTATTCAGCTCTATAGCTTGCTGATTTAAGTGATATACAGGCTTAAAAGGAGCGGCTTGAAGCTCTAACTGTTTTATTAGCTCTTCTGCAGCAATTTTAGGATATGCCGGTATATCGTAAATAGGCTTTTCAGGGTATAGAGTAATACACTGACCTCCTATGATTTCTTGAGCATCGATAACGTGGCACTTCATCCCAAGCATTCCAGCCTGAAAAATCGTAAATAGTCCTACGGGACCTGCACCTATTATTATAACATCCGTAGTATGTGTCATATGTAATATCCTGAATTTTAAAAAGGATTTTATTAGATATTGAGGAAATAATCAAATAGATATTGATTTAATATGTCCTAACTTAGCCCAACTAAGAATTTTTTGATCTCTAGTAAGTAGGGTAGCTCCAAGGCATTTTGCTGTTGCTACAATAATTCTGTCAGCCGGATCACCATGAAAATCATCCATAAGAGAAACGCTCTCAGCAGCGACCTCCGGAGAAATATCTTTAATAGATAATCCGTCGATATTTGTTATAGAATTCAGAAAATCTTTTATAGGTTCGTAAACATTAATACGCTTTTTAAAGTTAAGCATAGCTATTTCCCATAATGAAATAGAACTAAGAAATAATTGCGAATTTTCTTGAGCTAAATTGATTTTGTGTTTTATTTGTTCTGATAATTCTTCAGGTTGTAATATTGACCACAATAAAACATGGGTATCTAGTACTAAGCCACTATTAATGTTCTGCATTCCATTTTTCTTCTATTGAATCTAATATATCTGCTTTTATCTCAGCTTTATTTTTTAGCATACCGAATATTGAGGTCTTTTTAGTATTGATAGGCAATATTTGTGCTACTTCCCTATCTCTTTTAGTAATTATAATGGATTCTTTATCGGTTTGTAATTTTTCTATTATCTCAAGACAATGAGATTTAAATTGACTTATTGCTATTTTAGTAGTCATTTTATATACCAGAAAGTAAAAAGTATTATCATGTTATAATAGTCAAATAGAATAGTCAATTACATTTTTAATTTATTTGTAAATATATTCTGTGGGAAAAATATCATAAATTCATATTTAAATATAACTATTTCTTAAACTAGCCTTGTAAAATCGTTAAAATTTGTCAAAAATTAATAATGAATATTAATTATTTTTATTAAAATTATGAAAAATAACTTTAAAATTCTACGAAATATTATCGGTTTTATTATCTTAATTATAAGTGCAGGAAATAGCTTCGCCTCGTCTGCTAATGCTTTTTTCCTTGTTAGTGCAACGGTTTTACCGTCTTGTATAGTTACTGCTACTCCTTTAGCTTTTGGTACGTATGTTCCGACTGCTGATTCTCTACAAACAAACACACTTACTATAACTTGTACTTTAGGTACTAATTATACTGTTTCATTAAACGCTGGTACTGCACCTGCCGCTACAACAAGTACTCGCAAAATGACAGGTCTTGTTAACACTACTAGCTATTTACCTTATAATCTTTATTCTAATGCAGCAAGAACTCAAAATTGGGGAAATCAATCAAGCGACTGGGTACCTGGAACAGGTACGGGATTACCTCAAACGCTCACAATATACGGAAAAATACCTCAAGGGGCAAATGTTCCTTCTGATACTTATAACGATACAATTACAGTAACCGTAGCATATTGATATTATGAAAAAATATTTTTTAAGATTTCTACCTATTCTATTTATATTATTTACTTTTAATGTTTTTGCTAGTGCTACTATCGTACCTGTCAATATAGAGATAAGTAAAGATAATAAAATAGCAACTATGACGGTACAAAATAATGATTATACACCTAAAAAGTTTCAGCTACTTCTTTTAAAACGTGTGTATGAAAACGGTACAGAAGAATATAAAGAAACTACGGATTTAGTGGCAACTCCGGTAACATTTACCTTGCATGGCGGTAAAACACAATTGATACGGTTAGCTTTAAAAAATACACAGAATTTTTCTACTAGAGAAAAAGACTATAGAATCATATTAAGAGAATTACCGCGTAGAGTAAAACGGTCATGCCTCCATATTGCAGTTACGCCTATTAAAAAGCTATACGTTCAATAAGAGTACCAATAACCTTATCATGAATATCCAATGACTTGGAAAAGCAGATTGTCTTACGTGCAAGCCTCTTGCATCTCGTTCTAAGGTTCAAGTTACTTCGTTCTATCCGTTGAGTGTATTTTTTACTGATAATATGCTTTTTAGGGTCTAATAACCTAGCATAACTCCCCCATCCATCTGTATAGTAAAAAGTCACCTTGAAATTCTCTAGTTTTTTCAGTAATGATTCTAATGTGCTATCACATCTTGTACCAAACGTATAAGCAACTACTTTTAACGAAATCTTATCCAAGGCATACCAAAGCCATCGTTGTCTGGATTTATTCTGTACATAAGACCATTGTTCATCTATCTCAGGAGCAATAATTACTTCTGTTGTACTGATAGAATGATTTATTGTTTTTAATACTAGATTTTTTAAAACACGGATAACTGTATTGATACCCACTTTTAATACTCTTACTGTATCTCTAACTCCAGAGCCGTTGATTGACATTTCTACTATTTGCTCCTTAACTCCAGGCTTAGATGCATTATTAATATACTCCAATTGAAAATATCGATTACACCGCTTGCATTGATATCTCTGTTGTTTTGAAATTGAATATCCTGGCACGACCCGGAATTAAAAGATCCAACATTTAATTGGATAAACTTTGCTATACCATTAGAAGGTGAGAAAAAGCTTACAATAGAATGGGATTATACTGCATCACATAAAACTCGCGGTTATATAGTGCAAATGACAAAGGCAGAGTTTACCTTTGAAAATAGACTGAAACACGACGATTTAGAAGAAATTTATAGTAAACTTTCTGATAAATTCCCTTACTGGGATTATACATTAGCTCCTTCTAAAACGATTGAAGTAGCTTTTCCGGACAGAGACCCAGGATATTATGTTGTAGAAGTTGATTGGATAGTAGTTGACACACCACGTAAATTTGTTTCATCGTTTATTGTTAAATATAAGGATGAGGTTTCACCGATAGGTCTTAATACGAATGATGGAGAATGCCTTTAACGTTATTCCTGCGTAGACCGATAAAACCCACTATGTGTCACCCCGTGGTCAAGCCAGCGTTGTTGCATGGCTCGAAAAATGCTCAATTTGTCATACCGTGGCTTGACCACGGTATCCAAAAAACAACTTGTAGCGTACATTATTTGTCTATTTTTCCTGGATCCCGCGTTCAAGTCGCGGGATGACAGGAGAAAAACCGGGCCATGCAACAACACCGGTCAAGCCACGGAATGCCAGAGGTGAAGTTGTTCCACACAACAACGCCTGCTCGCAATGACGGAGCGGTATCCACGCAACGTTGCCTTACTTCCGCATGATAAGCCTGCGTGTGCCTTAAGAAAGTATAAATAGTAATCAAGAGTGATTTGTGTCAAGTCAAAAATCTAAAAAAAAATTAAATATTTATATTGAATAAATTATTATTCTCGTGTCTACTTAGGTGAAGATTCTATACACTAAATATGGTGTCATTTTTTCAAAATAAGCATTATAAATAACGCCTACAACCCCATTAGTACCTATAATGAACACGCTTAAAAAAAATAAATTTCAAATAAGTATAAACAATAACCATAACAATTTACTTACTCCTTTCGGTAAAGCTATTCTGCGAGATCGATATCTTATGAAAGGTGAGGATTTTCAAGATTTATTTGTAAGAGTTTCTAGTTATTATGCCGAAAATAAACAGCATGCTCAGAAGTTATATGAATATATGAGTAAAATGTGGTTTATGCCGGCAACACCAATCTTAAGTAACGGTGGAACGGATAGGGGGCTTCCTATTTCATGCTTCTTGAATGAGACCGATGACAGCTTAGACGATATAGTAAATTTATGGACGGAAAATGTTTGGCTTGCTGCACGCGGCGGCGGAATTGGAAGTTATTGGGGTAATGTTCGTTCTATTAATGAAGGGATTCGTGATAAAGGTCATTCATCCGGTATTATACCGTTTATTAAAGTAATGGATTCTATGACTCTTGCTATTTCGCAAGGTTCTATTAGACGAGGTTCATCAGCTGTATATTTGCCTATTAATCACCCTGAAATTGAAGAATTTATTGATATAAGACGTCCGACAGGTGGGGATGTTAACCGAAAAGCTCTTAATATTCATCACGGTATAGCTATAACCGATGAATTTATGAAAGCCGTTGAAAACAATACGGATTTTGACCTTGTTAGTCCTGCTACCAAAAAAGTTGTAAATAAAGTTAGAGCAAGAGATTTATGGGTTAAATTATTAACTACTAGAATAGAAACGGGTGAGCCTTACTTGTTATTTATCGATAGTGTTAATAAATCTGTCCCTGAGCATCATAAAAAATTAGGGCTTCAAGTTAAAATGTCCAATCTTTGTAGCGAAATTACATTGCCGACGGGAATTGACCATTTAGGAAAGTCAAGAACTGCCGTTTGCTGCCTTTCTTCTTTAAATTTAGAGTATTATGAAGAGTGGAAAGATGATAAAGAATTTATCCATTCTATTATGTTGTTCCTTGATAATGTTTTAGAAGACTTTATTAATAAAGCACCGGATACTATGGCAAGAGCTAAATATTCGGCTATGCGTGAACGAAGCGTTGGACTTGGCGTAATGGGATTCCACTCATTTTTGCAAATGAAAAAAGTACCGATAGAATCGGTTATGGCAAAAGTTTGGAATAAAAAAATATTTGAATATATATCTGCTGAAGCTGATAAAGCCTCAATAGAAATCGGTAAAGAAAAAGGAGCATGTCCTGATGCTCTAGATGCAGGAAGTAATGAACGATTTAGCAATAAAACCGCAATAGCACCTACCGCCTCAATTTCGGTAATAGCAGGTAATGCCTCACCCGGAATAGAGCCGTTTGCCGCTAATAGCTTTGTACAAAAGACTTTAACCGGTTCTTTTAACGTGCGTAACAAACATTTAGAAAAGTTATTAGAAGAGAAAGGATTTAATAATGACCAAGTTTGGTCTTCGATTGCAACACATGAAGGATCAGTACAACATTTAACATTTTTATCCGAAGAAGAAAAACAGGTTTTCAAAACCGCTTACGAAATTGATCAGAATTGGCTAATTGAACTGGCAAGCGATCGTACTCCTTACATTACGCAAGCACAATCTTTAAACATCTTTTTACCGGGGAATGTTAGTAAGAAATATTTAAATAATATTCATTTTAAAGCCTGGAAAAAAGGAGTAAAAAGTTTATATTACTGTAGATCAACATCAATACAGCGAGCCGATAAAGTGTCGCATGATGTACTAAAAGCAGATTTTAAAGATTTAGAGAAACAAAACGATAAGTTAGCAGAAGCCGGTAATTACGAAGAATGCTTAGCTTGTCAGTAAGTATAAGTGTTGTTGTATTGATACTAAATCGTCATAAGCTAAGCGACTGTAAGGAGCGTGGCAATCTCGTCAAATATCCTGAGATTGCTTCATTAATTATTTTATAATTTCCTCGCAATGACGAAAAACCAAAGCCATAAATATAAAAGAATAAAAGAAAAATTATGTCACTACTTGATGCAAGTCCAATTTATAAACCGTTTTCATATCCATGGGCATATGAAGCTTGGCACACTCAACAAAAAATTCATTGGCTACCGGAAGAAGTACCGCTTGCCGACGATGTTAAAGATTGGAAATATAACTTAACTCCAGGGGAAAAACATCTATTAACCCAAATATTTCGTTTTTTTACACAAGCAGATATTGAAGTGAATAACTGCTATATGAAGCATTATTCACGAGTATTTAAACCTACTGAAGTATTAATGATGTTATCGGCGTTTTCTAATATGGAAACCGTGCATATTGCAGCGTATTCACATTTACTTGATACGGTAGGTATGCCGGAAGTAGAATATTCAGCATTTCTTAAATATAAGGAAATGAAAGACAAGTATGATTATATGCAGCAATTCGGAGTGGATACCAAAGAAGATATAGCAACTACACTCGCAGTATTTGGAGCTTTTACTGAAGGATTACAGCTATTTGCCTCTTTTGCGATTATGCTTAATTTCCCTCGTTTTAATAAAATGAAAGGTATGGGACAGATTATTGCTTGGTCAGTGCGTGATGAAACACTTCATACTAATTCAATTATTACTCTGTTCAAGACTTTTGTAAGAGAGAATCCTGAAGTTTGGACGGAAACTTTACGTAAACGTATTTATGAAGCTTGTACGACTATTGTGCATTTTGAAGATGCCTTTATTGAACTTGCTTTTGAAGTCGGCGGTATTGAGGGGTTAACGGCATATGAAGTAAGACAATATATTCGTTATATTGCCGATCGTCGTTTAATGCAGCTAGGACTCAAAGATGTATATTTGGTAAATCATAACCCGCTTCCTTGGCTTGATGAAATGCTAAACGGAGTCGAGCATACAAACTTTTTTGAAAATAGAGCGACTGAATATTCAAAAGCAGCGACTACCGGTTCATGGGAAGAAGTATTCACTGAGATGGATACCAAGGAGGCTAAATAATATACTCGGATAGAACTTAAAAAATTGGTAGCCATGTCTTCGTAAGTCCTCGGATGCTGAACATGTTGTGTCGAAGTATACATATTAACAACAAGAATAAAAAAAATTAAAAATACCTAATCTTTATTTTTAAAAATTTTTTAAAATAGATTTAGAATATTTAAAAATTTCGAGTAATTTTATGGCTGTTACGAATAATAAAAACTATCAAAAAGTTGTAGAAAAAGTTTTATCTTCTTCTAAAGCTAATAAAGCACTAAAGAGTGCAATTAAGGACTTATCGTCTTCAAAGAGTATAAGCTTAAGAACGATGTTACTCGGAGCAAGGTTTGTTTTAACTAATCCTGTAAATAGTTATAATCTTGTTAAGCTTGCTAAATCCTCTAATATATATCTTGATCCGGAATTTCAAAAATCACTTCTTGAAAAATCTCTAATATGGGAATTTTTAAAAAAACATTCAGATGATTTGCCTAAAATAGGTCAAATCTTAGCAAATGCGGGCTTTAGAGAATTTCAAGATAAGAGTGCTTTAGATGAAAAGGGACTCGAAATACTAAAAGAATGTTTTAAAAATGAAAAAGTACTTAAAAAACTTCAAGAAATTGCAGTTGAAGTAAAGCAAGAGCTACCGGACTGGAATAAAGTGACTTCTAGAACTTTAGATATGCTGGTTACCGATAAAAATTTCAAAAAATTCTTTAATGAAAAGAGCGAAGATATTACGAATTATATACGCACCGGAGCAACTGAAATACTTCCAAGCGATTATATAAAAACTTTTGATGATATATTACAAAAACCCGAAAAGAAAAATTTATTAAAAATATTTAATGAACATCCTGATTTTAAGCAAGAACTGGCTGAAAATATAAACAATCCTAATACTCTAAAAAGGTTTAATAAGTTATCTCCTGAAAAACAACTAATTATAGAAAGTTTCTTAGCAGAAGTAAAAGAACAAGCTAAACCTTTCTTAAAAGAACATTTTGAAAGCTACAAAATCGATCTTAAAATTTTAGATATTATTCCTACTTTATTAAATAAAATTCCTGAGACAAAAGAGATTTTTGATACTCTTAACGCTCCAAATCAAGGTGTAATGATATCTCTTGAAAAATCCTTAGAAATGGTAGTGGGTGATGATAAATTAAAAAGTTTTTTTGCTAATAATAAAACAATCTTACCAAATATTGCTTTAGGTATTATTGAAAATACTCCTAGCGTACAAAGCATAACAAAAGAATATAATTTTGATAAACAAATGCTTAGTATAGTAGGCGAAGTTATGTCAAAACCGGAAATTGCTCATGAGATTATTGCAGACTTAAATAAAGGCGATTATATGAGTTTAACCGGTAATATAATCTCTGCCCTTAATGATCATTCATTTAAATTAAAAGATATATTAGTAGAGCAAAGTAAAGAAGGGCTATTTGATAATTTAATTACAGGAGTTTTAGAACAAGATGAAAAAAATAGCCAAACTATAAAACAACAACTTATAAATTACGGTCTGGAAGCGAGTGATATTACAAAGCTAACGAGCATAATGCCTATATTACTTGATAAACCTGAATCATTAAAAAAGGTTTTTCGAGATTTTATTAAAGGTGATTATACGGGAATGGCAAAAGAGTTAATAGCTTTAACTAAAGATAATCCTGAGATTAAGAGATATTTAAACGATAATAGAGAAATATTTGCAAGTATTTTAGATAAAACTTTAAAAGATATACCGGGCATAAATAACCTTGATAAGAAAGAATTATATAATGTACTTCCATCAATGTTAAACCATCCTGATGAATTAGTTAAAGTTATAGAAGAGGTTGAACAAAGTAATTACCGTGGGGCTGCTAGTGCTATATATAATCTAGCTCAAAAAACAAATTATTTTGAAGGTCAATTGCCGAATATTATAAAAGCAGGTTTTAACTATGCTACTGAAAAAGTAAAAGACGTATTTAGTCCATCACAAGATTTTAAAGATAAAACTATAGATGAAATTACTCTTAGAAATAATTTAAATAAAATACAAAATGGAAAATTCAGCTTAGAGGGAGCTATATTAGTAGGTAATTTATCTAATATTGACTTCTCAGGCGTATCATTAAAAAATGCAGATTTAACTAAAGTAACTTCTTTAAAAGATTGTAATTTTAAAAATACTAATTTAGCAGAGGCTAAATTACCTGATAATTTAATGCTACTTACTGATACTTACAATCTCGATAAAGCTATCCCTCCTTTAGCACCTAAACTAATTAAAGAACAACAAGCAAAATTAATTGATAAGGCAATTGATAAAGTATTTTTACAAATACAAGCCGAAGAAAAAAGAAATTTACTTAGTAAAAAAGAATTTGCTCAACAGGTAAATATATTATGCGAAGAAAATCAAGTTGTTAAAGACTATATTATAGAAAAACTAAACTCACTACCTATGAATATGGTTAAGAGCCTTGCTACTCCTAAAACAAATCAATATAAACATATTACAAATCATGTAAATTCTCCATTACAAATATTGAACCCTTTATATGAAAATATTGCAAATAAACAAGATATTAAGAGTAATTTATTGGCAAATATTTTAAGCGAAAAAATATCACAAAAGCTTTTTGATAAAGGTGATAATAGAGGTGAAGATTTTTATATGATTAATCAGATGCTAAAACCTATCGTTTCTGAATATTCTAAAGAGAATCCCGATAATATAAATAATTTTTTAGAGCCGAAAAATCTAGAAAAGTTAGCAAGTAATATTGCCTCTACTTTAAATTCTAAATCTAAATATACTTGGGCAGGCACTATTACCGGTGGAATTTATTTACCAAAAGAAATCTTCAATGAACAGTTAAAAGATAATTTTAAGAATGAGTTTGAAAATATTAATAAACTAAATGTTTTAAAAGAAGCACAAAACATCGTCTCAAATTTAAATAGTAAGATTAATATTGTAGGATCTAAAACAAATACACTTTCTATTACTCCTATTTCTAATAATAAAAAGAAAGAAGAAATAAATAGATAAGCTATACTCACTGAATTTGAAAAACCCTCGATGTCATCCCTGCGAAAGCAGGGATCCATGCTAAAAAATCTTTAGTTTTAAAGATTTTTTTATTAGATAATTTTTTTCAAATAAAGCTTCAAAAAGCTTTATTTGAGCGGATTCCTGCGATCAACGGAATGACATAAAACGATCCATGCAACAACGTCAATGCCACGCTGAAATGACATTTAATATTTGTGCAAACTCTTCTTGGTTAGAATATTCTAATGTGGTTTTATCTTGTATCTGATTTTTAAACCAAGTAACTTGTCTTTTAGCATAATGGCGGGTTCGTATTTGAGCTGCATTTAAAGCCTCATCTAAAGTAAGATTACCGTCTAAATAAGCCAAAATTTCTTTTATCCCTACAGCTTTTAAATTCGCATAATCTTTAGGAGTAAATTGCTTTTTTATTAAAGCTATTTCATCAATTGCTCCTTCTTTAAATATCTTATCTAAACGCTCATCACAAGTTTTATATAAAAATTTTCGCTCAGGATTTAAGAAAATAATTTTGAAATTAAAATCAGATAAAATTTGTTCTTTTGGCAAGGTTTGAAAAGAAAAAATAGATTTACCGGTTTGCAAGAATACTTCATAAGCTCTAATTAAACGCTGAGTATCATTTTGGTTTATTTTAGAAGTAGCAAGTGGGTCAAGCTCCTCTAATTTATTCCATAATTCTATATTACCTATTTCAGCATGTAAGTTTCTTACTTGTTCTCGTAAATCTTCTGATATATCAGGGATATTATTATAGCCAAAAACTAACGAGTTAATATATAATCCGGTTCCACCTATTAATATAGGTAGCTTGCCTCTCGCAGTTATTTCTTTTATTTTTTTTGTCGCAAGTTTTAGATATTTTATTACTGAGAAATCTTCCGTAATTGATAGAAAATTATATAAATGGTAAGTAACTTCAGCTGTATAGCTTTTCGGAGGGGAGGCGGTAATAATAGAGATTTCTTTATAAACCTGCATTGAGTCGATATTAATAATTTCGCCGTTACAAGCTTTAGCAAATTCATGCCCTAAATAAGACTTTCCGCTAGCAGTCGGTCCGCATAATATAATTATTTCTTTCTTTGTCACTGATATATAGTTAGTTTATAATTATTGGGTTATTGCATGGCTAGGTTTTCCGCTATTAGCGAGAAAGCATTACCCACAAAATCGTCATTGCGAGCCAGCATTTATGCTGGCGTGGCAATCTCAGGAATTTTGTCTGAGATTGCTTCGTCGACGCCTATGGCGTCTTCTCGCAATGACGAAAAAAACCGCCCCATGCGACAAAACCTCGCAGGAATTAAACTTTTTCAGTTTCATCAGCCTTAGCATCACCTAAAGCCTGAGCCTCATCCACTGGTCCACTAAATGTTATTACACCTGGGTTAAAACCGGAGTCAAAAATAATATTTGGCTCACTATGTATTGATATACCGACACTAAAAGCTAAAGAAGTAAGCTTTTTAATTTTTTCAAACTGATCGGGATCATTAACAATATGATTCCCATTTTCATCTATTCCTACCGTACATTTGCTAACTATAGCACGTAATTCAGCTATTGCCATTTGTTCAGTTGCTAAATCTATTTGAAGTTGTTTAATGTCAATAGGAAACCCAACGTTAAGAGCTTTTTTGAGCATACAATTTCTCCTTATATTAATTTAATGTGAGAAAAATATATCAAATAATATTTAAAAAAATCAATAGATTAATTAATTTTTTAACAATTAATAGCATTGCTAACTAAAGAGAGCTAATAATAAAAGCTCGATGTCATCCCGTGATTTATTCACGGAATTCAGTTAAAAATATCAATATTATTGATATTTTTAGTTATTTTTCTGGATACCGTGGTGGGACCAGCGTTGTTGCGTAGATACCAAATCGTCATTGCGAGGAGCGAAGCTTTGCTGCAATCCAGAAAAAGATTAAAAAAATTCTGTAAATCAGAATTTTTTAACTGGATTGCTTCGTCGAATTACTGCGTAATTCTTCTCGAAATGACAGATAAGCCAGTCCATGCAACAAAGCCGGCGGGGTCACGGTATGACACATCTCTCTTTAGTTAGCAATTCTTAATTAATAACCCATATTTTTCAAGATATTTATTAATTATAGTTATTATTTTCGCTAAACCTTCTTTACTAGCTGATTCAGCTCTTGCAACTATAATAGATTCGGTATTAGAGCTACGTAATAACCACCAACCATGCTCAGTATTTACCCGCACACCGTCTATATCATTAAACTCTATTTTATCATCAAGTAATTTTTGCTTTATTTCTTCTATAATTTTTAGCTTTAGTTGTGAAGGAACAGAAATTTTAATTTCCGGTGTACTAAAGCTTTTCGGTAAATCTTCTATTATCTCACCTAGCGTTTTATCCGATTTGCTAAGTAAATCTAAAAATCTAAGGGCTGCATAAATTGCATCATCAAAACCAAAATATTTATCGGCAAAGAATATATGCCCGCTCATTTCACCGGCAAGCACCGCCTTTGTTTCGAGCATTTTGCTTTTAATAAAAGGATGACCTGTTCGCCATATTATAGGATTTCCGCCGAATGACTTAATTCTATCAACTATTAACTGACTGGCTTTTACATCGACTATTATGGTTGCGTTTGGATGTTCCTTTAAAATACCTTTAGCAAATATACATAAAATTTGATCACCGAATAATATCTTGCCGTTCCCGCTTACAATACCGATTCTATCACCGTCACCGTCAAAAGCTATACCAATATCACAATTTTGTTCTTTAACCACTTTTATTAGCTCCTGCAAATTAGCAGGGTTAGTAGGGTCAGGGTGATGGCTTGGAAAATTCCCGTCAATCTTACTATTTATGATTATATTCTTGTTTGAGAGATACTTTTTAAGTTCTTCAACAATATCGCCGGTTGCTCCGTTACCGCAGTCCCAAGCTACTTTTAATTTAGGATTAATGTTTATACCGTCTAAAATATTTTTTAGGTATTTAGATTGGATGTCGTAAGGAGCTGTTGTCATCCCGCGGCTTGACCGCGGGATCCAGTTAATATCGCTATGGATACCGTGGAGGGGCCACGGTATGACATTAATCCTCGCCAGTAAATCCTGTATCTGATCACCGAAAAAAGACTTACCGTGTTGCAGCATTTTAAAGCCATTATCGTCACGAGGGTTATGCGATCCCGTAACCATAATACTACCGGCAGGCATAAAGTGTTTATCAGCAAAATATAGTACGGGAGTCGGAACTACACCAATATTTATGATTTCAGCCCCTACCTCAGTTAATCCGAGTTCTAAGGCTTTACAAAGGGTAGGGGAGCTGAGCCGACCGTCTAAACCAACACAGATTTTGCTATTATCTTTTGTTATAGTCATCTCAGCGAAACAAAAGCCGATTTTATAAGCTACTTCTTCTGTTAAATCCTTAAGGCTATTGCCTCTTATATCATAAGCTCTAAAAATTTCTTTGTTAATTTGCATAAAAAACTAATTTAAGTATTATTTGTATGGATCGGCTTTTTCGTCATTGCGAGAAGAATTACGTAGTAATTCGACGAAGCAATCCAGTTAAAAATTCTGATTTACAGAATTTTTTTAATTATTTTTCTGGATTACAGCAAAGCTTCGCTCCTCGCAATGACGGCTCGGGCATCCACGCAACAATGCCGTGCGGGAATGACAATAAAGTTTGGATCCCGTGGTCAAGCCACGGTATGACACATAGTCTAGAAACTAAAGCTCTCTCCCAAATACACTTCCTTAACTTTCTTGCTATTTGCTATCTCCTTAGGTTTTCCTTCTAGCAATACTTTGCCCTCAAAAATAACGTAAGCACGGTCAACTATATCTAGAGTATCACGCACGTTATGGTCGGTAATTAATATACCTATATTAAATTCACGTAAATAAGTAATTAGATTTTTAATATCAGAAATAGCAAGCGGGTCAATACCGGCAAGCGGTTCATCAAGCATGATAAATTTAGGCTCTATTGCAAGTGAACGTGCAATCTCAAGCCTACGCCTTTCACCGCCTGATAAGCTAGCAGCGGATAAATCTTTTAAATGAACTATCGAAAATTTCTCTAGTAAATTATGGGTTTTTTGTTCAATTACTTCCTTATCATTTTCAGAGATCTCAACTACAGCCTTAATATTATCCTCAACCGATAATCCGCGAAATATTGAAGGTTCTTGAAGAAGATAGCCGATTCCAAGCCTTGCTCGTAAATAAATAGGTAGGTTGGTAATATTTATATCGTTTAAAAGTAATTGTCCTGAGTCCGGTTTCATTAAACCGATAATAATGTTAAAACAAGTTGTTTTACCGGCTCCGTTCGGACCGAATAAACCAACTATCTCTCCTTGTTTTATATTCAGAGATATATCAGTTAATATATTCCTTTTTTTATAGGATTTTGATATATTTTTAACTTGCAAGCTGTCCATCTTTTTTATTTGTGTTTTTTTGTGTGGATTAATTCTCAACGTCATTGCGAGCAGCCATAGGCTGCGTGGCAATCTCGTCAAATATCCTGAGATTGCTTCGTCGAAACTTTCAGTTTCTTCTCGCAATGACGTACTAAAGAACTCTATTTCTTAACAATATCTACATAATAGATTAGTTTATTAGTTTTTAAGACATTATCATCACGCTGTAATATTACATTACCGAGTAAAATAAGTTGTTTGTCATCAAAAAAATATTTAGCACTATCTGCAAGTAATAATTCATTATTTATTTTTCTTTCTACAGTCAATTTGGTGGGAATAACTATATAATCAATAGTTTGTTTATCATCTATTGTTTTATAAAAAATATATAATTCTTTTGTTCTAAGTATTGCATTATCGAAGTAAACAACAACATTTCCAAGATATTCTGCTTTTTGTTTGGTCCTATCAATAATTAAAGTATCAGATGTTATATGTAAATTTGAAAGATTTTTATCATTAGCATATATAGATATACTAACAGTAAGAAATACTATAAGTTTAATAATCCGATAAATCGATGATTGTAGAGACATTGCCTTTAAAAATTATAATATTATTTTCATCCTTCGTATTAAAACTATCTGAAGTAATTGAAGAGTTTTTATAAAGTAATTTAGCAGAGGAGTTGCCGGTTATATTCTTATTTACTAAATCAATCCTTGCATCATTAGTGTTAAATATGATCTCATCAAAAAATCTTTACATCGTTTTTTAAATCTAATATGTTTGATTCTTCATCTAAAAAGCCTTCTTTCGCATTGATAATAAGAGTTTGGTCTTGATTTACGTTATAAATAGCATTTATTATATCTAGTTTATATTTGTTATCCGACTCTTTTATAGCTCGCTCAGTTTTAATTTTATACGCATTTAAATTTTTATTTACTCCTTCAAAAATTGAATCTTTCAATATAATATTATATTTTAAATCAAAATTTTTAGTATCTTTTAAACTTTTCTTTGTAACGTTAATATCATTTTCTTCATTAATATAACCGCTTTTAATTAATATATATCCTATATACAAAATTCCAACTATTATTAAAAGATATACAGATTTCCAAATTTTTTTTCGCCGTTTATAAGAAGAGGGCATAGATTTTAGCTAACTCCGATGCGTAGTAAATCATGAATATGAATAATACCCGTAATAACATTATCATCAACAATAGGTATATTAGTGATATTCTTGGCTTTCATTAAATTTAAAGCCTCTTTTGCAAATATTTCCGATGAGATATGAATAGGGTTTTTGGTCATAATGCTTGATGCTGTTTTTAAGTGAATTTGATCGTTAATATGACGACGTAAATCCCCGTCGGTTATAATCCCTATCAAATTTTGGTTTTTATCTGTGACAAGTGTACAACCTAAACGTTTTTTATTCATAATAATTATAGTTTCGGCAAAGGAAGTATCTTCATATACTAAAGGTATTTCATTCCCCTCACGCATTAGGTTTTTAATTTTTGTTAAATTAGCACCGATTGTACCTCCCGGATGATAAATTTTAAAATCATCTTTAGTAAAGCCTCGTTTTTCATGTATAACAGTCATTAAAGCATCACCTAGTGATAACATTATTAAAGATGATATAGTAGGAGCTCCAATTACAGAAGCTTCCGGATATTCAGGTACTATTAATAAAAAATCGCTTCTTTTAGCTAAAGTGGAATTTTTATTCATTGTCATTGCAGCAATTTTTATGGAAGAGTTCTTGCAATATTCAATTATATTAAATAGCTCTTTAGTTTCACCGGAATTAGATAGCATAATTACTAGATCATTTCTCGTCACCATACCTAAATCGCCGTGACTTGCCTCTGCCGGATGTAAATAAAAAGCAGGCATACCGGTTGAAGAAAAGCTAGCAGCTATTTTTCTTGCAATATAACCGCTTTTGCCTATGCCGGTTAAAATTACCCGTCCTTTGAAAGATAGTAAAAATTCTATAATTTTGTTAAAGTCGTCAGGGATATTTTCGGATAATTTTTCTAAAGCACTTGCTTCACTAGAAATAACCCTCTTTGCGATGATTTGGTAATTATTTGTGTGGTTCATTTATTTACTCATTGTCATACCGTAACCACCACGTCATTGCGAACAGCCGTAGGCTGTGCGGCAATCTCAAGAAATAATAACAAACTCCTGAGATTGCTTCGTCAATTACTTCGTAATTTCCTCGCAATGACGATTAAGCTTCATATCAATTAAAATACTTACGTTCCGTAATTGTTTCTTCTTTATCATTGTTAGAATCTTCATTCCAAGCTCGTTTTTTACTAGAATCACGTCGCTCAGGTTCTGAATTTTCCTTAGCATTATTAGCATTATTTTTTGGCTTTGGATTATTTGAAGATTTATCCTTATCGGCATTTTTAATAGTTAGTTTTGCTTTGCCTTTATTATCAAAGCCTATCAGCTTAACTTTTACTATATCGCCTTGTTTTAAAACACTGCTAACCGTTTCTATTCTTTCTTCTGAAATTTCACTAATATGAACAAAGCCGTCTTTATTACCTAAATAATTAATAAAAGCACCGGAATCTAACACTTTCATTACCGTACCGTTAAATATTTCACCGATTTCAGGTTCAACGGCAATAGCTTTAATTTTATCTAAAGCGACTTTTAGCTTATCTCTATCTGAAGCATAAACAGAAACCGTACCGTCATCGCTTATATCTATTTTAGCACCGCTAGTCTCACAAATTTCCTTTATTACTTTACCGCCAGGTCCTATAATATCTCTAATTTTATCCTTATCTATTTTTATAGTAGTAGTAGAAGGAGCATTTTTACTTAGTTCGCTATTTGGTTTATTAATAACTTTATTCATTTGCTCAAGTATATGCAAACGACCGAGTCGTGCTTGTTCTAAAGCTACTTTCATTATTTTAAAATCTACTCCGGATATTTTGATATCCATTTGTAATGCAGTAATCCCTTCGCTAGTTCCTGCAACCTTAAAGTCCATATCACCGAAATAATCTTCATCTCCAAGAATGTCGGATAATACCGCAAATTTTTTGCCTTCCTTAACAAGCCCCATAGCAATACCCGCAACCGGTGCTTTTATCGGTACGCCGGCATACATTAAAGCAAGAGAACTACCGCAAACGGTTGCCATTGAAGAAGAACCGTTAGACTCCGTAGTTTCAGCAACTACTCTAATAGAATAAGGAAATTGTACTTTATTAGGTAATATTGGATTAATAGCACGCCATGCGAGTTTACCGTGTCCGACTTCACGACGACTAGGTGCTTTCATCGGCATTGCTTCATTTACAGAGTAGGGCGGAAAGATATAATTAAGCATAAAACGCTCTTTATACTCACCCTCTAAACTGTCAACTATCTGCTCATCTAAACTAGTACCGAATGTAGTGCTAACTAAGCTTTGCGTTTCGCCTCTAGTAAATAAAGCTGAACCGTGTGCGGAAGGTAATAAACCTATTTCACAAGCAATTTGTCTTATATCCGTGGTACTTCTTCCATCTATACGTCTATTTTTTTCTAAAATCTCGTTACGTAATATATCTGATTCAATAGATTTTAAAGCCGATTCGATTTGATAATTACTATATTTTTTATTTTCTATATCGCTTACAAAATGTGTAAGAACTTTTTCAGGTATTAAATCTAAATTAGTACTACGTTCCTGTTTAGATTTAATCGCAAAAGCTTGTTCGATTTCTTTTATAAATAACTTCTCAATTTCTTTCTTTAATGAGGCAGGATATAAATCTTGCATTTCAAGCTTTGGTTTTTTAGCTTCTTCTGCTAGTTCTTTAATTATCTTTATTACCGGCTGGAAGCTTTCAAATCCAAATTTTACGGCTTCTAACATTTGTTCTTCAGCGAGTAAATGAGCTTCCGATTCAACCATCATTACTGAATCTGATGTTCCTGCAACTACTAAATCAAGCTGACTTGTTTTTAATAATTCAAGTGTCGGATTTAAAACAAATTCACCATTGATTAAACCTACTTTACTTGCAGCAACTATTTCTAGATAAGGAGCAGGGGATAGGCTAAGGGCAGCCGATGCACCAATAATTGCAAGTATATCTACCGGAGTTTCAGGATCATATGAAAGAACAGTACAAGTTACATGAGTTTCATTAACAAAAGCCGGATGAAATAACGGTCTAATCGGTCTATCTATTAAACGAGATACTAAAACTTCTCTATCTGATGCTTTTCCCTCACGTTTAAAAAATCCTCCGGGGATTTTACCGGCAGCATATGCCATTTCTCTATAATTAATAGTTAAAGGAAAAAAGCCAATACCTTCTTTTGCTTTTTTAGCTACTACTGCTGTACATAATAAAACGGAATTACCCATTTTTACCGTAACTGCTCCGTCAGCTTGCCTTGCTATCTTACCTGTACTAAGCTCAAGAACTTTCCCGTTCCATGTAACACTCTTAGTTATTTCGTTAAACATCTATTTATCTCATTTCATAATTTATATTTTTTGTATTCTATCCTGTCATTGCAAGTGACACCTGCGTAGATACCAAACGTCATTGCGAGGAGCGAAGCGACGCGGCAATCTCAGGATATTCGACGAGATTGCCACGCAGCCTATGGCTGCTCGCAATGACGACTCAGGTACTCACAATGACAAGTACACTACTTAATCTTTCTAATTCCTAGCTTACTTATTAAATCTAAATATTCGCTAATATTATTCTTTTTAATATAGTTAAGTAATCTACGACGGCGTCCGACTAAAATTAATAATCCACGTCTTGAAGTATGATCTTTATGGTTAGATTTAAAATGCTCGGTTAAATTGTTGATTCTTTCAGTTAAGATAGCACATTGCACCGCACTTGAACCAGTATCATTTTCCGTTATAGCATATTCTTTAATTAATTGTTGTTTACGTTCTGTAGTAATCGACATCGATAATTTCTCCTTAAATTGTTATAATAAATTAAATACTCGTAAAGAATTAAAGCAACTCTTGTTTAAGCTACCTATTGCAAGCAGAGTGCCTTTATAGCGAACCCATAAAAGACTAACAGACATCTTCCCAAACTCTACTTCTAGAGGTAATTTGGAAAGACGTCTAAAGTCTTCTTCATAATCAAATTGGCATTTCTGCCCATATCTGATTTTTTGAGCTTGGCTGTCAGTTGCATCAAGAACCAGGATGTCGTCCAGTATTGCTTCTATCTTTATACTTTTTTCCTCTAGGAAATTTTTGGTAATTTCGTCAGGTGACTTAATTCGGATAGCATTTTCTTCTTTAAATATTCCAACCTGCGTACGGCGTAATTCTATCACAAATCCTAAACTTTGCAAGGACAATGCCAAATCTTCTGCTAAAGTCCTTATATAAGTACCTTTTGAGCATTCCGTATAGTATGTAGCGGTAGCATTTTTCTCATCAAAATTTAAACATTTTAAATTATAAATAGTTATATTTCTTGGCTTTAATTCTACTTCTTTCCCCTCTCTAGCCAATTTATAAGCTCTTACACCGTTAACTTTAAGAGCAGAAAAAGCCGGCGGTATTTGTGTTACGTTACCGATAAATTTAGAACATACGTTATAAGCCTCTTCTTGAGAAGGGATATAATCTTTCGTTGCTATTACGGTGCCGGCATAATCGCCGCTATCGGTTTTCGTTCCGAATTTTACAGTAAAAATATAGGTTTTTCTAGCATCAATTAGCAGTTGTATTAGCTTTGTAGCTTCACCTACGGCAAGTGGTAGTATCCCTTCTGCTTCAACATCTAAAGTACCGGCATGTCCTATCTTAACTTCTTTACCGAGTATTTTTTTTACCATGCTAACCAGTTTAGCAGAACTTATACCTCTTGGTTTATAAATATTTAACCAATAACTATTCATTAATATATTCCCATAAAATGAAGGGTTGATAAGTTGAAACTTTTTCGTCATTGCGAGAAGACATTGTCGCGTGGATCAATTTCACCTCTGTTACCCCGTGGCTTGACCACGGGATCCAGTTAAAATACTAAAATTATTAGTATTTGTTTATTATTTTTATGGACCCCGTGGTCAAGCCACGGGGTGACACCGTGGATTTTACCAGTCCACGCAACAATGCCTTGCGAGGAAATTACGAAGTAATTGACGAAGCAATCCAGTAAAAAAATGCTAATTTTAGCATTTTTTATTAATTTTTCTGGATTGCCACATGAACTAAAGTTCGCTCGCAATGACGATATCAACTCTTTTTAGTTAATACCTCAAATTAAACGAGTATATCCTTGACTTAAGTTTAGAAAATCTTTAATATATAATTCTAGCCAATAGCAAGATATAGGTTAGACCAAATAATGACGATTAACTCCAGTAATATAGAAAATCCTCCCTCTAAAATCAATAGCCGTTTTTCCAAACTTACCGATTATATCTGGCCTATAAAACGCCACGAAGTTTCTAAATTTTTATTCATCACCTTATTAATGTTCTGTATTTTATTTATCCAAAATCTAATCAGAGCTTTAAAAGATAGTATTGTTACTACTATGATAGGTGCCGAGACTATCTCATTTTTGAAGTTTTGGGGAGTGATGCCGTCAGCTTTCTTAATGACTGCTATCTATGTAAAGCTTGTTAATAGGATGAAAGCTGAGAATATATTTTATCTTATTATATCAATTTTTTTGGCATTCTTTGCACTATTTGCTTATGTTATTTTTCCAAATCATGAAATACTGCATTTAAGCCCTGTAACCGTTCAAAATTTAACTGCAAATTTACCTAATTTAAAATGGTTTATATTGCTTTTATCAAAATGGAGTTTTTCGCTATTTTATATAATTGCTGAATTATGGCCAAACGTAGTTTTTGCATTACTTTTTTGGCAGTTTGTTAATAACATTACTACAGTGGAAGAATCTAAAAGATTTTATCCGTTATTCGGTTTACTTAGTCAAACAGGTATTTATTTAGCAGGGCAGTTTTTAGAAAATCTAAGTAATATTAATGATTATGTAACTAATAAATTTGCATTGCAATCGTCTTTTCATACACTTTCTATACAAATTATTCTAACTATAGTACTAATTTTAGGCATAATAGCTATTAAAACTTTTTGGCTGCTTAATCATAAAGTACTAGATAAAGAGCATATGGCGTTACTCAAATTTAAAGCAAAGAAAAAATCTATGACTATTGCCGAAAGTTTTCAGATGATTCTATCGTCAAGACATATTAGATTAATTGCAACTTTACTTATCTGCTATGGCATTGCCATTAATTTAGTAGAAGGTCCTTGGAAAGCAGCAGCTACTAAAATTTATAAAACTCCAACCGAATATGCAGCTTTTATAGGAAGTTATTTGAGCTACACCGGAGTATTTACTATTTTATTTGTCGCACTTGGTTCAAATATAGTTAGAAGACTTGGCTGGTTTACGGCGGCTGTTATCACACCTTTAATAGTGTTTATTACCGGTATATTATTTTTTGCTGTTAATAACTTTGAAGGATTTGCCGGCTTAATAATAGCAAATTTTATTCTAACCGATCCTGCTTTAATTGCTATAACAATAGGTGCTATTCAAAATGTGCTTAGTAAATCAAGTAAATATACCTTATTTGATTCAACAAAAGAAATGGCTTATGTTCCTTTAGATCCGGAAATAAAAATAAAAGGTAAAGCTGCTGCCGACGTGATAGGTACAAAACTCGGTAAATCAGGCAGTGCATTTTTACAATCATTAGTATTTATAATATTACCTTCCGCTAGTTATCAATCTATTTCCATCTGTTTAATGATTATATTTATAATTACTTGCTTAACTTGGCTTTGGGCGACTAAAGAACTCAATAAAGAATATAAAAATTCTATTAAATTTTCTCAATAATAATATCAGTTTTTTCTTGATATTACTAAAATCTCTATATACTATCTTTGACAGTATAACACAAACTGTGAATTAATGTGTCATCCCGTGGCTTGACCAGGGGATCCAGAAAACAGTTTAAAATACTAATTAATTCTAGTATTTTAAGCTGGACCCCGTGGTCAAGCCACGGGGTGACAGCGAAAAATTTGTGCTAATTAATTTTTGGTTAAATTAGAGGTTTTATGAGTAAAGATAGTGATAATCCTGGATATGAAAGTGGATATGAGTCAGACACCGAAGAAAAAAAACAAGAGCAAGCTGTTCCTGCTCAACCTATTAGTAGTACTGCAAATAAAGACGGTAACCCAGATATAAGTGAATTTGATCCTTTAAATAGAGAATTTACAGAAGAAGAAAAACAGCAACAAATGAAACAAGAACAAGAACTTTTTTCTCAACCTACACTAGATACAGCTGATGATGGTTTTAGCTTTACTCCTGCATCTTCTACTCAATCTACTCCTTCAATCAGCAGCTTATCGGGCAGTATTTCCTCTGACGGTCAGACATCAGACCCAATAACCGAGGCTATCAGAAAAGAAATTCTAGAGAAGCAGCGTGATATATTAAGAGAATATTTTGCCAATGCAAATCCGGAATTAGCTGAACAAATAGCAAAAGAAGAAGAAGATAGAAAATTCCGTGCTTTTTTGAGTAACCAAGATAATCAGGGATTAATTAATAAGGCTTTTGAAGATTCAGATACGAAAAAGAAGCTAGAAGCAGCAGAAATAGCCGGTTATAAAAATGTTCTCTCAACATATAGTGCCGCTAATGGATATCAGGGTGGATTTAAGCCGGTACAGTGGGAAAACCAAATAAGTGCAAGCGATCTTAGAGCCACGGTAGTTAGAAATGATGCAGGCGATGAACTCTGTACCTTAAATGAAACAACTGTTAAAACTAAGCCTTTTACTGTAGCTAAACAAGACGGTACTCAGGTTCAAATTAGTTCATATAGAGAAATAGATTTTCCTATAAAACTTGATAAAGCCGATGGGTCAATGCACTTATCGATGGTAGCATTAAAAGCTGATGGCACAAAGCCCTCTAAAGATAAAGCAGTATATTTCACTGCTCACTACGAAGAAGGACCAAACGGTAAACCTCAACTTAAAGAAATAAGCTCACCGAAACCTTTAAAATTTGCCGGAGACGGACCGGATGCGGTAGCTTATATTGAGCATGGCGGAGAAATTTATACACTTGCGGTAACACGCGGTAAATATAAAGAAATGATGAAAGAGGTAGAACTAAACCAAGGGCAGAGCGTTGATTTATCACAAACTATAGCTGAAGATTTAACAAAGGTACAAGGTCGATCTCAGGAAACACCGCAACCAATAATAACTCCGAATCAAGAATTAAAATCATCTATTGAAACGCCTACTACTACACAAGTACCGCCAATTACTCCTGCCAACCAACCACTGCAACCTGAGACTTCACAAATGCCACAGCCGCAACAAGTGAATCCAAACCTCCTTAATGCAGCTACGGCTTTATCAACCAGTATGCAAGATTTATTAAATTATGTAAATGCAGGTTTAACAAAAGAAAAAGACGGTAATAAACAAATTGATTTAATTAACGAAGCAGCCACGGCAATTCTTAATAATGAGAAAAGTGATATTGCTGAAAAGCAGGCTAATATCATTGCTTTAACTGAAAATACGGTCAATAATAACGACCTCACATCGGATACAAAAGTAGCTGGAGTAAATGCGGTATTAGAAACCATAAAAAATGATCAGAATACTCCAGACCTAGAAAAATCAAAAATGCTTGAAGCTACAGTAGCTATAGCTTTAAATTCAGAGAATCTTGAACCGAAGCAAAAACAGCAGATGTTAGAAAAGGCAGTAGATGTCGGTTTAAGTCTTAAAGATGATGCAAGTAGAGCTACGGCAATTGACGGTATTACGGATGCTGTAATAAAAAGTAACCTTTCTACTGAAGATAAAGGTACAATGCTTATAGCAGTAGGTGATAAGGTTAATGCCTCTGAATTAAGCAATGCGGAAAAACAAAAATTATTAGGTTCTGTATTAAAGAAAGGTGTAGAAGCCCAAATTCTCAGTCCGGAACAACAACAATTGATGCAGCAGAATTTAGATAAGATTACAGCAGAACAAACTAAAAATGCTCAAATAACAGAGGTACAAGGTATTTTAGCTAACCCTGCATTTAATACTATCGCTAAAACTGAGGCAATACAAAATGTTACTACAAAGGTTTTAGATAGTCCGATTAAAGCAGAAATAAAAGGTGAAACGCTCGAAAGTATTACTAAGGTAGTTGCTGAGAGTCCTTTGAACGGTCAAGATAAAGCAGACATTGTTAAAGGTATGGGAGAAGCTATAGCTAGTCATAAAACTATGGCACCTACAGAAAAAATTTCTGCTATAGAATCCGTAGAAAAAGGAGTAGCCGAAAGTATAACAGATTTGGAAGATAAAAAGTTAATGACTAAAGGGTTAGTAGAGGGTATTTATGAAAGCAAAGCAAATCCTGAAATGACTAAAGCTGTTTCTAGAGGGATTGATAAGAGTACTGCTATACCGGAAGATAAACAACCTCTTAAAGATGCAGCGAGCGAGGCAGCTTTAGATAGAGAAACTCAAAATTTAACTGAAGGGTTAAAAGGACAGAATTTAGAAGAACCTAAGCCTCGTGATGATATATATAACAAAGCTCAAGATGTAGCGGATGCATTAAAAAATGTTATTACGCCTGTTTTAGATGCTCATCCTGAAAAACGTGAAGTCTCAGAAGAAGAAGTTGTGAAAAAAACTTCCAGTATATTAAATGATATCTCTAAGCTTGCAATTGAGAAAGTCAATAATTTTCGTGCTATGCTCTCTCCAGATGGCAATCTTAAAACTCTTGAAGAAAAAAAAGCTGAATCAACAAAAAAAGTAGATGAGCTGGTAAAGGAATTTGGTACTAAATCTTCTACTGAAGAACAGCAAAGTTTTATTAAAGCTAATTTAATTGATGATAAAACTTTATCTAAAGAGATACGTTTACAAACTATAGATAAGTTATTACAAGAACAAGCACAAAAACGAGCAGAAGCAATTGAAAACCCTAATGTTAAAACGGAAGATGTAAGGGTAGTATCAGGACAGTCTAAATTAAAACCTATAAGTAAAGATGAGCCGGATATTGAAAAAGCTAAAATGGTAGTAGGAAGAGATAAAGTTAATATCAAAGATAATATAAAAATTATGGGAGCATTAATGAATGCAAGAGATAGCATTATTCAGTCGGAAAATTTAAATAAATCAACACCTATTAAAAGAGAGTCTTCCTTTCCGCCACGCTAATCAAGATTTGTATGCTGTATGTTATAAAGGCAAGCAATGTCATTCCTAGCTAAAAGCGGGAATCTAGTAAAACATATAAAAACTAAGTTTTTATATGTTTATGTTATCAAATATGTAACTTCTGTATCTATATTAAAGTTATTTTTCCGGATTCCCGCTTCCGCCGGGAATGAATAAATGATATCAAAACATAATCAGGAGATCAGCGTGCCTTTATGCGTTAGTTTTTAGCTTATCTTTTCCGGCTAAACATTTTACTAGATTATTAACGGCTTGTTGTTCTTCCGTGCTATTAATTTTCATAAAATTTCTTGAAACTTCAATGCACATACGTTGATGTTGAGTATGTACAGGCTGCGGTTTATTAGCTTCTTCTAAACCTTCAAAGAAATAATCAATATTCCTATCTAAAGCTTCTGCGATTAGTACTAGCCTTCCTACAGAAATTCTATTAATCGCTTTTTCGTATTTTTGTAATTGTTGATGAGTAACATCAATTACTTCAGCAAGTTGTTGACGAGACAACCCCTTAGCTAGTCTTAAAGAATAAATTTTCTTACCGATAAAACTATCGATTTTTTGTATAATATCGTTTTTTCTACCCATTATCTTCTCCTTGGTTACTAATTATGTCTATATTTAAAAATTTTCTTTGAACAAAAATGATATTATCCTATATTATTATAAAACATGTGGTTATTAATAATTTTATATCATTAAACTTATCCAATTGTAAGTAGAAATAATACCATAAATTAATATTATAAGCAACTATAAAATAACATTTTTTAAGTTTTTTGTAATCATTTGGTAAATAATTATTAAAGAATCGTGCAAAATTATTTCTTATCAAATAAAAATATCATAAGAGCTTTAAAATTATTTTAAAGATAAAATATGAATATCTTATGTTTTAAAAACTTATTTACTGAGGTATAAATTACAATTTATAAAAAAATAAAATTTTGGTGTATTATAGAAATAATATAAAACTAATGCAAGGGAAAATTTCATTTCTATATCAATATTTCAAATCAAAGATAAAATATAGTTTCATTTTAATTATAAATTAATTATTTACAGCGAACTTATTTAAGGTTAAATATAAAATTAATAATAACAACTAAAGCTTATAATGAGAAAAATTTTTAATTGTCTTTACGTAGCCTTATTTAGAACAATAGAAGATGATGGCGTTGAACATTCGGGATATATGTCATTCATGATACTTTTATCTATTTTCCCTTTCCTAGTATTCTTATTAGCTTTAACAAGCTTTTTAGGAGCTTCAGAACTTGGTCAAAATTTTATACAAATTTTTCTAGAGAGTCTTCCGGAACAAGCAACGGAATCAATAGAAAAGAGAATACGAGAATTACTAAGTGCTCCTCCTCAAAGTTTAATGAATCTTGCCATAGTAGGCAGTATTTGGACCGCTTCTTCTTTTGTAGAATGTTTAAGGACTATTTTAAATCGTGTATATCAAATAAAATCTCCTCCCCCTTATATAAGAAGAAGATTACTTAGTATTATACAGTTTCTTATAATTAGTGCCTTGATTACCTTTACTATGTTTCTCTTAGTGGTAATTCCAATATTATTTACAAAATTCCGATAATATTAGAGACTATTGAAAAATATAAGATCATTTTAAATTTTATAAGATATTCTTTAATTTTAATTTTATTATTTTTAGGTGCCTCATCTTTGTATTATATATTACCTAATGTAAAACTAAATTTTATTGATGTATTTCCAGGGGCTTTATTAACTGTGATATTATGGGTAATAAGCGGCTATTTGCTTTCAACATATATAGTCTATTATAATCAACTAAATCTAATGTATGGTTCCCTTGGTAGTATAATAGTTACATTAATATTCTTCTATATTATAAATATGATATTTATCTATGGTGCGGAATTTAATTATCTAATGAAAAATTATGAAAATATAGAGTGAAGTGCGGCTTAAAGCACTTCATAAGTATTTAGTTTTACAAAAATAAAATAATTAATTGAAACAATTTCGGCAGTTTTATATTTAAAACTTTATATCAATCTTTATTTTAGTTGTAAAAAAACAATTATTTTTTAGTTTTTAGGTTTTGTGAACAAAATACAATTTATTTAAAAAAGTCCGGTTTAAATAACATAAAGCTCTCCTGAGATGATGTCGGTAATGGAGTTAAATTATATTGTGGATCGAAAGCGTTCCCGTAAATCTTTTCTATTTTTTGGAGCGAACTTGGAGATTTTAAAGCCAACAATATTGACTTTAAAATAGTAAAAATTGCTATATATGGATCGGTTTCGGGAGAAGATAAGCGATGTTCTAAACGTTTTGGAAAAGAATTTGGAGTTCGTACGGCTACGCTTCTATTATTTCCACCGTATGATATATGCGTAGGAGCCATAAATTTTTTATTTATCCGTGAATAATCTAGAGTAGTCGGCATAAAAGCAAGCAGGGTGTCTAACATATAGTGACATAACCCTTGTGCTGCTAAAATTATATAATAATCGTTGAACTCGGAATTAAAATTAATATGAAAATGCATACTATTACCATAATCATCCAAAAACGGCTTAGGAGAAAAATCTATATAACCGTTTAACTGCTGTGCCATTTTTTTAAAATAGTTTTAACCTCTAATATATTTTTTATATATTGTATTAGGTTTACAGAAGGAGGAAGATCTATTTCAAATTGATTATTGCCTTTTTCTTTTTTTATTTTAGAAATTTTAAATCTAGCTAAGTATTTTCTTGAAAGTATTTCAAATTTAGCTATATCAATATTGTGACTTAAATAAAACTCTATTTCTACGCCGATAATAGGAATTAGGTTATAGTCTTGGTGAAATTGTGCTATTATTTTTTCCAGTTGTTTATTTTTTTGTAAACGATTGGATAAAGTATTAATAAAACTATTATAATTAATATGGGGTATTTTCATGGAAGGATTAATAAACGAATCAGTTTATTATAAAATTTTTGATAAAACATTCAATAACTCTAGTCATAGATATATAAAAAAATAACTCTATAAATGAAACAGAAATAGTTGAAAACAAAAAATCTATTACTACTTATTTTAAAGCACAAGATATTTTAATTTTAAACCAAGTACATAGCAATCAAATTGTTAATGCTGATGAGTCCATAATAGCAGTACCTGAAGCAGATGGAAGCATTACAACTAAAAAAATTTAGTATTAGCGGTACAATCGGCAGATTGTGTACCGGTATTACTTGCAAGCGGCGATGGTAAAATAATCGGAGCGGACATGCAGGTTGGAAAGGAAGTATAAATAATATTATTAGTAATATAGTTACTAAAATGATAGAAAAAGGAGCAAAGAATTTAATAGCAATTATAGGTCCTGCTATAGCTCAAAGTTCATATGAGGTTGATGATGAATATTATAAAGCTTTCTTAAGTAAAGATATTAACAATAAACAGTTTTTTATAAACTCGATAAAAGAAAATCATTATATGTTTGATTTACCGGCTTTTGTAGAGTTAAAACTTAAAGAAGCCGGTGTTAAAGATATAAAAAATATCGGTGAAGATACTTACACAAATCCGTTAAAATACCCAAGTAAAAGACGCTCATATCATTTGCAAGAACCTTATAATCAGAATATATTATCAGCTATCGTAATTAAATAACAGTATTGTTAAATAAGGCTACGTCATTGCGAGCGACTAAAAGGAGCACGGCAATCTCAGGACTTTGGCACGAGATTGCTTAGTCAAAGCTTGCAGTTTTTCCTCGCAGGTCATGCTATTGCAGTTACGCCTATTAAAAAGCTATACGTTCAATAAGAGTACCAATAACCTTATCATGAATATCCAATGACTTGGAAAAGCAGATTGTCTTACGTGCAAGCCTCTTGCATCTCGTTCTAAGGTTCAAGTTACTTCGTTCTATCCGTTGAGTGTATTTTTTACTGATAATATGCTTTTTTAGGGTCTAATAACCTAGCATAACTCCCCCATCCATCTGTATAGTAAAAAGTCACCTTGAAATTCTCTAGTTTTTTCAGTAATGATTCTAATGTGCTATCACATCTTGTACCAAACGTATAAGCAACTACTTTTAACGAAATCTTATCCAAGGCATACCAAAGCCATCGTTGTCTGGATTTATTCTGTACATAAGACCATTGTTCATCTATCTCAGGAGCAATAATTACTTTTGTTGTACTGATAGAATGATTTATTGTTTTTAATACTAGATTTTTTTAAAACACGGATAACTGTATTGATACCCGCTTTTAATACTCTTACTGTATCTCTAACTCCAGAGCCGTTGATTGACATTTCTACTATTTGCTCCTTAACTCCAGGCTTAGATGCATTATTAATATACTCCAATTGAAAATATCGATTACACCGCTTGCATTGATATCTCTGTTGTTTTGAAATTGAATATCCTGACTTTATTACTTCTTCTGTGTTGTTACAATATCTACACTTAACATCTATTTTTGCCATAACTCCTTAACTATAATTCTCTCTTATTACTGTTTGAGGATTATAGACTATTTACTCTAAACTGCAATACGGAGGCACGACCATTTAATTTTCCGCACGCAGAGCCTAAAGTTTTTGACATTTGAATTTAAAATATGTTATAATTAACTAGTTAATTATATGAAAAACGCAATTACAGCCTTTGATGCTAAAACACATTTTTCTAAGTTATTAGACCGTGCTAGTAAAGGCGAAGAAATTTTAATTACTAAAAGAGGTAAAGCTGCTGCAAAAATTGGTCGTGCCTCCGTATTGCAGTTTAGAGTAAATAGTCTATAATCCTCAAACAGTAATAAGAGAGAATTATAGTTAAGGAGTTATGGCAAAAATAGATGTTAAGTGTAGATATTGTAACAACACAGAAGAAGTAATAAAGTCAGGATATTCAATTTCAAAACAACAGAGATATCAATGCAAGCGGTGTAATCGATATTTTCAATTGGAGTATATTAATAATGCATCTAAGCCTGGAGTTAAGGAGCAAATAGTAGAAATGTCAATCAACGGCTCTGGAGTTAGAGATACAGTAAGAGTATTAAAAGTGGGTATCAATACAGTTATCCGTGTTTTAAAAAATCTAGTATTAAAAACAATAAATCATTCTATCAGTACAACAAAAGTAATTATTGCTCCTGAGATAGATGAACAATGGTCTTATGTACAGAATAAATCCAGACAACGATGGCTTTGGTATGCCTTGGATAAGATTTCGTTAAAAGTAGTTGCTTATACGTTTGGTACAAGATGTGATAGCACATTACGGTACTCTTATTGAACGTATAGCTTTTTAATAGGCGTAACTGCAATATGGAGGCATGACCATCTAGCTATTTAGAGTTAGCATTACGCTGTGGGTTACCAATAGCAACCCTTGATAAATCTTTAAAACAAGCAAGTAAAGCTGCCGGGATAGTAGTGTTGTGATTACATCTTTACAAGTCGTAGCCAAGCTTCCCAATCACGTTTGCCTAAATCTTCTTCAAATGATAATAAGTCTTTTACTGTCTGGGTACATATTTCTATGGAAGGAATTATAAGCTCTTGTTCTTTTGTAGAATTTAGCAAACATTGTGTTTTACAAGCTTGTTCTAAATGGTAAGTATAAAACATAGCTTCATGAATAGTTTTGCCGCAGGTAATAGCACCGTGATTACGAAGTAACATCACGTAATTTTGCTTAAGGTCATTAACGAGCCTACTACTTTGCTTGTCAGCATCTAGCACTAGAGAATTATAATCGTGATATGATATTCTGTCGTAAAAATGTAATGCCCATTGACTGAGAGGTAAAAGCCCGCATTTTAAAGCAGAAATTGCTATACTTGCGGGAGTATGATAATGAAAAACGGCAGAAATATCAGGGCGGGCTTTATAAATACTACCATGAATAAAGTAACCGGTTTTATTATATTGATATTCTTCCCCTTCTAAAATTTTTCCATCTAAACTAACTTTTAAAAGATTCTCTGTAGTTACTTCTTCAAACCTTAGTCCAAAAGGATAAATATAGTAAAAATCGGCATTTTTAGGTCTTGCGGATAGATGCGTGTAAGTATGATCATCCAGCGATAAATATGCCATTATTCGGTAAGCGGCAGCTAAATTATATTTTATATTCATTATTATTAAAATCTATATTGAAAAGTCGTCATTGCGAGGAGTTGCGTTAGCAACGACGCGGCAATCTCATGAAATAATGATAAGCTTCTGAGATTGCTTCGTCGAATTACTTTGTAATTCTTCTCGCAATGACGGTGTTCGGGTATCCACGCAATTCGGCTCTATTTAAAAGGAGCATATACCGATTCTCCTTCTGTTTCTATCATCGCTTCTTTAGGGGTTTTTATACATTCTTGTAAATATTTTTTATCTAAATACGGTGCTAGATTATAATTTAATATATAACATTGTAAATTATCTTTCTTACCGCTAAAATTAAATTCAATTTTATTGCCTTGCTCTAATAGCTTTTTAATCTCTGTCGTTTGCTGGATAAAATTCTTTTGTTCTAAGCTTAAATGTTTGATTCTTAATATATTTTTTACTACGGAAAACGTAGAAACAGCAAGAAGCAAAAAGAATATAAATAATTCTTTATTACTTTGCTTATTTAAGAAAATACTATTTTTAACATATGAAGCTGCAATCATTCCGATAGCTATAACATAACATCCTAGATATCTAAGTAACGATGCTCCTCTAATTGCCTCTTCATAACTAAAGTTAAAGAAATATAAATATAACCGCCACAAGGCAAAAATTATAAAACAAGCAAAAATACTTATCAGAAAAAATTTATATTCTTTCAGCAAATCTGGTTTATATTTACGAATTCCGTACCATGCAGCTATACAAATAGTATATACAACTAAACTTCCTTCTTTTACTAAGAATAACAAGAGAAATTTACCGTAATTTAGTAATAATGCTCTATGCTGTTCATTAAAATTTTCAACAATATATATTAAATTGCTAAAACTATGTTCGCCTCTGTCAAAAAAATCATGAATATTTTTAAAATAACTCATCCAAATAAAATTACACAAAATTGGTAAGGTAAGTAGTATCAGATATACAATATAATCACTTGATTTTTTAGGTTTCTTATAGAAAATTGTATAATGAGCTATAAGAATTATCGAAGCAAAACTAGCAAACCATGTTCCAATTTCTCGAAAAAGTGCAAGCAATATCGTAATAGGTAAAATAAGCAATAATGCTTTTTTCTTGTCTTCCTCAAGTATATAAATCGTAAAAATAGCTCCGAACATCAAGCCGATAGTACTATCATTATATATTGAGCGAATTCCGGTCGTATATAATACTACGCTGCAAAGTAAAAGTGAAAACAACATTCCGGTTTGCCACAATTTCTTATTTGCGGCTAAAGGAGCTAGAAATGCTAAATGTAATAAGAAATGAGCAAATAATACGTTACCGTCCGAATAACCTGAAAATGAAAGCATAAAATAGTGATAAACGGCAGCACCTCTTGGATAATGGGCATGAGTAGTAATAATGGAAGTTAACGAAGACTGATTCTCAAAAACACCGAAATATAACAATTCTTTAGTAAATATCCCCCAGTGCGAGAAATCATCATAAGCATGCAGCGATGCCTCTCTTGTATAAAGAAAAAATAAAAGAATCAATAAAGTAAATACGATGATTTCAATTATATTTTTTCTAGATTCCCGCTTTTGCGGGAATGACATAAAAGGCGAGGATGACATGAAGGGGGAAGATAACATGAAAGAGGTGAATGACCTGAGAGCTAAAAATATACCGATGAAATAACTTACATATGTTGCAGCCGGTAATAGCTTTAACATAGCAAAACAATATAAAATCGTTACTAATATGCTGATTGTTATGGGAATAGTGAAAGTAAATTTTGTTTTGAAATATTTGGCAAAAAAAGACGAAAAACCAAAAATGCTTAATATCGGTATTATGATCATATTAATTTGTAAATAATTTTTTGGTCATTGCGAGGAGCTATAAAACCCACTATGTCACCCCGTGGCTTGACCACGGGGTCCATAAAAACACTAAAAAATACTAATAAATTTAGTATTTTTAACTGGATCCCGTGGTCAAGCCACGGGATGACATAGGTGAAATTGATCCACGCAGGCAACGCCTTTATCACCCATGTTTAATTTTAGCTTGTGCTGCGGCAATTCTTGCTATAGGAATACGGTATGGAGAGCAAGAAATATAGTTTAAATTCATTTTATGAAAAAATTCTATAGATGCAGGGTTTCCTGCATGTTCTCCACAAGCACCTAACTTTAAATTAGGATTACTACTTTTTCCTCGTTTTATAGCAAGTTCAATTAATTCTCCCACTCCTTCTTCATCGAGAGTAGTAAACGGATCGGATTCAAAAATCTTTTCTTCTAAGTAATATGGGAGGAAAGATGCAATATCATCTCTAGAAATTCCATATGTAGTTTGGGTTAAATCATTAGTCCCAAAACTAAAATAGTCAACTTCCTTAGCTATTTTCTTACTGCCGAGTGCTGCCCTTGGTAGTTCTATCATAGTACCAAGTGTAAAAGAAAATTTATATCTATAACGTTGCTCTAATTCCTCTATTACCTCATAAATATCCATTTTAAGCTTTTTTATTTCACCTACATTGCTAATTAAAGGAATCATTAGTTCTAAATTACATTCTATATATTCTTTTTTATGTAGCTCAAAAATAGCCGTAAAAATTGCTTCAATTTGCATTTGGTAAATTTCCGGTGAACATATACCAAGTCTACATCCACGGTGACCAAGCATAGGATTTACTTCGTGCATAGCATGAAGACGTTGATTAATCATGGATAACGGTAGATTTAAGCTATTTGCCAAATTCTTTTTATCTTCTTCAGTAGTAGGTAAAAACTCATGTAGCGGCGGATCAAGTAATCTAATATTTACCGGTTTGTCTTTCATTACTCTAAATAAAGCTTTAAAATCCTCAGTTTGCAGAGGTAATAATTTCTGCACAGCAAGCTTTCTACGTTCTATATCAGGAGCAATAATCATTTCCCTTACTAAAGGAATTTTATTTTTATCAAAAAACATATGTTCGCTACGACACAAACCTATACCTTGAGCCCCAAATTTTATAGATACTAAAGCATCGTTAACTGTTTCGGCATTTGCACGAACTTTTAAGCTACTAATCTCGTCTGCCCAATCTAAAATTAATTTTGATTCCTCACTGAAAGTAGGTTGAATTAACGGCATTTCACCTAAGAAGATTTTGCCGCTACCTCCGTCAATCGTTATAATATCACCTTGTTTAATAACTATATCGCCTGCTGTTAATATTTGCTTTTTCTCATCTATAGATAAATTACTTGTACCGCAAACACAAGGCTTCCCCATACCTCTTGCCACAACTGCGGCATGTGAAGTCATTCCCCCTCTAATAGTTAAAATACCTGAAGAAACATGCATTCCGTTAATATCCTCAGGACTAGTATCATGGCGTACTAAAATTACTTTATGATGATGAGATAATTTTTCGGCATCATAAGGTGAGAATACCGCAATACCTGTTGCAGCCCCAGGAGAAGCAGGTAACCCTTCGGCAATAGAAGTAAGCCCCTTACTGTAATCAATTCTTGTATGTAATAATTGATTTAATGATTCCGGATCGATTCGCATTAAGGCTTGTTCTTTAGAAATAAGCTTTTCTTCTACCATTTGTACGGCAATATTAATAGCAGCGATGGCTGTTCTTTTTGCGGTACGTGTTTGTAAGATATATAGCTTATTATTTTCTATAGTAAATTCTATATCCTGCATATCTAAGTAATGTTCTTCAAGCTTTTTCGCAATTTGTGATAATTCCTTAAACACTTTCGGCATCATTGCTTGCATAGAATTTGAATCATTTGCAATAATAGGCATAGGTGTCCTAGTTCCCGATACTATGTCTTCACCTTGAGCATTTATTAAAAACTCTCCAAAGAGCTTTTTTTCTCCTGTAGAAGGTGATCTAGTAAAAGCAACTCCCGTAGCTGAAGTTTTACCTAAATTACCGAAAACCATTGCTTGGATATTAATAGCCGTACCGAAACCTTCCGAAATATTATTGATTTTTCTATATATAACCGCTCTATTACTCATCCAAGAATGTAGCACCGCTTTAATTGCCGATTCTAACTGTTCATAAGGATCATTAATTAGTTGCTTAGTATACTTAATATGCAACCGTTTGAAATCCTCAATAATTTTTTCTAATAATTCTACGGTAATATCGCTATCTTTATGAATATCGGCTTGAATCTTGTGCTTTTCGTAAATTTGTTCAAATAGATCACTAGGTATAGATAATACCGTTGAACCATACATTTCTAGAAATCTTTTGTAACTATCAAGAGCAAATCGTTTATCACCACAGGAATCCGCAAGAGCATTGCACACTTCGTTATTCATTCCAAGATTAAGGATAGTATCCATCATTCCAGGCATTGAAACCGTAGAACCCGAACGCACCGATAATAATAGGGGATTGCTTGTGCTGCCAAAAATTTTACCGGTAATTATTTCAAGTTCGGTGATAGCTTTTTTTAAGTCGTTTTGAAAATTTTTAGGAAAGTTATTATTGTGGGTGTAAAAGTAATTACATAGCTCTGTAGTTATTGTAAAACCATCAGGAATAGGTAGTTTTAGATTAGACATTTCAGCAAGACCGGCACCTTTATTACCAAGTACATTCTTCATGCTAGCGTTTCCGTCACTACCATTACTGCCAAAATAATAAATTAATTTTTTCATATCATATATCAAAATTTGCTAACAATTTATGTGTTTAGAAGCATTAAATACATATTTATACAGTATGAAAAAAATAGTAGCAATGTTAAATTAAAAATATCTTTAATAAAATAGTTGAAATTTTAAATTTGTTAATAAATTTGTTATTATACTTATTAATTTAATTATATTCTGTGTACAAAAGTCAAATTTTCAAAAAAATCTTATTAATTTTTGCTAAAAAATATCTCAAAATAGCAAATCAATTAGAAACTTTCACAGAACTTAATAAGTTAATTGAACTTTTTCTAAATGTTATTGACTAACTTAAGAAAATTGATCATAATTCTAAACGGTCGTGCAGTTGCGTGATGATATAATCACGAGGAAAGTCCGGACTCTATAGAGGTATGGTGCCGGTTAACATCCGGCAGAGTATTATTACTTTAGGGAAAGTACCACAGAAAATATACCGCCGAATATGAATACGAAGTTCTATCTTAGTATATTCGGTAAGGGTGAAAAGGTACGGTAAGAGCGTACCGGTAAGTTGGTAACAAATTACGCATGGTAAACCCCACCAAGAGCAAGATCAAATAGGCGTTACAGAACTTATCAAGTTCCCGGGTTATCTCTAGCCGGCTTGTAATGCGGGTAGATCGCTTGAGGTAAACGGTAACGTTTATCCTAGATAAATAACTGCAATGAATTTATATTCATACAGAATCCGGCTTATAGACCTTATTGTTATCCCGTGGCTTGGCTGCTGTGGTCCGTATGGCTCAAAAAGCATTCTATGTCATTTCCGCGTGGGATTGCCTGCGTGGATACCGATGTCATTCCTGCGAAAGTAGGAATCCAGCATAAAGCGAGATAAATCGAGCTTTTAATTTTAAAAATTTGCTGTATTTATACCTTTTTCTGGATTTCCGTTTTTAGCTAGGAATGACAAAAGAGCATTTACCGATCCATGCAACAATGCCACGCGGGAATGACATAAATGTGTTATGCAACAACCTCTGTCAAACCATTAGATGACCTAGAACTTACTATGACACAAATTTAATGAAAAAGTTATATCATTATCCTATTTGTCCTCTTTCAAGACAAGCCCGTGTCTTCTTAAAAGAATTAGATATAGAATTTACTACGATTAAAGAAGATTATTGGCAATTCAATAAAGATTTCTTAAAAATAAATCCTGCCGGAACATTGCCTATTTTAGAAGAATCATACGGCTTATTTGTGGTAGGTATTTATCCTTTTGTTGAATATCTTAATAGCAAATATCCGAATTTTAATTTTTTAGATGAAGATATTGATATTTGTTGCGAAATTAGACGATTATTCTTTTGGTTTAACGATAAATTTTATCGTGAAGTTACTAAGATTATTATCGATGAAAAAGTTATAAGATCAATTGCTAAAATGAGCAGCCCAAGAACCGAATTTTTACGTGCTGCAAAAAATAATTTGAATTATCATTTGGAATATATAACTTCTTTACTGGAAAAAAGAAGTTATCTTGTATCGGATTCACTAACTATTGCCGATATTGCCGCAAGCTGTCACTTATCGGTACTCGATTATTTCGGTGAGATTTATTGGGATAAATGGACGCTTATCAAACATTGGTATTCACTAATTAAATCAAGACCGGCTTTTAGGTTATTATTACAAGATAGAATCCCTGGCTTTACCCCTCCTAGCTATTATACGGATTTAGATTTTTGAATAGACTTCTTCATAAACTCTACTTCTAGAGGTAATTTGTGCGTCAATCCGCTGCTCGCATCCTCACGTACTTCTATGTACGCTGCGGTGCTGTGCTGCGTGTTTCCTACAAATTCCTCTCTATAAGCGAGTTTATGAAGAAGTCTAATATATAATTTAATAATTTGATTCTTTCCGTATCATGAGCTTTTAGTATTTTACGAATATTATTAAGAGATTGATTTTTTATGAGTGCAGGCTCATATTCAAGATGAACTCCACTTAAAATAGCTATCCCGTCACCGCAAGTACATTTTATTATTGCAGGTTTATTATCTTCATAACTTGCTATTATTTCAGTATCTTTAGTATTTTCTGCATCAACAAAATATCCACCACCATTATAAAAAGCATAACAATCCTTAATATTTAAATTAAGTGTTGGATTTATTTTTAGGTAAGCGGCTCTTGCTCCTTTATTTGAATTATAGTAGTAAGGAGCAAGCAATGGTCCTCTAACCGTTCCATTGAAAATCTTTAATTCTCTTTCACCTATAACCTCTATATTTGTTCCTTTAGCAAATTCTAAATAATTGCCGCTATAATAACTACCGGCACATATTCCAAGAAAATTACCGCCATTTTTTAAATAATTTTTTATATTATCATTTCCTTTGCCTTGCAATTTTTGTACATAGTATAAATCTCTTCCACCGAGTAAAATAAGTAATAAGGTGTTTTGAACCCACTTTCCGCCTATAATGTCTTGTGCAGTAATATAATCTACCTCATACTTTGGAGCATAAAGTTTTAAGTTATGCACGCAATGCTTAATACTTTCTTTTGAAACTCCTAAATCATTATAAATTTTTATTTTCATTTTTATATTATTGACAAGAACATTATATAATTCTATTTAGTGTAATTACTTAAAAATAAATTATGAGGTAATTTTATGCAACTTAATTCAATCTCACTACCGTTAACCAAAAGGCAAGCAATAGAAATAGTTTTAGGAGTGGCATTACTTACTATTTGTTCACAAATATTAATACCGTTTAAGCCTGTTCCCATAACATTACAAACTGTTGCAGTACTATTTATCGGGCTTACTTATAATAGGGTCAGCGGTACTTTAGCAGTATTATCTTTTGTAACGCTAGGAGCTGCAGGTGTGCCGATATTTGGTAAATTTTCTAGCGGTTTACCAATATTATTAGGTACTACCGGTGGATATTTAGCAGGTTTCATAGTTGCCGTATATATTATGGCTAGCTTAAAAGATAAAATTTTTATTTCTAATAAATGGTTAAATCAGATATCTTTATGTTTGATCGGTAATATAATTATTATGAGTTTAGGCTGGTTATGGTTATCCAAATTTTTAGGATTAAAAGAAGCATTTTATAGTGGTGTACTATTTTTTATAATACCCGGAATAATTAAATCGGGCTTATTAATCGGACTTATCAATGTAGTAAAACCAAAAACTCGATGAACTTCAAAATTTGACTGTAGTGAAATACAAGTATAGTGTAGATTATAATATAATATGTTATAATCTATATTATCAATATTGTTGTGCAGGTATAAAATGACAAAAAACACTCCAACTAGTATATACTTAGAAACCAATTTAAGTGAAAAAATTACATTGATAGCTGCAGAATTACATTGTCGTCCAAACGATTTAATTAATGAAGCTGTACGTTTATTTGTCGAGGGACAGGAACGTATTAAACAATTAAAAGCAGAAGATGTTAAACGGCAATCTTTGTTATCTAGGGAACAAAAAAAATTAGAAGAAGAATGGGAAAAAAATCAAGATTACACAGATTGGATTTAATAAATGGACAAAATAGAAATTAAAAAAGGTGACATTGTAGTTTGTGTATTAAGTGGAGATTACGGCAAGCCTCGTCCTGCTGTTGTTATTCAATCTAACTCGTTAAATAAAACTCTTGCCAGCATATTAGTTTGTCCTATAACAACCTATTTAATAAATACTGCAATTTATCGTCTGCTATTGACTCCTACAGAGTTAAATGGTCTTAAATCACAATCTTGTATTATGGTTGATAAAATTAATGCTATATCAATTGATAAAATCGATACAAAAATTGGCAAACTATCCTTTGACGAAATAATAGAATTGAATAAAGCCTTAAAATATTGCCAAGATTTGGATTAATCGCTAAAAAATATTTCTTTAAAATCTTTTTCTATCCTAAGCGTCTATAGTTTTGTATAACTCTATATATTCATGAAAAAAATCAATAACAATGCTAATGCCGCATTTTCCGGTGCCGACCTGGAAAAATAATATTAAATATGATCTTGAAAATATAGCAAGACTTTTAAAAGCCTTAGGTAACCCTCATTTAAGGCTTCCTCCCGTCATACATATAGCAGGTACAAACGGTAAAGGTTCAAGCAGTGCTATACTTAAAAGCATCTTTACGCTTGCCGGTTATAAGGTACATTGCTATACATCTCCTCATTTATTAGAATTTAATGAACGAATCGTAGTAGCAGGTGAGAAAATCTTGGATAATGAATTATGGCAGGTTTGTGAGGAGGTTAGAGTAGCAAGCGAAAAATTTAATATCGAACCTAGCTTTTTTGAAGGTACTACAGCTGCTGCGTTTCTAGCATTTGCAGAAACAAAAGCCGATATATTAATTTTAGAGACGGGACTAGGCGGTCGGTTAGACGCAACAAATATAATCAAGCAGCCTCTAATTACCTTAATTACACCTATTTCATATGATCATATGAATATGCTGGGTAATACACTCCCCTTAATAGCAGCTGAGAAAGCCGGTATTATGAAGCCTTGCGTTCCTTGCATTATAAGTATGCAGACTTTAGAAGTTTATGAAACATTATTTGCAAAAGCCGAAGAGCTAGATGTACCCACATTTTGCTACGAATATGATTTTGGTATTAAAAAGACGGACAACGGATTTATTTATTCATCACGAAATTTTAGTTATGAGTTTCCGACTCCTTCGCTACTCGGTGATCATCAATTAATAAATGCTGCAAGCGTTATTGCTTTAATAAGTTTGATAAATAAACAATTTAATATCAGCAACGAAATTATCTCTAAAGGACTGCAAAATACTATTTGGCGGGCTAGAATCGAAAAAATAGAACCGAAAAAATATTCTAAATTAATAGGTGATAATGTTCAAATTTGGGTTGACGCAGCTCATAATAATAGCGGAGCTCAAGTTTTGGCAAACTGGATTCGTGATAATTTAAAATCACCGATATATTTAATACTCGGTATGACTAAAAATAGGAATATCGAGGAGTTTTGCTCCTACTTTAAGGGTTTGACAATTAAAGGTTACGGTGTTAAAGTTTTATCCGAACCACTAAGCCATAGTGCAGAAACAATAAATTTGGAAGGCAGAAAGAGTGGAATTGATTTTAGCGAAAGCGACTCCCTCGAAGAAGCGATTAGTAATATAAAGAAGATAAACGGCGATAATAAAGCAAATATTATAATAACCGGATCGCTTTATTTAGCTTCCGATTTTTATAAGTTGCTGCGTTAAACGTCATTGCGAGGAAATTTACAATAGTAAATTGACGAAGCAATCTCGGGAGAATTCCTGAGATTGCCACGCTCCCTAACGTTCGCTCGCAATGACGATAAATACCAAAACAAACCTAGGAGAAAATAACATGACCTATTGCAACAAATCTAATCAAACCTCATATCCTTTTATCTTACCTGATTTACCTTATGACAAAGAGAGTTTTAAACCACATTTTACTCCCGAGACTTTTGATTATCATCATGGTAAACATCATAATACTTATGTACAAAATCTAAACAATTTACTCAAAGATAAAGAAGAATTACAAAAAAAAGATTTAGAAGAAATAATAGAATGGTCATCTCAAAACTCAAATGCGGCTATTTTTAATAACGCAGCCCAAATATGGAATCATACCTTTTTTTGGCATTCAATAAAGCCGCAGGGCGGAGGTAAGCCAAGCGGTAAAATATTAGAACAAATTAATAAAGATTTCGGTAGTTTTGAAGGGTTTTGTGAACAGTTTAAGCAAGAGGCAGTAGGGCAGTTCGGTAGCGGCTGGGCATGGCTTGTATATCACGATAATAGGTTACAAATTATAAAAACCGCTAATGCCGGTACACCTATAGCAAACGGTATGAAGCCGCTTCTTGCATGTGATGTATGGGAACATGCTTATTATATTGATTATCGTAACAAACGACCTGATTATGTTGACATATTCATTAAGCATATGATTAACTGGAAGTTTGTAGAAGATAACTTAATAAAATAAAACTATGAATTTAGAGGATATTAAAAAGGCTCAAGAAACTCCTATCGAATATATAGCTTTTAGTGGAGGGGGAGCTAAGGGAGCAATATATTCCGGAGCTTATGAGGCAGCAAAAAAAGCCGGTATTTTAGATAATGTCAAGGCGGTAGCAGGTTCTTCCGCCGGTGCTATAACTGCAGCAGTGGTAGCTCTTGGAACACCGCCTGAGCGATTTGAAGAAATTTCTAAAAATACAAATCTGCAAACATTACTTGGAAAAAAAGGATTTTCTGCAGGTATAGTACAGTTAAATAAAGACGGTAAACCTTTATATGATTTATTAGAACTTGTTATTAAAGAAAATATAGGAAATTTTTTACAGAGATCAGATATAGTAAATGTTAAAGATGATAAAGCTCTTGATGAATTAAGAGAAAGATACAACCAAAAAGACGGTAAAATATATTTTAAGGATATAGCGTTACTGCGAAAATACGATCCAGTGCAGTATAAGGATTTAGTAATTACGGCAACTCAGCAAGAGACAAGCGAACTAACTATTTTCAATAGCTTTGATACGCCAAATATTGAAATTGCTTTAGCTTGCCGTGCTTCTGCTTCTATACCGCTTGTTTTTGAACCGGTAGAAATTGACGGTAAAAAATATGTCGACGGCGGATATAGAGACAATATACCGACAAAATATTTTAAAGGCAATGAACCGGAATTTGATACAAAAGAAGTAACTGATAATATGGAAGAGATTACCTTAGCTAAAAAGCAAGGTAGAACTCTAGCTATGGCTTTTGGTACGGGTATGGAAGCTGATGCAAATATTGCTATATATAGTGCAAAAAAATTTGAAAGCCCAAGTGATATCGTAAAGTTTTTAGCTGATGTATTATTTAAGACTCTTGCAAAAGTAGGAGGAAAATTTAAATATACCGAAACTCTAAGAGAAACTAATGAGCAGTTACGTGAAAATGCTTTAAACACTGTTGTTTTAGATACTGCCGGAATAGATACTTTGGATTTCAAAGATGCACAAAAATATTCTGATTATTTGCATATTAAAGGATATTGTCAAACTAGAGAACATTTGAATAATCATGACCTTGGCAAAGAAGCAGATAAAACATTTGACCATCAAAAATTTCTACTAAATGTTTATGAAGTTTATGATAATAAAAATCTACATAAAACATTTGGAACTAAATTATTAGAAATGTTTATTCCGTCAAAAGAAAATAATACTTCTAAATGGCAAGAAGGAATTATTGAAAATCATAATGATAAAGCAAAAATGTTATTATCATTTTGTAAAACCGGAGCATTAAACGAAAAAGAATTAAATGAAAAGCTTAAAGAATATGTAATTATTGCTGCAACTAGTCGTAATAATACATTAAAAGCCGATACAAACTCATTGAAAGCTTTGCTGTATACCTTAAACGATCCTGCTGCTTCAAGTAAAATAAAAGATAGTTTCATTGAGGTACTTGGAATAGATAAAAATAAAGATGTACGATTTGATAAAACTAAAACCTTTGATGAAAATATTGCTAAGTTTAAATTTACTAAACAAGATTTAGAAAGCTTTATAACTAAAAGTAAAAGCGAAGCACCAAAAATTCAAAGCAAACATAGTGTAGCCAGAAGTCATGTAAGTAGGGGGTGATTATCGTCATTGCGAGCGAGTATTGCCTATGTGGACGGATAAAATCCACTGTGTCACCCCGTGGCTTGACCACGGGGTCCATAAAAACAATAAAAAATACTAATAATTTTAGTATTTTTAACTGGATCCCGTGGTCAAGCCACGGGATGACAAGTAAAAATGAATATAGGTAAATTTAAACTAATTGTTTTTGATGAAATAGACAGTACAAGCTCTGAGGCTATGAGAACTGCTAAAAGGGGAATAGTTGATTCAAACTATGCAGTACTTGCTAAATCTCAAACCAAAGCACGAGGAAGAAGCGGTAAAAATTGGCAGTCTAGGGTAGGTAACTTACATGTAAGTTTACTAATAAAGCCTGATAAAGAGCTAGAATTATTACCGCAATTATCTTTTGTTACAGCACTTGCCGTTTATGAGAGTATAGCCTCTTTATGTCACTCCTATAGTTCTCTATGTCATTCCCGCCCCCTATGTCATTCCCGCGAAAGCGGGAATCCAGAAAAATTTTTAAAAGAAATGGATTCCCGCCTACGCGGGAATGACATAAGAGGTGAGGATGACATTATACAACTAAAATGGCCTAACGATGTTCTCGTGAACGGTCGGAAAATTGCCGGTATACTTCTTGAATCCGTTAAAGTAGAAAATAATTATTACCTTATTATCGGTATCGGTATTAATATCACCTATCACCCTGATAATATCGACCAGCCTACTACTAGCTTAATAAGCGAAAATCTACCGCCTATAGAACCGCAAGCTTTACTTAAAAAATTAATAGAGAATTTTGAAAAATATTATCAAATTTGGTATAATAACGGCTTTTCTTTTATTAGAGAAAGCTGGTTAAAACATGCTTATAAGTTACATGAAAATATTAGCATTAAATATCAAAATGATATAGTAACCGGTCTTTTTAAAGATATCGATAGTACCGGCAGAATAATATTGCAACTACCTTCCAAAAAAATAATCTCTTTTTCCACTGCCGAACTTTTCTTTTAGCAAAAATATTACTAAATTTAAATTGTAGAGTTAATTTCTGTTAACTTCTACTTAAGCTCCAATTTAACAAGGTAATAAATATATGCCACAAGAGAATAGCAACTCTAAGTCTCAAGAGTTTTTAATAAATGCGTATAAGCAATTAAACGAATTTAAAAAACTTTCTTCTGATAATATTCGGGTCGTGCCTCCGTATTGCAGTTTAGAGTAAATAGTCTATAATCCTCAAACAGTAATAAGAGAGAATTATAGTTAAGGAGTTATGGCAAAAATAGATGTTAAGTGTAGATATTGTAACAACACAGAAGAAGTAATAAAGTCAGGATATTCAATTTCAAAACAACAGAGATATCAATGCAAGCGGTGTAATCGATATTTTCAATTGGAGTATATTAATAATGCATCTAAGCCTGGAGTTAAGGAGCAAATAGTAGAAATGTCAATCAACGGCTCTGGAGTTAGAGATACAGTAAGAGTATTAAAAGCGGGTATCAATACAGTTATCCGTGTTTTAAAAAAATCTAGTATTAAAAACAATAAATCATTCTATCAGTACAACAAAAGTAATTATTGCTCCTGAGATAGATGAACAATGGTCTTATGTACAGAATAAATCCAGACAACGATGGCTTTGGTATGCCTTGGATAAGATTTCGTTAAAAGTAGTTGCTTATACGTTTGGTACAAGATGTGATAGCACATTAGAATCATTACTGAAAAAACTAGAGAATTTCAAGGTGACTTTTTACTATACAGATGGATGGGGGAGTTATGCTAGGTTATTAGACCCTAAAAAGCATATTATCAGTAAAAAATACACTCAACGGATAGAACGAAGTAACTTGAACCTTAGAACGAGATGCAAGAGGCTTGCACGTAAGACAATCTGCTTTTCCAAGTCATTGGATATTCATGATAAGGTTATTGGTACTCTTATTGAACGTATAGCTTTTTAATAGGCGTAACTGCAATATGGAGGCATGACCAAGATACCGAGGAAGTAAAAATTATTGCCGGATGTGATAAAAATTTTATAAGCTGTTGCAATAAATTTAATAATGCTATAAATTTTAGGGGCGAACCGCTAATACCAAAAAAAGATTTTATAAATTTAGTATAATCAATGAAACAAAGTTTTATAAAACTAGTATATGCAGAGCTAAAGAATATAATAAATATGAAAAGCTCCAAACAACAGCAAAAAAAAGAAACACAATTAATTGATTATTTTAAAATAGTTGAAAGTAATATATTATATACATTTCAAAAAATAAAAAAGGAATATGAAAGAGACTAAACGTTTTTTTAATAAAAATAATAGATTAAATAAAGGTTATGCTAAGACTTTTAGTGTCAATGAGCCTGATAATAATTTTTACCGTAAAAAATTTGAACATATATTACCGCCAATTGATTTAATCAGTGAGTATGAGAGTATTTATCCCGGTACTTTACAGGAATTAATACATATGGCACAAAAAGAACAAGCTCATAAGCATGCTATAGACCTAAAAAACTTGAAAATACAGGAAAGAGTCGCTAAATTAACACGAATCTGTTTATTAATATTTGGAATTTGTCTTGTAGTTTCAATTTTTTTTAAAACTTTCTAAATAAAATTAAAGATAAAATATTTTATTTACTTGTAATTTTAAATAAAATAAGTTAAATGCAATATATATTTATTTATAAACATAATACGGAGAAATTTTATTTCTAAAAATAATTTTCCTAAGGCTAATAGAGAAATCAGAGCTAGAGAAGTGCGTCTAGTAGGCGAAAACGGCGAAATGCACGGCGTCGTAAATATTAGAGAAGCATTAGATATGGCGGAAAGAGCCAGCCTTGACTTAGTCGAGATATCACCGAATGCTGTACCCCCTGTCTGTAAAATTCTAGATTTTGGTAAGTTTAAGTACGAAAGCAAAAAGCGTTTGCATGAAGCACGCAAAAAGCAAAAAATCGTCGTACTTAAAGAAATGAAATTTAAACCTAACATTAGTATAGGTGATTTTGAAACTAAGCTAAGAAAAATAAAAGAATTTTTGAAAGACGGTGATAAGGTAAAAATTTCTTTATGGTTTAAGGGACGAGAGATTCTTCATAAAGAAGTCGGTCAAGAACTATTTAAACGTATAGAAGTAGGGCTCGAAGGACTCATTAAAATCGATCAGCATGCTAAAATGGAAGGTAAGCAGATGATAATGATAGTTAGCCCTGATATTAAGGTGTGATAGCTACTCAAGTCGTCATTGCGAGCGAACGTAGAGAGCGTGGCAATCTCATGAAGTAGTAAGACTCATGAGATTGCTTCGTCAATTACTCCGTAATTTCCTCGCAATGACGTTAAGAACAACAATAATAAAAAATCAAATCTAAACAAATTATGCCAATTAAAATTTTAATGCCTGCTTTATCTCCAACTATGACGGAAGGAAATCTAGCTAGGTGGTTAAAAAAAGAAGGGGATAAAGTTAATCCCGGGGAAGTAATTGCCGAAATTGAAACCGATAAAGCAACGATGGAAGTAGAAGCAGTAGACGAAGGTATACTTGCCAAAATAGTTATCCCACAAAATAGTCAAAATGTACCTGTTAACTCTTTAATTGCTGTGTTAAGCGAAGAGGGTGAAGAAAAAACGGACATTGATGCGTTTATTGCAAAAAATAATAATGTATCACCGTCACAGAAAACAGATGCTAACCTTCCAAAACCCCACGAGAATATAGCTAAGGTAGAAGAACAGGTAGCAGTTATAAAACATGATGCTAGTAAAATATTCGCCTCACCACTAGCAAAAAGACTTGCAAAAATGGGAAATATTAGACTTGAGAGCGTGAAAGGTAGCGGTCCACACGGTAGAATAGTCAAACAAGATATATTATCATATACTCCTAGCACTGTTCATAATAAAATAGTTAGTAGAAATCCTGAAGAATATCGTTTAGTACCAAATAATAATATCCGCAAGATTATAGCTAAGCGTCTGCTTGAATCTAAACAAACAGTACCACATTTTTATTTATCTATAGAATGTAATGTCGATAAATTGTTAGATATAAGAGAAGACATTAATAAATCTTTTTCTGAAGATAAATCAACAAGGATATCGGTTAATGATTTTATTATTTTAGCAGTAGCCAAAGCTTTACAAGAAGTACCAAATGCCAATGCTAGCTGGGGGGAAGATGCAATTAGGTATTACAATAATGTCGATATTTCAGTAGCGGTAGCGATTGAGAACGGGCTTGTTACGCCGATAGTTAAAAATGCCAATCAAAAAAACATTATAGAGCTATCTCGTGAAATGAAAGAATTAATAAAGAAAGCAAAAGATAATAAATTAACCCCTGAAGAATTTCAGGGCGGAGGGTTTACCATTTCTAACCTCGGTATGTACGGTATTAAGAATTTCAATGCTATAATTAACCCACCGCAAAGTTGTATAATGGGCGTCGGAGCTAGTGCAAAACGTGCTATAGTCAAGAATGATCAAGTAACTATAGCAACAATTATGGATGTAACTCTTTCTGCCGATCACCGAGTAGTAGACGGAGCAGTCGGTGCTGAGTTTTTGGCAGCATTTAAGAAGTTTATAGAAAGTCCCGCTTTGATGCTGATATAAGTCGTCATTGCGAGCAGCCGTAGGCTGCGTGGCAATCTCATGAAGCAGTATAAAATTCCTGAGATTGCCACGTCAAGGCTCCGCCTTTCCTCGCAATGACGTTAAAACTAACCTCATCCCCAAATAAATCAAAAATAACATGAGTTTTTCAGATAATTTAGCAAAAATTTTAGATAAATACGAAAATTTAGGCAAAAAACTATCTTCCGGCATTATGGGAGACGAGTTTGTTAAGGCATCTAAAGAATATGCCGAACTTGAAGATGTTGTAGCAAAAATTAAAGAATATAATAAAGCTAAATCTGAGCTTGAAGAAGCAAATAATTTTAAGCTAGAAGTGGGACTTGATAATGCCACTTTAGAAATGATTGAAGACGAAATACACACTCTTGAAAATTCGTTACCAAAACTTGAAAGAGCCGTAAAAATTGCTTTATTACCGAAAGATGATGCGGATAGTAAAAGTGCTATTATTGAAGTTAGAGCAGGAAGCGGCGGTGAAGAAGCCGCACTTTTTGCTGCCGTACTTTTTAATATGTACCAACGATACGCCGAGTTAAAAGGATGGCGTTTCGAGATATTAGCAATTTCCGATACGGGAATAGGCGGTTATAAAGAAGCCTCGGCATCGATAAAAGGCAAAGATGTATTCTCTAAACTAAAATTTGAGTCAGGCGTTCATAGAGTGCAAAGAGTACCGGAAACGGAATCACAAGGACGTATTCACACTTCGGCAGCAACGGTTGCAGTACTTCCTGAAGCTGAAGAGGTTGATATTAAAATTGAAGATAAAGACTTAAGAATTGATACTTATAGAGCTTCAGGGGCTGGTGGACAGCACGTTAATACTACCGATTCTGCCGTACGTATAACTCATATCCCTACCGGTATTACCGTAGCCTTGCAAGATGAGAAGTCACAGCATAAAAATAAAGCAAAGGCGTTAAAAATTCTACGTGCTAGAATTTATGAAGAAGAACGCCGCAAAAAAGAACAAGAAAGAGCCGACAGTAGACGAGGGCAGGTAGGTTCGGGAGATCGTTCGGAACGGATACGTACTTATAATTTCCCACAGGGAAGAGTATCCGACCATAGAATAAACTTAACACTTTATAAGATAGACGAAGTAGTTAAAAACGGACAATTAGATGAGTTTGTTGAAGCTTTAATTGCAGATGACGAGGCTAAGAAACTTTCAGAGATATAAGTGTATACGTCATTGTGAGTAGGCATTGTTGCGTGGATACCCAAGTCGTCATTGCAAGGAAATTGCGTAGCAATTGACGAAGCAATCTCAGGAGTTTGTTATTATTTCATGAGATTGCCACGCAAGTACTACGACTGCTCGCAATGACGGGGCGGCATCCACACAATAATACCTCCTCGCAATGACGATATACAGCAAAAATACGGTCTAATAAACACATGAAACCACAAGCATCTATAAACGGTAAAATCTGGCAGCAGAAACTGATTAACGAAGATATAGTCACCGAGTTATGTCGTAGTTTCAAAATTAGTGATTTACTGGCTAGGATAGTATCATTAAGAGTAAATAATATAGAGGAAGTAGAAAATTTTTTGATACCGAAAATCAAAAATTTATTACCTAATCCTTTTCATCTACTCGATATGGAAAAGGCTGTAGATAGAACCGTTAAAGCTATTTTAAATAACCAAAAAATATGTATCTTTGCCGATTATGATGTAGACGGTGCTACTTCAGCTGCTTTACTTAAAAACGTCTTTAGAGATTTAAATATACTATGTGATATTTATGTTCCTGATCGTATAGCTGAAGGATACGGTCCGACTCCTTTTGCTATGCAAAAAATTAAAGATAACGGCACAGAATTATTAATTACGGTTGATTGCGGTGCTATGGCACATGAAGCCTTAAAATACGCAAAAGACCTTAACCTTGATGTTATAGTAATCGATCATCATATAGCTACGGAAATATTACCGGATGCAGTAGCTATAGTAAATCCAAATCGTATTGATGAAAAAAGCGAATGTAAACATTTGGCCGCCGTAGGAGTTGCTTTCTTATTTGCAACTGCAATATTATCGAATTTAAAGAAGCAAAATTATTTCACGCAAACAATGCTTCAGCCTAACCTAATGAAGTATCTAGATTTAGTGGCTCTTGGTACTGTTTGTGATATGATGAAATTAACAGGCTTAAATCGTGCATTTGTAGCTGGCGGTTTGAAAGTAATGCAACAAAGACAAAATATCGGTATTAAAACATTATATGATATGGCAGGGCTTAATGAAATACCGAAATGTTATCATTTAGGTTTTATTCTAGGTCCACGTATCAATGCAGGCGGTAGAGTAGGAAAGGCAAGTTTAGGAGCTAATATCCTATCTACTAGTTGTTCTAATGAAGCAAGTAAATTAGCTGAAGAACTTGAAAAACATAATAATGAGCGTAAAGTAATTGAGTTATTAATGATAAAAGAGGCAACAGAAATTGCTTTAACTCAACAAGATAGTAGTTTATTATTTATCGTAAAAGAAGGATGGCATCCAGGCGTTATAGGAATTGTTGCCGGCAGATTAAAAGAAAAGTTTGATAAGCCGGTAGCGGTTGTAGCTTTAAATAACGGGATTGGTAAAGCTTCATGCCGTTCTATTTTAGGTATTGATTTCGGTGCTGAGATTATCAATGCTAAAAGCAAAGATTTGCTAATAGCAGGCGGAGGTCATGCTATGGCGGCAGGTTTTACCGTAACTGCTGAAAAATTACAAGAATTGCAGAATTTTTTTAATAATGCTTTTAGAATTAGTATAAATAAACTAGAAAATTATAAGCATGCGGAATATGATATTGATTTAACGGTTAATGGTGTGAATTTCCCTTTAATGGAGGAATTAAACACTTTAGAGCCTTTCGGTCAAGGAAATCATGAGCCTATATTTAAATTCGATGATTTATTTGTATTAAAAGCAGATATCGTAGGAAGTAAACATATTAAATGTATGCTTGCTCCAAATAAGCGAGGCTTTGGTAATAAAGCCTTGTCTGCTATTGCTTTTAATTCGGTAGGTACTTCATTTGAAGAGGTTCTATTAAGCCCTAAAGCAAAGAATATTGCCGCAATAGGAACGTTAAAAACGAATAATTGGCAAGATAATTATACTATTCAATTAATTATAAGAGATATAGTTCTTAAAGAGTAGATGGCGATACCCGAACCGTCATTGCGAGGAGCCGTAGGTGTTGTTGCATGGTTCGGTTTTTCTCCTGTCATCCCGTGATTTATTCACGGGATCCAGTTAAAAATATCAATATTATTGATATTTTTAGTTGTTTTCTGGATACCGTGGTCAAGCCACGGTATGACACCGAGTGCGTTTTTCGATCCATGCAACAAAGCCGAAAATAGATAAACGATTATATAATAATAACTTAAAAACAATAATATTTATGAACGATTCAAAGAAAACAAAAATTTCTAAAGACTTAGCAGAAGTGCAAGAGCATTATCAAGATTATCCTTATCCTTTCAGAGACCCAAATCAAGAAAAAGAACGTTTACTTGCAATTTGCGGTGAGTTCTTAGGAGAATTAAACCATTTTCTATATAAAGGAAAAGAAAATTTTAATAATGGATTTAGATGCTTAATAGCCGGCGGCGGCACCGGTGATTCGACTATTTATCTTGCCGAGCAGTTAAAAGATAAAAAAAATGCCGAGATAATATATCTAGATTTCAGCAAGCCTAGCATGGAAGTAGCACAAAAACGTGCAGAAGTACGAGGACTTAAAAATATTAAATGGATTAATGATTCAATATTAAATATACCTAATTTAAAACTTGGAAAATTCGATTATATAAATTGTACCGGTGTGCTTCATCATTTAGCAAATCCTGATGAAGGTTTAAAAAATCTAAAAGATTCTTTAAAACCGACCGGCGGTATGGGTTTAATGGTATATGCTAAATACGGACGTACCGGTGTTTATCAAATTCAGGATTTAATGAAAATGATAAATAAAGATACTAAAAACCGTGTCGAAGAAGTAATGAACGGGAAGCTAATTCTAGATAATTTGCCTGCTACTAACTGGTATAAAAGAGGTTGGGAATTATTTTCAGATTACCAAAATTTCGGTGACGTTGGAGTTTATGATATGTTCCTGCACAAACAGGATAGAGCCTATTCCGTTCCTGAGTTATATGAATTCGTAGAAAAAGCAGGCTTAAATTTTGTTGATTATCTTGATCCTTTAGAGAAAATTTTATTAAGACCGGAAAATTATATAAAAGATTTTTCACTTCTACAAAAAGTTAAAAAGATGGATAAAGTAACTAGAGAAGCAATTTCCGAAATACTTACCGGTAATATTATTAAACATTCATTTTACGTATCAAATCAAAAAGATAGTGTAGCCTCTCTTGATGACCTTGATAATATACCGTACTTCCATAATATTGCCAATTTTGCTAAACAAATTTATGAGCATTTGGAATCTAATCCTTCAGCAGTAAATAATGTTATTAATTTTACTATTAATAATGGGATATTAAATAATGTTAATATCTCAATGTCGATATTTAGAAGCACTAAATATATTTTTAAATATATGGTAGAAGAGAAAAGTTTAAGAGAAATATTTGATGCGGTACGCAGCGAATTAAACCAAGAAATAAGCAATGAAGCATTATTAAACGAAGTTAAAAACGTTTTCACTCCATTACTTAATTCAAATGTATTATTATTAAAATCAAAGGATTTGTAGAGTATACGTGGATTAGTTTATCCAAACGTCCTTGATGTCATACCGTAGCTTGTCCAGCTTTGTTGCATGGCTTGGTTTTCCGTCATTGCTAGAAGAATTACGCAGTAATTCGACAAAGTAATCCAGTTAAAAATTTTGATTTACAGAATTTTTTTAATTATTTTTCTGGATTGCAACAATGCTTCGCTCCTCGCAAAGCAGTGTTGCGTGGATCGGTAAAACCTACTGTGTCACCCCGTGGCTTGACCAGGGGTCTATACAAACAATAAAAAATACTAATATTTTAGTATTTTTAACTGGATCCCGTGGTCAAGCCACGGGATGACAGAGGTGAAATTGATCCACACAACAATACCTGCTCGCAATGACGATTTGGGTTGACAATGTGCTATTACGTTGTTAGTATGCTTTTACATACATAAACAGCTCTTATAAGCTAACAAGATAAATAATTCTTCAAACCGCAAGAATAAATAAAATTTTCTAAAAATCTAATTTGATTCCTAATTTTAAATAAGTATATTACTTACCTTTAAACTTAATTGCTAACTCAACTTTTCAATTATAATCTATTAATAATAAAATAATGAACACAACTAATAAAGAATCTACAGAAGAACTTAACAATACCGAATCCAATAACAATCATAATAATTTTGCAGAGAACGGTAATATTATTAATTTAAAACAATTAAAACGTAAATTACCAGAGGAACTACAAGCTCAAGCAGAAGAATTAAAAATTGAAAATATTAATTCATTACTTAAACAAGAATTAGTTTTTGCAATTTTGAAAAAATCCGTAGAGCAGGGAGGTTTAATAGTTGGCGAAGGGGTACTTGAAGTATTACCTGACGGGTTTGGTTTTTTACGTTCACCGGAAGTAAACTATTTAGCAGGTCCTGATGATATTTATATTTCTCCTAGTCAGATTCGTCGCTTTGGTCTGCGCACCGGGGATACTGTAGAAGGTCAGATCAGAGCTCCAAAAGCCGGAGAACGTTATTTTGCTTTACTGAAAGTCAATAGAGTAAATTTTGAAGACCCGTCTAAAGCTTATCATCGTGTTCATTTTGATAATTTAACTCCCTTATATCCTGATGAAAAATTAGGATTAGAACTTGAAAATAATAGTAAAGATAGTAAGGATTTTAGTACACGGGTTATTGAACTTGTTGCCCCTATGGGTAAAGGACAACGTGCATTAATAGTAGCACCGCCTCGTACAGGTAAAACCGTATTATTACAAAATATAGCACATGCAATTACAACTAATAATCCGGAAGTATTTTTAATAGTACTGTTAATAGACGAAAGACCTGAAGAAGTAACCGATATGCAACGTTCCGTGCGTGGAGAGGTTGTTAGCTCTACTTTCGATGAACCGGCAAGTAGGCACGTGCAGCTTGCAGAAATGGTTATCGAAAAAGCAAAGCGTTTAGTAGAACATAAAAAAGACGTGGTAATTTTAGTAGATGCGATAACACGACTCGCTCGTGCTTATAATACCGTAGTGCCGTCATCAGGGAAAGTATTAACGGGCGGCGTTGATGCTAATGCACTACAAAGACCGAAAAGATTTTTCGGAGCAGCAAGAAATATCGAAAACGGCGGTTCGCTTACTATAATCGGTACGGCTTTAATTGAAACCGGTTCTCGTATGGATGAAGTAATTTTTGAAGAATTTAAAGGTACAGGTAATTCCGAGATAGTTCTAGACCGTAAGATTGCCGATAAGCGTATTTATCCGGCTATTGATATAACTAGATCAGGAACTAGAAAAGAAGATTTATTAGTAGATAAAATAATATTAAATAAAATGTGGGTTCTTCGTCGTATTATCGATCCGATGGGTAGCAGTGAGGCAATAGAATTTTTACTCAAAAAACTTGAACATACTAAAACTAACGGTGAGTTTTTTGAGATGATGAAGAGTCCTGAACGCCCTAAAAACGGTTTATAGTCGTATCGTCATTGCGAGGAAAAATTGAAAATTTTGACGAAGCAATCTCAGGATATTTGACGAGATTGCCACGCAGCCTACGGCTTGCTCGCAATGACGTTGATTGTACTAATTAAAAATATCAAAAATTATGAGTATAACACCTGATTATTTAATTGAAAGAAGACAAATAAAATCTCGTTTGTTAATTTGGAAACTAGCAGCTATTATTTTAATTGCTATCGTATTCTTAATAGTCGGTAAAGACTTTGCTCCAAAAGAGGTTTTACCCATTAATAGTAATGAAGATTATATAGCTTCCGTATTAATAGATGAAATAATCCTTGAAGACGAAAAGCGTGACAAAAAGCTCAAAAAAATAATCGATGATTCTCATATTAAAGCGTTAATAGTTAACGTAAATTCTCCTGGCGGTACGGTAGTCGGCTCTGAAAAAATTTATAATATCTTACGCAAAATATCCGAAAAAAAGCCGGTAGTAATCGTTATGGGAACAATGGCTGCAAGTGGCGGTTATTTAATCTCTCTCGGAGGCGATTATATTATTAGCCATAACGGAACTATTACAGGTTCAATCGGTGTAATACTACAAACAGCCGAGGTAACGGAGCTTGCTCAAAAATTGGGGATTAAGTTCAATAATTTTAAATCGGGTGAATTAAAAGCTGTCCCAAATCCTACCGAAAAACTGACGGAAGCAGTGCGGGTAGCCATTATGGAAAATATAGAAGATACTTATAATTTTTTCCTTGAACTTGTTTCAGAGAGGCGTAATCTTCCCATAGAAGAAGTAAAAAAGCTTGCAGACGGGCGAGTATATTCAGGTCGTCAGGCTTTAAAGTTAAAGCTTGTAGATGCTATAGGCTCGGAAGATACTGCATTAAAATGGTTACAGGAAGTTAAGAAAATTAATGCTAATCTACTAGTTAAAGATTATCAATTAAAACCAAAACCAAAATTAATCGACATAATACTTGAAGATTTTGATAGTATAGCACCTAGTTTTTTTAAAAATAGTTTTAACGGAATCAAAGCGATTTTTTAATAATGGTTACTAAGAATTATTTAATAGATAAAGTACATGATAAGCTGAATTATCTTTCCAAAGAAGATGTTAAAGATTCAGTAGATTTAATCTTAGATTATTTAAGTCGGTCTCTCAAAGAACACGAGCGTATCGAAATTAGAAATTTTGGTAACTTCTCCATCCGCAAACGCAAATTCCCTGAAAGCGAAAAATTCTATAATATTGTTTATTACAGAATGCCTAAAAATTTATTTAAGGAGTAAGTTATGGAATGGTCTAAATATAGTGTTATAGAGAAGTGGAAAATAATAAAAAGCATGGCATTACATAATAATATTTTTTCCATGGCTCTTCATATTGAAGATTTAGAACTCTTCAAAAAAATATTATCGATAGACGGAAAACTGGTTATTCAAGCACTTAA
>NZ_JBLTIO010000004.1:0-58904 GCF_057319745.1 Rickettsia sp. MAE-05
TTGTGCTTCGCTCCTCGCAATGACGACTCAGTATCCACGCAACAATGCCACGTGGGAATGACATAGAGCATTAGGCGTAAACTAATGATATTTTATTGCCAGCGTGACGTATTGCTTTGCCGGCGAGTTCTAATTCTAATATTACCGTATATATAATAGGAAGCGGTAATTCCGTTTCTTTTTGTAAATATTCAAAATCTATAGGTACTGCCGATAATAATTCCAATATAGTAGTACGCTCCTTTTGTGACGGTTCTTTAACATATCTAGTATTTACTGTTCCTAGCTCAACAAAATCCTTAAATAATCCATCATCTTTTTTCATAAATTCTTCATATTGCGGTAAATTAGCTACAATATCGTCCACTGATTCCACTAAATATGCTCCCTCTCTAATCAATTTATTTGTACCTTGACATCTTGGATCTAAAGGAAAGCCGGGAACGGCAAATATTTCCCTATTTTGTTCAAGTGCAAATTTTGCAGTTATTAATGAACCGGATTTTAAGCTTGCTTCTACTATCACTACTCCTAAGGCTAGCCCCGATATTATCCTATTACGCTGTGGAAAATGTTTTCCAAGCGGGGTAGAGCCGATAGGTAACTCAGCTAATATTAAACCTTCTTCTGCTAAATTTTCAAATAGTTTTTTATTTTCCGGTGGATATATATGATCAATACCGCCTGCAATAACTCCGATAGTTTGAGAAATTGCAGCTTGATGTACGCTGCTATCTATCCCCCTTGCTAATCCTGAAATAGTTATATACCCTTCTTTTACTAAATCATTTGCAATTTTATGAGCAAAGCTTCTTCCGTTTGCAGAAGCGTTTCTTGCACCTACTATTGCAACGCATTTATTATGATTTAATAACTCTATATTACCTTTATAGCTTAATATTGGAGGTGGATCATAAATTTCAAGTAATAATTTTGAATATTCCGGAGATTTATATGTGATAATCTTAGCATTGTCTTTTTCAAGAAGCTCTAACTCTTTTTCAGCATCGCTTTTACTGAAAATTTTAATTGGTTTTGACTTTCCGCCTCGCAATGAAAAATCCGGAGCGTTATCTATGGCAGTTGCTGCATCACCGAATAATTTAATTAAACTAAAGAAAGTTTTAGGACCGATATTTTCACTCCTAATAAGACGTAAAATATTAATTGTTTCAATATCATAAGATATTTTAGGAGCAGAAAATAATTCTTTTAGCATTATTTAGGGTTATTTGATATGGGTTTTGGTTTAATTGTTAACGTCATTGCGAGGAAAATTACGAAGTAATTGACGAAGCAATCTCAGGAGTATTATTTACATGAGATTGCCACGCAGCCTATGGCTGCTCGCAATGACGATTAGGTCGACGCCAATTTTTCAAATTAAACGAGTACTACAGCTTCTCGGCATGTGAGCTTAAATAATGTGCTATACCTTCATGTGACGGGGTAATTGCTTCCTCACCTTTATGCCAGCCGGCAGGACAAACTTCGCCATGTTTTTGATGATGAGTTAAAGCATCGATTACTTTTAATGTATAATTAATATCACGACCGATAGGTAAGTCGTTAACTAGCATATGACGTACTATGAAATCCTTATCAATTAAAAAAGTTCCACGCAAAGCAACACCGTCTTCATTAAGTACGTTATATTTTGAAGAAATATCCTTTTTTATATCGGAAACCATTGGAAATTGTACTTGTCCAAGCCCGCCTTTATTATGCGGAGTATTTTTCCAAGCTAAATGGCTAAAATGAGAATCAACGCTAACAGCTACTACTTTAGTACGTCTTTCGGTAAATTCACCAAGCTTATTGTGAAATGCTATAATTTCCGATGGACAAACAAAAGTAAAATCTAGGGGATAAAAAAATAACACTATATTATCCCCTGCAGCATAATCGCTAAGTTTAAACTTTTCGTCTATATTATTATTAGGCATAATAGCTTTAGCTGTAAAATCCGGAGCAGTTTTGCCGACAAATACTGACATATTCATAACCTTTTATTAATTAATAATTTGATATGATATATAAAACTAATTATTATTACAATAATAAATCTTTATAAATTGCTACTTATCTATTTTCTTTTCTGAAGAAGCTTTTAGTTGGTTAAATATAGTTAACGCTCCGGTTACAAAACTACTAGGTTCTGAAAGGTTTGCGGGTAAAATTACGGTGTTGGTATCTTTAGCCAAATTACCGAATGCACTAATATACTGCTCAGCTATTTTAAGAGCTACTGCATCGCTTCCTCCTGTTTTTTGTACGGCAGCTGCGACAATCTCAATACTATTTGCCGTAGCGGTAGCGACTAAGCCTATTGCTTCAGCTTCACCTTTTGCTCTGTTAACTTGATCTGTATAAGAAGCTTCTGAATTCAGTACGATTTGTGCTTTTTCACCTTCTGCATGGTTAATTTTTGCTTGTCTATTACCTTCCGACTCTAGAATTTGAGCTCTTTTTTGACGCTCTGCAGCTACCTGCAATTCCATAGCTTTAAGTATAGTTTGCGGAGGTTGAATATCTTTAATTTCATAACGCATACATTGTATGCCCCAATTTATAGCAGCCTGATTAATAGCTGCTACAATTGCTACGTTTAAAGTTTCGCGCTCTTCAAAAGTTCTATCTAAAGGGAGTTTACCGATTTCCGAACGCATAGTAGTTTGAGCAAGCTGCGTTATAGCATAGTAAGGATTATTAACACCGTAAGATGCTGCCATCGGATCAATGATTTTAACATATAAAACACCGTCGATAGATAATGTTACGTTATCGTTTGAAATAGCTGTTTGAGCGGTAACGTCTATAGCTTCTTCTTTTAAAGTATGTTTGTATGCTACTCTCTGAATGACAGGGATTAGTAAATTTAAACCAGGTTGTAGTACTTTGTCAAACTTCCCCAATTTCTCTACTACCCATGCTTGTTGTTGAGGTACAACTTTAACCATTTGTATTATAACTAAAATCGCTATAATGCTGAAAATTAATAATGCATATTCCATAATTCAATACCTTTTTTTATTTCCACTCTATATTATTTTTAATTATAAAAAAAGGATTTAAATTAAACGGTACTTAATTATATATTTTTTTATCTATGAAATAAGTTTTAATTAATTTGAGTAAGGGAAGAATATTTGAATATTCTTCAAGTTGTTCATTTATATTTTTTATCTCATTTAAAGCACTATTAAAATCTTTCTGTAACAAATAAGTTTCAGCGGCTTTATTTTGTTCTAGTGTTTTAAGTAAAATACTTTGTAAAATCTATAATAATAGTCGTCTAGTTTAGGTATATCAGACATAATAATAAATCATATAATTATTGAGATTTTAATTTATATATAAATTTTTTAATAATTCAATAATTTTTAACTAGATTTACATATACTTAAGTCTTTATCTATCATGTCGGAATCTATATTTAAACAGTCAAGGATTGAATGAAATACATAATCATGGCTAATTTCGGTATTAGCATAATTTTTAATTGAGTCTACCGATTCAGGATATTTTTCTCTAAAATCATCTGATACCCAAACTATAAGTGGCACTGTTATTTGTTCTGTAAGTAGTGGACCACCGTGACCGTAATAACCATTTTCTCCTAACGATTCGCCATGATCGGATACATATAGTAAAAAGGCATTTTTATCTTTAAGCAAATCTATTAAATTAGATAAAAAAAAATCGGTGTATAAAATTGAATTATCATAACTGTTAACTAACTCAAGCTTATCGCAATCACTCGCATCTCCTTTAACTTTAATAGGGCAGGTAGGAGTGAAATGTTCAAATTCTTTAGGATACCTTGCGTTATAGTTCCAGTGACTTCCTGAGGTATGAACTACTAAAAATTGTTTCTCTGAATTTGTTATTATTTCTTTTATAAAAGGTAACATTTTTTCATCATGAGCATTTAGAGAGAATAGAGCAGAGCCGCCCGGTACTATAGTAAAATTAATGTCATTATATATATTACTGAGGTCAAAATTTAGCAAAACTCCTCATTAAAGTTTGGGTACCAATCCAAGTAGTATGAAAGCCAAGATTTGTTAAAATTGATAAAAAGCTGCTTTCTTGTCTAGCATTTTCAATTTGACTTGCGGGGTAACGTGAAAGTAAAGACGGTACGGAAATATAGGTAAGATTGGAAGAAGATTTGGCTTTGAAAGAAGTGAGATTTGGGATGGTTTTTAAGTAAGGGTTGTATCTCTTTCATAACCGTTAATACCGAAATGATCAAATCTTGCCGATTCTCCTATAACTAAAACCCCAATAATATCTTTATCTGACTTATCTATAAAATTATACTGCTTGCTAATATCTGCATAATTTTTATCACCGAAATTTCCAGCAAAATTAAGATAGCTATTATGTAAATACTGAATGGGAAAATAATTTTTTAGTATCTTAAATGAAGGAGTAATAATATTATATACAAAAATAAGTAAGCAAGCGGCAGATAATAATTTTGTTACGAATGATTTAGAATTTTCGGCGGCAAAAGATTTGAGAGTATAAAAACAGCTAAAAAGGCAAAAAATTATCCATATTATTAATTTAATGCTGACTAATTCATAAACTTCGTTTAAATCCGTTGAGAAAAAACTACCTATTACTTGTTTAGTAGGATTGATTTTGAAGAAATAAATGTAATAGCTAGCAATAAGCGGATGTTATAAATAAAAACCCTACGCCGATTTTTAACACTAATTTATGTACGCTAAGACCAAAAAATGCTATAAAAGAAAATATATAAATATAACAAAAATCTTTTGATAATTCTAATATCCCTCTAAAAATCGTTGCTTTATAATAATCAAATTTATAAATCATTATTGCGGTATTAAATAACAAACAATAAATAAAGGCTAAAATCGCTGATAATTTAATTAATTTCGTATCTAAATGTTTTTGAATAGTTTTTAGCATATATAATAATTAATAAAGTAATTTTTATAACTACCATGATCATAAAAAATCTTCAAGAATTTTATCCGCTTTTTAATACCAAATGCTCCACTTATTGCTATTGATTACGGAAGCAAAAAATTAGGAATCGCATTATCTAATCAAGAACGTAATATTGCTATGCCCTTAAACACTATAATTGAGATAAATAAAAAAATCGTTATTACTTCCTTACTTAATATTATAGAAAAATATAAAGTTTGCGGTGTTGTAGTAGGTCTACCGATTGATATGAATGGAGCAGTAACGGAGCAAACAAATATAGTAATAAAATTTGCAGAAGAATTAACAAAATCTATAAACTTGCCTATATATTTACAAGATGAAAGACTAACTACAAAAGCTGCGAATAATTTCCTTAAATCATTCGGTGTTAAAAGAAAAAGACCGTAATAACAATGATGATGCAGTAGCTGCTAGTATGATTCTTGAAACCGTGCTTGATTCGATTAAGAGGTTTTAGATTTAAAATCAAAAAATTATTAATTAATCAATTTATTAAATTGATTAATTTCATCAAAAAGAATAAAATATAAAAAAGTTCAAAAAATTAATTTAATTGTTTTTTATGATAGTACAAAAAAGTTATATTGATAATAACGGTAGACTTGCTATTCCTATAAAAGTAAGACAGAAATTAAAACTTAAAATAGGAGACGAGGTAACAATTAAGTATAACGATTCGGAATTAATAATATCGAGTTTTCATTCAAATATAGAAAAAGCAAGAAACATATTGGATAAGTATAAAGATGTTGATTTATATAAAGAATTAAAGCTTATGAGAAAAGAAGATGCTGCAAAAGAATAAAGTATCGGTAAAATCTAAGCAGGCTATATTAGATACTTCTGCAGTTATTGCACTTTTAAAGAGAATCAGGTTATAAACTATTAGAAGATATTATAGCAAGTAGTAGTATATCAAGTGTTAATTTAAGTGAATTTGTTAGTGTACTTACAAGAGCAAATATTCCTGCACATGAAATAGATGAAATAATAACTGATATTATACCGGAAATTATTCCATTTTCTGAAGATATTGCAATTCTAGCAGGAAAATTAATTAGTTATACTAAAGAATATGGCTTATCGCTTGGCGATAGAGCCTGTATTGCTACCGGTATATATTATGATATAACTATATATACTAGTGATAAAATATGGGCAGGACTCAAAATAAAAAACGCTAATATTAAATTAATTCGTTGATAATTATATAATTTCTAGCTTTTCAAAAACCTTATTGTAAAGATATATTATTTATGATAGAAGCTATGCAAAATAAATAAAATATATCATGAAAATATTAATTCTGGGTGTTACCGGTATGCTGGGTAACAGTATGTTTAGATTTTTAAGTCAGGATAGTAAGTTTGACGTTTATGCGACAGCTCGAAATAATTCCGCTCGTTCTTATTTTTCTAAAGATTTATCCGATAAATTAATTACAAATGTAGATGTTGAGAATCATGATTCGTTAGTTGAAGTATTTAATAAAGCAAAACCCGAAATCGTCATAAATTGTATAGGGCTTGTAAAACAACTAGCGGATGCAAACGACCCGTTAAAAGCATTGCCAATAAATAGTTTGTTACCGCATAGGCTAGCTAATTTATGTAAATTAGCTAATTCAAGGTTAATCCATATTAGTACGGATTGCGTGTTTTCAGGAAAAAAAGGTAATTATAAGGAAAGCGATTTTCCGGATTGCTATGATCTTTACGGTCGTTCTAAGTTTCTTGGCGAAGTAGATTATCCTCATGCTATCACACTCCGTACTTCAATTATAGGTCATGAGCTGGCAGGCAATAGAAGCTTAATCAACTGGTTTTTAAGTTCAAAAGAATCGGTAAAAGGTTTTGAAAAAGCTATTTATTCAGGATTTCCGACAGTAGAACTTGCAAGAATAATAAGGGATTTTGTATTACCGAATAAAGAACTGCATGGGCTTTATCATGTTGCATCAAAACCGATTAATAAGCTAGAATTGTTAAAATTAGTAGCGGAAATATATGATAAAAAAATCGATATTATTCCGTCAGATGAGCTTGTGATAGATCGCTCACTAGATTCTACTCGTTTTAACGAGGTAACGGGGTATACTCCGCCTGATTGGCGTGAGCTTGTAAAGCGTATGTGTGAATTTGGGTAAATCGTCATTGCGAGCAGTCGTAGACTGCGTGAATACCGAGTCGTCATTGCGAGAAGAATTACGTAGTAATTCGACGAAGCAATCTCAGGATGTTTTACGAGATTGCCACGTCGCTTCGCTCCTCGCAATGACGATTATGCAACAATTTTTCCTCGCAATGACGGATAAATAATAACAAAAATAGGTACTAAATAAATAATGTTTGTAGATAAAACTTTAATGATTACAGGAGGCACCGGTTCGTTTGGTAATGCGGTGCTTTCTCATTTTCTTAAATCCGATATTATCAATGATATTAAAGAAATTAGAATTTTTAGTAGAGATGAAAAAAAGCAAGAGGATATGCGTATTGCTTTAAATAACTCAAAACTTAAATTCTATATCGGGGATGTACGTAATTATAAAAGTATTGATGAGGCGATGCACGGCGTTGATTATGTATTTCATGCCGCCGCTTTAAAGCAAGTTCCGACTTGTGAGTTTTATCCTATGGAAGCAATCAATACTAATGTCTTAGGTGCTGAAAATGTTTTAAGTGCTGCTATTAATAACAAAGTTACAAAAGTTATTGTACTGAGTACCGATAAGGCTGTATATCCAATTAATGCAATGGGATTATCTAAAGCATTAATGGAAAAGTTAGCAATAGCAAAAGCACGTATGCGTTCTCCAGGTGAGACTGTGCTTTGCGTCACTAGATACGGCAACGTTATGGCATCTCGTGGTTCGGTAATTCCTCTTTTTATCAATCAAATAAAACAAGGTAAGGAATTAACCATTACAGAACCGTCAATGACACGTTTTTTAATGTCGCTTGTAGATTCCGTAGATTTAGTTTTATATGCGTTTGAGCATGGGCGTCAAGGAGATATTTTCGTACAAAAATCTCCGGCAAGTACAATTGAAGTACTTGCAAAAGCGTTACAAGATATATTCGATAGCAAAAATGAAATACGTTTTATCGGTACACGTCACGGCGAAAAACATTACGAATCGCTAGTATCATCTGAAGAAATGGCAAAAGCTGATGATTTAAGGGATTATTATCGTATTCCTATGGACGGGCGTGATCTTAATTATGCAAAATATTTTGTTGAAGGTGAAAAGAAAGTAGCTCTTTTAGAGGATTACACTTCCCATAATACAAAACGTTTAAATTTAGAAGAAGTAAAAGAGTTATTATTGACGCTTGATTACGTACAAGAGGAGCTAAAAAATGCTTAAAGTAATGACGATTGTCGGTACTCGTCCTGAACTTATTAAACTATGCTGCGTGATTTCCGAGTTTGATAAATATACTAATCACCTCCTAGTTCATACCGGTCAAAATTATGCCTATGAGTTAAATCAGGTTTTTTTTGATGATATGGGAATTAGAAAACCTGATTATTTCTTAGAAGTAGCGGCAGATAATACGGCAAAATCTATCGGGCTTATTATCGAAAAAGTAGACGAGGTACTTGAGAAAGAAAAACCCGACGCCGTTTTATTTTACGGCGATACTAATTCATGTCTATCGGCGATTGCCGCTAAACGCCGTAAAATCCCGATTTTTCATATGGAAGCAGGAAATCGTTGTTTTGATCAGCGTGTACCTGAAGAAATAAACCGTAAAATAATCGATCATATCAGTGACGTTAACATTACGTTAACCGAACATGCTAGACGTTATTTAATTGCTGAAGGTTTACCGCCTGAGCTTATCTTTAAATCAGGCTCGCATATGCCTGAAGTTCTTGACCGTTTTATGCCTAAAATATTAAACTCGGATATTTTAGATAAATTATCGTTAAAAGCAAAGGAGTATTTCTTAATTAGCTCACATCGTGAAGAAAATGTCGACGTCAAAAATAATCTGAAAGAGTTATTAAGTAGTTTACAAACGCTTATTAAAGAGTATAATTTCCCCGTAATTTTCTCAACACATCCAAGGACTAAAAAAAGGCTTGAGGATTTAGAAGGGTTTAAAGATTTAGGAGATAAAATAAGGTTTTTGCCCGCTTTTGGTTTTACGGATTACATCAAGCTTCAAATGAATGCGTTTTGTATTTTGTCCGACAGCGGTACTATTACTGAAGAAGCATCAATACTTAATTTACCTGCTTTAAATATTCGAGAAGCACATGAACGTCCTGAAGGTATGGATGCCGGAACGCTTATTATGTCGGGCTTTAAAGCTGAGCGGGTACTACAATCGGTGAAAGCTATTACGGAAGAACACGAGAATAATAAACGCTTGCAAGATATCGTGCCGGATTATGCCGAAGCGGGTCTTGTATCAAAGAAAATATTGCGTATAGTTTTAAGTTATGTGGATTATGTTAATCGTACGGTTTGGTTTAAATGACAGAAAAAGATAAAATAGTTGAAGAATGGTATTCGGCAGATATATTTCATACTAAAATAAAAGAATTTATAAATCCTGTTTCTAGTATTATGGATATTGGATGCGGGATTCATCCGCAACAATATATAGTTCCTGATTTACTTATTTGTGTAGAACCATATCAAGAATATGCTGAAATATTAAAAAAGAATTTATCAGGAACTAATTCAATAATAATTCCTTTAGACGCAAAAGCTACTCTTACTACATTTTCCGATAAATCTATTGACTCAATATTTTTAATTGATGTTATAGAGCATATGCCTAAAGAAATCGGAAAAGAAGTATTAATTGAATGCGAACGGGTAGCTCGCAAACAAATTATAATATTTACCCCTTTGGGTTTTATGCCGCAAGAAGTACATGATACTGACGGCTGGAATTTACATGGAGGAGAATGGCAAGAGCATAAATCCGGATGGCATCCTGAAGATTTTTCCGGATGGAGTATTATAGGATGTAAAGAATTACATACTCATAATGCTAAGAGTGAGCTTCTTACTACTCCTTATGGAGGGTTTTATGCAATAAAAAATATAGTATATACCGAAAATTATTTTAATGACGTATATGGAGAAAAGGTTTTATTTGATGCTACAAATCATTTAGAAAATTTAAAAGCTATATTTCCTGATTTTAAAGAAAAAGTTATAAACAATGAAATTGTAAAAAATAGTTTAAAATGCGGTTTATGGATGTGTCAACGCACAACAGAACTATTAATTGAGAAAGGAGCGACAACCTCTTTAAAAGAAATTCTAGAAATAGTAGAGAGAGAAAAAATAAATTTTGCTATTAATACAGCTCAAGAATATTTATCTAAGATAAATAAATTTGCTTCACAATTTAAAGATATCAATAAGTTATACGAGCAAATAAATAATTTACAAGAATTATTAAAATCTACTACAGACCAACTAACAGAGCAGTTAATCATTAATACTGAAGAATTAGAAATACTTAAGGAACAGTTAGAAGCCAAGGAACAAGAACTAAAAATCAGTAATGAAAACCGCTCTATTTTTATAAAGATTTACGCTAAAATAATAAGAATACTAAATAAGTTGAAAGCGATATGAGTGGGATAATATTATTATTTACAATTTTTTTAGGATATAGCTTCTTTTTTAGAAAACTATTTAAAATAGAATTTTCTCATGCATTAGTATTTTCAACTTCTGGAATTTTATCAATATATTTTATAGCTTCTATATTTTATATATTGGATCCGGTGATTTATGCCTCTTTTGTCTTAGGAGTAGGATTCTTTCTTTATTGTATTTTTGATTCTTTTAGACAAAGTAAAGATATTAGAAATATAGGAGAATTATTTGGAGTTGACGTAATCATATTTATTTTAGGTATGATTGCTTATTATATATTCGTAAAAGACTATCCTAGTTATTATTTTGGGGATGAATATTCTCATTGGGGGCTTACTTTAAAAGAAACAAATATTTATCATGGTTTTAGGCTACCTAACGATCCTACATCAGTTATAAATAAGTTTAACGGTTATGTAAAACTCGCTAGTATTTTTCAATATAGTATAAATAAAATTATTGGTTTTAAAGAAAGTTTAAATGTATTTGCTAATGGCTTTCTTTATTTTATTTTTTGTTCAGTAGCATTAGTAGAAAAAAGATTGCTTTTAGGTATATTTTTATACTTAATGCTAATCTTATTTTCTATGTATGATATAATAGTAAGTATTAATTCGTTACATGTTGATGCAACTGTAGGATGTATATTTGGTGCGACTATAGCTATTTATCTTCAATCTAAAAAATATAATAACATATTATTAAGTTTAGTTCTAATATCGCCTTTATTATTTATTTTACCGAATATTAAAGAGGTAGGATATTGGTTATCATATATAGCAATTTTTATAATTACCGTTGACTTGATTTTCAATAAAAAATATTCCAATTTATGGGTAATAATAATTTTATTATTATTACCTATTTTGAGTAAATGGTGTAATTATGTCAATAGCTTATGTATAGAAACTGTATGTGATTTTGAGTGTTCTTCTTTTAAACAAGTGCCGTTTGCTTCTATTTATAATCTTTTATTAATTAATTCTGAGCAAGTAGCTATTGTAAAATTAATAATAAGTTATATGGTTAATTATGCTTCTTTTCCAGAGGTATGCTATATTTATGGTATAACGGCTATAGCAATAAGTTTTATTAAGAATTCATTTGATAATTCTAACTTAAATTTTAGAAGTTTAATTTGGTTTTATATTATTGCCATAATTTTAAGTGTAATGTCTTTAAAAAATATTGTACATAAATTAAAGGATGTCTCTATACTTAGTAACGTAGCCTCTGACCCAATAGAGCGTCAAAATAAAATAAAAGCTTTAATTAAATGGAATAAAAGATGGTTCAGAATTTAAGGAGAATAATTTTAAACTATTAGATTGTTATATTTATAATTATCTAGAAGCTCCAAATACTGATAATAACATATTATTAAAATGCTTAGAAGATAGACAAGGTATATTTTAAAATTTAAATGAAAATATTGCAAATAAATGGCTATGAATCTCCAGGGCGTAGGTTTCATGGTTTGTCTATAACGCCGATTTTAAAAAAATACAGTATTGAATCTAAGCATTTAGTATGGGCTAAAGATACTCAAGATCCTGAGGTACTAACATTTGAAGGTATAATACCTAGAAAGATAAACCGAATCCTACAATTAATAGAAAAGCAGACGTCTCTACAGTCTATATTATATCGTAATGTTCCAAAAATAATAAAAATGCCGGCTTTTCAAGAGGCAGATTTAATACATCTTCATATCATACATTCGGGTTACTTTAGTATTAGTGATTTATCAATGATCACAGATTTAAAGCCAACTATATGGACTTTGCACGATCCTTGGGCAATGACTGGTCACTGTATTCATCCATTTGAATGTAAACGTTGGATGATAGGATGTGGAGAGTGTCCTGATCTTACAATTCCTTTTCCCTTAAAAAAAGATAACACAAAATTACTATTTGATTACAAACGTCAAGCTTATAAAAATGCTAAGTTTGAATTAGTCGTTGCTTCCAAATGGATGTATGACATGGTTAAATTATCTCCTTTATTTGAAGAGATATCAGTTCATCAAATTCCTTTTGGTTTAGATTTAAAATACTTCTCACCAGATGCTGCACCTAAAGCACGCAAGCAATTTGGAATATCTGAAGATATGCTGGTAATATGTTTTAGGTCAGACGATAATCCTTTTAAAGGATTACAGCATATAATTCAGGCTTTAGAAAAAATTGAAACTAAACAACCGGTGTGTCTTCTGACGTTAGGTAGTAATTATAATTTATTAAAAAAGTTTGAAAATCGCTTTAAAATTATTAATCTTGGATGGATTAATAATGAAGAAACTATAAGAAACGCATTAGTAGCATCCGACATTTTTTTAATGCCATCTATTGCAGAATCATTTGGAATGATGGCAGTAGAAGCATTAGCATGCAGTAAGCCGGTAATAGTTTTTGATAAAACTGCTTTACCTGAGGTAGTTTATGCACCTGAGGTAGGTATATCTGTACCGTTAAATGATAGTGAAGCTCTATATCAAGCATTACAAAATCTTATTGATAATCCTAATGAAAGAGCTGAACGCGGTAAGAAAGGTCGTGAAATAGCTGAATTATATTATAATGAAGAAACACAAGCAAAACATTTAGCTGAATTATATAAAAATATTGTCAATAAATGAAAGTTTTACTTTTAACTGATATGCCACCTTGTCAAAATTTTACTGCCGGTTTAGTACTAAATCGTTTAGTAAAGTTTTTACCTGTTGAACAGATTGCTATTTGTTCAATTCTTAATCCAGCTTTAAATCCAATAATACCAGAGGATTTACAAGAAATTCCTCATTTAATATTACAAAAGCCTAGAGAAAGTGCATTGCGTATATTAAAGGGACCCTTGAGCGATATATCGTCTTTTACTTTTGAGTTGTTTAATGCTGCACAGGTAAAATACAGTCTATTACCTAAAATTATTGAATTTGCAAAACAACAAGAAATTACTGCATTATGGGTAGTATTAGAAGGTCAAACAATTATTCGTTTGACAAAAATACTTGCATTTAAATTAGGTTTACCTTTATTTACTCAAATATGGGATCCTTTTGAATGGTGGCTTCGGGATAATAAAATTGATGAGTTTACTCAAAAAAGGCTTTTAAAAGAATTTGATAAAGTAATTAAATATAGCACTTGTTGTGCTACTGCTTCATGGGCAATGTCTGAAAGTTATGAAGCTAAATATAATATATCTACCATACCGGTCATTGCAGGGTTACCAAAAGAATTAGCACGCATGCCAGCTGCATCGCCTCATAATAGAAATGAATTTATAATTAGTATGGCAGGGCAGTTTTATGCTCAAGCTGAATGGTTAAGTCTTATTAATGCTCTTAATCAAGCTAACTGGATTATTGCAGGCAGAAAGATTAAAGTTCGAGTAATGGGTGGAGGTTTTCAAACATTTACACAATTACCTGCTAATTTTGAGTATTTAGGATGGTGTTCTCAGGAAGAAACTATTAATTTACTTAATGAGTCAGATCTTCTTTATATGCCTTACTGGTTTTCTGAAAAATTTCGCAAAGAGTCTAGTACGAGTTTTCCTTCAAAATTAGTTACATATTTTGCTTCTGGTAGACCGGTTTTTTGTCATGCTCCTGATTATTCTTCACCAAGCAAATATATAGTAGAAAATAATGCGGGATATTTATGTAGTTCTCTTGCTGCCGATAAAATAATATATGAGCTTGAAAAGGTAATAACAGATGAGGATTCTTATAAAAAATTTGCTACAAACGGTTCAAAATGTTTTTTACGAGATTTTACGTTAGAGCATATGAAAGAAACATTTCTTAAATTTTTAAATATAAACGATAATGAAAATAAATAATAGCCGTATAGTTTGGGTAGATTTAACCAAGTCTTTAGCTATTTTCATGGTAATTATAATTCATTCGATATCTTCATTATTCTATGAATATTCCTCTTCGCCTTTTTCTAAAAATTTTATACTGTCTAATTTTATAAATTCTTTTTGTAGAGTGACTGTTCCTTTATTTATATTATTGTCAGGTGTTTTAGCACTTCAAAATACTATGCCGATAGAAAAATTATGGCATAAAGTAAAAAGGTTATTAATTCCATTAATATTTTGGAGCATTTTATATAAATATTGGGTTTTATATAACATTGGAGAAACATCTAATATTGTTGTTGTACTAAATAGTATCTTTCGTGAACCTGCAATGTATCATCTAGAATTTGTTTATTATATGCTTGGGGTTTGGTTACTATTTCCAATTCTTGCTTTAATTGTTAATGAAATGATTAAAGATACAAAATTTGCTTGTTATTTTTTAATATTATGGTTTGTAATTAATGCGTTTAATTCTTACCATTATTTATCGATAACAAAGTGGATGGCAATTAGTAATTTTCTCAATTATTCCGGTTATGCAATTTTAGGAGCATATCTAGCAAGGAAAAACATTAGTTCAAAGTTTCCTAGCTATTATTGGTTAATTTTATATTTAATAGGAAGTATGCTTACTTTTACTATTACTTGGAAATTAAATATAAATTCTTCTGTACCTGATGAAACTGCATATGTATATTTAACCCCAAATGTTATAATCGCATCTATAGGAATATTCGTAGTATTACAAAAAGTTAATGTGCCAGTCTATTATAATAACCTATTAAAATGTATTTCTAACAATTGTTTTTTCATATATTTTATTCATGTTTTAGTTATAGAAAAATTAAAAGTGCAAATGTTAGTAATTCTTATACTAAATCCTATAGATTCTCCAATAATCGGAAGTTTAATTCTGGGCATCGCTACTTTTATAATTAGCTTGCTAATTAGCATATTAATTAGATTAATTCCTCATTCTCAAAAGTTAGTTGGATGAAACAAAATACATATTCCCCCCTAGTTTCGATTATTATTCCCGTATATAACGGTGCTAATTATATGCGTGAAGCTATAGATAGTGCCTTAGCTCAAACTTACAAAAATATTGAAATTATTGTTGTTAATGACGGTTCTAAAGACAATGGAAAAACAGAAGAAATTGCATTATCGTATGGTGATAAAATACATTATTTTTCTAAGGAGAACGGAGGTTGTGCCTCGGCTTTAAATATTGGCATAAAAAATATGCAAGGTGAGTATTTTTCATGGCTTAGTCATGATGATGTATATTATCCTAATAAAATTGAATATCAAATTAATATATTAAGTAAATTAGATAATAAAAATACTGTTGTTTATTGTGGTTATGAGTTAATTGATGAAAAGTCTCGTTTACTAGGCTTTATAAGACTTGATGATAAATATCCAAAAGAAAAATTAAATATATCATTATTTCCGGTTTTACGAGGATTAGTATACGGCTGTGCTTTATTGATACCTGCAAAATATTTTAAGAAGATAGGGGTATTTGACGAATCGCTAAAATATACTCAAGATTATAATTTATGGTTTAAACTTTTTCGTATAGCACATATTTATTTTGATTCTGAAGTTCTTGTAAAGTGTCGTCAGCATTTAGCACAAACTAGTCGTACTGAGATTAATCAATTAGAAGAATGCGAAGAATTATGGTCAGGTTTTTTAAAAGAGTTAACAGAAGAAGAAATGCTAATAATGGGAAAAGGTTCCATAGCTGCGTTTTTATTTGATACCGTAGCCTTTTTAAAAAATCATACACAATATAAAAAATCAGAAAAACTAGCTCTAGAAATGGCGAATAAGTATTTGAAAGAAACTAAAGTTAGCGTGATTATTCCTGTATATAACAGGATAAATTGGACTATAGAAGCTATAGAAAGCGTACTTGCTCAAACTCATGAAAATTTTGAAGTACTTGTAATAGATGACGGATCAACTGAGGATATATCAGAATTAACTAAAATATGTAAAAAAGATAAGAGGATAAAATATTTCTGTAAAGAAAATGAAGGACCTGCAGCCGCTCGTAATTTAGGAATTAAAAAGGCTTCTGGAGAATATATTGCCTTTCTTGATTCAGATGATTTATTTATGCCAAATAAAATAGAAACTCAATTAGGATTTATGATGGAAAATAATTTTGTATTTTCTCATACTTCATATCAAAGAATAGATGAAGAAGGAAAGGATATATGTTTTGTGGATTCCGGTAATGTTAGTGGTAAAGTTTTTCCACAAATTATCCAAACCTGTACAATAACAACAACAACAGTGATGGGTAGGACTTGGTTATTTAGGCAAAACTTATTTCCTGAAAATATTAAAATTGGCGAAGATTGTTGTATTTGGATTTCTATTGCAAGTAAGAATTTAGTAGGAGGTATTAATAAGGCGTTATCTAAATTCCGCGTTAACGGTAATAATGCATTTATAAACCCTACTAAATATTCTCAAGGGTTAATAAATATTGCTGCGTACGTTGTTAATGATAATTATTTAAGTAAATATAGCTCACTAACGGCTAACTTATTATCCAAAGCCATAATTCAATTAAAGTTAATAAAAGCGAATTCTGACATTACAGAAAATGATTCTAATGGTATAATAAAAAAAATACGATTAGGCTTTTCTATTGCCCCAAGTTTGATTAGGTTAGCTATTTACTCTATAAAATATAATGGAGTAAAAGCAACGATCTCTAGAATACAGAGATGGATTAAAAATATGTATACTCGATGAACTTCAAAAATTGGCTACGTCATCCTACAAGTACTGCGGTACTCACGTATTAAGTATACGCTCCGCTCCTCGTCTTGTGGATTCCTTGCTCTTTTTGAAGTTGATCTTCGTATACCAACTTTTCATTTACTCGAAGTATATAGATAACTATTCCTCAATTATTTTAACTTTTGAGCCGTCGCCGATTTTAGTCATACCTTCGGTAACGACTAAGTCCCCTTCTTTAACATCCTTAGAGGTAATTTCAATTAAACCTTCTGTACGTGTGCCGATTTTTACATATAATTGTTTTACCGTATCACCGTCTATTTTATAAATAAAGTTACCTTGATTATTTCGTTGAATACAACTTTCAGGAACGGTTAGATTTTTGTGAGGATTAATTATAAGCGTAACATCTACGAAGCTATTATGCAGGATTTTTGTCCCCATAGGTAAAATAATTTTAGCTGTTAAAGTACCGTTATCTGATAAGTAATGTGATACTGCCCCGATTGTACTTTTAATTTTTCCTGCAATTAAAACTTCAGTATCGACTCCAACTTTTCCGCTTAAAGATTCCGGCAATTCAATAAAAATACTTTGTGAGTTTTCTGTTCCGGTAATGCTAAAAAGATAGTCGCCTATTTTTACTTCATCACCGACCATAGACTTAATTACGCCTATTTTACCGGAGTAGGGTGCAGTAATTATCATGTCGTTATATGTTTTTAGAGCTTTGGAATAATTAAATTTAGCATCTTCAAGTTCGCTTTTTGACCTTTTATATTCCTCGTTGCTTACAAATTTTTTAGCAAATAAAGCTTCTTTTCTATTATAATCTTCTTGTTTTGTATTTAATAAAGCTGCTGCTCTAGATTTAGTGGTTTCTGCTATGTTTTTATCTATAACTAGCAATATATCTCCTTTCTTTACTATTTCTCCTTGATGTGCTGAGACTTTTTCAACTACTCCAATGGCATTAGCATAATAATCACGGCTATTATCATTCTGACATTGCCCTACAATATTAAATATGTCGTAAAGTTCGGCAATTTGTACTTTAGTTGCTTTTACTCCTATAATTTTTTCTTCTTCCTTTTTACTTGCCATAGTAGAAAGTGAGATAAGTAAGGTAAAAAGAACAATGAGTTTTGTAGGCATAATATTATACTCTAAAGTGAATAGGTGTCATCTAGTTAGTTTGTCTGCGTTAGGTATTGCCCGCGTGGATGTATTTCACCTCTGTCATCCCGTGGCTTGACCTATAGTACCAGACAATTTTCACTTTATGTCATTCCTGCGGAAGCAGGAATCCAAAATAAAGCGAGATAAATCGAGCTTTAAAAAAGCTTTATTTGAAAAAAATTATCTAATAAAAAAATCTTTGAAATCAAGATTTTTTTAGCATAGATCCCTGCTTTCGCAGGGATGACATAGAGAACTTTTTAAAAACTGTCCGGTACTATAGGTCAAGCCACGGGGTGACATATTGGATTTACCGCTCCACGCAACAATACCTCCAAGTTATGACAAAGTATGCTTTTTAAGTTCCTCGTCCGTTAACCATTTATATTCTTTTTCTAGAATTTCAAATCTGATTTTTTCTAATTGTTCATCAAGATCAGGTTCAGGAACGATAGCAGAACCCATAAATTCAAATCCTTGATAGTTAATTTTTAGTTTCTTACAAATTTCTTGTAATGATAGTAAATTTTCTTCTATATCATCAATAAATATTATTGATTGCGGATAATAATCTGTTTTGCGTAATACATATTCAAGTACGCTTCCTTTATCATATTCCGCAGTATAAATTATGCCATCTTTTAATGTAGGTTTACCGTAACCGATATTAAAATCCTCGATTGTTATTTCATCTTCTAAAGGTGAAAATTCTTGAAAATTTACCTTTAATTCAGTGAGTTCACGAATTCTCCATTCGATCATATCTTCAATTACGCCGAATTTACCGGTAGGAAGTTTAGTAAGCCCCATTGCCGGAATATTTTTTTCTTTAAGTAGAGCAAATATTTTTAAAATGTCTGAATTAACGAATCTCGCTTTTTTTTCTTTAAGAATAACGCTAAGTAATAATTCACATTCTTTTCTAGTAAGTCTTTTTTCAATGTTATTCATTAATTCTTTTCTATAATCATGTGTTAACCTAGATTCATCACTATCCATTACAATTACTTCATCTACATCAAAAAGCACCAAGCTAGTATTATCGGCTTGTTTTACCGCTTCTATAACTTCTTTAAAATCATGAACTTTATTTATTTTACTATACATATTTGTTTTTTATTTAATATTACTTATCATTTCTTCTAAGGAATTTGTCATTACCTTTAAATCTTCTTCTCTAGATAAATTATGGTGACCGTCTTTAATTAGCTTCATTACTATTTGTTTACTTGTTATTTTTTCTAATAATTTTACTGAAACATTATAAGGCACGTCTTCATCTAACATTCCATGAATTAGATGTACCGGTATATTTATATCAATCTGTTTCTTTGTCAATAATAAATGTTTTTTTGCATCTTCTATCAGTTTATAGCTTATAGGATATTTATGCTCACAATTTTTACCTCTTACTTCTAATATTCCCTCTTTTTGCATCTTATTTTGATCGTCTAGAGATATATTTTGCCAAATATCTTCAGTAAAATCGGAAGCAGGAGCTAAACACACAAGTCCTTTTATTTTATCAGGGAATTTTAAAGCTGCAAGAGGTGCTAACCATCCTCCCATGCTCGAACCTACTAATATTGCCTTCGTATCAATTAATTTGTCTAAAATTAGTGATACTCCTTCTAACCAATCACTAATTGTTTGCTCCTCAAATTGTCCTGATGCGTTTCCATGGCCGAAATTATCAAAAACAATAAAATTATAATTGTTTTTTTTACAATAATCTATTAAATAGATAGCCTTAGTTGATTGCATACTAGACATCAAGCCGTGTAAAAAAATTACAGTTGGAATATTTGTATTAATTATTCTATAATTATCATAGACAATAAATTTGTCTTGTGTTTTATTATAAAGCTTGTGCATTTTAAATAATTATTTTAATAGATTGAGATTTAATGCCTTCATTAAAGTCAAGTAAACGATACAATAAATATACTATTTTGCAAGTAGTTCCTGCTCTAGTCTCGGGAGGGGTTGAAAGAGGTACTATAGAAGTTGCAAAATATCTTAAAATTCTCGGTCATACTCCTATCATAATTTCAGCAGGTGGTACTCTAGTTAAAGAGTTAGATAAGGAAGATATATTGCATATTGAAATGAATAGTAGCAGTAAAAACCCTTTTGTAATTCTGAATAATGCAAAATTGATAGCAGAAATAATCAAAAAATATAATGTTGATATAGTTCATACAAGATCAAGGGCACCGGCATGGAGTTCATATCTAGCAACAAAATGGACGAACGCTAAATTTCTTACTACTTTTCATGGGGTTTATAATATTCCGAATAGTTTTAAAAAATATTATAATAGCATAATGCTAAAAGGCGAGAAAGTTATTGCTGTATCCAATTTTGTAAAACAACATTTGCTTGAAAACTATAAAATTGATGAAGACAAAATAGTAGTAATTGAGCGTGGAGTAAATTGTGATTATTTTGATCCGGCAAATTTAACGCCTGAAAAACTTAAAAAATGTCGTGATAAATATGATGCACCAAGCAACGTGCCGATAATATTAATGCCTTCTAGAATGACAAGCTGGAAAGGACATCTTGTTCTAGTAGAAGCATTAAGTAAGTTAAAACATAGAGATTTTTATTGTTTAATGGTTGGCGATATATCTAGACATCCCAATTTTACTAATAGAGTCAAAGAGCTTATAGCTACTCTAAAGCTTCAAAATAAAATTCAAATTTTCGGTAATGATTCGGATATAATAAACCTATATGGGATTTCCGATATTATCGTTTCTGCCTCAATCGAGCCTGAAGCTTTCGGACGTACTATTATAGAAGGGCAAGCGATGGAGAAGCTTGTTATTGCAACTAATATCGGCGGGGCAGTAGAAACGATAAATAATAATATAACCGGTTTCCACGTAGAACCGAATAATGCTGAAGCGTTAGCAGAGAAAATCGATTATTGTTTCTCGATTTTAGGTACTGATACTGCTAAGAAAATCCAAGAAGCAGCAAGACATACGGTAATTAATAATTTCTCTCTTGATCTGATGCTAAGAAAAAACCTTGAAGTCTATAAAGAAATCTTAAAAAACTCCCATAATTGAACACCTAGATTTAGTATATACAGTATATAGGGTTGAATAGAATAGCTATTCTCCTAATAAGTTTATTTCAGCGTACAAATCTTCAAGATTTATATACTGATCATAAAAATTATTATAATCATGAGATTTACCGTCATGATGTACTACAAGCATTAAAGTTTCCGGTAAAAATTCTTTTAAAGCTTGTTGTGCATTTTCTATAGATATTTTATCAAGATTGGCAAACACCTCGTCTAAAATTAATATTTTAGGGTTTGAAATTATAGCTTTAATGATTCCAATTTTTTTCTTTTGACCGCCGCTTGGTGCATTTATTACATCATAATTTTTATCACTTAAGTGAGTAATTAATGTAGCTAGATCCAATTTTATGAATAATGTGTTAATTTTTTCTTCTAATGATTGTTTATTACTTTTAATGATTGATTGATCAAGACCAGAGGTTATTACTTCAAATAAAGTAGATTGAGCCGGTATGTAACTATTCTGATCAATAAATATTATTTTTGGATTTTGATAATGGGTAGGTATGGAAATTTCACCAACACTATGGCATGGATCAGCAATACAATTTACTAAACTCTTTAAAAAAGTAGTTTTACCTTTTCCTGAGGAAGCTGAAAGAAGATAATGTGCTCCTAGTTTTAATACTAATTTTTCAAAACTCAAAATAGTTCTTTCTTCTATAATTAGGTTATAATCAGAAATTACAAATTCATCATTTGTATCATTAGTAGACCATGTTATTCCTTTTTTATCCTCAGAAGAAATTGCCTCTATTAATTTTGTAATTCTTGCTTGTGATATAGCTGCTCCACTAAAGATTATTTTTAATGAAGAACTTGTTAAGAATGATTTTAAAGTTTCAAGCCAAGGATTAAGTAGTAGAGCTTGCTCAAGTGTAATCTCTCCATTTTTTACTTTATAAATATAGTAAAGTGATTTTATGAATTTATCTGAGATATCTAATATAGCAGTTATAGTATTTTTTGTGCTATCTAAAAACAACATTTTCTTTGATATTTCTTTTTTAGCTTTAAGTTGCTTAGCATATTGATTTTGCACAAATTGAGCAGAATCAGTTAACAAGATATTTGAAGTGTTAGAGGATATATTTCTTACTATAGAAGCTTTATTTTCGTTAATTTTCTCTGCTTCTTTCCTGTAAGAAATATCCAGTTGATATAATATATTTAAAAATCCTTGCTTAATATTTTCAAACTCATTAAATATAATAGCTCCTGGAACTAAATTCATTATATCTTGCAATGCAATAAGCTGTATAATTTTTCGAGTGGTTAAATTCCCTAATTGTAAAATTCCAATAGTAAAAGTATTATGAAGATCAATAAATAAATTATTAGTAATAGCTTCTATATCCTTTAATCCTAAGATTTTACTTTTATATTCCTCGTTTAGTAACAGTTCTAAAGCCTTTTGTTCGATTAAATCTTGAGTATTTTGTATTAAAGAAGTTTTATATGATTGGAATAGTGTGCTTATTATATTTTGTCCACACCATAAAATACTGATTTTTGCTCCTTGAGAAACAAGAGGTCCTATAGCAGCAGTAGGGTCCTGTATGAGTAAAGTCAATGCAATTAATGTATTGCCATCATTTCCGGTGTAGTTAATAAAACTACTATTTATACATGCTTCAATTAAATCTAAAACATTTGTTATAACCATATTTCTAATAATTGGATTATTAGAAATGTGATAAAATCCTTGAGTTATATCTTTAATTTCATTTTTTGAATCATTTTTAAAATTGTTAGAAAGTATATTAGGGTCAATTACCCTAATATTAGGAGTTAAGTTTGTCTGAATTTCTTTTAAATTTTCCTGATAATTTAAGAAATCAGTCCCATAATATGTTAAGCTTAATATTGCAGCTGTAGAAGTTAAATAAATTGGTACTGAATAATTAGGAAAAGTCGTGATGAGATTTGTAGTAATAGGGTAGATTAAACTTCCTTTAAATGTGGCAGAAGTAAGATAATGTTTCTAAAAATACCCTTCGGTTATTAAGATTTCATCAGCAAGCGTTGCCGAAACAAAAATACTGCTTCCTTTTGTCCCATTTACAATAAAACCAGTTATACCGCTAATTATTAAATGCGTTCCATATGCTAACTTCTTGGAAAAGGTAGAAGCAGCATTATTTTTATTAAAATTTACCTTATTAGATGAGATTGTAGATATTATATCATCTATATCATAGCCTAAGTTAGAAAAAGATTTTATTACCGGATTTTTACGAAATAAAAAAGAGAATACCATGATTATTAATTTTTATTAAAATAATGGCATTATATGTTCTTAAAAATAATACGCAAGTAGAAACAATTATTATATATGGAGCATTGTTTATTAAAAATAGATATCATCATTGCAAACAGGCGTTGTTGCGTGGATGCCGATGTCATTCCTGCGAAAGCAGGAATCCACTATAAAGCGAGATAAATCGAGCTTTTAATTTCAAAAATTTTCTGTATGTATACTTTTTTTTCTGGATTCCCGCCTATGCGGGAATGACATCGTACGTTTTTTTCGAGCCGTGCAACAACTCCAGTCAAGCCACGGGATGATAGAGGTGAAATTGATCCACGCAACAATACATTTCGAGCGACTGAAAGAAGCGTGGCAATTCATTCTTGCTACGTCAAAATTTACAGTTTTTTCTTAGCTCAGACGTTAAATTCTTAACTAATCTATCTTTAATAAACGCTGCCGAATTAGCTGATAAGTTGTGTTATAGTATAAAGGAAAAATGTAGGTGTAGGGAAGAAAATAAAAAGGCAGATAAATAAAACCTGCCTTTTTGTAATTATTAACGAGAATATAGCTCGATTACTAAATGAACTTCTGCTTCAAAAGGATATGGAACATCAGAAAGAGCAGGAACTCTTAAATATTTACCGGTTAATGAAGGTACATCAAATGATAAATAGCCTGGTGTTGTTTGACCTTGTTTTGAAACAGATTCTTGGATAAGCGGTATTTGTTTTACGGATTTTTTGACTTCTATAACATCACCTTCCTTTAGTCGTATGCTTGCTATATCGGCTTTCTTACCGTTTAATTTAATATGTCCGTGTGAAACTAATTGTCTTGCAGCAAAAATAGTTGGAGCTATATTCATTCTATAAACAACTGTATCAAGTCTGCTTTCAAGTAACCCAATGAAGTTTTCACCAGTATTACCTTTCATTTTTTGAGCAAGTGCAAAAATATTTCTAAATTGTTTTTCAGTGACACGACCGTAATGGCATTTTAATCTTTGCTTAGCTTTTAAGTGTAAACCATAATCTGAAGTTTTAATCATGGTATTCTGCCCATGTTGTCCGGGACGATAATTTCGTGTATTGAAAGCATCCTTGCTATCACCCCATAGACTTACTCCAAGTCTTCTACTAGCTTTATATTTAGAACGAACAATTTTTGTCACTGATAATATCCTTAACTTTATATTTGAATTACAAGAAAATATATACATTTCTTATATCAAAGTCAATCATTGATTTTTACCCTAAAACTTTTTATATTTAATTAAAAAATATTTCATATGAGTTCTTTAGTAACGCCAATCAATTTAGATAAAATCAATCATTCACAGAGTACTGTTAAAGACTATATTTTACTTATGAAACCGCGTGTGATGTCACTTGTGATTTTTACGGGTTTTGTAGGTATGTGGCTTGCTCCTTATTCCGTGCATCCTTTTATTGCCGGTATTGCAGTTGTTTGCATAGCTCTTGGGGCGGGTAGTGCAGGAGCAATTAATATGTGGTACGATAGAGATATCGATAGCTTAATGAAACGTACTCAAAAAAGACCTATCGTCAGAGGTGCTATAGAACCTGATGAGGCTTTATCTTTTGGTTTGATAACAGGATTTTTTGCAGTATTTTTTATGGCTTTATGTGTTAATCTACTTGCATCCTTTTTACTGCTATCCACTATTTTTTATTATATCTGTATTTATACTATTTGGTTAAAGCGTCGTTCTATACAAAATATCGTTATTGGCGGAGTATCGGGAGCATTACCTCCTGTGATAGGTTATGCAGCGGTAAGCAATACTATATCTCTAGAGTCGATTATATTATTTTTGATTATTTTTATTTGGACGCCGCCGCATTCATGGGCTCTTGCTTTATTCTGTAACGATGATTATAAAAACTGTAAAGTACCGATGATGCCTGCAGTAAAAGGGAATTTATATACTAAGAAACAAATTCTAATTTACAGCATTCTTTTATTTATTGTTTCGTTAATGCCTTTTTTTATCGGAATGAATAATTTTATATATTTAATGACTTCCAGTATTCTTGGGTTAGTATTTCTATATTATTCCGGTTCTTTATTCTATGACACCCCTGATAACAAACAGGCTAAACGATTTTTTGCCTATTCGATATTTTACTTGTTTTTTATATTTTTACTTTTGTCCTCAACTAGCACTATATCCACTATTAGCTGAGGGATAATAGTGTTGGGTTATTTTTATGGGAGATAAAATTGAAACTCAACGTGAAGAAACATATCATAGGTTTATTTTTATGCAAGTGATTTTTTATTTATAACTGTAATTTTTAAATAAGAAGAGTTAGAAGATATATCGGATTTGATTCCAAGGGAGTAACCTGTCATGCAACACACTCCATCGTTTGATAAAATTACTCTTAATACCGGCTTTATAACGTACAGCCTTGCCTCCATATTCGCTTACTTTATTTTCCTGTATATTATTTGGTTGCCAAATTAAAGCTTCACTCTCTAATCTATTTGAGGCAATATTTCTTTCATGCTGCTTTTCGTTATGTGTTAAAAATATACATTCCGCTTTTATAAACGGTTTATATTGGTTATTTATGTATTGATCTAAATCTTCAAATAACTTTGCATATTCGGTAAGCCAGCCTTCATAAGCAATAATAGGAGAAAAGTTTAGATGAACTTCGTAACCTGCTTCAATAAAAATATTTACCGCTTTTATTCTCTCGATAATTGGACTCGTTTTTGGCTCTAATATCTCGCTTATCCTTGCCGGCATCAAACTAAATCTAATCCTTATTTTGCCTTCAGGATTAAAATTAAGTAGTTTAGGATTAACATATTTAGTAGCAAAAGTTGCTTTAGCATGCGGATGTTCTTTAAAGAAATTAAATATCTTTAACCAATTAGTGTGTTTCCAATGCAGACTTACATCGGTAGAACAACCTATATCATATGTCCAATATTTAGAATCTGTTTGATTGGAAATTTTAGTCGGTAAACTTGCTACATGTTTATCTAATACGTCAAGTATTTGATCTATATTTTCATTTATATATAATGTTTCATAGTTGTGACGCATTACATAACAATAACTATTTCTACAACCTCCTGCACAGCCATATATAAAGTTAGGAGTTATGTAATCCGCTGATCTTCCATTAGGACGTACATGCAAAGTTTTCGTATTTTGTACTATTTTCTTAATCATACGATTTTAAATTAAAGTTTATTTAAAATACTTACTTAGCTTTACAAGCTTCAAATTTATTTACTTATATTGAAATTGTAGTTATAAATTATTAATTACAAATATATCATAAGTTATGGAAAAACCAAGCTATCTAAATTTTGATAATAAAAATTATAAATGGAAAAATGATATTGATTATCGTAAATACCCGAAAAGCTATAGAGTAGGTAAAGGTGAACAAGGAGTATTAATTTGTCAACCATATAAAAATGAGATTTTACCTTATTGGAAGTTTAAAACTCCTGAAATTGCTAAAGAAAGTAGTGAAAAAATATATGAAATATTTTTAAAATACTTAGAGGATAATGATTTTGTTGGAGCAGATATGGCTCGTAAATATTTGCAAATGGGTTTTACTAGAAGTAGACGTTATGCTAATTATAAAGGTGGGAAAAAATATGACAAAGAACATGATTATAAGAAATTAGAAAGAGGAGGGGTGACCCAAAAAAAGTAAAAAGTGCCGATATATTTTTCAAAAAATGGCAAGAGGCGGAAGATAATAAGAAATATAAAAAGATGAAAATAGAATGGAAAAAACAATATGGGTAAATATTAGGGCGTGTCATCAATTAATTTTTTGAAGCGAAAATGTGGATAATTGAGAAGCATTTTGTATTTGAATGAGGCGAATAGCGAGTCCTATTTAACGAATTCAAGTGCAAAATGATGCCAATTAGCCGCATTTGCAGCCAAAAAACTTAATTGATGACACGCCCTAGCTTTACCGGTTTAGTTTTTTATATTATAGTAGATTAATGGAGGATAGATTATGACTAAAGATGAAATTGCAGAGCTGTTTAAAAAATGTCTTGCTCTTCATAACAGATATCAATATCAAGAAGAAAAAGCCAATCTACGAAAATTCGTTGAAACTGATCCTGAAGAACTTTCAAATTTTATTGAAACTTATAATAAAACTGAAAAATATAACAATAGGGAAGCTGAAGTTTTTCATAGTTTAAGTTCTATTTTAATGGAAAAACAACAAGATAATGCAATTAAATCATTAAAGAAAGCTATTGAACTAGATCCAAGTAAAGCATACTACCACGAAGAGTTTTTTAATAAGTTACATAAAATAAATCCGGAGGAAGCACTCGCTTCTATCAAAAGAGCTATAGGGTTAAATCCAAATAAAAAATCATTATATGAAGATTTTATTATTTTGTTGAAAAAGGCAAATTATGATGAAGAAGCAGCAAAGATTACTAAAGCAATTCAAGATTTTCCTAAAAACATACCTAATTTGGTATTAGATACTGAAGAAATAATAGAAGTTTATCAATTGGGGGATGCACTTAAATGCGAATAGTTAGTATTCCTAATTAAATATATATGTCGTTATTGTAAGAAGGCGTTGTTGTATGGCACAGAAAAAGCGTACAATGTCATTTTTAGTAACGGCAGGAATCCAGTTTTCTGTCATCCCGTAATTTATTCACGGAATCCAGGAAAAAATAAAAACCTGGGCCCCGTGGTCAAGCCTATAGTACCGGACAATTTTCACTTTATGTCATTCCTGCGGAAGCAGGAATCCAAAATAAAGTGAGATAAATCGAGCTTTAAAAAAGCTTTATTTGAAAAAAAATTATCTAATAAAAAAATCTTTGAAATCAAGGTTTTTTTAGCATGGATCCCTGCTTTCGCAGGGATGACATCGAGAGCTTTTTAAAAATTGTCCGGTACTATAGGTCAAGCCACGGGATGACATTAAGGATTACTGGATTCCTTCCTAAGTGGGAATGACATTGAGCCACGCAACAAAGCCGAATAAATCACGGGATGACACAGAGAGAAATAATAAGTCATACAACGCCCGTGACGGTCACATCAAAACAGTTTCTTTAATCCTTTTTGTAGCAGTTTATTCACAGGATCTGCTTGTTGGTTTTCCGGTGGAGGGCTGCTTTGTTCCTCTGTATTTGTATCTTTTTTCTTTCTAAGACCTAAAGCATCTTTAATAATATTTTCAGGTTTCTTTTCTCCGCTTTTTAGGTCTTTAATAACGCTATTAAATACGTTTTTAACTAAATATGTCTGAAAAGCTTGAATATCTAATTTATGCTGCGGGTTATTTATGAATCCGTATAATTTAACGGCTATAGGCGGTAACTCCCCAATAGTAACGCTTGCACTAATATCCATCATATATTGTGGTAAGTTAATTTGACCGCTTGCATTTGCCTTGGCTGGCGTAGCATCTAAACTACATTCGCTTAAATTAAGCTTGCCACTAGCTATATTCCCGCTTGCAATTAAATTTTTGAAAGATGTTGATCCGCCGCTAAAAGAGCTGTTAATAAGCCGTAATACTCCTTCGGTATTTTTAGCATTATGTACTGCATCTGCAATTCGGTTTAAGTCAAACCCGCTTATTTTTCCGTTATCGCTATTTACATTAAATTGTCCATTTAGATTATTAACATATGTATAAACGCTATTGCCGCGAGAAGTAAGATCGGCTTTAAAACTTAGTCGTCCATCGGTTATTTTTATTTTACCCGATTGCGGAGTTAAACTTTTTAAGTAGGCATTTTTTAAATCAATTTTAATTGCAGCATTTTGATCTTTTCCTGAACTCACATAACCGGTGCTACTTAGTTCACCACCGTAAATGTTCGCATTAACTGAAGTAATATTCAGCGAGCCACCGGTGATATTTAATTTTGCTTTTAAATTATTTATGATTAATGAGTCGTTAGTTAGTTTATCAATATTTGCTGATAATTGTCCTTCAATTTCATTTAAAAATCCTAGGTTAATAGGATTGTTTGACCTAGGAGAATTATTTTTAGCTGTAGGTATGTTTTGAGTGGCAGGACTACTAGTTTTACTTGGAACAGTAGTAGGGCTATTACTTGCAAGAATTTTATCCAAATTAACTAAAGGACTGTATAAGTTAAGATTAAAATTTGGCTTCTGAGCTGCTAAATTAATATCGCCTTTAATAGATATGTTAGTATTAAAAGCAGATATTTTATTATTAATATGGTAAGTATTTTTAATTTTTTGTACTTCCCCATTTAACTGTAATACCCCAATCTTACTTAAATTACTTACTCCCATAAGAGACATAAATGACTCGAAATTATTAATTTTTAGATTATGAGAAATAGTGATATCTTGTGCTAAGTTTTTAAGCTCAATATCTCCGGTTAGATTACTATTGGCCGCCGATAAATTAATATTTTGTAATTTTATTGTTTGAGAATTACAAATTACATTAGAAGTAACATTCAGTTTCTGGTTAATAATAGGCGGTAATTTATCGGTCTTTAGCTTTAGAGCATCAAGTATAGGTTTTAAACTATCAGCTTGTAGCATAATATTTGTCTTATCTAAATTAGAGCTAATTTCGGTTATAATGTTACCTGGATTTACAATGATATTTGATTTTAGGTTATTACGTTCTATATCATAATTTGCATTTGCTAGTAATTCTATATTTGGATAATTAAGTCTAGCATCTTTGATAGTTATATTTTTATTATCGGTAGTAATTGTCGTAGTTAGCTCATAGTCATTTTGTAAGTCAGCCGGCATACCTAAAGTTTTAGTATTGCCTTTAATATTTGCGTTACCTATAAAAGAATTATTTTCGCTATCAAATTTCCCTTCGATTTTAATTTTGTCACTTTTAATTTTGTCACTGGCAAGATTAATATTAGCACTTAACGGAATTATTTTTCCGATTTCTTGAATATTTCCCTCTATATTAATCTGTTGTTCCAAGGCCTTTAAAGCTAAAGTAAAGTCTATAGGACCTTTAAGGCTTTTTATTTTAGTATCTAAATTAATATCGTTAAATATTTTCTCACTATTTTTTTCTATATATATTACTTTCCCGTCTATAATTTTAAAATGACTAATCAAAATAGGAAGTTCTAATCCAGCCTTATTGTTAGATTCTACAGGATCAATATTATTTGTTTGAGATTTAGCATTATTAGATGTAGCAAATTGCCAATTTTTCTGTCCGTTATTCAAAACTTCTAGATTTATAATCGGTTTTTGCAGTTCTATAGAAGCTACTTCAATTGCTCCTCTAAAAAGAGGAAAAAGCTTTAATGACGCTTTAGCATTTTCAACGGAAATTAGATGAGGTTCTTTCGCGCCGTCTACTGATGATAATTTAATTTCTGATAGTGATACTGCCGGATTTGGTAATAAAGATAATTTTATATCGCCGTTAATAGTTAAATCTCTATTTGTAGCCTCTTTAACTTTATCTATTATTACTCCTTTATAATTATTTAAAGGAATAAAGAAAGGAATAATAATTAATAACAATATTATACTTATAAATATAATAAGTGAGTATTTTAAAGTTTTAGGCATAGAGTTTAACCTTCTATTTATATACATTTATTGATTATAGTATTTAAGGTTTAATTGTCAAATCTATATAATTTACTCAATTAAAAATTGAAATAATTATATTATTGATGTATTTATAGTGCTACAATCAATAACATTTATGTCTAAAAAACTTAAACATGATAAAATTATTCGGAGTGCATTTAAAAATCCTTTCGTTGCTAGGGAGTTTTTTGAGATGCATTTACCGTCTCATATTAAAGGTTCTCTAGTATTTGAGACTCTTAAGATGGAAAAAGATAGTTTTATAGAGCCAAGTCTTAAAGAATCTATATTGGATATTCTATTTTCTGCTAAATTTAACGGTGAAGACGGTTACTTATTTTTATTGCTAGAGCATCAAAGTAAGCCTGATTATTATATGGCTTTTAGGTTATTCAGGTATATTTAAATATTGCGGAATATCATAGGAAATCTGCAGGTAACAAGAAATTTCCTTTCATATATCCTTTAGTGTTTTATAATGGTATACAACAATATAATGCTCCTTTAAATTTATGGGAATTATTTGAAAATAGTGAATTAGTAAAAGCTACTTGGACTAATGATTATCAATTAATTAATGTTCATCAAATTCCTGATGAACAATTGAAAGAACATGCTTGGTTCGGAATTTTGCAATTTTTTATGAAGCATATTCATGAACGAGATTTGTTAAAGAGATGGCAAGAAATAGCTAGTCTTCTGCCTAAGTTTGCTGAGGTTAATATTGGTATTAATTATATAGAATTAATTTTATGCTATACTTTGACCAAAATTAGTCAAAATGATATAATAGGAATAGAAAAAATACTTAAATCACATTTAAACCCTGAAGTAGAAGAGGAAATTATGGTAAGCATAGCACGTAGTTGGGAGCTAAAAGGCAGAGAAGAAGGTAGGCAAGAAGGAATAAATATCGGTGAAATGAAATTAGCAGAGATGGTAAAAAAATGTTAAGAAAGAACAAGCCTTTAGACGAAATTATTGAATTTACCGGTTTTACAAAAAAGAAAATTGAAGAACTGCAAAAACAGCTCCAAAAATAAGAGATTGAAAAATTAAAGTACTCAAATTTCTCTTTGATAATTTAAAACGACATGATCTTTAGTTATGAGAGGAAAAAACTCTTTATTGAAAGGTAATAATTCGGTTGTTTGATCTAAAAATTCTATTTCAATTATGTCACCAGCACCAAAATTAAGAATATTTTTAATTTTGCCTATTTCTTTATGATTTTGGTCTAATACCGGTAAATGATTTAAATCCGCTATATAAAATTCATCTTCTTCTATTTTCGGTAAACTTGCTCTCAAGCAAAATATTTTATAGCCTTTTAAGTTTTCTGCTTCATTTCTAGTAGTTATATCATTAAATCTACAAATTAATTCTCCTTTAGTATTTTGGCTAATTAGCTTAATATGTATATCTTCTCCTGACTCATTTACTAAATTTCTTTCAAGTATTTTTGTAGCAGGTTCGGTAAAAGATTTTAAAATTACATAACCTTTAATTCCGTGACATGATTTTATTACACCGACTAAAATTAAATTTTCTAAAGAATTCATTAATTTACCTTTAAATTTTGATAGTTATATATAATAATATATTTAAAAACTTTTTTACAGACATGATAAAAAAAATAGCTGCCGGCATTATAATTTGTTTCTCATTATTGTTATTTATAATCTTTGGTGCATTATCTTTTGTTAACTACAATTCGGTTACCAATAATCTTACCAGTCATTTAGGAATTGCAAAAGAAAATATTGGCAAAATAAAGATGAATAAATTTCCTTTGCCTTATTTAATTATTGAGACGATAAAGGAAGGAGGAGAGTTAGATTTAGAGCAGATTAAAATTCATTTTTCGTTGTGGTCGCTTATAAAATTTAATCCTAAAATTAATAAAATAGACATATTAGATGCTAAATTTTATTCTAATTCTAATGTATTAAATATTTATAATCATGAAGAGTTAATAAAGAATTTCTTTAAATATAAATTACAAAATATAAATCTAAATGTTACTAATCTAAGTATTATTAATAAACAAGATTATTCTATTTTAAATTTTAATAATTGTATATTAAAAAAAGAAAATGCTTTATCATCTAATTACATATTTAAAACTACAAGTAACTATATAGGTAAAATTTCAGGTTCAATTAATAAACGTGACGATATAGTAGATTTTAGTCTTGATATTGATAATAATGATTATGGTTTTAAGCTATCGCAAATTTACAAAGATTTTAAGCTTACTAGCGGTAACGGTGAATATCAGATTAAAAATTTAGCATCGGTAATGTATAATATATTACCGGATTTAAACCATCTTTTTAATAAATTTAATCAAAATGAGGCAGTAAACGTTAAATTTAATATTTCAAATAATGAAGATGAAATAGAGCTAAAAGACATAGTAATAGCATCCTCTTTTATTACAGGTAATGGATTTGTTAACATTGCTAAAAATGATAATATTACTACTAATGTGAAATTAGATTTTCCTAAAATAGATCTAAGTTCGTTAATTTCTCCAAATGCAGAGGTAACATTTAATACTTCTTCTTCAAATATTAGATTTATTTTTGCTGATAAATTACTTAAAGCAGACATAGCAATTAACGAAATAATTTTAAGTAGGAATGAAGCACTAGAAAAAATAGTCTTTTCTTCTAACTTATCAAAGGGTACTTTAAAGATAAATGAACTTTCAGGTAATATTAAGTCAGGTGGAGAATTTAAGCTTACAGGTAATGTAACACAGAATGCTGTTAGAAGTATGTTCGATGGACAGCTATATTTAAAGCATAATGATATAAATTCGTTACTGAATATTTTAGGATTTAACGATGTTACTATTAAAGAAGCTATTCCTTTTAGCTTGTCGTCGGATTTAAAACTCACTTTAATAGATTTATTTTTTAAAAATTTATTACTTAAAACGGACAATTTAAATTTATCGGGAAATTTTTCTAGTAAATTTATTGCTCAAACACCTCGTTTAGATGCTACGCTTAATATATCTTCACTTGACTTAAGCGGTAGGACGTATCCGATAATTTCGCCTCTTATCGAATTTACAAAAAATTTAACCAAAGATATGAAAACTTTAGATTATCCAAGTAAATTTATTCCTATTAGAACAATAGGATATTTAGCTAATTTAGATATTTTGATAGATAGCGTTAAGTATAATGATCATGTATTTGACAAAATGAATTTGCTTGCTAAAATCGTACCGGCTAATATAAAAATTAGTAATTTAGATTTTAAAACCGCGGGCAGCTATTTATCAACTAGCTGGAACTTGGATGCTTCGAGTGTATTACCGTCTTTGACCGTAGAAATTAAGGACGGTAATCTTACTACTGATTTATTATCACCGGCAGGAATGCTTAATTTAAGAAATAAATTAATAAATGATTATAGTTTAGATAAAGCTATATTGCAATTTTACGGGACATTATCAATATTATCACAGAATAATTTAATATTGAAAAATGTTAAATTTTATGTAGCAAATAATAATAATCTATTACAATTTAATAATATTGAAGCAGAATTATTAGGCGGCAAGCTTCAAGGTAGCGGCAATATTTTATTAGAACCTTATTCTATAAATTTCGTATATGCTTTAAATACAATAGATTTAGATAAAGTTTCGGCTCTTATGCCTAAAATATTTACTGCAAGTAGCGGAAAAGTAAGTATAAGCGGTAGTTTAGGGACTAACGGTAATAGCCTTCAAAGCCAGCTATATAACCTTACTACAAAATCACAATTTGCTATAAACAATATAGATGTTAATAATTTTGGAATTGATTCTTTTATAGAAAAAATTAATACAGCTGATTATAAGGTACAAAATTTAGATAAAGATATAAATAGTGCTATAACCACAGGACAAGAAAATATTAGAGGTATAAGCGGTGATATTGAACTACAAAAAGGTATTGCCCTTTTAAAGAAAGTAAAATTTGCAACACAATATAGTAGCGGTGCGGCTTCTTTTGCAGTTAATATATATAATTTTGATATGGATGCATCTAGTATTTTATCATTTTACGTACCGGCAAGGCTTGTTAAGTTAAATCCCTTAAATACAAGTTCCGATAAAGATAGTTTGGCACATCTTAATATAAAAATGCAAGGGAGTATTTTTGCTCCTAAGAAAACTTTTGATAGTAGTGAGCTAAAAAAATTACTTATACCACAAACAACTGAAAACAAAACTACTACAGATAACCATTAAAAAATAAAAATAAATGACTAATACTAAAACTTTAGAAGAAAATATTAGCTTTGAAGAAGCTTTAAAAGAGCTTGAGGAAATTGTTAAAAAAATAGATAACGGACAAGAGAGTCTAGAGACGGCAGTTAATAGCTTTGAAAGAGGTATTTTACTTAAGAATCATTGTGAGAAAAAACTAAAAGAAGCTCGGTTAAAAATTGAAAAAATTACTAAACTTGCTGATTCTACAGTGGTCTTAGAAGAGACTGAAGTGTAGCTCGCAAGGCATTGCCTGTCTGAATAGCTAGTCGTCATTGCGAGGAGCGAAGCGACGTGGCAATCTTGTCAAGCATCCTGAGATTGCTTTGTCGAATTACTACGTAATTCTTCTCGCAATGACGACTAGGTATCCATACAACAAGACTAATGCCCTGTGGGAATGACATAACGTAAAAATTACAATGCTTATGGTTAATCATATAATTGACTTTATCTATACCGTTCCTAATATTGTTTTATTCATCATAATAAATATTGTTTTGATGAGTTTTTGTGCGGGATGTTTATATTTAACAAAATACATTATTCCTAATAATTTTCAAAAAGAAGAGCTTGGAAGTCTTGGCGGGTTTTTATCGGGTGTAGTCGGTAGTATGTATGCGGTATCAACCGGTTTTGTATTAATTTATTTACTCGGTAATTTTAATAAAGCACAAGAAGGGGTGGCAGCAGAATCTATAGTATTGATGAGGCTTGCAGATAGTGTAGGTTGGCTTCCTCATGAAATGAGACCTGCAATTTATCTAGATATTAAAAATTATACCAAAGATGTAATGCAGCGTGAATGGCAATTAATGAAAGACGGCAAGAAAATCGGTCATGAAGCTCTTATTTTTCTCCAAGATATTAATAAGCGACTACAAGCTTATAAAGCAAGCGAGCAAATGCAGCTATTTACTAAGCAGGAAATCATTGAGGAGATAAAAGAGCTTTATACCGTAAGGTATAACAGGATTAAAATGTCCTATTTTTCCTTAAATATTCAATATTGGATAGTTGTATGTATAATGACCGCTATTAATTTAATTTTTGTCTGTATGCTTGGCACCAAGCTTTATTTACATAAGATTTCGGTTGGTTTAGTTTGTATCACTTCATCATCAATGCTTTTTTTATTATTTATCCTTGATAAACCTTTCCGTGGTCCTTTTGCCGTTAATCAATATGACCTTATTAAGGCTGTACATTATATTGAGAGATTAAATTAAGACTTTCTGCATAAATCACTTCGGTCATGCCTCCATATTGCAGTTACGCCTATTAAAAAGCTATACGTTCAATAAGAGTACCAATAACCTTATCATGAATATCCAATGACTTGGAAAAGCAGATTGTCTTACGTGCAAGCCTCTTGCATCTCGTTCTAAGGTTCAAGTTACTTCGTTCTATCCGTTGAGTGTATTTTTTACTGATAATATGCTTTTTAGGGTCTAATAACCTAGCATAACTCCCCCATCCATCTGTATAGTAAAAAGTCACCTTGAAATTCTCTAGTTTTTTCAGTAATGATTCTAATGTGCTATCACATCTTGTACCAAACGTATAAGCAACTACTTTTAACGAAATCTTATCCAAGGCATACCAAAGCCATCGTTGTCTGGATTTATTCTGTACATAAGACCATTGTTCATCTATCTCAGGAGCAATAATTACTTTTGTTGTACTGATAGAATGATTTATTGTTTTTAATACTAGATTTTTTTAAAACACGGATAACTGTATTGATACCCGCTTTTAATACTCTTACTGTATCTCTAACTCCAGAGCCGTTGATTGACATTTCTACTATTTGCTCCTTAACTCCAGGCTTAGATGCATTATTAATATACTCCAATTGAAAATATCGATTACACCGCTTGCATTGATATCTCTGTTGTTTTGAAATTGAATATCCTGACTTTATTACTTCTTCTGTGTTGTTACAATATCTACACTTAACATCTATTTTTGCCATAACTCCTTAACTATAATTCTCTCTTATTACTGTTTGAGGATTATAGACTATTTACTCTAAACTGCAATACGGAGGCACGACCATCACTTCTAAAGGTAATTTGTACGTCGATCCGGTACTCGAATCCTCACGTATGTCTATATACGCTGCGGTTCGAGGTGAAGTGTCTCCTTCAAATTCCTCTTTATAAGATGACTTATGCAGGAAGTCTAATGATATCAGTAACAACATAACGCCATAATTTATCCGTGCCTTTGGTAATACCGATGCGGGTAGTAGTAGAGTAGGGGAGCTTTAAGCCGATATCGCCGACAAAAAATTCGTTGTTATTTATAAGATCGCATTTATTATGAGAGATATTAATTCCTAAATATTTACATAATTTACCCGGACCATTTAGATATAGATTTTCAGGTGAAATAACATGTACGCCTCGAATTAAGGTTGCAGCCGGAAAGCCTTCAGTTTCAGTTACGAAATTTAAACAATAATACATTCCGTAAATTAAATAGACATAGCTAAATCCGGCTGGACCAAACATTATATCCGTTCTTTTGGTACGCCCTCTTGCTGCATGGCAAGCAGGATCATCCATCCCTATATAGCTTTCAGTTTCAGTAATGATAGCTGTTTTACCTTGGAAATATAAGACTTTACCGATTAACTCAGTGCTTACTAAGTTAGTATCTCTTGCAAAAAATTCACGAGGTAAAGGGATTAATTTATTCATATTTTTTTAAAAAGATATTTAAATTTTTGTGCCATTTTGTAGGAGTGAATTCAGTAATTTCATATTCCGCTATATCATTAATGTAAAAGGGGTCTTCTTTTAATATATCTTTAAGTTGACTTAGTTTTTCTATATTAGCTAAAATAATACCACCAATTCTCGGATGTATAGGACCTGATAAAATAAAATATCCCTTATCATAATATTTATCTAAAAATTTTCTATGTTCTGTAATAAATTTTTCAATGGAAGAAAGGTCTAAGCCTAAGGTATATTTAAGATTTACAATAAACATAATTTATATTTTCTTATTAAATGATTTGGAATTTTTTATAGAGAGTGGAACAGCATCATAACCACCATTATAAAACGGTTGGCATTTGATGATTCTTTTAAAGGTAAGCCATAAGCCTTTAAGTGTGCCATGTATTGTTATAGCTTCTTTGGCGTATTCAGAACAGGTAGGGTGAAATCGGCAATTATTGCCAAGTAGCGGGGAAATGAAATATTGATAAAATCTAAGTAATAATAATAAGATTCTAGTCATTTTGAAGCTTGTCTATTAGTTTTTCCATTTTTTCTTCAGTTAGATCTTCATAATAATCATCATTGATTTGTACGACCGGAGCGTTAACGCATGCTCCTAAACATTCTATCTCACTTAAAGTAAATTTTTGATCTTCAGTGGTTTCTTTGAGTTTTATACCTAATTTCTTTTCACAAATTTTCATGATATCGTCACTACCACGCAGCCAGCAAGGAGTAGTAGTACATACTTGGATATGATATTTACCGACGGGTTTTAAGTTAAACATAGTATAAAAAGTTGCAACCTCATAAGCCCGCATATAAGGCATTTCTAGCATATTTGCAACATATTCGATAGCAGGAACAGGTAGCCAACCGCCGTTTTGACGTTGTGCTAAATCAAGCAGCGGTAATATAGCACTTCTTTTACCCTCCGGCGGATATTTTTTTATAATATCTTCTGCTAGATTTAAATTTTTCTTGTCAAATGTAAAATTTGTAATTTTTGTATTCATATACTCCTAATATTATGAATAGTGTAGTAGACGAAGTTTAATTTGGAAAAGAGCAAGGCGTTTCATATTTTTTGACCGCAGCGTACATACTAGTATGTGAGGATCAAAAAATATTAAACAACGAAGCCAATTTTTCAAATTAAACGAGTCTACCTGTCAATCTCACCGAATACTATATCAAGCGTAGCAATAATAGTAATAACATCTGCCATTAAATGACCTTTAGACATAAAATCTAGTCCTTGCAAATGAGCAAAGCCTGGTGCTTTAATACGGCATCTGTAAGGTCTATTACCTCCTTGCGAGTATAAATATACACCAAACTCGCCTTTAGGAGCTTCTACTGCTTTGTAGGTCTCGCCGGCTGGTACGTCATATCCTTCCGTATAGAGCTTAAAATGATGAATCATTGCTTCCATAGATTCTTTCATTTTGGCTCTTGTTGGTGGTGTTAATTTAGGATCATCGGTTTTAACTGCACCTTTCGGCATTTTCTCTATACATTGCTTGATTATCTTAACAGATTCATACATTTCAAGCATACGAACAAAATATCTGTCGTAACAATCACCGTTTTTGCCGATTGGTACTTTAAAGTCCATTTCATCGTAAACGTCATAAGGGTTTGACTTGCGTAAATCCCAAGCTATGCCTGAACCTCTAAGCATCGGTCCTGAAAACCCCCAATCCATTGCCTCTTTTTGAGACACAACGCCGATATCTACTAGCCGCTGTTTCCATAATCTATTTTCATTTAATAGACTTTCAATATCATGAAGTTTAGGAGGAAACTGCTCTATAAACTTATCTATATCTTCAAGTAAACCGTCAGGTAAATCTTCTGCAACGCCCCCAGGTCTGAAGTAGTTTGAATGCATACGAGAGCCGGAAACACGCTCGTAAAATTCCATGATTTTTTCTCGTTCTTCAAAAAGCCATAATAAAGGAGTAGTAGCACCGATATCTAAAGCTTGGCTGCCAATATTCAAAGTATGGTTCAAAATTCTTGTTAGTTCTGAGAATAATACTCTGATAAACTGAGCTCTTCGTGGGACTTCGCATTCTAATAACGACTCGACTGCCAAAGCAAACGCATGTTCTTGGCACATTGGCGAAACATAATCAAGGCGATCAAAATATGGTATAGCCTGCAAATATGTTTTATGCTCAATAAGCTTTTCCGTACCACGATGCAGTAACCCAATATGAGGATCGGCGTTATTTACTACTTCCCCGTCCATTTCAAGAATTAACCTTAAAACTCCGTGAGTTGCCGGATGTTGCGGACCAAGATTCAGAGTTATAGTTTTGGTGTTGTTAGTCATGGTTAGTAATTATATATTGATCAAACGTCATTGCGAGAAGAATTACGTAGTAATTCGACGAAGCAATCTCAGGAGTATTATTTCATGAGATTGCCACGCAGCCTAAGGCTGCTCGCAATGACGGTTTTGATGTAATTCTATTTCTGGATTCCCGCTTTCGCGGGAATGACATCAGTTGCCTTTTCATCCCCGGGTAATACATAACTCGGGCTATGCCAGTGAGAGCTAAAATCAAACTCACGATATTCTATATCTAAATCGACCGGCTCATAAGCTACTTTCTTTAGTTTCTCATCATATTTAACCTGCGTATAACCAGTTAACGGAAAATCTTTACGCAAGGGATGCCCCTCAAATTCATAATCGGTAAGTATCCGTCTTTTATCGTCATTGCCGTCAAAATTTACACCGTACATATCGTAAACTTCACGCTCATACCAACAAGCTGCACTAAATATATTCATTGCCGAAGGTATAGTTTCTTTTTCTGATGTTTGTACTTTTATTATAAGACGCTTATTTAATTTTAGGCTTAGTAAGTTGTAAATTACTTCAAATCTTTTATCTCTTTCAGGAAAATCAGTTCCAAATAAATCAGTAAGTACAGTAAAGCGTAATTCTTCCGATTCTTTTAAAGCTTTTAAAAACGGTAATAAAAAATTCGGCTCGATTTTATAAGCTAAGTAATCCTTAACTATAATAGGTGTTATTAAAATGCTAGATTTAGCTGCAAGTTTTTCAATGAGTTTGTCTAGCGTCATACTTAAAACCTGTAGTGCGTTTAATTTTTTTCTGTAACTGCATAAGCCCGTAAATTAATGCTTCGGCGGTAGGAGGACAGCCAGGGACATATACGTCAACCGGTACGATTCTATCACAGCCACGCACTACCGAATAAGAGAAATGATAATAGCCGCCGCCATTAGCACAGCTACCCATTGAAAGCACCCATTTAGGCTCAGCCATCTGATCATATACTTTACGTAGAGCCGGTGCCATTTTGTTAGTAAGCGTTCCTGCAACTATCATAAGGTCGGACTGTCTTGGACTTGGTCTAAATAACATACCGAAGCGATCCATATCATATCTACTTGCTGCTGCCTGCATCATCTCAACAGCACAACAAGCAAGCCCAAAAGTCATAGGCCATAAGGAATTAGCTCTCGCCCAGCCTATAACGTCGTCAACTTTAGTGAGTAAGAATCCTCTATTAGAAAGCTCATTATTTAATAATTCGTCTTCTTGATAAAAACTGTGTTTCATATAATTACCAGTCTAAAGCTCCCTTCTTCCATTCATATATGAACCCGATAGTAAGTACGAATAAGAAAAATATCATTGAGAAAAAGCCTATTTTACCTATCATATTAAGGCTAATAGCCCAAGGCACTAAAAATGCGATTTCAAGGTCAAAGATAATAAATAAAATAGCAACTAAGTAAAAACGTATGTCAAATTTTGACCTTGCATCGCTAAAAGGCTCAAAACCACACTCATAAGGCTCTAGCTTATCTTTATTATATTTTTTTGTCGATAATAGGTTAGGTAAAATCATTATTAAGCCGGAAACCAATACCGCAATACCGAAAAATATAGCAATCGGTAGATATTCTTGTAAAAGCTCTGAGTTTTGTAGCATATATTTTTATTGTATGAGTATAGTATGATTTTAATGTCATTCCCGCGTAGGCGGGAATCCAATACTTAAAAGCTTTATTTGAAAAGCTCGATTTATCTCGCTTTATGATGGATTCCCGCCTTCGCGGGAATGACATAAAACACTTACTTCTATATTTACCTCAAATAGCATCAATTATCAACGACAATATCAGGTTTAACTAGCAACTTCATTAAAATTAGTACCCAAATGCCGCTTGATATCCACCATATTTGCCAAATATTATACGAAATCATGCCTATAATGTAGTAATTTATAAAGCATGAATAAGAAGCTGCTCTAAAATTAGAACTCTTTATATTATCAATTTGTTTTAAGTATTTATAAACTAAGCATAAAAATAATATTAGCCCTATTATACCGAGTTCAAGAGTAATTTGTAATATATTATTATGAGGGTGTAGCGGCAATGGATGCCATTTTTCACCTTTATAATCGATCATTTCACTATCACCAACTTCGATATATTTAGAAGAAGCAAAGCCATAGCCTAAAATCGGCTTTAGGATGATTTTGTTTGCAACGAAATGCCAAATAAATAGACGATGAGCTGCAGATGGCTCGGTAGCTAAATATTTTTCAGATAAATCTCGTGGTTCTATTTGTTTAGCTATAACTGGAAATAGTAACGAGCCGGTAATTAAACTTATTGCAATTAATTTGAAAAATATCGGCTTTATAAACCTTGCTAAAATAAATATTACTCCGCCTATACTAAAGCCTAAAAAACTTGCTAAACTATCGGAAATACTTAATAAATAAAGCACTAATATATATAGCATTAAGGCATGCCTTCTTCTGCCGCTAGAGAGCAAAATTATAATCGCTACCCAAGTAGTAATTGAAAGTAAAGCACAGCCCCGATCTAGCATATATAAGCCAAAACTAGTTTTGAACATTCTTGTTAAAAAACCGTGAGAAGAATATTCAATGAAGAATAATAATATTGCCGTGAGGATTCCTAAAATCAGAGAATTCTTAAGCTGTACGCGATTCACGAAAGGAGCGGAATTACTAACTGTAAAGCCAAGAAATAAAAATATGAAAACTTGAATAAAAGTAGCTAAACTATTAATAGGACGAATTGCGAATAAACAAGATATAAAGCACCAAGCGGTGAATAATAGTTCGGTTTTTATCGTCATTGCGAGGAAAAACTGTAAGTTTTGACGAAGCAATCTCAGGAAACCTACTTTATGAGATTGCCACGCTCCTTTTAGTCGCTCGCAATGACGATTAATACCTCGCAGAAATAACATTAGCGAAAAAATTGTTACAGTAGCTGCAACCGATAAGCCCGCTACCATCCCAAGGCTTGGAATTAAAAATATTAAACTTGAAATTAAATATTGCATCTAAAAACAATCTTTAGCAAAAATTTCGTAGATTGGGTGTTCAAACGTTGAAAGTGAAATGCTTGAAGAAATCATCCATCCTTGAAAGAGTAAATTAGGATCTTCGTCTATTTTATATTCCGTTATGGTCATCAACAAATAATTATCTTCATTATACGGATCAAGGTTTTTTATACATTTATGCAATTTGATTTTTATATTACCGAAATATTTTTCCTCTCCAACTTTAAAATTAATTTCTTCAGAAGTGGCAGTAATTTTATTTAGAGCAATAATTTTACCGTTTGTATAGCTCTTAAACTCGGAACTATCATTAATATTATCGTTTGAGTTTAAAACAGGATGATTTTCATCAAGAGGGATAAATATATTGTTTTCAATATCTTCGGTTGTAGTAACCGACTCTAAATTCTCTGCAAATATAGAAGAGTAAGCACATATGATCGTGATAAAAACAATTCGTAGTAACTTCATAAATAAACATATTATTTTTCAAAATTATATACTATAGGGGATTAATGGCAATGATAATTTGTGATAAGGTTTTAACGTCATTGCGAGAAGAATTACATAGTAATTCGACGAAGCAATCTTAGGATATTTGACGAGATTGCCACGCTCCTTTCAGTCGCTCGCAATGACGGGGCGAGGCAATGCCCGCTCGCAATGACGATGTAGGTACAATGCTCCATTCTAAAGAACTCTTAAATTCTATTTTACGACAGGATTTTCATAGCTTTATCATTAAGGTATTTAATACTATTAACCCGGGAGCGGAGTATTACCCAAGTAAACATATAAGAATAATTACCGATTATTTAAATGCCGTGCAAAGCGGTGATATTAATCGTTTAATAATCAATATACCGCCAAGGAGTTTAAAATCTATTTGTGTTAGTGTTGCTTGGCCTGCTTATTTACTTGGGACAAGTCCCACCAAAAGAATTATGGCTGCCAGCTATTCTCAAATACTTAGCATTAAACACTCACTAGATTGTCGGTTTATTTTAAATTCCGATTGGTATAAGGAACTTTTTCCAAATACCATTCTTAGTAAAACCCATAATCAAAAAAGTAAGTTTTTAACGACTGCTAACGGCTTTAGATTTGCAACATCGGTTGGAGGAACGGCAACAGGTGAGGGTGGTGATATCTTAATTATCGATGATCCTCATAATCCTACGCAAATTCATTCTTATAAAATACGTAAGAAAGTTATAGATTGGTTTGAGCAAACTTTTGTCAGCAGACTGAATAATCGTAATAAGGGAGGGTCGTGCCTAACGATGGCTTTGGTATGCCTTGGATAAGATTTCGTTAAAAGTAGTTGCTTATACGTTTGGTACAAGATGTGATAGCACATTAGAATCATTACTGAAAAAACTAGAGAATTTCAAGGTGACTTTTTACTATACAGATGGATGGGGGAGTTATGCTAGGTTATTAGACCCTAAAAAGCATATTATCAGTAAAAAATACACTCAACGGATAGAACGAAGTAACTTGAACCTTAGAACGAGATGCAAGAGGCTTGCACGTAAGACAATCTGCTTTTCCAAGTCATTGGATATTCATGATAAGGTTATTGGTACTCTTATTGAACGTATAGCTTTTTAATAGGCGTAACTGCAATATGGAGGCATGACCAAACATATAACCTACTTATAGGTATATTACTTAAACCTTCTTCATATTTTTTAACTTGGAGAGCACTAATATCTAAAGCTTGCCCTAATTCTTTTTGGCTAATACCTACAGCAAGACGTCGTTCTTTTAAACGTTCACTTGCGAGTTTGTCCGGATGTTTTATTGAATCATTTATTTTAACAATAAGCTTTAATTATTAAAAATTAATTATTAATAAAGTCTATTCAACTTTAAATGTAGTATATATTACTTTATATTTAATCAAGCAACTTTATTAAAAATTTAATATAATAATGCTAAAACCCTTTGGTTATCAAGAATTAAGGCTAATAAATAATTAATTAAAAGTATAAAAACGATGAGTAATAGAATAGTAAAATTACCAAATTGCGAGAATATAGTAGGAGAGGTTAGTTTTTTAGGAATTAAACCTTGGGTATAATTTATTTCATTTAGATTTAGTTTTTTTATTGTTCTGCCACAAGGATCTACTATAGCTGAAATACCGTTATTTGCTACTCTAATCATAGGTAAACCGTTCTCTACGGCTCTACTTCTACTAATATGAAAATGCTGATATGGACCGCTTGATTTACCATACCATGAATCATTTGTAATATTAATTATTACATCGGCTATTTCATTATTCGTCCGTACAAAATCAGGAAAAATAGATTCATAACAAATTAAAGGTTTAATTTTAAGATTATATTTTTCAAGATAAACAAGCCCTCCGTCTCCTTCTTTATAATCAATTAAACCGTGAGTTAATTTTTTAAACGGTAGTATCTTTTTAAGAGGCATATACTCACCGAAAGGTACTAAATGTGATTTATGATATTCAAATAATTTATGATCATTTTTATCAAGAGCATACATAGCTGAGTAAAGTTCAAATTCATCACCTTGTTTTTTATTATCCGAGATCCCTCCTGTTATCAAAATAGCATTTGTAGAATTTAGCATTTGTAATAATTCTGATTTAACTTGCGGTATATCATCAGGTACTACTAATGCTGCTTCAGACCAAATAATTAAATCAGTAGGTTCCAAATTTTCCGATAAATTAATATGCAGCATTAAATTATGCCAAAATTCTTCTTCATTCCATTTCTCGGTTTGAGGAATTGAAGGCTGCACTAATCGTACTTTTATATCAGTGAAATTTGTAGGGTTATTACTTAGCCTTATGCTGCCATAAATAACAATTGCGGTTAATATTAAGACTGAACTAGCTAGTAATATTTTTAACTGAGTAAATTGCTTGCTAAATAAAGGATAAGCTGATGTAGAAATATATATAACTATAAAACTAAGTCCATATATCCCTATTATATTTAAAGGCTGTATTAAAATATCTGAAAACGAGAAAGCATAACCGATCAAATTCCAAGGAAGACCGGTAAAAATCCACGAACGTACCCACTCGAATAATACCCAACATATGCAAAATATAAATTGATAATATTTATTATTCTTAGCAAAAAAGCTAAGCGTGCAGCTTGCCGATATAAAGAAAGCTAAAACTATAGGTAGCCCAAATAACGCAAAAGGAATTGCCCACCAAAAATCAGCAATATAAACACTAACGCCTATACTTATCCAATATATTCCACTTAAAAAATGTCCAAAACCGAATAAATAACCAAATTTTGCGGCTTCTTGCCAATTTGCGGATTTTTGAACTATATAACATAAGTAAGATAACGTTAATAATGCCGGTATAAAAAAAGTCGGAGCAAAAACTAAACCGCTTAACATACCTAGCAGTAAACATATGATTTTAGGTTTATACATTTTTATCGATTATTTGTTTACAAAATAATACATCATGCTATCATTTCAGCAAGTTTTAATATAATGAGTAAATAAATGACTACAGGATTACTACAAGGAAAAAAAGGCTTAATTACAGGTATTGCAAATAATATGTCAATATCATGGGCGATTGCACAGCTTGCTAAAAAACACGGAGCAGAGCTATGGTTTACTTATCAATCGGAAGTACTAGAAAAACGAGTTAAACCACTCGCTGAGGAAATAGGTTGTAATTTTGTTAGCGAACTTGATGTTACGAATCCAAAATCAATTAGTAATTTATTTGATGATATAAAAGAGAAATGGGGTAGCTTCGATTTCTTACTTCACGGTATGGCTTTTGCTGATAAAAATGAATTAAAAGGACGTTATGTTGATACTAGCTTAGAAAATTTTCATAATTCTTTACATATATCATGTTACTCTCTTTTAGAACTCTCAAGGTCCGCAGAAGCCTTAATGCATGACGGGGGAAGCATTGTGACGTTAACTTACTACGGTGCTGAAAAAGTTATACCTAATTATAATGTAATGGGGATTTCTAAAGCTGCACTTGAGGCTAGTGTAAAATATCTAGCAAACGATTTGGGAGAAAATAATATTAGAGTAAATGCTATTTCGGCGGGACCTATCAAAACTCTAGCATCTAGTGCAATAGGTGATTTCAGTACTATGCTTAAATCTCACGCTGCAACCACACCGCTAAAACGTAATACTACCCAAGAAGATGTAGGAGGAGCAGCAGTATATTTATTTAGTAATTTATCTAAAGGTGTTACCGGTGAAATTCATTATGTAGATTGCGGTTACAATATTATGGGAAGTAATAAATTATTGTAGGAGTTGATGTCATTCTTGCGAAAGGTTTGTTTGTGTGGACACCGAATCGTCATTGCGAGCGACTGGAAAGGAGCGTGGCAATCTCAGGACTTTGGCACGAGATTGCTTCGTCAAAATTTACAATTTTTCCTCGCAATGACGAAAAATCAAATACAACAAAATTACCCCTTACTATGATTTCTTTTTTTGAGGTGTTCGGGTTTTGGAGGAACAGGCGGTTTTTTGGATTTTGCCTGAACCTTTTTAGCTTCTGACGGCAATGCGGGATTATTTAATCTATTTAACTCTTTTGAGATTTGTTTTAACTGTTCTTGTACTTCTACCTTTAAAGGAGTATGAGAATTTTTAATTTCACTATTTACTATTTTTCCTATTTTCTCAAGATTTTCTTTAGAAATAGAATATGATTTTATACTTATATAATTAACAATCTTTGACCACCAAGTTTGTCTTTTATCTAATTCTTGATGTATTATATCTACTAAATCATTTTTTTTGAATGTTAATATATAATCAGAAGCTCCTTCTAAGGATTTAGATAAATGCCTTTTTATTTCTTCTCGTCTCTTATCTTCAATACTTACCTTTTTGTCTTTCTCGAGTGTTGTTATTGCTTTTTCAATTATTGAAGATATCTTAGTCTCTTTTCCTTCACTTGCTTTATTTTCTAAATTTTCTTTGGTATTAAAATGTATATTGGTTCCTATTTTAGCATCTACTAATTGTTTAACATACTTACCGTTAGGAGCAGCTATTCCTCCTTCTATTTTCAATGCTTCTTCCGGTGATTTTTTATATATTTTCTCATATATTTCTGATTCTCGAAAAAGGAGCATATAATAAAAAATTAATACTTTGAGCTATTCTACTATCTACTAAATCTTTAGAATTTCTTTTAGGATAAAATTTTTCTTGTAAAATACGATAGTGATCTAATATTTCCTGGGTTATATCTTTTACATCAAGAGATTGTAATTCTCCTTTATCATTAAATTTTGCTTTCATACCTGAGCGTTTTGCTTCCAACAATAATATTCCTTGAAAAATTTTATTATTAGGAGTACGACAAACAAAATTAGGATCATTATCCGGCATTAATTCATTTGCATTTTCCATTATTGCTTGATTGAGCTTATGTAACTGCTCCTTATTAAGCTTTTTTTAAAAAACTTATAAAAGCTTCCCTTTGTTTTTGCTTACTTGCAGTACTAAAAGCCTGCTGCATCTTTTGCAAAACATCAAAATCAAAATTTTCGTTACCTATTTCTTTGATAACTAAATTTGCTAAATTTTTTGTTTCAGTATTCACTGTTTCTTTTTTATTTTTTGTAGCCATATTTAATATTAATCTAACTTATAATTATTTAAATATTAATGATAGATTAAATTAATTTCTAGAGGTTTTTACTATATTTATAATCAAAACTTTAAGACAGTATCTAGAAAGTCATACTGGACTTTCGCTATTTCCTAGAATTTCTATTGATACTATCTCACCATCTGGTTGACTATGATTTACTAGCTCTAATATATTTGAAGATGCTAAATTGCTAATATAAACACCTTTTACATCATTTAATATAGAATTAAATACATAACTATCTACTTCATCGCCCTTATTAATATCATAGTATGGTTTAAATTTTTCTAATTCACTTACTTTTTTAAACCTCTCTGACTTAAATAATTCTCTTGCTACATCATGTTCTTCGATATATTTACTTACAAGTAAAAACATTATGCTTTGTGCTAAGCTATTTTTAATATTAAATTCTTTTAAGCATTCAATAAAATTTTCAAAAAAACTTACTTCTTCAATTAATTCTTCAAAAGGAATTTGACAATCATGGAACAATTCTTGATACAATTTTTTCTGCAATTCCTCTTTTTCAATTAGTTCTTCAAAAGGAATTTGACAATCATGGAATAATTCCTGATATAATTTTTTCTGTAATTCCTCTTTTTCAAAGTTTTTCAAATAAAAGTTATCTACTAATAACTTGTAAAGTTCAAGTATCTTGCTAGGAAAGTTAATTTTAAAGTTCCTTTTTTATCAACTTCTACAGCAAAATTGTTTCTTTCTGCTTGCAATAATAATATTTCTTGAAAAACTTTATTATTAGTAGTACGACAAACGAAATTAGGATCATCATCCGGCATTAATTTATCTGCATTTTTCATTATTGCTTGACTGAGTTTATGTAATTGCTCTTTATTAAGCTCTTTATCTAAAAAACTTATAAAAGCTTTTCTTTGTTTTTGCTTACTTGCAATGCTAAAAGCCTGCTGTATCTTTTGTAAAATCCCAAAATCAAAATTTTCGTTATCTATTTCTTGGATAACTAAATTTGCTAAATTATGTGATGCTTCATCACATAATTCTTCTCTTTCTAAGTTTCTTTGACCTAACCCGGAATAAACATTGAATCCTGATTCTTTCTTTTGAGCTAATCTAGGATATTTTTCTTCAATTTCTCTAGGTTTACTAATACAAGAGAGCATAATTTCTTTTAGCTTCATATAATTTATTCCTTAAATTAAAAAGGCGTATTATATTTAGTTAAAAAATATTAACAAGCACTTTATAAAAGATTAAGATAAATTAATCTTTGTTAAGGGGATGATGCAATAATGCTTTTTTTAAATGATTAGTTTGAAGATGAGTATATATTTGGGTAGTTGATATATCAGCATGACCGAGTAACTCTTGAATTACCCTTAAGTCTGCTCCGCCCTCAAGTAAATGACTTGCAAAGCTGTGGCGTAATATATGAGGAGAAATATGGTCAGGGTTAAGATTGGCATAAAGAGCAGCAGATTTTAACAGAATTGCAAAATTTTGCCTAGTCATATAACCTGCTAAAGCTGATGAGGGAAATAAATAAATGAGATTTTTTGGTTTAGCTTTATTCACAAAAACATCTCTAATTGCAAGATATTTAGCAATAGAGATAACTGCCTGTTCATTTATTACTATGACTCTTTCTTTATTGCCTTTACCAAGTACCGAAAATATTTTTCTTACTTCTCCTTTAGAAGTTTTATTAGTCAGAATATCCGTAAGCTTAAGGCTAACAAGCTCCGAGACTCTAAGGCCGCTAGCATAAAGCAAATGAATCATAGCATTAAGACGTATACCTTCAGGAGAATTATCTTGCGAGCAATATTCAAGTAACGATTTAATTTGATCTATAGACAATATTTCGGGAAGTTTATTTTGATATTTCGGTAAATCTACGTTAAGAACCGGATTAAAGGCAGTATGATTTTCGCTAATTAAAAATTCATAATAGCTTTTTATAGTCGATATTTTTCGGTTAATTGAACGTGCTTGTAAATCATTACTTGCTAGATATTCAATCCAATCTCTAACATTCTCTGTGGTAATATTTAATTCGGATAATCTTTGTTTAGCAAGATAATTTTGAAAATCGAATAGGTCACGCTTATAGCTAAGTATGGAGTTTTTTGATAATGCTCGCTCAGCTAAGAGCATTTCTAGGAATTGCGAAATAAATTCCATAAGATTTTATGATTTTTATATGGAGGCCAGGGTCGGAATCGAACCGACGAATAGAGGATTTGCAGTCCACGGCATTACCACTTTGCTACCCAGCCTTGGTTGTTTTTATTATGTCTATCGTCATTGCGAGCGACTAAAAGGAGCGTGGCAATCCCATGAAGCAGCACAAAATTCCTGAGATTGCCGCGTCAAGGCTTCGCCTTTCCTCGCAATGACGTTTTTAAAGCCACTACTAAACCGCTGTAATACTACCAACATCCATACAAAAAAGCAACTATTTTTATATTAAACTCCTAATCCTTGCAGGATATTTAAACGATTTATCTTTCATAAAATTCAAAAACTGGCTAACGGAATCCACTATATCGTCATTTTTAATATGGGGAAAATTCAGTAATTCCTTTAAAACTATGCTTGATTGTTTTGGTATTAAAACACTAGCTGATTGAAATAAAGGAACTACCGAGGCGAATCTTGTAATTTTATCGAACCTTGGCTTAATCCCGATCACTCTAATATTATCGCCTAAAAACCCTATATCTTGAATCAATTGTTGACCGCTTGCTTTATCTTCAATTAATATAAACCTCGGCTGATATTCTCTAGCTAATTTTTCCGTTATATTTTTAAGCTCGGGATAATTAATCTTTTTCCGTACTAATGATACTAGATAATATCTCTGATCTAAAATTCCCCATATAGTACAAACACTATAATCGGAATCTTCGAAAATCTTAATTGCCGTATCCCAGCTTTGAATAAAATAATCAAACTTCTCAGGCAGATTTTCATAAAAGCTAATATCCTCGGTCGTGCAATGCATCTAAGCCTGGAGTTAAGGAGCAAATAGTAGAAATGTCAATCAACGGCTCTGGAGTTAGAGATACAGTAAGAGTATTAAAAGTGGGTATCAATACAGTTATCCGTGTTTTAAAAAATCTAGTATTAAAAACAATAAATCATTCTATCAGTACAACAGAAGTAATTATTGCTCCTGAGATAGATGAACAATGGTCTTATGTACAGAATAAATCCAGACAACGATGGCTTTGGTATGCCTTGGATAAGATTTCGTTAAAAGTAGTTGCTTATACGTTTGGTACAAGATGTGATAGCACATTAGAATCATTACTGAAAAAACTAGAGAATTTCAAGGTGACTTTTTACTATACAGATGGATGGGGGAGTTATGCTAGGTTATTAGACCCTAAAAAGCATATTATCAGTAAAAAATACACTCAACGGATAGAACGAAGTAACTTGAACCTTAGAACGAGATGCAAGAGGCTTGCACGTAAGACAATCTGCTTTTCCAAGTCATTGGATATTCATGATAAGGTTATTGGTACTCTTATTGAACGTATAGCTTTTTAATAGGCGTAACTGCAATATGGAGGCATGACCCGGGAATGACATAAAACAAGCCATACAACAAGATCGGCTTGACCACTAAATCGATCCACGTAATAGTTGCTCAAACTACTGTATTTTGAGCATCCTCTCCTATTAATCCTTGATCAAGTAAATCAAAAGCCTCATCCAAGCACTTATATAATGCATTTTCTTGAGCTACTTCCGAATAATCTTCGATTAACCCTAGATTTTGACAAGTAGTAACAAGTTTAGCTTTTAAACTATCATTCTCTTGATTTTCAATATAATCTAATATTATTTTTGAAATATCTTGGTTTGCTTCTTCATATTTATTTTTTAAGTTCTGCAATCTATCAACATATACTCTTAACGTTTCTACTTCTTTACTTTGATATATTAAGCCCTTTATTTTTTCAATTCGTTTTATTAACCGCTCTGCCTCTTCATGTGGTTCTTTACATTGTCTTACCAAGTTTGCTTTTGTAAAGTTGGTATTAGCATTATTATACATTAATAGTGAAAGAATAATTTTGTTTTCTACTGAGTTACGACCACAGTAATATAATACTTTACCCATCTGTTTATAGTCATTCACCGTAGCACCATATTCAAGTAACATTTTGGCTTTTTCAAAATTACCTGTAACTTCTAAAGCAGTATAACCATTCTCATCTTGTATATTAGGATCAATATTTTTTTGAAGTAACTCTTTAAGTTCTACTAGGTCAGTTACATGATGTAGGGTACTTTTGTTTTCTGGGCTATCTACCGTATCAAAGCTTACATCTTTACTATTAAGACTATTGTTAATACTAATGCGTAAATCATGAAACACATCTGGAACGGTTTTACATTCTTTGCATTACTCCCTTTCCTATACAAGATTTAAAAATATTGATTAACTTAGAAATTTTAGGCATATTTATCTTCTTTTTTTAGTTATTTTATTAAAATTCCATGTTTCATGGTATTTTCGATTCGGCATTATATTAATCTATTTTAATAAAGTCAATGTGAATGGTTAATTTTTATGAATTAACCAATTAATAATATAATTTAAAAATTCTTTTTTCTTGAATCTATTTGTAATATAGTAATAGGCATATTTAATATTTGTAGAGGGAATAATGAAAAAAATCCAAAAATCTCATTAATAGGTAGCGGTAACATAGGTGGTACGCTTGCTCACTTAATTAGCCTTAAAGAACTCGGTGATATCGTGTTATTTGATGTGGCTGAAGGAGTACCGCAAGGAAAAGCATTGGATCTCATGCAAGCCGGTACAATAGCCGGATCTGATATCAAAATAAAAGGCACAAACGACTATAAAGATATTGAAGGGTCTGATGCAATAATTATTACTGCCGGTTTACCAAGAAAACCAGGAATGAGTAGAGACGATTTAATTAGCGTTAATACCAAAATTATGAAAGACGTAGCACAAAATATAAAAAAATATGCTCCGAATGCTTTTGTAATAGTAATTACCAATCCGCTTGATGTTATGGTATATGTCATGCTTAAAGAAAGCGGACTACCTCATAATAAAGTAATAGGTATGGCAGGCGTACTTGACTCATCAAGATTTAATCTTTTTCTTGCCCAAGAGTTTAAAGTATCGGTGAGCAATGTTAATAGCACGGTTCTCGGCGGTCATGGTGATGCAATGGTACCTCTTGCAAGATATTCTACAATATCGGGCGTACCGATACCCGACCTAATAAAAATGGGCTTATCAAGTAATGAGAATATTGAAAAAATAATCGATCGTACTAGAAACGGCGGCGGTGAGATTGTTGCATTACTTAAAACAGGTTCTGCTTATTATGCCCCTGCAGCCTCAGCAATAGAAATGCTTGAAGCGTATTTAAAAGATAAACGTCAAATTCTAACTTGTGCCGCTTATCTACAAGGTGAATATGGGGTTAATGATTTATATGTCGGAGTACCTATTATTATAGGTAAAGAAGGCGTCATAAAAGTAGTAGAACTACAGCTAACTAAAGAAGAAAAAGCATTATTCGACAAATCAGTTGAGGGAGTAAAAAACTTATTGAGACGATAAAATAAATGATAAAATTATATTATTGAAGCACAAATGCAACAAGATTTAAAATATTGAATTAATACTAATTATTAGTATTGTTAATTTAACATAAATGGTATTACATTTTGGTTTATTTTTATTAATAAATTATGAAACATAAGAATGAATTAGACCGGCTAATAAGAAATCTTTATTTAATAAAAAATACTAATTTAAATAATATTTTAGAAGCAGATAAACTAGCTATAACACGTACAACTAATTTTATAGAAGCTCTAATAAACAAAATAGACCCTAGAAAGCCTGGACCGTATGTTTCTCAGCAACAAGCTAACTTCAAAGTAGCAAACAAAGTGGCAACTGATAAAAATATTCAGATTTTTCAGAATTATTAAGACTAAGTAATTCATTACCGATCACTAATGAGCAAGGATTAGAAATAAAGAGCAACATTAATCTATTGCAATTGATGGAAGAAGTTGTTCAGAAAGTAGGGAAAAGTAACTTAAATATACAGCAAGATAAAAAAATACTTACCTCACAAAAAAACGCACAAGCTATAACACACAGTCAACAAAAAGTAGAGCTTAGCCTTAAAGAAGAGATAATAAAATTAAGGGAAGCAGTTCAAGAAACAATCAAAAATCCAACTAATAATGAAGAATTTAATAAGACATCAAAAGAAATTTTAGATTTGATTAATAATATCAACTCTCATCAATCATCTAGATTACAGGCAGCTAGAAATAAAATCCTGAGTAGCGGAGGAAGCCCTAATGCTAAAAATACAAAAATAGAGGAATTTTTCTTGAACAACATGAATGGGATAAATTTCAAGAATTAAGAGAAAGATTACAAAAAATAAAAGAACCTAGAGAAAAATTAGATGAAATGAAAAATTTTTATGATGTGATTAATTCATTAGATAAAAATATCATTCTAAGAGCAATGCAAGAGAAACAAAAAGTTCAACAAGCTTCTAATCAAAAAGCACAAGAGATTATAAAAGTAAATTTTTATACCTTGATAATGCCGGAGATTTTTCAGACGGTTTACAAAATTTATTTGAAGAGTTAAAAAATAAAGAAGAGAAAGGGCAAAAAGAACTTATAGAAGCTTCTAAAAATATACTCAGCAAAAGTATATCAGTAAATAAAAATTACTTCCGTAATACTAATAATTCAAGCGAATTAGATTTACAATATAAGATGTTATTAATAGATCATGCAGATAATATCTCGCAAAATATAAAGGAGGCTCTTATGCCGGAAGTAATAACGGTCGTGCCTCCGTATTGCAGTTTAGAGTAAATAGTCTATAATCCTCAAACAGTAATAAGAGAGAATTATAGTTAAGGAGTTATGGCAAAAATAGATGTTAAGTGTAGATATTGTAACAACACAGAAGAAGTAATAAAGTCAGGATATTCAATTTCAAAACAACAGAGATATCAATGCAAGCGGTGTAATCGATATTTTCAATTGGAGTATATTAATAATGCATCTAAGCCTGGAGTTAAGGAGCAAATAGTAGAAATGTCAATCAACGGCTCTGGAGTTAGAGATACAGTAAGAGTATTAAAAGTGGGTATCAATACAGTTATCCGTGTTTTAAAAAAATCTAGTATTAAAAACAATAAATCATTCTATCAGTACAACAGAAGTAATTATTGCTCCTGAGATAGATGAACAATGGTCTTATGTACAGAATAAATCCAGACAACGATGGCTTTGGTATGCCTTGGATAAGATTTCGTTAAAAGTTGCTTATACGTTTGGTACAAGATGTGATAGCACATTAGAATCATTACTGAAAAAACTAGAGAATTTCAAGGTGACTTTTTACTATACAGATGGATGGGGGAGTTATGCTAGGTTATTAGACCCTAAAAAAGCATATTATCAGTAAAAAATACACTCAACGGATAGAACGAAGTAACTTGAACCTTAGAACGAGATGCAAGAGGCTTGCACGTAAGACAATCTGCTTTTCCAAGTCATTGGATATTCATGATAAGGTTATTGGTACTCTTATTGAACGTATAGCTTTTTAATAGGCGTAACTGCAATATGGAGGCATGACCAGATTTAGAACAAGATAACCTAGAAGACCAGCTTTTAGCAGGTAGAGATATAGATCTATTACGTCCTTTAGAGGAGTTAATACAAGAAATAGAATCAGCTAAGATATAGTACATCTTCTCAAGAGAAGATAACTCTAGACTAGATAATATATGTGATAAAATACACCCAGTTATGGGATGTATGATTGATTCTTTGTGGTATCATGGTATTTATGTATACCTATATTCTCACTTGGTAACCCAAGTGGATAAAATAATTGCATTTTATGCTCCTTTTATGGAGCTAAGTACCTAAAAACCTTGACTTTTTGATAAAAAAGTGGTACACATATAGATGTAGATAGCAAAATGTTGGACGCATTTTATTTAAAATATCTTCATCCTTGTGGGCGTTGGGTTTCTATAGTATTTAGAAACTTAACTCCTATAGTTTATTCCTTATGCTTCTGTAATTTTATAGACGCTAATTTTTCCATTATAGCACTAGTAATCCAAATAGACCGGTCCTGATTTTCCTGAGTCCTATAATTATCTAATTCTATTAATAATCTTTCAGGGATATTAATTGAAATTTTAACTTTCCCATCAGAAGTAGCTTTCTTGTTCACTGAGATAAATCATTTTTAATTCAAACTGTAATACACACTACAACAGTTATTTTTATAATACAACAAAAAATATTACTTATTTATACTTTTTGTAATATTTTTAACTACACTATATAATATCCGTATTACATTAGTAATACATAGGTAATATTATTGTGTTATGAAGAGGAATTGATATAGCTGGTTAGTTTTTTTATATTAGCATCTAAGTTATCTGATATAAAATTAATTAAGCCTCTAATAACTTCAGAATCTGAATATATTTTTCTATGATTATGATTATTAATTACTTTAACAATTTTTATAAGATTTTCTGCGTCTAGTTGTCTTAAACGAAATGTTTTTGTCTTATAATGAGTTGTTTTGTTATTGGATGAGGTAATAAAGCCACTTTTTTCTATAGGTTTTTCTGCAATTATTTTTGCAACAGTTTTTGAAAGTTTACTTTCTGTTAATGGGTTTATTTTAGATTTATGCATAATGTATTACCTCTTCTACTAGTAGGCTAAAATCTTGTGCGCCTTTTGAAGAACTATTAAATATTTGTATAGGAAGGTTATTAATTTGGGCTTGGTTAATTGCTTCATTTTTTCGAATAATAGTCGTTAATAAATGTTTATCCAAAGCATTTAACTGTTCATTAATGTACCTATTAGTTTGAGAATTTTTTTGTTCATATAAATTTTTTAAAATAAAAAATTTATAATTATGTTCCTCTTTGATTTCCTGTATTGCTGTTAATAAGTCAGCCATCCCATCTAGTGAATACCTCCCATAATTTGTAGGGATAATTATTGAATTTGCACAATATATAGCATTTACGGCTAAAATGCCTAGCGTTGGTGGGCAATCTAGAATTATGTAATCATAATCTTTTTTTATAGTATTTAAGTGGTTTTGTAATATTCTTTCTCTGTAAACGGTACTACTAATTTGCTCAATAACAGTTGCAAGTTTTATATTAGAAGGAATAATTTTTAAATTATTTAATTTTTCATTATGTACTATTGCTTCTAATATTAGATTATTAATATCTATCTTCTTATTAATAAAAGCAGTAGCAATTGTTTTATCGTATGAAACTGTTTCCGGACAATATATACAACTAGAATGAGCCTGAGGATCAAGGTCTATAAGCAGTACACGCGATGTTTTTTTA